>JBARFA010000105.1:0-101318 GCA_049796755.1 Acidobacteriaceae bacterium
GGTCAGCAACGCAGCCTCGGAAGCCGTCGAGGTTTCCGGCGTGAAAGTGCTGGCGCAACGCGTCGACGCGCTTGATCGCGGACAAGTGCGCACGCTGGTTGATAATTTGCGCGGCAGGCTGGGTTCCGGCGTCGTCGTTCTGGGCGGCGTACAGGAAGATGGAAAAGTTGCGCTCATCGTCGGCGTCACCAAGGATCTGACCAGCCGCGTACAGGCGGGCAAGGTAGTCGCACAACTGGCGCAGATGGTCGGCGGCTCGGGCGGCGGACGGCCAGACATGGCCGAGGCGGGCGGCAAAGATGCCAGCCAACTGGACGCAGCTCTGCGCAGCGCGCCAAAGATCGTTGGCAGCTTCTTAGGTTAAGGCACAGCGCTACGACCTTCCAAAGACACGTTCCCAAGGTGCTGCTGGAGTCTGTTTTTCCTTTGCTTCGCCCACCGGAAAATCTATACTGGAGGTGCTCTGGCAGGTTGTCTGCAACTTAGACACGTGCCTCTTCTCTTCTGCCATCGATTCTCTTCCCGCCGGGGCGCGGCCGCCTGCGTCGCGTCGTTGAGCTTGGGAATATTTCTGCTTTGCCCTCCGCCGGTGCATGCTTCCACGTCGCACCATCAGAGTCAAGTAGATTTCGCTCGCGCCACTGCGGTCCAACACCGCCTGGAATCTGTTCCAGATAGCGATCGAACGCGTCTGCAGTATGAGCACGCCCTGGATGCTTATCGCGCCGTGTACCACGGCGACCCGGCATCGCCAGAAGCGGCACGCAGTATCGCCGCTGTGGCCGACCTGCTTGGCAGCGAGGGACTCTGCTTCCGCGATGCAAAGCTGCTGCACGATGCGGTCGCCCAGTGGGAATTCCTGCGGCACCAATATCCAACCAGTGCGCTGCGGCAGCGGGCGCTCTTTGAAGAGGCACAGATTCAACAGTACGATCTGCAGGATCGTGCCGCGGCCAGAAAAACCTATCGTCTTTTCTTAGTTAAATACCCGCATGATGCTTTGGCAGAGCAAGCGCGCGCCGGCCTGGAAGATAGACCGATTGAAGTTGCATCCGTTGCTCACAACCGCGCGGTGAAACAAACCGCCGATGCGCCCACCAGAACGCCTCTTGCTCCCACTCGCCAAATCCCTGCGCAACAGACCGGTGTTCGACCGAGTAGCCCGGGTCGGGTGATCTGGGTCGACAATGATCCCGACTCGAAGCCCGCACGCCCGTCGTCCACTTCAGGGATCGAAGGCAAAACAGCGACCGCTGCCAAAACTGCAAGCGCGACCAAAACGTTGCCCTTGGCGGCTGTGCTGATGGATGTCAGGTATTGGGATGAAAACGGCTCTACGCGCTTGGCCATCGATCTCAGCGATACGGTTCCCTACCATACCTATTCCGACCGGGATGGCCGCCAGATTACGGTCGTATTTTTTGGCGCCCAATCGGCTGCAACCTTGCTGGGTCACGCGATCATGGCATCGCACGATGAGAATCTCCGCTCCATGCGCGTGAGCATGCTCACCGCCAACCAGGCGACTTTAGTCCTGCAGATGAAGCGGCCGGTGAGCTTCAACTCCTTCGTTCTGTCGAATCCGTCGCGACTGATCTTAGATCTGCAACCTGCGATGGAAAATGATTTTGCTGAAGAGAATGCTCCCCCGACCCAAAATTCTCCGATCCGGCACGTTCCGACGCCTGGGCTGCCAATGCAACACACCGCGACACCGGCGCCACGGCCAGTTGGTTTGCAAACTCCGATCGCAACCCCGCCTGTACCCAGCGCGAAACCACTCGATGCAGCCAAGCGGACTTCCCCGACGCCCCCGTTACCCAACGATCCATCGACGTCGCCAATGAACGTGCAGCCTTCAATGGCTCGAATACTCGGGCTGCAGGTTCGTCGCATCGTCATCGACGCTGGTCATGGCGGCCACGATTCCGGGACCATCGGACCGGGTGGAATTGAAGAAAAAGACGTCGCTCTGGATGTCGCGCTTCGGCTGGGGCACCTGTTGCAACAGCGTCTGGGTGCGGAGGTGATCTACACTCGCCGCACGGATAAATTTGTTCCGCTGGAAGAGCGTACGACGATTGCAAATGCAGCGCATGCCGATTTGTTTCTCTCCATCCACGCCAACTCCAGTTCCGATCCGGACGTTCGCGGCGTTGAAACCTATTTCCTGAACTTCACCACGTCGCCCGACGCAATGGCGGTGGCGAGCAGAGAGAATGCCGACTCCAATCGCTCGGTGTATGACCTGTCAGACCTGGTGCGCAAGATTGCCCTGAGCGACAAGATTGATGAATCGCGGGAATTCGCCGGGGATGTTCAGCAGCAACTGTATGCCGGGCTGCTGCCGGGCAATGCCGGGCTGAAGAATCGCGGTGTCAAGCAGGCTCCGTTTGTCGTCTTGATCGGAGCGCAGATGCCTTCCATCCTGGCAGAAATTTCCTTCCTGACGAATCCCGAAAGTGCCGCCGAACTTTCGCGGCCCCGATATCGTGAACGACTGGCGGAGGCACTTTATCGCGGCGTGGCGGAATACGTTGACGGGATGAGTGGAGTTCGTATCGCTAAAACGAACCCCGCTGAGGCCCTCCCCGCGTCCGCCGAATAGCGGTCCGAATGATAGTCTGAGTTCGGAACCATGCTCCGGACTTTGTCTGCACCTCGACCGTTTTTTTCGCTACTGTTCGTCGCCCTGACGACTCTTTCTTTACACGCGCAATCGCGCCCTGCCACCCCTCCGGCAAAAAACACCGTTGCCGCATCGAAGACTGCGGTGCAAGCCGAAAGTGCAACTCCTGCGCCCCAGAATTTATTGCCGGAAACATTTGCCGGCTGGCAGATCACTGGAAAACCGGATCAGTCCACAGAAGCCTCGGCCGCCGATCCTGGGGATGCAGTTCCGCTGCAGGAGTATGGATTCACCCGCTATGAGTCCGCCCGATATACCCGCGATGACGGCACTCTGACAGTGAAGGCGATGGAATTTGGCGATGCGACCGGCGCCTACGGCGCGTTCACCTTCTATCGCCGGCCCACGATGTCCGCAGCCGATATAGGAAGCGGTGCGGCGTTCGACGGCAAGCGCGTGCTTTTCTGGAGCGGCACGACTCTGGTCGATGCGAAGTTCGAGCACATCAGCCCCATGTCTGCCGCCGAACTGCGTGACCTGGCTTCCCAATTACCAAAACCGCTCGGCAACCTGGCGACGCCACCCAGGCTTCCCGAATATTTACCCCCGCAACATCTGGAACGAGAGTCGGTGAAATACGCGATCGGACCGCAGTCGTATCGGATGAGCGGCGGCGTGCTTCCTCCCAGCCTGGTGGACTTCGGCCGCAGCGCCGAGGTAGTGACAGCGCAATACAACGCGCTAGGTGGCACGGGCACGCTGACGATCATCAACTATCCGGACTCGGATATCGCCGTAGACCGGCAGCATGCAATCCAGGCATACTTCGCGAGCCATGGCACGACGCAGTATCCGTGGACACCGGCGCTGACCGACAGCAATCCTTCCGCAATTCGGATGCGCCGATCCGGTCCACTGGTTGCGGTTAGTTCAGGAAGCTATTCCAGCGGAGCTGCGAATGAGCTGCTGCAACGCATGCACTACGAAGAGATTGTGACCATGGGCCATCAAAGGCCACACGTCGATGATCCAAAGCTGGTCGCACAAATTATTCTTGACGTCGCTGCGCTGGTGGGAATTTTTGCGTTGATCGCGATTGTTCTTGGAATTTTTCTGGGCGCGGGTCGCGCCGCATTGCAACGATCGCGCAATAAATCTGGATTACCCGAAGATGGATCCTCAGAATTTATTCGCCTGAATCTCAAATGAGGTTACCTGCCGCCGCAGCCGGACGTTTGACGAAGCCTCCCGATTTGTGGATCGAGCGAAAATTGAGCGGGATTTTGCATTAGAAGCCAAGGTAAACATATAGAAATAAATTACTTAGACGAAATATTGAACAACAAAAGGCGAATATCAGGAGAAAAACAGTCTTTTCAGGGCACGGAGGAGAATTTCTTGCAACTAGCTGAATCTACGACGTTTATTTTTCAAGGAAATTTGGACCTGAAATGCCTTGACACCCTCCGGTGCGGCTCATAGTATGACGCCAGAAAGTTCTGATGGCTTTGCCTCCGTTGGAACTATTCTCCCTTGAAGGAAAGACCGCCCTGTTGCCGGGCGGTTTTTCCGTTTGTAACCCACCTTAAAACAACAGCTTATGTTTCTCCTGTTAACTTTCCCGATTCTCGCGACGCTTTATTCCTTGCCAATGATTTTCGGATGGGTTGGACCAAACGCAATCTACGGTTTTCGGAATGAACGCTCGCGCCGCGACCGAGCGACATGGTATCGCGCCAATCGCATTGCAGGAATTTCGATCGTCATCGCGATGATATTTTGTGTCGCCATTGAGTTTGCCATTCCAGCTTTGCGCAACACGCATGCAGGACATCTGACATCCGTGTTGATTCAGATCAGTGCGCTGATCATTGCGAACGCGTGGACCACATTCCGCATGTTGACAAAAAAATCCACGCCGCGAAAGTAACCACCCTTGGATCGTCGAACTCACCGAAGTTTGGTGGTCGCTCGATTCAGTGTGCCGACTGCAACTGCTCGCTCACTTGTTCCCAGGGCGCGTTCTGCAACTCATTGATGCGCTGCTTGGGCAGACATTGCGGATAGTTCTGCTGGATGAAGGCAATCATCTTTTCTCGCACATAACAACGCAGATCAAATAATTTTCCAGAGTCGGCAGAGCTCATCAATGCGCGAATCTGCATGGTCTGCTGAAACAGATCTGTCACCTGCAGCACCTGGGCTTTGCCGTCCCACAAGTCTGTGCTTTTCAAAACGCGCAGGTATTCCTCGCGCAACGGTGCGAGCGGGCAGCTATAGTCCGTGTATATGTAACAGGTTCCGATCAGGTTGGCGGAGCTTCGCGTCCAGTTCTGAAATGGATTCTCAATGAAGTAGCTGAGAGGAACAATCAACCGTTCCAGGTTCCAGATACATACCACCACATAGGCAGCCGTAATTTCTTCAATTCGGCCCCATTGACCATCGACGATCACGACGTCGTCGATGCGAATCGGCTCCGTGAGGGCGATCTGTATGCCGGCCAGAAGGTTGGAAACGGTTGTCTTCGCCGCAGCCGCAAGAGCAAGAGATGCCAATCCCGCCGAAGCCAACAAACCCGCACCAGCCTGCCAGAGGCGTGTGTGGTTGAACGTGTAGAGAATCAGTCCGAGTGCCAGCAGACCGACGAACCCAATAGCCAGCCGCCGCATGACGGCCAATTGTGTACGCACCTGGCGCGCCCGCAGGTTGTCCGACAGGCTGATATCGTAGCGGCGTAACAGAAGGTCCTGCACCGCATAGACCCCGCTGATCAGGAACCATGCCAGGCAAGCGATGAAGAAGATGTGCAATACGTGCTCGGTGATGTCTTCGGAGGAGGCGGAGATGCCAAATGTTGGGACGGCGGCCATTGCTGCGAGCACCACCAGCATCCAGAAGGCCGGCTTGCGAAAGCGGCGGAGTGTGACGTGATTCGTCGGCGAAACGGATTTGCGAAGAATGAAGTGAAAGAGGACCCAATAGACTACGAAACCGGCGATCAACGTCCCACTCAGGACAGACGAACCGAAGACCAGGCGATGAACATGGTGCTCAATCAACGTCAGGAAACTTTTTGAGGAAGTAAAAATAATCAGCAAAGGCAATTCGCGCATTCTTTCTCCATGCATTGAAGGGTTGCCATGGACGAAGAACGGCGGAAAGCAAAAGCGTTATGGGTTGGGCGGAGTTCGGCGGTAGTCTCCGCTCTTTCCACCCGACTTCCGCTCCAGCACAACCTCCCGGATGACGATGCCCTTGTCCATGGCCTTACACATGTCATAGATGGTCAAAGCGGCGACTGAGGCTGCCACCATGGCTTCCATCTCCACCCCGGTAGGTCCTGTAGTCGCCGCAATAGCGCGGATGAAAACGCCGGTGGGCCGCATTTCTGTGACGACATCTACATATGTGAGCGGAAGGGGGTGACACATCGGAATCAACTCGGCCGTACGCTTGGCAGCCTGGATGCCGGCAAAGCGCGCGACTTCCAGCGGATTGCCCTTAGGATTCGCGGGCAGCGCGGCCAACACTTCGGCAGACATTTCGACCATCGCGGTCGCTTCCGCCTCGCGCTTTGTCGCAGTTTTATCGCTGACGTCCACCATGTGCGCGCGCCCAGCGGAGTCGTAATGGGAAAGCTTGCTCATGACCATCAGCGTAGCAGGAGTGGATTGGGAATCACACTGCGACGACACGGTTCGTGGGGTCGGACGAAAAGGGGCTAGCGCAACAGTACGCGCACCATCTCGCCGGCGCTGAGAAGATCGCATTCCTCCGGCACGATCAGATAACAGTTTGCGAGCGCATTCGCCGCCAGATCGCCAGAACCCTGGGTGCGTACTGGATCCACCGTCGGGAGCGTGGCGCCAGTGTTGAGAACCGCCGGAAGAAACCTCGTCAGCCCAGGTTTTGTGTGAAAATCCTCGCCGAGCTTCGCCATCGCAATATTTGGCTGCCAGTTTCGCTCTCCTGCCAGCGCCGCCAGCAAAGGCGCGACAAAAACTCGAAACGTCACCATGGTCGAAACCGGATTTCCGGGCAATCCGAAGAAGTAGCGCGCAGGGCGATCGCCATCGGATGGCACACGACCGAACACGACGGGTTTGCCCGGCTGCATCTTCACGCCGGTGAAGAAGAACTCCGCACCCATGCCGGCGAGAACTTCTTCGACCAGATCGAATTTTCCCATGGAAACGCCGCCGGTCAGCAGCAACAACGGAGCCGCCTGCAACCCCTCCCGTATGCACATGGAAAGATCGCCCAGATCATCCCGCGCGGGACGCTGTCGCATTGCGATTCCCCCGGCCTGCTGCACGAGCGCGGCCAGTGCGTGACTGTTCGAATCGTAAATCTGATGCGGTTGAATCGCTGTAGTGGACTCGGCAGAGATCGCTGCGTACGTTGTCGCCTGTGTTGATGCATCCACCAGTTCGTCACCGGTTGCGAGGATGGCAACGTTTGGCTTGGGAAAAACAGGAACCGAAAGAAAACCGCAGGAAGCCGCCAGCGCAATCTGTTCCGGCCCGAGTCGCGATCCAGGCTGTAACAATATGTCGCCACGGCGAGCTTCGCTGCCTTCAGGAACGACATTTTCACCTGGCTTGAGAGTTCTGCCGGGAAGCGGGCGCACCCCTCGTTGCGGCGAGCCCTTATCGTACGCAGCAACATCCGATTGGCCCTCGGTTTCCTGCGCATATTCCACCATCAACACCGCGTCTGCTCCAGCAGGCAGCGGCGCACCGGTCATAATTTCGACCGTCTCTCCAGCGGCAATCGGGGGATTTCCGGCAGGCCACGCTTCACCCGCGCGAACCTGGCCAACTACGCGCAAAAGTGACTCGGAATTGACATCTTTCGCTCGAACCGCAAAACCGTCTCGCGTGACCCGAGGAAATGGGGGCTGGTCGCGACCCGCAATCAGCGGTGCGGCCAATCTGCGACCGAGAGCGTCGATCAGTTCGCAGTTTGCAACTTCGCTGACACGGGTGGCTTGGATAGCAGCCTGCGCAGAAACGATGGAGCATGCCTCGACGAAGGAGATGAGAGCGGCAGGCCGGCCCGGCAAAGCATCTGATGATGGAATTTTCTGCATCCGGCGAGCCTCTTGGTTGGCAAACAGCAACGGCTCCCTGCCATCACCGGGGAGCCGTTGCTCTAGACGTTACGTTGGATCAGTGCTTTCTGTATGACGAGTGAACGGTCTCGCCAGCTTGCTGCAGGATATTCTGTGCATCCGCGGCGAGCGGTCCAGTAGGGTCCAGCGAAAGAAACTTCTGATAGGCTTCCGCGCAACCCGGAGGCAACACGATTTTATTGGTTTTGGGATCGATGCTGGCGTGCTGCACCAGGGACCATCCCTTGATGTAATACGCAATGGCCTTGTTTGGATCGGCGGCAATGGCTTTCTCGGCCGCAGCTCCGGCAGCGTCACCTTGACCAGTCTTGAACAGAACGATCGCCTCGTTAGCGTAGTACATGCCGGCGTTGGTCGGATCCGCCTTGGCAGCGGCCTCATAGGCGGTAACCGCATTCGTCACGTCGCCCGACTTCGCCAGCGCCTCGCCCAGATTGTTGTCGGCAGCAGCAATCACGTCTGGTTTCGGAGCTTTGGCCGCAGCCAGCAAGGCCAGGGCTTTCTTGTAGTTGGTAGCGGCGTCTGCATACTTCTTCGCGGCCAGTTCGCTATCACCGAGTTCGTACCACGTCAGACCAACGTCCGGCTTGGCCTGGGTCGCTTGCGTATCCAGCGCGATCGCCTGGTCAAAGTTGCCGGCCTTGCGCGCTGCGCGAGCATCGACGATCATTTTATTCACATTCTTGATCTGGCTGTTTTGCTTCTCGGTGGCTTCATTCTCTTTGCGCACCTTGGCAATCTCTTTTTGCTCTTCCGGAGGCAACTTGGAGATGTAGGCCTGGCGCGTCATATCGAAGTCGACCTGAGTGTCGGTTCCGGCTGTCAGTTTCACATCCTGCTGATAGTCCACGATGCCCTTAGTCATCTTGCCGTCTTTGCCCTTGATGTCTCCATAGAGCACGATGGTGTAGGTGCCGGGCTTAATGCCGCTGCCTTTGTAGTCACCATTGGCGTCAGTCTTAAATGTGTACAGCGGAGTTTTGCCGTCCGTCGTCACTTCGACTGACGTGTTGGCTACCGGCTGGGCCAACGGATCCTGGGCGTGGCCATGGATACTGGCGGTTGTTGTAGTCGCCGCGGGCGCTGCCTGGGCAAAGGCAGGGGAAGACAACAGACTGCCCACGATCACGAACATTGCCGCACACATTGCGGCGCAGGATACTGCCGAAATTGCCGCAAACATTTTTGCGGACCTTGAAGATAAAACGATTCGAAGCTTTTCCATTTCTCGTCTCCTCGACACATCTCGACGTGGTGATTTTCACTCAACGCCGCTGTAACTACTGCCTCAACGCCATTCTAAAGCTACACCAGCACCAGGAACACCGCACGACCAACTTTCCTTTCAATCCGAAGGTTGCTTGCAACCGCAGAAAATCTTGACTACGACCCAACATACGGAATGGGATCAGCCATTCCTGCCTCCGCGAATGCCCGCAAACGCAATACGCAGCTGTCGCACACCCCGCAGGCGCGATCCTCGCCGGAGTAACACGACCAACTGAGATGAAAAGGCGCGTTTAGTTCCACGCCAAGCCGGACAATCTCACTTTTTCCCATGTGGATCAGCGGCGTATGGATCCGAATGTTCCCCTCCTTCGTCCCGGTCTCGATCACCTTCTGAAAAGCGGAATAGTAGGCGGGCCGACAATCGGGATAACCGGAACTGTCCTGTTCAACCGCGCCGATGAAGATCGCTTCTGCGCCCAGAACTTCTGCCCAACTGACTGCAGCGGAGAGGAAATGCGCGTTTCGAAACGGCACGTAGGTGACTGGAATCTCTTTGCCGATTTTTGCCGCTGCGGGAGCGTCAGGTACCGCGATGTTCTTATCGGTCAAGGCAGAGCCGCCGATCTGGCGAAATAGATCGATCTTCAACGGCAGAAATTGGTGAACACTGACCAAATCCGCAATGGCTCGCGCGCTCATCAGTTCGCGCTGCTCGGTGCGTTGACCGTAGCTGAAATGAAGCGCGTAGACATCGTAATCTCTGACGGCCAATGCCAGGCAAACGGACGAATCCATGCCTCCGGAGAGCGAAACAACGGCGCGGGGCCGAGAGGACACACCACTTTCATTTTTCAATTCCAGGCTCCGACTGCATAAACAGACTTCGTGCTATTTCTTTGGCGTAATGCCGGATGTGTTGCAGCGAAAGCACGTCCCGCTTTGCTCATACGGCGCGAACCTCCGCATGCTTCTGTATTGGGATGAGCCGAATCGCGCCAACGATGTTATGACGGCAGCAGAAATCCAAGATTTACCTCACGTTGGACACCCCAGCGCCTTTGGGTTTCGGCATAGTTTCCCATCACTGCAGTCTATAGCTCAATTTTATGTCGTGGCCAGCCAGCTTGCGAGCACAACGAATCATTCCCAAATGGAACAAAGCTGTGGCGCATTCCGTACCTGAAAATTAAGATTCAGGAATCCCGCACGCAAAGGACACCCTCGCGATGTCAGAAGTCGAACCGAACCCAGGCACGGTAGACGCCCGAACCAGCGAACCGCAACCGATCACGCCGACGCCTCTCCGACATCGCATGTTCATTGGCCCGAATGGCCTGCGCGCAGGCTGGAGCCTGGCCATCTATGGCCTGATCGTTGCGGCGTGTTTGACGATGATTCACTTCAGCGCCGACGCCATTCACGCCTACCTTCGCCACGGTAAGCCGCCGGTTCATCCGTCGCGCATCCAGATTTTCGCGCCCGGACCTCGCATCTTGCAGGAATTACTTTTGTTGCTATGCGTGCTGTTAGCTGCGTGGATCATGTCCCGCATCGAAAAGCGTCCATTTGGAGAGTACGGCCTGGGTGGCAATTCCCGCCGGTTGCCTCAATTCCTCCAGGGATTTTGCTGGGGTTTCGCGTTTATTTCCCTGCTGATTTTGTCCCTCTATCTTGGCCATTACATTGTGCTCACTGGAATTGTTCTGCACGGGTTCAGGGCGCTGGAGTATGCGCTTGCCTGGATGGTTTTCTTTCTGCTGGTCGGCGTGTTCGAGGAATTTTTCTTTCGCGGTTACATCCAATACACGCTGGCGCGCGGCATTGGCTACGGAGCGGTAGGCTTTTGGATATCCGCCATCCTATGGAACTTCGGCTTTGGATTCGTCCACAGCAATAATTCCGGAGAGTCGCCGATTGGCCTGTTCCAGGCAGGCTTTATCGGGCTGATTTTCTGCCTCAGCCTCTGGTATACGCGCTCACTTTGGTGGGCCATCGGAGCCCATGCCACGTGGGACTGGGGAGAATCCTACTTTTATGGCACCGCGGATAGCGGAATGCTATCGAAAGGTCACCTGCTGGGAAGCCATCCGCAGGGAGGTCTGCTGATGAGCGGCGGCGCCACGGGTCCGGAAGGCAGCGTGATTTCAATTGTTGTCGCGATGCTGATCGCCCTGGTGATCTGGCTGACCCTGCGCAAAGAACGCGATAAGTCCACCCGGCAAGCACTGGTCAATCCGTTGACCTGATGATTCCCAATTCACTCCAACTGCCTGTCGTCGAAGTCGGACTCTGGACCGGGGTTGAGGATTTCCAGCGCAGCTTCGGCATCCATTTGTCGTACCTGCACCCGAATCCCGTCAGTGCCCGGCACCATGCTGCCTAACATGCGCAGATAGTTTTCGCCTTCAATCCTCGCCTCGATGCCGAAGGAGGAAAGCAGGCTAACCGCCATTTGCGCCTCGTTCAACGTTGCACAGTGACTGATCGTCGTCGGCTTATTCGCCGCGTCTTCCTCCGCGGAGGTCGCCGCTGCATTCGGGTCTGTTGGTTCCATGACGTTGTCCTTGTCAGCGACTATAGCAAAACCTGGGATAGGGTTCTCGGAGCGACATCCCTCCAGTCGAAGCGACCTCCAGGAAGCGGCGACTCACCGCCGCGAGAACCAGGTTAGACAGGATGTAGGTCCGCTGATATTGCGACTACACCCCTTTCTTCAGGGGCTCCCAAATAAACTTGTGGATCTGCAGGCTGAGGCGTGCGGGTACATGATCGGCCAGCATCCATTCCACCAGCAGACGCGGATCGAGCACGCAATTGTCTGCCGTGCGCTGCGATGTCGGCGTTTGCGTAAATGCGGGCGACAGCAAAATCTGTCCACATCGCGCCGCAAGGTTGTGCTGCTGAATAAAGTCCCGGGCAAATTCATAGTCGGCACGGTCGGAAATGACGAACTTCACTTCATCCCGCAATGTAAGAGCTTCGAGATTTTCAAGATGAAACCGACCGCTCTCGCCGGAGGCCGGACATTTCACATCCATAATCTTATGAACGGGCTTCGGCACCCTTGCCAGCGGACGCTCGCCGCTGGTTTCGATCATCAGCGTATAACCCTTGTCGAGCAGGCGATCCATCATCGGCAGCAACTCTCGTTCCTGCAACATCGGCTCTCCGCCGGTAAACTCCACCAGCTTGACCGGTGCAAGCGCGGCGATCTTTTCTTCCACTTGGTCGAGAGTGAATTTCTCTCCACCATGAAATGTGTATTCTGAATCGCACCAGGAGCAGCGAAGATTGCAGCCCGCCAGGCGCACGAAGATGCACGGCAGCCCAGCAAAGCTCGACTCCCCTTGCACAGATACATACAGCTCGATCAGGACCACAAAATCACTCGTAATAAGTTGCAGTGGTGGTGTCGGTTTCGAAGATGGTGCAATCTTTGACGGTGACCCGACCTTCGGTCATTTCGCGCAACTGCACATTGGTTTCGTCGAAGAAATAGTGGGCAAGGTTCTCAGCGGACGGATTCAACTCCGTAAACGGCGCCAGCTCATTGATCATCTGGTGATCGAGCCGGTCGATCACTGGCCGCATGACCTGCTTTAACTGCTTGAAATCCAGCAGCAGGCCGGCAACATCCAATTCGCGGCCGCGCAGGGTGATACGGACTTTGTAATTATGTCCGTGCGGATTTTCGCACTTGCCACGGTAATTGCGCAGATAATGGCCTGCGGAAAATCCCGCTTCCACGGTAACTTCGTACATGCTTTTCCTCGAACGGCGCGGAGAATTTCCCAGCCTCTTCTATTGTATCGATCGAGAACGAAATCGGCAGAAGTCGCGTCAGGTGGAAGCGACAGCCAGAGCTATGGCTGCTTGCGCTGGCGGCGTTCGCGCTCTTCGTAACGACGGCTCGCTTGCTCAAACAGGTTCGTCACTGTGCCGGATAAGCATGCCAGAGCCCCCAGCACGAACAAAACCAGCGCCATCATGCGCCACATCTGCGCGACCCCAGGCAGGCCCGGCTCGTTCGCACTATGAGTCCATGACATACCGAAGGAGGCCAGGGCAAACACCAGCAATGCTGCCGACAGAAGATAGAGGTTGCGCGACATGAGGATCACTCTCGGCGCCTGGAATGCACCGCTCAGCCCCATGGTAGCAGCAGAATCGGGCGAGTTGAATGTGAGCGCCGTCACCGAAATCCGACCATGCCTCGGGTGGAATCGATCAGCTTTGCGGGGTCATAGCCGACGCCTTTCTTGAAGACAATATCGACGTGCTCGACGGCGGAAATATCTTTCGCCGGATCGCCGGTCACAACGACCAGGTCGGCTTGCTTACCGGCCGCAATCGTGCCGATGCGATCTTCGCGGCCCAGATACTTCGCGCCATTCTGCGTGTAAATCTGAATGGCTTGCTCCGGCGTAAAGCCCCCCTCCACCAGAAGCTCGAGATTGCGCTCGTCGCCAAAACCCGGCAAGGTGGCGCCGTAGCCAGTCGGATCGCAGCCCGCCATCAACAGGCCGCCAGCAGCGACAAATTCGTGCTCAAATTGCATTTCTTTTTTCATTAGCGCCGGCATGTTGGACTTATCGGCATGCTCGGCAATTAGCGCTCGCGTTTCCAACACACCCGTCCAGGCTTCTGGCATCATGGAACCCTTCTCGCGCATTAGAAAATTCATCGGCGGCCGGTTGGGAACGGACATCTCAAACACTGCGAGCGTGGAAGTAACGGCAACATGATGCGCCACCAGGTCGTGAATCATCGTCATCACGGGGGCGCTGGTGACATCGAGCTTTTCCGCCATCTCTTGTTCGGCAGCGCGCATATCGGGACACCGTCCAGGCTTTTTGCCGGAGTAGAACTCTGTATCCACGAACAGCCCGTGCTCAAGATTATCGATACCCATGCCAGCCGCCTCCGTGAAACCGACAGAGCATAGGTGTCCGGTAAGCTTCAGCCCACGAGCATGCGCTGCGTCGATTGCGGCCTTCAACTCATCCGGCGTAATGAACATGTACGCCTTGAACGAAGTGACGCCTTCGTCGGCCCAATAATTTACAGTGAGGCTCGCATCCGCAGGTCCAGAAAGCGGATGCAGTTGATGGATGAAGCTGCCAGCGCCTTCCAGATAAGGACCCGTCACATCGAAGTCCGGTCCCGGCGTCAGCCCACTGTCGATAGATTGTTTAATGTTCAAATCGGCATAGGGTTCGATGCTGCCCGTCGTACGCGCCGTCGTCACACCAGCGGCAAGATAGAGCGGCGCACCGGTCTGAAACATCTCTCCCCCGACCAACCCATGTTGCGCCCTGCCCGGTTCCACATAAAAAAGGTGCTCATGCATTCCGACCAGGCCGGGGTAGACGGTGTGCCCGTGCAGATCGAGGACCTTCGCGCCAGTGGGAATCTGTGCGCTGGCGCTTGGGCCAACGGAAGCTATCTTGCCGTGGTCGAGAATCACTGTTTGGTCAAGCGCCGGCGCTGCCCCGGTTCCATCGATGATCTGAAGATGCGTGAGTACAATCACGGGATCAGCGACCGAAATGTAGGGTGCCAACGGATTTGGCGTCTGCGCCAAACCAGTGAGCGAAACAGTCGCCAGGCAAGCGGTCGCGAGGAACGCGGGAAAGATTCGCATTGGCAGGGAGCCTTTTCGAGAGGATTTGAGGGATGAACCATGCTCGACGGCGGCCAGAGGCATTGTCAAGGAATTTCGGGACGCGCGACGGCTTACTCGAAGAATTCGCGCACATCCTCCAGGCGCTGCGTCACGCGATACGGCGGCAAGCTCTCCATGAACACGCGGCCATAGCGCTGGCGCTGCAGACGAGGATCCAGCAACACCAGCACGCCATGGTCATGCAACGAGCGGATCAGCCGGCCAAACCCCTGCTTCAGCGCGATCACGGCTGAAGGAATCTGATACTCGGCGAACGCATTGCCCCCGTCCGCTTCGATCGCTTTCATGCGCGCAGCTACCACAGGATCGCTGGGAACGGCGAACGGAAGCTTGTCGATGATAACGCAGCTGAGCTGTTCTCCCTGCACATCGACCCCCTGCCAGAAGGATGAAGTGCCGAGCAAGACGGCATTCGGCGTGACACGAAACTCTTCCAGCAGCGCGTTGCGAGGCGCGGTGCCCTGCAGCAGCAATGGGAATCCGACACGCGCGATCAGTTGTTCATGCACCTGGCGCATCTGGCTATAACTGGTGAACAGGCAGAAGGCGCGTCCGCGGCTGATTTCAAGAATCTCGCAGATTTTGTCCACCGCAGCCTTGGTAAACGCGGGCTCGCGAGGATCCGGCATTTCCGGCGGAAGATACAACAGCGCCTGCTCCCCATAGCGGAAATGCGACGGCACCACAAGCTGCCGCGCACCGGTGAGTCCCAGCCTGCGCTCAATGTGGTCGAAGTTCCCTTGCACGGTGAGTGTGGCTGATGTCAGCACTACAGATGGGATCGACTCGAACAAATCGCTGGCCAGCAACGATGCGATTTCAATCGGCGTGGCTTGAAGCCAGGTATTCGTTCCCGACTGGCGCAAGCCGGTGGAACTGCGGCGCTCGATCCAGAAAACATATCCGCGATCCGTCGACTCCAGCAAAAACATCAATTGGTGTGTCAGTTCGGCGGTGCGCTTTTTCAAGCCGCTCGCCTCTTCCACTCCGCGCAATCTCTCCAGTTCGCCCGTCAATCGTTCCAGCGCATTCACCAGACCGAGATAAAAATCTCCGGACTGCTCCAGAAACTCCTCGCGATCGGTAAACGGCATGCGACCGTCGGCACCTTTCGGCTCGGGAAGCGCGCCAAAGAACATGCGGCTACGCTCACGGACCAATTCCGCCGCAGCCGTCAGCGAAGCCGACAAAGCCTGCTTGGCGCGCAGCAGAATCTCCACATCGCGAGCCAGTTCTTCAAAGCGCACATTGCTGATGCTGACGCCGAAATAGCTGGACGCGATCTCTTCCAACTCGTGCGCTTCGTCGAAGACGACAGCGGCGGCCTCCGGGAGCACGCCCGCATCGGGAGCATTCTGCGCCTGCTTGCGAATCGATAAGTCGGCAAAGAAAAGATGATGATTCACGATGACGATGTCGCTCTCGAGCGCACGCCGTCGCATCTGCGTGATGAAGCAGGGCTCGTAGTTCGGACAAGAAGATCCAAGGCAGGCCTCGCCTCGCGCATCGAGACGCCCCCACAGCGGACTGTTTTCCGGGATGGTGGTCAGTTCGGCGCGATCACCATGCTCGGTGGTCTGTTCCCAATCGCGGATGGTATTGAACTGATCGACCATGTCGATTCCGGTGAGAATTGGCTGATCTCGCAGGGCATAGAGCTTTTGGCGGCACAAGTAATTGCCGCGACCTTTCATGTAGCTCACCCGCAACGGACCCAGCAGCGATTCAAGAAACGGAATGTCCTTAAAGAAAATCTGCTCCTGCAGATTGCGTGTACCCGTGGAGATAATGACGCGCTGGCCCAATCGCAGCGCAGGCAACAAATAGGCGAGTGTCTTGCCCGTGCCGGTGCCCGCTTCCACAATCAAATGCCGCTTTTCAGTGAACGCGCGCTCCATCGCGCGAGCCATTTCCAGCTGGCCGGGGCGGTATTCATAGGGCAATCCCGAGCGCGACAGAATGCCGCCGGGAGAAAAAAATTCTTCCAGCCGGGGGAGCTTGCGATCTGTCGAAGGTTCCGTCGAGGAGGGTAGGGGCAAGGGTGAGAAGCACTCCAAACACTGCTTGTTCCTATAATAGAGAAGCCAGGCGTTTTTCCCACGCTTTGGCAGGATGGCAATTTCCCGCCCCATGACTCCCATAAAAAAAGGCACACAAGCCGCAGCGCGCGACCGCCGCCGCAGAGCTCCCGCTGCAGACGCACGTTGGCCATTGATCGCGATCGTTGGCCGCCCCAATGTGGGCAAGTCGACGCTCTTCAATCGCCTGACCCGCAGTCGCCGATCAATCGTTGGGGATGAGCCGGGGATCACGCGCGACCGCATCTACGGCGTCGTGGACTGGGGCGGACGTCACGCTCGGCTGGTCGATACCGGAGGAGTAATGCCCTCCGAGCAGGAATTTATTCCGGCTGAGATTTTTCGCCAGGCCAAGGTTGCCTTCGACGAAGCTGCCGCGGTGGTGATGGTGGTCGACGGGCGAACGGAACTGGCTGCACCGGACATGGAGCTGTCGCGTCTGTTGCTACGCCTTGGCAAGCCGCTGATTCTGGCCGTGAACAAGATGGATGTCGACGCCCTGCTGCCGCAGGCAGAAAATTATCGCCGCCTTGGCTTCAAGGAAATGATCCCGGTGTCCGCAGAGCATGGCATTGGGATTGGCAACCTGCTGGACGCCATGTTCGCAGTAGTGCCGGTCGACGATTTTGCTGCGGAAGACGAGGAAGAGGAATCCGCGCCTGCCGAAAAAGACGAGATCGAGGAGCCTTCGCCGGACGAGGAAGAAGAAATTCCTTCCATTCCCGCCAAAGCTCCGGATGAAGTCAACGTGGCCATCATCGGCAGACCCAACGTTGGAAAAAGCACTCTGTTGAATGCCCTCACCGGCAAAGCGCGAGCCATTGTTTCGCCGATTGCCGGCACCACGCGCGATGCCGTCGATGAACTTGTCGAGCGAGACGGACAGAAATTCCGCTTCATCGATACGGCGGGGATTCGCCGCAAGGGCAAGACGCATGAGATGGCGGAAAAGCTGTCCGTGCTGATGGCACGCAAGCATCTGGAAGCTGCCGATGTATCGCTGCTGGTGGTCGATGCTACAGCGGGCGTGCTGGCGGCGGATGCCACCATCGGCGGATACGCGTATGAGAGCGGACGGTCGATGGTGATCGTGGTCAACAAATGGGACCTGGTCACTTCCAAGCGGACAGACGGCAAGACTCCAGCGGACAAAAGAGTTTTCGAGGAACAATTGCGACATCACCTGAAGTTCTTGTCCTATGTTCCGGTGGTTTTCGTTTCCGCCGCGGAAGGAAAGAATATCGACCAGGTATTCGCCACCGTCGTCCGAGTGGCTGCGGAGCGCCAGAAACGAGTAGGCACGGGTCAGATGAATCGCTTCCTTGATCGGGTCGACTTCGAACGCGCGCCAGTGCCGATGTCGAGACGCATGCGCATCCTATATATGACCCAGGCCGGAGTGGCCCCGCCGACGTTTGTGCTTTTTACCGATCGCGACGTAAAGCTGCATTTCTCGTACGAACGCTTTCTTGAAAACCAGATTCGCGAAGTCTTCGGATTTGAAGGCTCTCCCATCCGTTTCAAAATTCGTGCTCGCAAGCCTCGATCCCAGCGCTAACGATCGACCAACCCAAGCGCGAATGAAAGGCAAAGTTTTCTCTGCTCGCCGAGAGTCGATCGCCCGAGATATTCACACCATTGCAAAGCCAGCAGGCCTGCTGAATTTGCTATCCTGAGCATTATGGCAGACAAAAAGACACTCCTGAGCCACCCAATCCAGCACATTGACATCAAGCAGCACGACGTACGCTCGCTGGTCGACGCCATGCAGGCCATGGCCTACTCTTCGCGCGATCTGGCGCGTGCCGCCGAGATTTATGAGCGCATGCTCCGCGACCAGGAATGCGGGGTGATCCTGTGCCTGGCGGGCTCGCTGATCAGTGCTGGCCTCAAGCAGATTTTCGTCGATCTGGTGCGCAACAACATGGTGGATGCCATCGTGTCCACGGGCGCGAACATTGTCGATCAGGATTTTTTTGAGGCGCTCGGTTTTCGCCACTATATTGCCGGCGATGAATTTAAATCCGGCATGCAAGATGGCGTTCTGCGTGAGTTAATGATCGACCGCATCTACGACACTTTCATCGATGAGGAAGAACTGCGCATCTGCGACGAGACCACGCACAAAATCGCCGATTCCCTCCCCCTCCGCCCCCATAGCTCGCGTGAGTTTATCCGCGCCATGGGCGCCTACCTGCAGAAGGAAGGGAAAACGCCCGTAAAAGGCGGTGCGGACTCGATCGTTTTGGCGGCATATGAGAAAGATGTTCCCATTTTCTGTCCGGCGTTCAGCGATTGCTCGGCTGGGTTTGGCCTGGTTGCCCATCAACATGCGCGCGGCGACAAGCCCAAGGTTTCGATCGACTCCGTGAAAGATTTTTACGAGCTGACCCAGCTGAAAATTGCCAACCCAACCACCGGCCTGTTGATGATCGGCGGGGGCGTTCCGAAGAATTTTGCGCAGGATATTGTCGTAGCGGCGGATGTTCTGGGCGCCGATGCTCCCATGCACAAGTACGCCATCCAGATCACCGTAGCGGATGTGCGCGACGGCGCGCTTTCTTCCAGCACGCTGAAGGAAGCCAGTTCCTGGGGCAAGGTTGATACGACCTTCGAACAGATGGTCTATAGCGAAGCGACCTTGGCATTGCCATTGGTCGCAGGATACGCCTACCACAAGCGCGCTTTCGCGGAACGCAAAGAGCGCCGCTGGGCTCGCCTGCTGGAGCCGGTGACAGCGTAAGATTGCATCAGCAAGGTGCACGGCGAGGCTCGCCGCGCGACCCGGACAATCGTTGAATGCATCCGAAAAAACTCGACGCACGCTGGCAGTGGTGTTGTTTCTTGCCATCGCCGCCACGGCGTGGATGATGCTGCACGAGGCGCAGCACTCAGCCAACGGAGCCGCGCATCAGGATTTGATTTTCAATCCTGGATATCAGCACGCCGAGCGGCTGAAAGTGGCTGCGGCGCGCGCCGCGATGGACGCGCTGGGAATGGCGGGCGCGGATAAGCAGGATTCCACCGCGATCGAGCAATACCAAACAGACTACCGCCTGCAAAGGACGCAAATTCAGGCCGACTCT
Source organism: Acidobacteriaceae bacterium (assembly GCA_049796755.1). Taxonomy (GTDB): domain Bacteria; phylum Acidobacteriota; class Terriglobia; order Terriglobales; family Acidobacteriaceae; genus JAKAAZ01. Next base: position 19,847 of record JBARFA010000105.1, read on the forward strand.
GAAGGCCTGGACCGATGGGCCGCAAAGGATCGCCGGCGACAGGGATTGCTGCTTGAAATCCGCGCCAGCCTGGTAGATCTGAACGCCGCCCTGGACCAGGCAACAGGATCTCCAGCCAGCAAAAGCGGCCTGGGCAAGGTTCCTCTTTTGCCGGCGCTCAATCGCTCCGAGAGGGCCATCAGCAACTACGCCGCAAGTCTGTCAGAGCCCACGCAGCCGGACACAGCGCATTATCTGCTGGCCGCTCCGGTATTGCTTTGGTGGCTGCTGGTGCTCCTGCTGGTTGAGGCGGCAATCCTGACATGGCTGGTGGTCTCGGCACGAACCGCTCGCTAGATACAATCATCTACCCTTTGCGGTCATCTGAATCAAGCTAGAAAGAATGGCTCTCGTCAATCGCGGCATTATTCACTGCGAGACTTTTTCGTTGATCGGCGGACAAAAGAGAAGCTTCTGTTTGTGAACGCAGCCCGGTGATCTGGGTCCAATTGCTGCGCTTCCCCGGCTGAGGATAAAACGGCGGAAGTTCCTGCATCAGCAATCGTCCCAGCTGAAACGCCTCCGGCTCATACATGGAGCGCAGTTCTCGCAACCGCTGCACAGAAGCATCTCCTGCACACAGTTTGAAGCCAGCGGTAGAGAGCTGCTCGCAGATGCTCTCCAAGCTGTTTTGCGGCAGTCGGTCGTGTTTGGAAGGACCGCCTTTCAGCCCAAAGATATGCGCCAGGTCGAGGACGGCATGCCGTGCCATCATGAATGTCAGCTGCGCCTGTCGCGCCGCATCGCCCTCAACCGTGGCGATCAACACCGCGCACGTGTCCAGCATCGCGACCAGGGCGCTCAGCCAGCTCTGATTGTCATGTTGGGAGCGAAAAAAGCAAAGCTGCGGATAGGAAATATGACTCTCCAGCAGCTCGGCGCTCCAGCGTTCCCATTCCACCAGCAACGTTTGCAACGCCAACTCGCCCGTGGAACCGGAGTGGCGACGAAGCAGTTCCAGCGCGGTGGGTGGTGAGCCGGCGCGCGCATCCAGCAGAATAATGCTGACTTCTCGCCGCGAAAAGGCTCCGTACAACACGGGCAAATATCCGATCACGCCGGCAACGAATGCCAGTCCCATGCCGCCCTCAAGAGCGACCAAAATTCGCGATGGGACAGTGAGTGGCACAACATCGCCGAGACCCAGGGTGAACAGAGTCGTTCCGCTGACGTAGAGATCCGTCTCCCATTTGCCGATGGAGTGGGCATCGGCAAACGGTGAACCGATCCCGTGGAAAAGCAGCCCGAAACCGAAGATCAGTCCGATGGCCCAAATCACGACCAGGATGAGCAACGATAACGGCCCGAAATAACTCAGGAAGCTCTCGCGACGTTTCGTCTCCCTCAACTTGCCGGCAATAAAGCGCCAGCGAATCCACATTGCCGTCATCACGATTCGCGACACGCGGAACCGCCCGCTCGCGCGACGCGGCAGGATGATCGTCTGAAACGCGTCCAGCAGAACCTCCGCCAGGCACAGCACACCGAGAATGAGCGTGAAAATGCGCATAAAGCTGCTGCTGAGATTCAATCACGAGTGGGTTGGGTGCGCAAAAACTTTGCGAAATCCGCCGAACTATTCCGGCTCTGGGCAAAGAGACTCTTTTCAACCGGCAAAGAAAATGTGCTCAGGATCACAAAAATGGACGTACAGGCTCACCACCGTTCCTTCGATTCGAATTGCACAATACTCCCAACAGTAAGCAACGCAATGATCTCCCCCCATTGGATTGGATTGCACGCGACAGGGCTTCTCCCTCGCAATCTGTTGCGCTGGGCCTCGCCAGGACGAGCACCGGGCCTCGGCGGCGAATCGAGTTTCGAGTGACGATGGGACGCGGACAAGGAATTCAGGCGGTACGATGAAGCACAAGATCCTGGTTGTCGACGATGAGCCGGTGGTTGCCGATACCCTATGCATGATTTTCAAGAAGCGCGGATTCGATTGTCGGACCGCGTATACCGGATTCGCGGCCGTCGCCTGCACTGACGAGTTTTGCCCAGAGCTATTGTTGTGCGATATTTCCATGCCTGGCATGGGCGGCCTGGAGGTTGTTGCCGAGGTTACGAAGAAATGTCCCGATTGTCGCGTCTTGCTGTTAACGGGGCATTACACCAACCTCGGATTTGCCCAGTCGTGGGCGATGTCGCATCCCGCACCCAGCCGCATTATGACCAAGCCAGTTCCACCGGCGCAGTTACTGGAAGCAGCGGGCGCTCTGTTGCAATCTCGATGACTGTAAAGCGCGTGCATGCCGGCGCCGCCCAGGCCTACACTGGAACAGATGCAGGGACTGGGACGATTGCTGATCTTCACCGGCGTCTTCATCGTCATTCTGGGCGTGTGCGTGTTGCTCGCGCAAAAGCTGGGCCTTCCGCTCGGACGATTGCCCGGCGACTTTGCGTGGAAAGGCAAGCACTCTTCTGTCTATTTCCCGCTGGCGACCTGCCTGCTGCTAAGCGTGATTCTTTCTGTGGTTCTGTATGTTCTGAATCACCTTCGCCGTTGACGGCCGGGCCGTTCCGCGGGATGCGGAGGATACAACAGAGTGCTATTTAGCGCAGGCGCGATGCTAGACTCATCGTTGCGATACATCGCGATTCGCGTCTTGGTTCGACCTGATGACAAATCCCTGGTTCGCTCTCGGATAAGACTTCCTGCATGAGTCCATCTTTTAAATCGCCGTGGGAAAAACCTTTAGCCGGTTCGCGGCAACCGGCTACCCCTGCCATGGCGCGCCCGCAGATGGACCTGCTTTTCCCGGCTAACTCTACCTCGTCTGAAGCTGCCGAGTTTGTGCGACCACCGTGGAAGGTGCATCAGCTGGTCTTCGAGATTCGCGGCCACGTGGAGAAGGAATATCGCGATTTGCGCGTCGAGGGTGAAATCTCCAACCTGCGCCAAGCCGCCTCCGGTCACATCTATTTCACTTTGAAGGACGATCAGAGCCAATTGCCCGTGGTGTTGTTTCGCGGCAAAGCCCGACTGCTGAAGTTCACGCCAAAAGACGGCCTGGAAGTACAGGTGCGCGGCGGCATCTCCGTCTATGAAGATCGCGGACAATTGCAACTCGTCGCGGAATCCATGGAGCCACGCGGCAAAGGATCGTTACAGGTTGCGTTCGAACAACTGTATGCGTTGCTGAAAGAAGAAGGGCTCTTCGAGTCCGAACGGAAACGCCCGCTTCCCTTGTATCCGCACACCATTGGCGTCATTACGTCGTCAAAAGGCGCCGTCATTCACGACATTCTCCACGTGCTGGCGCGCCGTCATTCGCGTGCACACGTCGTCTTGTATCCAGTGGCAGTGCAGGGAGAAGCGGCAGCCAGTGACGTGGTCGAAGCGCTCGCCTGGTTTCAGAAAAATCCCTGCGTGGATGTGCTGGTGGTTGCACGCGGTGGCGGCTCACCGGAAGACCTGGCGGCTTTCAACTCTGAAGGCGTAGCCCGGGCGATTGCCGCATCCCCGATTCCCGTAGTTTCCGCCGTTGGCCACGAAACCGACTTCACCATCGCCGACTTCGTCGCAGATTTACGCGCTCCCACGCCCTCCATCGCCGCCGAAATCATTACGGACGCGCAATATCGGGTGGAAGAATATCTGGAATTGTTGGCGGCACGATTGGAGCGGGCCGTCGGGTATCAGCGGATGCAGGCGCGAGAACGGTTCGCACAGTTGAATGCTTCCGCCGTGTTTGCCGGGGTGCAACATGGCTTGGCACGTCGCCAGCAGCGAGTCGATGAATTCCGTTTTCGACTGGAAGCCTCCTGGCAGAAGAGCTTTGCCGCCGCTAGCCGGCGGGTCGATATCGCGCAGGCAAATTTAATGCGTCAGGATGTTCGACGTCAGATGACGCTCCATGGGGAACGTTTGCGTTCGCTCGAAGCAGGGTTGGGCCGCGCCTGGTATGCCTACTCCGAGCGCTGCCGCACTCGATCGAGCCGCGCTGCCGACCGACTGGCGGCGCTCTCGCCGCTGGCTGTGCTTGATCGCGGTTACGCGTTGGTGTATGACGGCAGTGGCAGCCTCATCAAGACGGCGAAAAGCTTGCATCGAGGCGACGCCCTGCATTTGCGGTTCGCGCAGGGTCAAGCGGATGCGACCGTAGTGGATGCTATGCCGGAAGCTGAAAAGAAATTCAGCAAGAAGTGAACGGGAGACGATGAGGAAACTTTTCGGAACGGATGGAATTCGCGGGGTTGCCGGACAATTCCCGCTCGACAGAAAAACCGTCTACGCAATTGGGCTGGCTCTCGCGCATTCGCTGCGCAAACGGCACCCCCACCCGCATGTGTTGGTCGGCATGGACACCCGCGAATCGAGCAACGAGATTGCCGCCGTGCTGACCCTTGGCCTTTGCCAGGGCGGTGCGGAAGTGACCAGCGCCGGCGTCATTCCCACACCTGGTGTTGCCTACCTGGCGCACATTCGCGGATTCTCCGCCGGCATCGTGATTTCAGCTTCGCACAATCCCTGGCAAGATAACGGGATCAAGATTTTTGGCGGCGACGGCTACAAGTTGGCAGATGCGGTTGAACTGGCGATCGAAGATGAGATTTTTGCCCGGCTTTCGCAAACACAGGAGTCAGAGATTTCTTCTACAGTTGCGCCGGAGGTAGATCCGACCTTACCCGCTGCCTACATTGACTTCTTGCGGAGTCAGGTCCCGGATCTGCGCCTGGATGGCAAGACCATCGTGATGGACTGCGCGAATGGCGCCGCCAGCGCAATCGCACCGCCGTTGCTGGCCCATTTTGGAGGCGACATTCAGTTGACCCATGTTTCTCCCAATGGCCGCAATATCAATGATCATTGCGGTGCGTTGCATCCAGAAGTGGTCGCTCAGGAAGTTGTGACTCGCAAGGCGGACGCGGGCATGACCTTTGATGGCGACGCGGACCGCGCCATGTTTGCCGATGAACACGGAAAAGTAGTCAACGGTGATGCGGTGCTCTTGATTGCCGCGCGCGATTTACATGCTTGCAATCGGCTGGCAAAAAATCTGGTGGTCGCCACTACTATGTCGAACATGGGCCTGGAAGCCGCACTGCGTAGCAACGACATCAAGATGCTGCGCGCCCCCGTCGGCGACAAATATGTCCTGGAAGAGATGCAGAAAAATGGAGCGGTTCTGGGCGGAGAACAGTCTGGCCACATGCTGTTCCTGGATCGAAGCACCACTGGCGATGGCATGCTGACCGCCTTGATCGTTTTGGATATTCTGCAGCGTTCTGGTCAGCCTTTGTCGGCTCTGACAAAGGATCTAAAGGTCTTTCCGCAAGTGATATTGAACGTGCGCGTGCGGGAGAAGCAGCCCCTTGATACGCTTCCCGCCGTCGTTGCCGCTATCCATGACGCCGACACCGAATTGCATGGAAATGGCCGCGTGGTGGTTCGCTATTCAGGCACTGAAGCCCTGGCTCGCGTGATGATCGAAGCGGAATCCGAACAGGTGATGCAACGCCACGCTAACCGCATCGCAGATGCGATTCGAGCGGAACTTGGAGTCTGATCTCAGAGGGAAGATTTCTCTGAAGCGGGGCGAGCTTTCGAGTCGAAGCGCCGCTATTTCAGATCGCGCCAGTTCGGTCCGACAGCTACCTCGGCGACGATGGGAACTTTCAGTTCGATCACCTGCTCCATCGCCTGGCGAACACGTTCCCGTACCTCTTCGACCTCTTCGATAGGAACGTCGAGCACCAGTTCATCGTGCACCTGCAGCACCATTTTGGTGCGCAGCTTCTGCTCCCGCAGCTCGCGCGCAACACGAATCATGGCCAGCTTGATCAGGTCCGCAGCGGTTCCCTGCAGCGGCGTATTCACCGCGGTGCGTTCGGAAAATCCGCGCATATTGGCGTTGCGACTGGTGATATCTGGAATGGGACGCACCCGGCCAAATAGTGTGCGCACACTCTGCGTCTGTCTCACTTGTTCCAGCGTCTGCTCGATAAACGCCTTTACGCCGCTGTAGCGCTCAAAATAGCGATCGATATAGATGCGCGCTTCGCTCGGCTCAATGTTCAGTTGCTGTGCCAACCCAAACGGCGAGATACCGTACACAATGCCAAAATTGACCGCCTTGGCTCGATTGCGCGTCTCTTTGTCCATCGATTCGATAGGAATGCCAAACACCTCGGAGGCCGTCAGCGTGTGGATGTCGACATTTTCGCGATACGCCTTCAACAGTAGCGGATCCTCAGAGAAATGCGCCATCAGGCGCAATTCAATCTGCGAATAATCCGCCGACAGCAGAACGTTTCCGTCTGCCGGGACGAATGCCGCGCGAATCTCACGACCTAGCTCCGAGCGGATGGGAATGTTTTGCAAGTTCGGATTTGCCGACGACAAGCGCCCGGTCGCCGTGCCGACGGCATTGAAGGTTGTATGCACGCGATGCTGGGCATCCGCCAGCAACGGCAGGCTGTCAGAATAATTCGATTTCAATTTCGCCAGCTGGCGATATTCCAGCACCATGCGCGGCGCTTCATGGTGCTCGGCCAGTTCTTCCAGCACATCCTGCGCAGTGGAAACGACTTTGCCCCGGCCATATTTGATTGGCTTCGGCAGCGCCATTTTGTTGAACAGCACATCTCCCAGCTGCTTGGGAGAATTGATGTTGAAACGATGGCCGCAATTACCGTAGATGCATTCCGCCAGGGTATGCATCTGTTCCGCCAGCCGCTCAGATATTCTCTGCAAATAAGCAGAATCAATGCGAACACCGGCATCTTCCATGTCCACCAAAATTGGTGTCAGCGGAAGATCGATGGTTTCGTAGACTTTCAGCGTTTCCGAGTCTTCCACTGCTCGGCGCAGTTGTGGCGCCAGCCGCGCGATGGTGGCAGCCGCCATCGGCAGTGCTTCTTCTCCTTCGCCACGCAGCGACTGATTGTCGAAGCGCGCCGCCACATCCTCCAGGCGATGGGTACTATGCGTCGGATTTAGCAAGTAGGAGTAGAGCATGACGTCGTCGCGAACGCCTGCCAACTGGATCCCATGCGACTGCGTGGTACGCAAAAGTGTTTTCAGGTCGTGAACAGACTTCGGCAGCGTTTCATCTTCCAAAGCCGAGCGCAGTAACGAAGCTTCCTCTCCGTCCCATGCAACACGGAACGCCTTGGTATCGTCCACGGCCAGCCCAAGCGCAAACACCGCAGCCGGAGATGGAGCAGCCAACGCTGCACCCTTGCTGTCGGCAGACTCAATCGCATCCAGCAGCGACAAGGTCTGCTGCACCTCCGGCTCGGCCGTTTCTTCTGACTCAGCTACAGGCTCCCCGCTCGTCGCCTTCTCAATGCCGCTAGCAATGGTCAGCGTTCCGGAGCGAGCCGCGGTGAGTAATTGCTCCAGCTCCGGCAGAGTCGGATGCAGCACCAGTTCCGCGGTCTGCTTCGGTGCTTCGGCGAGCCCAAGTTCTTTAATCAGCGTCGTGAATTCCAGTTCTGTGAACAGCGTGCGGCTGGCGATCGGGTCCGGCGATTGCGTTTCCAATTGCTTCAAGTCCAGCTCGAGTGGAACACTGCAGTGAATCGTCACCAGTTCCTTGCTCAGCAGAACAGTGTCGCGATTGTTCTGCAGCGACTCGCGGTAAGTTTTGCGCTTCACGTCGGCAGCATGGTCCAGCGCCGCTTCAACGCTGCCAAATTGCTGGATCAACTCGACAGAACCTTTGTCGCCGATCCCCGGCGCGCCAGGAATATTGTCGATGGAATCTCCACGGAGCGCCATCACATCGACCACTTGTTCCGGCGGCACGCCCAAGGCGGTCTGCACTCCGGCGCGGTCCAACACCAGATTATCTTTCGCAGGATTCAGCACAAACACGTTGTCGCCGACCAGCTGCATCATGTCCTTGTCGTTCGACACAATGTAGACCGGATGGCCCTGTTTCGACGCCTGCTGCGTGAGAGTCCCGATGACGTCGTCGGCCTCAAAGCCTTCCTGCTGCAGCATGGGAATGCGAAAGGCTTCCAGCGCGCGGCGAATATATGGAATTTGCTGCGACAAGTCCGGAGGCATTTCCGCGCGATTTGCCTTGTAGCCGGCGTACTCCACTTCATCGAACGCCTGCGTGGCGGCGTTGAACTTGCGAATCTTCAAATCCTTGGCGCGCTCGTCGCGAAACACGGGCGTACTGACGTCAAACACGGCAGCGAGATACTGCGGCTTAAAATCCTTGCGCAGCCGGTTCAGCATGTTCACAAAGACATATACAGCCGCCGTGGGAATGCCGCTGCGCGTCGACATGGGACGCTGCCGCTGCATGGCGTGGTACGCGCGAAAAATGAAGCCCATGGTGTCGAGCAGAAATACGGCGGGTTTGTCGGACGTGCGAGCCATCTTTTTCGAGTCTACAGAATCCGCGTAAATCGGTATGCAGAGCCGCCACGGACGGAGTTATGTCAGGAACATGCAGTCGCCATAGGAAAAGAAACGGTATCCCTCGGCCACCGCATGGTTGTACGCAGCCAGCACGTTTTCGATTCCAGCGAATGCGCACACCAGCATCAGCAGCGTCGACTGAGGCAGATGAAAGTTGGTCAGCAGTCCGCGGACCACTAGAAACTCATATCCGGGCGAAATAAACATGTCCGTCTCCCCGGAATGGGCGCGTAACTCGCCATCCTCGGAGATTCTCGCGCAGTGTTCCAGCGTGCGAACCGTTGTGGTTCCCACCGCAATGATCCGACGTCCTTCGCGTCGCGCCAGGTTCACTGCATGCGCTGTCGATTCGGGCAGCGTGTATCGTTCCGTGTGCAGGCGGATGTCCTCCAGTTTTTCAACGCGGACAGGCTGAAAGGTACCCAGCCCTACGTGCAGGGTCAGGCGAGCAATTTCGACACCGCGCGCGCGAATCGCGGACAAAATCTCCGGCGTAAAGTGCAGGCCCGCAGTTGGCGCAGCGGCCGACCCGCGCTCGGCTGCAAACACAGTCTGGTAGCGTTCGCGATCGGCGTCATCATCTGTTCGATGAATATAGGGAGGCAGCGGCATGTGACCGATGCGGTCCAGGATTGCGTAAAAATCATCGACCGGATCAAAACGCAGACGTCGCTCTCCAAATTCTCCGCGGCCAACAATCTCTGCGGTCAGCAGTGGATTTGCGCTCGTCCCTGAGTCAACATCACCCGGCGCAAAAAAGAAAAGTTTTTCCCCGACCGGGAGCTTTCGACCCGGATGCACCAGCGCACTCCATTCCAGCGGCGCGTGCTGCTGGGTCAGCAGGACCTCGACATTTCCCTGCAAATGCTCCTTCGCTGCCGGATTGCGAGGACCGATCGGCTGCGCATGAATCCCAGCACGACGCGCGAATAATCTGGCCGGCAGCACCCGGGTATCATTCAGCGCCAGCAAATCACCGGGCTTTAGGAAATCCGGAAAACCGCGAAACCAGCTGTCCTGCACGCTTCCACTGGCGCGATCAACAACAAGCGTGCGAGAGGCCGCGCGGTCCTGCAGCGGCTGCTGCGCGATCTGCTCCGACGGCAATATGTAGTTGAAATCGCGAACCAGCACAACAAGTATTCTAGAGCGGGTTTCCAATTGCAGTGGCCGGCGCGAAATTCCCCAGTTCGATCACGCATCGCGCGAAAGAGAATATCCTGTTGCTTGCGCGCGAATGCCGATCCTGGCGCGCCGAAAATGCGGAAAAGGAATGAGGTTCATTTTTCTATGGCAAGTTCGAGTACAAATTTCCCCATCAACGATGTCGTTTTGATCACCAGCGGCGACCTGCGACTGTCGGCGAATCAGGTTTGCTGGGCTGCCCAGGAGGATCTGGAGTGCAAGCTGACGCAATGCTTCAACGATGCAGGCGTTACCGTGCGACGCGCCTTCCCCGTCGATACCCGCAGCGGGCACGGTTTCATCTCCAGCCAGCGCATGGGCATGGATATTTTTGCCGGCATCGACCCCGAAGCTAACCTGGTGTTCGCCACCGCTGCCTGGCAGTATAGCCACCATGTGCTGCCCGGAATGCGCAGTCATCGCGGCCCCATCCTTACCGTGGCCAATTGGTCTGGTCAATGGCCGGGACTCGTGGGCCTTTTGAATTTGAACGGGTCGCTGGTCAAAGCAGGCGTGCCCTTCAGCACCCTATGGAGCAAAGATTTCACCGATGAATATTTTCTGACTCGCCAAAAAGAATGGATCGACCACAGAACCGTCACCCATGATCTGTTGCACGTGCGCGACCTGGATGTGAAAGCGCTTCCCACGAACGCAGCGAACAAAGGCAAGCAGCTTGCCGCGGAGTTACAAAAGAAAAAAGCCATCCTCGGCATCTTTGACGAGGGCTGCATGGGAATGTACAACGCCATCATCGATGACGAATTGCTTAACCCCATTGGAGTGTTCAAGGAACGGCTGAGCCAGTCGGCATTGGTAGCGCGGATGCGTAGTATCACGCAGGATGAGGCAACGGGAGTGCGCCAGTGGCTGGACAAAAAAGGCATGCGCTTTGTTACCGGCAAGGACGAGAGCTCAGAGCTAACCGACGGGCAGATCCACGAGCAATGCAAAATGTACATTGCCGCCGCCCGCATCGCCGACGATTTTGGTTGCGACGCCATCGGCATCCAATACCAACAGGGATTGAAGGACCTGGTTCCAGCTTCCGACCTTGCTGAAGGTCTGTTCAACAATTCTGATCGGCCACCGGTGTATCAGGAAAACACCCGCAAGGAGCTCTATGCGGGCCGGCCGCTACCGCACTTCAATGAAGTGGACGAATGCGCCGGGGCCGATGCTCTGGTGACGAATCGCTGCTGGACTGCGCTCGGCCTGGATCCGTCGACCACCCTGCATGACGTGCGCTGGGGAGAACAGTTTCAGGGAGACGGCATTGATGATTTCGTGTGGGTGCTGCAGATTTCTGGAGCCGCGCCCGCCAACCACTTTGTCGGTGGGTATGCGGGCGCATCCAGCGAGCGCCAGCCACCCATGTATTTTCCTCTGGGCGGCGGCACACTGAAGGGCGTCGGCAAGCCCGGAAACATCGTATGGAGCCGCGTCTTTGTTGAAGGCAACGCACTCCATGTTGACATCGGTCTCGGCACTGTCGTCACATTGCCGGACGAAGAAACCAATCGCCGATGGAAACAAACCACCAGCCAATGGCCAATGGTCAGCGCTATATTGCAAGGTATATCGCGAGACTCCTTCATGGCGCGACACCGCGCCAATCACGTCAACATTGCGTACGCACCGGACGCTGAGGCGGCTGCCAATGCGCTCGCAGTCAAAGCGGCGATGTTCGACGCGCTTGGGGTCCGCGTGCATTTATGCGGCACGGTGAATTTTGATTAACTTCCGGCGAATATCCATTCCATTGAGGATCACAAAGCGTTCATGACCATCAGCGGGAGCGTCATCCGAAGCACCTTAGTCGGCGCGTTGGGAGGGCTGCTGTTCGGTTTCGACACAGCGGTCATCTCCGGCACCACGCACGCGTTATCGCTCACGTATCATCTGACGCACTTCCTGCTGGGCGTCACCGTCTCCAGCGCTTTGGTGGGAACTGTCGTCGGCGCATTGACGGCTGCCATCCCCGGACAAAAGTATGGCCGCCGGGACAGCCTTCGCGTGATGGCGATTTTCTATGTCATCTCCGCATTGGGTTGCGCGTTGGCGTGGAACTGGCCAGCTCTTATCTTCTTCCGCTTTATCGGCGGACTCGGCATCGGTGGCTCTTCTGTCCTGGGGCCCATGTACATTGCGGAAATCGCACCGCCTAAGTGGCGTGGACGTCTTGTTGGAGCTTTTCAGGTCAACATTGTTGTCGGCATTTTGCTGGCCTACCTGTCCAACTTCCTGATTGCCAGATTGCAACTCGGCGCGACGGAATGGCGTTGGGAACTTGGGGTCTCTGGCATCCCCGCGTTCTGTTTTCTTGTCGCTCTGTTTGGCATTCCACGGAGCCCCCGCTGGCTGGCCATGCAGTCAAATCTGAAGGAGGCGTTGCACGTTCTTCGTCTGTCCGGCGCCGAACACCCGCAGCAGTTACTGGACGATATTGTCGCCTCCATCCATCTGGAACGTTCGTCGCCCACGGACCCGCTCTTCTCGCGGCAATATCGTTTTCCCGTGTTCCTCGCCATCACGGTTGGAATGTTCTGCCAGCTATCGGGCATCAACGCGATTCTCTATTACCTGAATGATATTTTCGCGATGGCCGGCGCCAGCAAAATCTCCGGCGATCTGCAGGCGGTTGCCGTGGGAGCGACCAACCTGGTTGCCACGTTGATTGCGATGACGGTGATCGATCGATTCGGCCGAAAAAAGCTGCTGCTGGTGGGAACGGTCGGGCTGACGATTTGCCTGTCGGCGATCTCCTACGTTTTTATTACCCACCGTCACCTGCACTGGCTGGTGTGGCTGCTGATGGCCTACATTGCGTGCTTTGCGGCTTCTCAGGGTGCAGTCGTCTGGGTTTATATCAGCGAGGTGTTTCCGAATCGCGTGCGCGCCAAAGGTCAAGGCCTGGGAAGCTCGTCCCATTGGATTTCAAATGCCGTCATCTCGCTTGTCTTCCCTATCATGGCGGGAACATCCGGAGCGTATCCGTTCATCTTTTTTGCCGCGATGATGGCGCTCGACTTCTTCCTGGTTCTGTTCTTCTATCCGGAAACAACCGGCATTTCGCTTGAAAAAATGGAACACAAGCTCGGCATCGATTAGGCGGACGTGGCGCCGGTCACGCGGGAAAAAAGTGTCGCAGGATCAACTCTTCGGCGTGTCGCTGGGTTCTGGATTGTGCCAGCCGCCATCTTTCGCAATCAAAGCATCCGCAGCCTTCGGTCCCCAGCTCCCTCGCCTGTAGGGCAGCGCGCGGTGATGTTTTTTCAGGACGGGCTCAACCACTGCCCAGGCTGCCTCCACCGATTCTTCGCGAGTAAACAACGCGCCATCGCCCTTCATGGCATCGCCCAGCAGCCGCTCGTACGGACTTTCCGCACCCGTCTGTTCTTCACTGAGGAACAGTTCCCTCGGCTCGCCTCTGAATTCCTCTCCTGCCAGTTTGACACGGGCAGCCAGCGCAATCGCCGCGTCAGGAGAGAGCCGGAAGCGCAAATAATTTGACCGATCCGTGGCCGACGCAGAATCGGCGAATAGCTTTTGCGGCGGCGCCTTCAACTCCACCATCACCTCCGTCGCCGTGTCCGCCAGGTATTTGCCGGAACGCAGATAGAAGGGCACTCCATTCCAGCGCCAGGAATCGATCAGCAGCCGTAGCGCGCAGAACGTTTCAACATCGGAACTTTTCGCCACGCCAGGCTCTTTTCGGTACCCATCATACTGACCTCGAACTAAGTCTTCCGGTCGAAGCGGAAGCATGGCCTTGAAAACTTTTGCCTTTTCGGTCTGCACTGCGCCAAAGTCGCGCCCTGAAGGCGCTTCCATCGCCAGCAGAGCGACAATCTGGAACAGGTGATTTTCAACAACGTCTCGCAGACATCCGGCGGTTTCATAAAACGCGCCGCGATCCTTCACGCCAAAATTCTCTGAAAGCGTGATCTGCACGCTGGCCACATAATTGCGATTCCAAATCGGTTCCAGAAAAGAATTGGCAAAGCGGAAATAGAGGATGTTCATGATCGCCTCTTTTCCCAGGAAGTGATCGATGCGGAAGATAGCGTCTTCAGGGAATACCGATCGCGCAATGCGATTCAGTTCTCGCGCCGAGGCCAGATCGCGACCGAAAGGTTTCTCCACAATCACGCGCGCTTGATCGGCCAGCTTTGCCTTGCCCAGGCTCTGAATCACGGTTCCAAAAAGCGCGGGCGGAATCGCAAGATAGTACGCCGGACGTCGAGCCTTCCCCAGGGCCGCCTTGAGCGCGGTGTAGGTAGCCGGGTCGTTGTAATCTCCGCTCACATAGCTGATCAGCGACAGCAGGTGCTTCAAGGCTCGCTGATTATCGATGCCACCAGACTTGCGAATGCTGTCGGTCACCCGCCTGTGCAGCCGATCCAGACTCCACTTCGGGAACGCCACGCCAATCACGGGAACATTCAGGTTCCCGCGCTTGGCCATGGCGTACAGCGCCGGAAGAACCATCTTGTGGGCAAGATCGCCCGTTACTCCAAAAACCACCAGCGCGTCGGATCGAGTTTCGGCCATCGGGCAATTCCTTTCAAATTGAGAACGGCAATCTGCAGTTCGAAGTCGCCACGTGTCTTGCGACTCAGCGGATCGCCGCCATGTCGGTCAGATGGTCTTGCTGGCGAACAGCCGATTGCGTCGTAGTGGACGGACCGCTCAGGTACTCGCGATACTCACGGTCGACGATGCCAAGACTGCGCGCCAATGCAATCTTCGCAACATTGTATTCATACAAACTGTTCACGAGTTGTGCCTCCGCAGTGGCCAGGGAGGATTGAGCCTCGACCACAGGAAGGTCGTTATCCACGCCGTTGCGAAAGCGGTCGGTCGCGTCGTTCACCGTGGCATGACCCAGGTCGACATTGCTACGGGCCACATCGACCAACTGCTGTGCGGCGGCCACGTCCAGCATGTTGTCACGAATCTCGGCCTCAATCTGCTGATGGAAATTGGCCAGCTGCGCCATGGCATCTTTGGTCGCCGCGTCCGCAACATCTCGATCGCCGCGGAATTGCGCCTCCTTGAAGATCGGCACGTTCAGCGTGCCTTCTGCCAGGAACGTCCCGTGATAAATGCTGCCAACCGTGCCCGTGACTCCGTAATTGCCCTTGAATGTGATGGTCGGAACTCTCTCATAGCGTGCGGCGCGACTCTGGTATTGTGCCGACCTCAACTTCGCCTGCAGGTACAGATATTCCTGCCGATTGGCGTAAGCCATCCGCAGTGCCTCGTCCAGCGGGATGGTCGCGATGGTCGCGTACGGGGTGCTGTCGGTCAACTGAATCGGCTGGTCGGCCGGAAGCCCTATTTCCCGGTTCAAGTCGACCTTGACCTTCTCAAACGCGTTCTGTTGCGCGATGACCACTTGCTGCTGTTGCTGGTATTGCACTCGGGCGCGCAACTCATCCAGGTTGGTTCCCACGCCTACCTGGTGCTTCAGAGTTGCCTGACGCAGCACTTCCGCATCGGTGGCCAACAGCCCCTTGGCATTGTCGACGTTGGCCGCCGTCGCCAGCACGCGTAGATAGGTATCGGCGACAGTTTGAATCACCTGTCCTCGCGACGACTGGTAACTGAAATCCACCGCTTTGATCTCTTCTTTGGCCGCGCGGTACAGTTCAAACGATTGCAGGTCGAACAGCGATTGAGTCAGGTCGGCCTGGGCAATCACTGCGTTCACCGTTACCACGGCGGGAATGCTGTTCAGATCGGCAGGAGGGACCAATCCTGGTGGGAAACTATGAATCAATTTCGAACTGAATCCTTCCGCCTGAAGATTGATCTGCAAGCGCTGGCGTTCCGCCTCCCAGGTAAGATTGGGCATCAGGTAATTAATCGCCTCCAGCCGTTCGCCTGAAACAATCTGCTGATCCTGTTTCACCAACGTCGTCTGCAGATTCGATTGCAATCCGCGGCGAATGGCATCATCCAGCGAAAGCGGAACAACGGTGCTCACGGGTGGACCGGAGCTGACGCTGCCATACACGGTGTCTGCCGGCACGCTTAGGTTTAACGGCTTCACCATACCGCTGTCTTGAGCCTGCGCCACGGGCGTGAATAAGAGGGCAGCTAGCAGCACACCCAGCAAGCTTTGTCGTCGAAGAATATTCATTGTTATCAAGCTAATTAGATTCGGCCAAACCCTAGTAGTTGCCAAAGTTGTGCCATGCCGGCGAACAAAAATGCCGGCTCCCGTGCTTCCATCTATAGACTACCGAGTTTTCGCCTCCGACCCGCCGCCAGTGGGCTACTGCGGCCAAAAAAATTCCTCGAACGAAAAGGCTGGTACTCGGGTAATCGTTTCGTCTGCGGTACCTCCCAGAAATTTACTTGCCTATTTGCAGAGTGGCATGTTAACTACATAGTCAACAGAATCCAAATGTATGACCACACCCCATCCGGTGTGGGGAATCAAGACAAATTTTTCAGTTCAGTCGTTCACAGGTGAGGCCATCATGGAAGCACTCAACATCGGCACTACGATTCGCGGCGTCCGTTTGCAAAAGGGTATGTCGCAAGGGGATATTGAAAAAAGAACCGGCCTTCTGCGCTGTTATTTGTCACGCGTAGAGAACGGCCATACGGTCCCGTCGCTCGACACGCTGCACAAAATTGCCAGTGCTCTGGATGTGCCCATGGCTCACTTCTTCGCCGAGAATGCCCTGAGCTATGAAATGCCCGCACAGCGGTTCAGCGAAGATGAATTGCGCTTTTTGACCCAGATTCGACGCTATTCCGCCAACTTGAATGAGAGCGATCGCAGGTTGTTGCTGGCCATGGTGAAGAAATTTGCCGGCGCCGAAAAGAATTAATTGGATTTTGTTGTTTGTTACCGCGCAGCGCTGAGACTCTTGCGGAATTGAAAATGTAGCTCGAAAAAGCGCGGCCAGAGCGCCCTCATTTACGCCCAGACGATTCGCTGGCGAGATCAGACTCCTCGAAAGTGCGCGAACCAGTTCGCGAACAATAGCAAAATCAGCGCCACGACAGAGAAAACTATTTTCTGTCGCTTGAAGTACGGCTCCCTGCCAGTACCCAGAATCGGAGCCAGCGGTACCCCCATGGCCATGCCAGATAGAAATCCTCCAAGGTGCGCCATGTTATCGATCTTGATACCTCCTGAATACATCAGAGTGGAGGCTCCGATCACAAGATTGATGGCTGCGAAATAAATCACGCTGCGACGCAATCGCTTTAACTCCGCTCGAGGAAAGGGCAAGTGCGGTGAATTCAGCAGCAAAATCAGGACGCCCGCAATTCCGAAAACGGCACCCGAGGCTCCGGCCCCAATCGCGCCTGGATTCACAGCCGAGCTGAGCAGATTTCCCGCAACGCCTGTCAGCAGGTACACCGCAACAATCCCGACCGGTCCTAACAGCGGCTCACCCAGTAGGCCCAGGTTCCATAGGCACCACATGTTGGTGCCGATGTGAATGATGCCGATGTGGAGAAACGTCGCCGTCACCAGGCGCCACCATTCCCCATGCAATTCGAGCAAGCCGTTGTTGGCGCCCCAGTGAAGGATTTGTTCCGCCGTCGGATCCCACCAGGAAACGCCGCTCAACACCATCGCCAGATAAACGGCGCAGCTGATGCCGATCAGAATATATGTCGCCGGAGCATAGGCCCAGCCCGTCAGAATGCGCGAGCGAGCCTGTGACGGAGGCGGCGCCTGCGTATAGTATCCAGATCGCAAATCGTAATCCGATGGAGTGTCCTGAGCCGCGCTGCGAGCGCGCTCCATCTCCTGCGACGTGGGCGGCAGAATCTCAGGCCGCCGACTCTCGCTGTCATTGTGGTCGATCAGATCGAACTCCCCCGGAGGCAACAACCCTTGTGCGACGATGCTTATCTGTTTACAGGCTACCCACCAACCATGCAGATTACAAATCACAATGTAGGGGATCGGCGTGACAAGCGATTGGATTTCCGAGTTGGCCAGTGCAAAAGTCAGATGTAGTGGATGGATTAAACTGGATCTTGCTCCCATTCCATTCCATCGAGGTTTTTCAGGTCCATGAAGCCAATTCGGCGAGTGCTGCTCAGCGTCACAGATAAATCCGGAATCGTCGAATTTGCACGAGTTTTGACGAAGTATGGCGCCGAACTGGTATCTACCGGGGGAACCGCTCGTACCTTGCGCGAAGCCGGTCTGACAGTGCTGGATATTTCCGAGTTGACTGGATTTCCGGAGATGCTGGATGGCCGTGTGAAGACGCTGCACCCAAAAGTGCATGGCGGCATCCTCCATATCCGCGCCAATCCGGAGCATCAAAAAGCTGTGGCGGAACATGGCATCGAGCCGATCGACATGGTGGTGGTGAACCTCTACGCATTTGAGGCAACGCTGCACAAGCCCGGCGTCCATTTCGCGGAAGTTATTGAGAATATCGATATCGGCGGCCCGTCCATGGTGCGCTCCGCGGCAAAAAACTTTGAAGATGTCGCCGTCGTAACCTCCACGGCGGATTATCCCGCGCTTACCGAAGAGTTGCGGGCGAACCAGGGTCAACTGAGCCGCGCGACACGCTGGCGGCTGGCGCAGAAGGCGTTTGCGTTGACTGCTGCGTATGATCTGGCGATCGCCAACGCTTTGGATACACTGCCAACTATTCCTCCGGAGGCGGCTGCTCCCATCGTCGCTGCTAAGCCCGGCGAGCAACCCCTCCCCGCAACCTTGAGGCTGGCTTACCCGCAAACCATGTCGCTGCGCTATGGCGAGAATCCTCACCAGCGCGCCGCCTTGTACAGCAATGGCAGCGGGACCGGCATCGCCGGATTGCGCCAGTTGCAGGGCAAGGAGCTGAGTTACAACAACCTGGTCGATCTGGATGCCTGCTGGGAACTGGCGCTGGAGTTTAAGGAACCCGCCGTCGCCATCATCAAGCACACCAATCCCTGCGGAGCCGCCACTGCCACAACCATCGTGGAAGCGTATGAGAAGGCGCTGGCGTGCGACCCTGTGTCGGCCTTTGGCGCCGTCATCGGCATCAATCGAGAAGTCGACGGCGACGCCGCGGCGGAGATCGTCAAATTGTTTGTGGAGGCGATTGTCGCTCCCTCCTTCAGTGCCAAGGCGAAAGAGATTCTTTCCGCCAAGAAAAATCTGCGACTGGTAGAAGTGAAGCCTGCCGCGACCGCCCCGACCATGAAATACATTTCCGGCGGCATGCTGATCCAGGATGCGGATCGTGGCCACGTCGAGGCCAGCGAATTGAAAGTTGTCACCAAGCGTGCCCCGACCAAGGAAGAACTGACCGCTCTGCTGTTCGCCTGGCGGGTGTGCAAGCACGTCAAGTCGAACGCCATCGTGTACGCGAAAGACGGGCAGACGCTAGGCATTGGCGCCGGCCAGATGAGCCGCGTCGACGCAGCGAAATTTGGCGCAATGAAAGCCGTTTTGCCACTGGCCGGGTGCGTAGCCGCGTCCGATGCTTTCTTTCCGTTTCCTGACGGTCTGGAAGTCGTTGTTGAGGCGGGTGCTACAGCCGTCATTCAGCCGGGTGGTTCCGTTCGCGACGCGGAAGTGATTGCTGCCGCGGACAATCTGAATACCGCCATGGTTTTTACTGGAATGAGGCATTTTCGGCACTAGGATCGTCCTACTCGCAGAGGTCAATTTCCGTGCGGATCGAGGCCTTCGCACGGCTTTCCGGCGTACAATCAGGAAAAAGGGGCCGAACTGCTCCATTTCCGTGCGTGAACACCGCGGCACAAGGTGCGAGGTAGTATTTCGAATGATGAAGGTTCGTGTCGCCGAAGGGAATCCCCTTTCTCTGTGGAGATGGCAACAATCTGCTGCGCTGATCGCAGTGTGCGCATGCTCTGCGGCTGCAATTGCCCAAACCAGTTCCACCAAGGGAACGACTCCCCAAAGCGCGCCTCCTAAAATCAGCGCTCCTGCGGCAACGCCGGCTAGCTCGTCGGTGCAAGGTTCCGTGCAAGCTTCCGCCGAACCGGCGGGTGAGACTGGAAAGCGGGCCCTGTCCTATTACCATTTCGCGCTCGGACATTTGTACGAGGAATCGGCCGAGCAATATGGCCGGCCGGAACTGGCAGTCCAGGCGATTGAACAATACAAGCTAGCGATCAGCCATGACCCCGATTCGGTGTTTTTGCAGAACACGCTGGCAGATACATATTTCAAGCTGGGGCGAATCCGCGAAGCGGTTGAAACCGCTCAAAGAATCCTGAAAACCCACCCCGATGACCTGCAGGCGCACAAACTGCTGGGGCGGGTATATCTGCGCTCGCTGGGCGACACGGAGAATGGCCAGCAGCCCGGTCCGATGTTGGATCTCGCCATTCAGGAATTTCAGAAGATTGTATCGATCGAGCCTGATCAGGTGGAAGATCGCCTGCTGTTGGGTCAACTCTACACCTTGAAGCACGACACCAAGGACGCGAAGGCGCAGTTCGAGGAAGCCCGCCGAGTCGATCCGAATTCAGAAGATGTGGTGTTGAACCTGGCGCGCTTGTATGGGGAGCAGAACAATCTACCCGCAGCCATCAGCGTGCTGCAAAGTGTTCCTCCCGACGATCGTACCTTCAAGATCGATCTGGCCCTTGCAGCTGCCTACGATCAATCTGGAAACAGCACCAAGCTCGCCATCGCCTCTTATCAGGATGCGCTGACGCTGCAGCCCGACAACCTGGATGCACAGCGCGGTCTGGCGGAAGATCTGTTGACCAACAATCAACCCGACGCCGCGCTGAAGATTTTTCAAGGCGTGGCCTCGCAGGACCCGGAGGACGTGCACTCGTTTCTGCGCATCGCAGAACTGGAACGCACCCAGGGCCACTTAAAACAAGCCGAAGCCGCTTTGGACCATGCCAAGGCGCTCAATCCCGATTCTCCCGAGGTGCAGTACAACGAGGCGTTGATCGCGGAAGCTCAGGGTCATCTTGATCAGGCAGCGGATCTGTTGCAGCAGCTGGTCGACAGCACCCACCATGCCAGCGAAAAGTACACATCGGACGAGAAGAATAATCGCGCCATCTTTCTCGATCGCCTGGCAACCGTGTACCGCGACCAGAACAAAACCCAGCAGGCCATTGACGTCTATAAGGAAATGATTGTTCTGGGCGGCGACGACGCCGAGCGCGGCTATCAAGGTGAAGTGGATACCTACCGTGACGCCAAAATGCTGCCCGAAGCAACAACAGCCGCGCAGCAGGCAGTGCAGGCGCTGCCGAAGAATGTAGACCTGCAGCTGACCCTTGCCGGACAGTTGGCAGATACAGGCAAGCCGAAGGAAGGGATCGCGCTGGCCAAAGCGCAGTTGAACGGCACCAAGCAGGATCGCATCGTATGGTTGACCCTGGCGCAAATGTATACCCGGCTTCATAAATGGAAAGACGCGTCTCTCGCCATCGACCAGGCGCAAAAACTCAGCACCACCAAACAGCAAAACAGCCTGATCTATTTTCTGCGCGGCGCGCTGCAGGAAAGACAAAAACACATCGATGCTGCCGAAGGGCAATTCCGCCAATCGCTGGCACTGGATCCTAATAACGCTCTCGCGTTGAATTACCTCGGGTACATGCTCGCCGACCACGATCAAAAGCTTCCTGAAGCGTTGCAACTAATCGAACATGCCGTCAAGCTCGACCCGGAAAATGGCGCCTATCTCGATTCGCTGGGCTGGGTGCATTACAAGCTCGGTCAATATGAGCTGGCTGAAGAGGCACTGGAAAAAGCCATCACTTTGATCCCGAAGGATCCAACGGTCCACGATCACTTGGGTGAGGTCTACGCCTCCACGGGCCACTTGCAAGAGGCGGTTGCACAATGGGAAAGCTCGCTGGCGAATTATGCCAACTCCGCTCCGGCGGACGCAGAACCCGCAGACGTGAACAAGGTTCGCAAGCGTTTGGATAGAGCCAAGGTCAAGCTGGCGAAGGAAGATTCGCACCCGGTTCCGGTCGGACACTAGACCTCTCAACCCTCTCATGCAAGCAACTTCGCTCAGCAACTGCGCGGTAATCGGCGATGCGTCCGATCCCTTGGCTGCGCGCGAGCATCCGGAAAATCCTCACGCCTACCGCTCCGCCTTTCAGCGCGATCGTGATCGCGTCATCCACGCGCGTGCCTTCCGCCGCCTGGCGGGAAAAACGCAGGTGTTCACCCACCGCGACTCCGATCACTTCCGCAGCCGGCTCACCCATACGATTGAAGTGACTCAGATTGCCCGCACCGCGGCAGCGGCTCTTGAATTGAATGAAGAACTGGTCGAAACCCTTGCGCTCGTCCATGACATCGGACACCCGCCGTTCGGCCACGCGGGCGAGCAGGCGCTGGATCGCCAACTACAAGCCTATGGCCTGCACTTCGACCACAATTTGCACGCCTTGCGCATCGTGGAATATTTTGAACAGCGCTACGCTGGGTTTCGCGGCCTCAACCTGACATTAGCGGTGCGAGAAGGCATCATCAAGCATTCACGCGACTATTCGCTCGCACAACATCCGGAGTTGCAGCCATACCTGCTGGATCGATTGCCTCCGCTGGAAGCGCAATTGATCGATCTGGCCGATGAAATTGCCTACCTGACGGCGGATATGGACGATGGCGTCGAGGCTGAAATCCTCTCTGTCGAAGACCTTCGGGCCAATGTCTCTCTGTTTGAAGAGTTCTATCGGAAGATGGAGCTTCGCTATCCGAAGGCCGCGCCGAAGTTGCTATTCCATGAATCGCTCAAACGCATGCTGAACGCTCTCGTCGACGATCTGGTGGTCAACACTCATCACCGCGTGACAGCCGGTGGCATCCAATCACTTACTGCCGTGCGCCACGCAGGCCATCGACTCGTGTCGCTCTCTGACGAGA
This sequence comes from Acidobacteriaceae bacterium, assembly GCA_049796755.1. Taxonomy (GTDB): domain Bacteria; phylum Acidobacteriota; class Terriglobia; order Terriglobales; family Acidobacteriaceae; genus JAKAAZ01. Next base: position 42,319 of record JBARFA010000105.1, read on the forward strand.
TGGAACAGCGCCGCCACCAGGCCAAACAATACCTGTTGCAGGAGTTGTATCACGCCACCTACCTGGAACGAGATCATGCGCTGGCGGAAGAAATAATCGCGGGACTGTTTCAGTACTGGATGCAGAATCCGCTCGAATTGCCGGCCAGCCATGAAACACAAATCGCCAGCGAAGGCGCTCCCCGCGTGGTCGCCGACTACATTGCGGGAATGACGGATCAGTTTATTGAAGACCAGTGGCAGCACGTGAAGGTATCCGCAAAAAAATAGCCCATCACCATCCGGTGGCGTCCGGCTTTGTTTGCGCGCTGTCGACCCACGCTGTGTAGATCATGTCGCGCATCATGGTCGCGCCCGCGGCTAGACGTTCCGCGGTGAAGGTGCGAGATGCCGCGGTGCCATGGCCATAGAACGCGCCCCGCTTATCGAAGCGATAGACCTGGGCGACCTGTCCATTTGAGGTCCGCAGATACTGCAAAAAATCCTGAAACGGATCATTGAGCGTGCGCGCCGTCGGAATCAACGGTGCAACATCCCGCGCCTGAAGATTGTCATGCACAAATTCTGTTTCGAACCGGCTGTGAATGCCGCGCTCACGCGAAAATTTTTCTGGATTTTCCGCCTCGGCCCACCCGTTGTAATTGATCGTCGTATGCAGTGGCTGCGAGCCGTCTCCTACAAAATGACCGAGACATCCAATGTCATACAGAATCGCCTGCTCCGCGCCATAGGTGTCCAAATGCGCCCGCATCAATGTTCGGTAGTCGCCCATGTCCACCGTGAGCCGCTCAAAGTCTTCCTCCACCTGCCACGGCAACAGGCCTACCTTTTGTGGAGTGAGGCGATCGGCCAGATCAGGATGACGCCGATCAGCCGAACTCAAATCGTCGAGGAAATCGTAGCGCTCTGTAGGCAGGCCGTTAGGAGCCGCAAGGTCTGCCAACTCCAGGTCAATAAAATGTTCCGGAGCGCCGGCATAACTCAGTTCCGGCTCCGCGGAGGAACGCCAGCGATCGGGCTCCGGCCCTAGATACACAATTTCATCGAGGGCTTTCGGCGTACTCAGGAACGCCGGCATACTCTTCGGTAGGGCCTCCATCGCCACCTTATTGATAATTTTGTGGCCATCGCGTCCCCAGGCGAATGATTGCGGCGCGGCGACCGCAAAAAACATTGCCAGAATCAAGAGGGTCACGACAGATTGTAGGCCCGTTCCGGACCTCGCTGCGCCGGCGCTGCGAAAGCGCTGCCACCAGGCATCAAATTGCGCCAGCGAGCGTTCACACTGCAATTTATGTCGCTCGCGCTTGTCGCGAACCCTGCGTCGAATCTCTTCTTCCAGCGGCTCCAGCAAGTCAAAGGTGATGTTCGCTGGTTGAAATCGCGCAGGATCGGCGCGGGTGATGTAATGCACCAGCGACCCCAACCCGGTTGCTCGCGGCACCGGCTCCGGCTGCTCACCGCGCGCCAAGGCCGACACGTATAGACCCGCCAGCATTCCGGTTGCGATTGATTCGGTATAGCCCTCGACCCCGGAAATCTGACCGGCAAAAAGAATTCGCGGATGGTTGCGGAGTTGCAGCGTCTCCGTTAATAGTCGCGGCGCATTGATGTAGGTGTTGCGGTGAATCTGGCCATAGCGCAGAAATCTTGCGTTTTCGAGGCCGGGAATCAGCCGCAACACGCGTGCCTGTTCGCTGAACTTCAAGTGATTCTGAAATCCGACAAGGTTATAGGAATCTGCCCGAAGATTTTCGCACCGCAGTTGCACCACTGCCCACGGTGTCTTGCCGGTTCGCGGATCGCGCAAGCCAACTGGCTTCATCGGGCCGAAGCGTGGTGTATCGCGCCCTCGTCGCGCCAGCTCTTCAATCGGCAGGCAGCCTTCAAAATATGTCAGCTTCTCCCATTCTTTTTCCTGCACGGACTCCGCCGTCACCAGGGCATCGTAAAAGCGGTCGTACTCCTCCGGCGTCATGGGGCAGTTAATGTAGTCCGCCGTGCCCTTGTCCCAGCGCGCCGCCATGTACACCCGATCCATATCGATTGACTCGGCGTCCACAATCGGACTGATCGAGTCATAAAACGCAAGGTGCTCGCTGCCGGTCAACTCCGCAATCGCGGAAGACAACGCCGGTGATGTCAGCGGTCCCGAAGCAATCACAGTCCACCCATCCTCGGGGTCGAGTGATGTCACTTCTTCTCGGTGCACGGTGATGCGTGACTCGGCTGCAATCGCTTGTGCAACCAGACGGGAAAACTCGACGCGATCCACTGCCAGCGCGTGGCCGGCCGGTACGGCTGAGGAATCCGCAGCCTGCAATAGCACTGAACCCGCGCGACGCATCTCCTGCTTCAGCAGCCACGGCGCGGTGTTTTCACTTTCAGATTTCAAAGAATTCGAGCAGACCAATTCGGCGAAGTCAGCAGTCTGATGCGCTTCGGTCGAGCGAACAGGCCGCATCTCATACAGATCGACGCAGCACCCTCGGCGCGCCGCCTGCAGCGCCGCTTCAGGACCAGCCAGTCCGGCACCGAGAACTCGAATACGAGATAGATATTTGGTCATCCGATGGAAGTTTGCTCTTTCTCTATGGTAATGGCTCCAGCAGGACACCCGCTCGCGGAGGCTCCGAGCACCGATCACAACCGCGATGAAGAGTAAGGTAATAGAGAGATTCGCCGTCAGGAACACGCGGCACAGTGCAATTCGATTCGCAAAAAGTAAGCACGCTATTTGCCCATGATGCTGTTCTACAGTCTGGCCCTGGTGGCCGCCATCGTTGTCGCTTCGCCGTATTGGCTGTTCCGCATGGCGTGGAGCGGTCGCTATCGCCACGGACTGGGCGAGCGGCTGGGGCTGATTTCACCCGGCCTTCTCAAATTCGTCGGCGAGCATGCCACGATTTGGATCCATGCGGTTTCCGTTGGAGAAGTGATTGCCGCCAGTCGCCTGATTGAACGAATGCAGGCCCTCGATCCTGATTTGCGACTGGTAATTTCGACAACCACCAGGACCGGACAGAAACTGGCCCAGGAACGTTTCGACGCTGTCGATGAAGTACAGAAATATTCCGCGGAGCGGCGAACACGCGTGTTCTATTACCCGCTGGATTTTGCATGGATCGTGCGTCGATATCTGAAGGCATTGAAACCTCGCGCACTCATCCTGGTGGAAAGCGAACTCTGGCCGCGCATGCTGGTAGAAGCGGAGCGAGCCGGCATTCCCGTCATTGTGGTCAATGGCCGCATTTCAAATCGATCCCTTCCGCGATACCGCGCCCTGCGCGCCCTGTGGGCACCGCTGCTGCGCAAATTGACGCTTGTGCTGGCACAGAGCGAAGAAGATCGACTGCGGTTCGTAGACATCGGAGTTCCCCCAGAAAAAGTTCGTTCTGCCGGCAATCTGAAGTACGACGTTCGGGCTGCGGTTGAAATGCCGGTCACGCGGGAATTGCGAATGAACCTGCCTCAAGCGGGCAAGCTGATCGTCGCCGGTAGCACCCTCGAGGGCGAAGAGCGACTACTCCTCGACGCATTTCGCGAATTGCTTCCCGACATTCCTCAACTCACAATGATCCTCGCACCGCGTCATCCGGAGCGCTTTCGCGCTGTCGAGAAATCAATCACAGACGCGCGTCTTCCGCTGGTTCGCCGCTCGGATTGGCTGCAGCGACCCGAGCCGATTGCCCCAGGCAGCTTATTTCTTCTCGATACCGTCGGTGAGTTGGCATCTGTCTATTCGCTAGCGTCCGTGGCCTTCGTTGGTGGAAGTCTGATTCCCGCTGGTGGGCACAACCCCCTGGAACCGGCGCAATTCGCGATCCCCATCGTGATGGGTCCGTACACTGAGAATTTTCGCGGCATGGTTGCGGCGTTGCTGGAGCAGGAAGCCATACGCGTCACTCCCCCGGAGCGTTTGTGTCTGGCGCTGCAGGAATTGCTGGCATCTCCCGAAGCGCGGTCGATGGGCAGCCGGGCCCAACATGTCTTTGAAGAGCAAGCGGGAGCTTCTGACACCTGCCTTGCCGCCATTCAGAAGATTCTGGCTCAGTCCTCGCTTGCGACAAAAAGGGCTGTCCAGCGATGAATCGCCAGACAGAAAATCCTCAGCACGGCGCCGCAACGACTCTGCTCTGGCCGTTCACGCTGCCTTACGGGTTTGCAGCGCGTTTCAAGAACTACGCCTACGAACGCCGCTGGCTGCAATCAAAAAAATTGTCCTGGCCGGTGATCAGCGTCGGCAATCTATCGGTCGGCGGTAGCGGAAAAACTCCCCTGGTCTTGCTGCTTGCCGATCTCCTGTCGCAGCGCGGATGGAATGTCGACGTCCTGAGCCGCGGCTACGGACGAAGGAGCCATGCTGTTGTGCGTGTCGATGCCGCCGGTACTCCAGAGGAATTCGGCGATGAGCCTCTCCTGATGGCTCGCCACGGGCTTTCCGTCTATGTGGGGGCGAGCCGGTATGACGCGGGCCGATTGGCTGAACAGGAAGGCGAGCCCAATTTGTTTTCCTCGCGACGGGTCCACATTCTCGATGATGGATTTCAACATCGAAAGCTGGCTCGTGCGGTGGATATTGTTCTGGTGCAGCGCGCCGATTTGCAAGGACAGCTGCTTCCAGCCGGTCCCCTGCGAGAACCAATCAGCGGGTTGGGCCGCGCCGACATTTGCGTGTTGCGCGCCGAGGACGCTGACTTGTCCGAACACGTTCGGCATCTCATGGGTCAACACGGCCATGCCTCCGATCCAAGTCGCGTTTGGATCGTGGAACGCCGAACCACCCTTCCTGCCGATGCGACTTCCATTCCGAGCGTGCTGGCCTTCTGCGCCATCGGCGATTCCAAAGGTTTTTTCGATGGCCTAAGGCAGGCCGGACTCGCGTTGGAAAGTACGATCGCCTTTCGCGATCACCACATCTACGACCTCGGCGATATAGCGCGCCTGAAAGCAGCCGCGGATCGTTCGGAAGCGAATTGCTTTGTAACGACGGAAAAAGATGGCGTGCGGCTTGCTGACCAGCTTCGCGCCGAGTTGGAAAGCTGTGGCCGTCTTGTGATTGCAGGCCTGGAGCTTCGCCTGCAAGAGGAAAAGCGATGCATCGACGGGTTGGAATCGCTCCTGCATGAACATCTTCAACTCCACCCGCGCAACGTGCGATGATGAATCGTTGCCCACTCAATCTCAATCTCTGCGGATCCTCGTCGTTCGATTAGGCGCGATGGGCGATATTCTGCACGCATTGCCGGCTGTGACAGCCCTGCGCGCAGCGCTCGAGACAAATCATCCCGCCAGTTCCATCGGCTGGGCGATCGAACCGCAATGGTCGCCGCTTCTGTGCGCAGAGTCCTGCGGGCAGAACTGCGAACGCGGACCGCAGATGCCCATCGTCGATCGACTGCATCGCGTGCCGGCGAAGCAGTGGGCCCGCAGTCCGCTTTCCTCTTCGACAGTTCGCGAGATTCGACAACTTCGTGGCGCATTGCGCGGCCAACACTATGACATCTGCATCGATCTGCAGGGCGCGATCCGCTCGGCATGGATTGGACGCATGGCGAAGGCGCCGCGCATGATTGGAGAGGCCAATCCCCGAGAAACACTGGCGCGCTGGCTATTTCGCGAGCGCATCGCAACCACTGGCGTGCACGTTGTGGAACAGGCCCGTGAAGTCGTGAATGCAGTCTTCAAAGAAGATCTGCCCTATCAAGCGCCTGCACTGCCCGTCGATCCCGTTGCAGAGGACTGGTGTGACAGATGGCTGGCGGAACGCAGCATCGAGCGATTCGTACTGATGAATCCCGGTGCGGGTTGGGGAGCAAAATGTTGGCCTGCCGAGCGCTATGCGGCCGTCGCTGCGGGATTGCCCGCAATGGGGTTGGCGACGATCGTCAACATCGGACCTGGCGAGTCAAAATTGGCGAGCGCGTTCTCGTCCAACCCGAACGCGCGCGTCTTTCCCATGAGCGGCAGCATTGGTCAGTTGATCGCGTGCACCCGCCGCGCCAGTTTGTTCATCGGCGGAGATACAGGTCCGCTGCATCTTGCCGCCGCGCTCAATATTCCTGTAGTCGGCATCTACGGGCCCACCAACCCGGCGCGCAACGGTCCTTATGGAACCCGCGCAATCGTGCTTAGGCATCCCGCCAGCAAGCGGGATCACACCCGAAGAAGCGAGCCTGAAACCGGCCTACTCACGATTACCGTGGAGGATGTGCTGGAGGCGGCGCAACAACTCCTCCAGTCGCAGGCGGCTGCACAATGAGCTCGACCACCTTCAATCAGCGCTGGAAAAAGATTTCGCGGCGCATTCGTGTTCCACTCGGTTTTCTATCCGCCATTTTCTATTTCTGGCTCGCGCATCCCACATGGCGATCTTTGTTGCTGAGCCTGATTCTGGTAGTGCCGGGAATTCTACTGCGCAGCTACGCCTCGGGTCACGTCACCAAAAATGTTCAGCTCACAACTACCGGACCGTACAGTTACACCCGCAACCCGTTGTATTTTGGCTCGATATTGATCGCCTTCGGATTTGCCATCGCAGCAAGGAGTCTGTGGATTGCCCTTGTTTTCCTTGTGCTTTTCCTCATCATCTATTGGCCGGTTATTCTGGATGAAGAAGAATATCTGCGCGCCCAGTTTCCGGATTACGATGCCTATGCTGCCCGCGTGCCGCGCTTGATTCCGCGCCCCGGGCGACCGCTTTCGGGAGCAGAAGGGAAATTTTCTTTTCAACTGTATCGCAAACATCGCGAATACAACTCGATTTTAGGCGCCGTATGCATGTATCTTGTTCTGGTAGCCCGCATATTTCTTTGGCATTGATGGCCAAAGTTGGCAACTCTATTTTTTTCTGTCCTCGGCGAAGACAAATGCAATCAAGAAAAGGAATATGCGAAATTTTTTAACTGCCTTTGTCGCCGGATCGCTCCTATTTGCCAGCCTGTTTCCTGTCGCGCTCGCGCAAACGCCCGCCCTTCCTGCTCCCAATCCCCAATTTCAAATTCCAGTGAATGAGTCGCTGACCTATGCCGTCGATTGGCGCGTATTTCCCGCTGGCACAGCCACGTTTCACCTGCAGGCTCAGGGCAATAATGTGCATGTCGTCGCAACCGCCGCCTCCATCGGGACGGTCAATCTTCTGTTTCCGGTCAGCGATCGATACGACAGCGTCTTCGATCGTCTATCCGGCTGCTCCTTCGAATACCGTAAGCAGATTCAGGAGGGGCGTCGACGGATCAGTGGCCTGATGCAACTGGACTACGCCCATCACCTGCAAAAGATCAGCGAAAAGAATCTGGTCTCCGGAACCTACAAGGAGCAAACCTCGCCGATCCCGGGCTGCGTGACCGACGTCCTTTCCGCCATCTTTTATGTTGGGTCACAGCCGTTGCAGGTCGGTCATGATCTCCATTTCCCCCTGGCTGACGGCGGCCACGTCGTTCCCGTCACTGTCAAGGTGGAGGCTAAGGAATCCGTGATCACTCCCGCGGGAACTTTCGCGACGATTCGCGTGCAACCCACCGCTTCTGCCGGCGTGGTGAAGAACCGCGGCAACATCTGGATCTGGTATACCGATGACGCCCGCCATCTTCCGGTGCAGGTGCGCGCCCACTTATTCTGGGGCACGATCACCATGCGCCTGACTCGCGTCGAACATCCCTAGAGTCTCCGCAACGCGCCCAATCAAACATCACCAGGTGGATCGTACCCTAGCGCACCGGCTGGATGGTGGTTCCATTCAACAGAAAGCTGCTGAGTCCGAGCGTATCTGTGCGATAAACATGGGCGTGGGCGGCATCCAACTCGTCGAGAACCGATATATTGGGGAAGCCGAACGGATTGTGCCGACCGTCGGATATCACCGCGAACTGAGGATGAACCGCAGCCAGAAATGAAGGGATCGTTGACGTCTTGCTGCCATGATGGCCCACTTTCAACAGCCCCGCCGCCAGCGGCTCCGTCGCAACCATCTGTTCCTCCGCAGGCGCCTCCGCATCCCCTTCCAGCAATGCGGCGGTCTTTCGATAGCGGATGCGCATCACCAGGGAATCGCCATTGGTTGCGTAGGCCTTGGGCTGATAGGTTGCCGCCGGCGCAAGAATGCGCACGTGGATGCCTCCAAAGATAAAGCGCTCGCCGGCAACCATCTTCTGGACCGGAATTTTTTCTTGCGCCGCCAGCGCCAACAGTGCGCGGTAGTCAGGAGTCATTGGATTGTGGCCGACCCAAAACACTTTGGGATGGAAATTCCTCAGGATGGCCGGCATGCCGCCCATGTGATCGCTGTGCGCGTGGGTCAGCGCAATCGCGTCCAGCCGTCGTATATGGCGCGACCACAGATACTGTGAGACCACCTCTTCGCCAATATCAAATTGAGGGTCCTCCGTGCGCGGACCGCCAATCGGGCCTCCCGCATCCACCAGCAAGGTGTGGCCGTCCGGCGTGACAATCAGCAGAGAATCTCCCTGCCCTACATCGATCGCTGTCATCTCCATCACTCCACGATGGCGGGTGATCGGGACCGGAAACAGCACCACCAGCGAACCGACGAAAATCGCCGCCAACGCTGCCACCTTCCATCTGCGGGATAGCCGGACCGTCCACAAGGCACCTATCCATGCGGCGGCGAAGCAGAACAGAGACCACGTCGGCGGATTGGGAGTTCGCAGCGAAGACGCCGCAAAATTGCCAAACAAGTGGATCAGCCACGAGATCGCATGCAACAACAACGCCGTCACCGCTCCGCTGGGCACTGCCAGCGCGGGATGAATGCAACCCAGCAGAAATGTCAGCAATGCCAGCGGCAACATGAACGCCAGCAATGGCAGACCGAACAAATTCGCCGGCAACGCGACCAGCGTGATTCGATGGAAATAGACGGCCATCGGCAGCACCATCGCTAACTCCACCACCAGGGCCACAATCATCGCCTCAGTGAATCGCAGTCCCCAGCGAACGATCCCGAACGGCAACTTCCAACCCCAACGCGGACCCACGATATAACGCAATCGTTCGACGTACATGCGCAAAAGCACCCGCATCTGGGCCACCTTCGGCGGCAGAAATGGATCCAGGCTGATTTGTCGCGGCAGCCGAACGCCACGCAGATACGGCGCAAGCGTAGCTTCGATCAGCGGCATGGCGATGCCTGCAATGGCCAACACCGCGAGGAACGTCATCTGGAAGCTAGCGTCAAATAGTGCCGAAGGATTGTGCAGCAGCACGCCAATCGAAGCGATTCCGATCGCGTTGAGGGCAGCGCGTTCGCGGTACAGAATGCGACTGAAAAGATAGACTGCAGTCAGCCAAAGCGCGCGCTGCACCGGCGGGGCGAAGCCTGTCAGAAAGGCATAGGGCAACGCCAGTGAGATTGCCAGCAAGGTCGCCGGCAGTTGTCGAATCCGCAGTTTGCGTGCGAGCCAGAAAATCAGCCCAATCACGATCGTGATGTGCAGCCCAGAAACAACCAGCAGGTGGAAGGATCCGGTGCGTTCGAAAGCGCTCCGCATGGAGTGCTGCAATCGTGTTCGGTCGCCAAACAGCATAGCACTCAGCACGCTGCTGTCTTGCGAGGTCAAGCACATCCATTGCGGCAGCCAGCGGTAAGACGCACTGATCGTCGCGATCTGATCCAACCGCGTCCCCGCCCATGTTTGTGCGGCTGTTGCCAGGCAACTCAACGATGGACGATTCCTGTCTGGCGTCACATGAACAGCGGTGACATCGGCGCTCCCCAGAACCGCTATGCCGTGCTGGGCGAGATACGCCGGATAGTTCCACGCACCCGGATCAAGAAAATATTCGGGTGCATGAAAGCGCACCTCGACGTTGAGACGCGCGCCGCAGCGCAGTGGCGGAAGGCTTTGTCCCTGCTTGGCATACAGATTCAACCTCAGGCCGCCAACCACCGCCGTTTTCCAATCGCTATTGGCGTTAAATTCCTCCACATGGTCCAGCGCTAAATCAATCTGCTGCGTCTGCTCTGTTTCTGCGGGCCTGCCGAAAGGGCTGAGCCACGTCTGGGTTCGCGCCGAGTGAATCGCCGTCACCGTTCCGCTGACGCTACGCGCCAGACCATCGGCAAGCCGCACCACCGCAGGAGAGGTTGCAGGTGTGGGAGCCACAAAGGCACAGAATTGTCCCGCGGAAAACCAGAGCAGCAACAATGGCAGCCACAGCATGCGCGCCGCGATCTGCACCGCCAACAAAGTCAATCCGGCTGCAAGGAATGCGCTGACCAGACAGAGTAGCGGAGGATGCCAAACCCAGTGTGCGTCAATAATGCCGAGCGAAAATCCTGCGGCTGCCAGCAGCATCGGCGCACTGGCGAACGACAGGAGCTCTCTACGAAGACGATGCCGCGTTGCCCGCAAGGGCGCAGGCTGGTAGCCGTGCAACCTTCGTACGGACCGCGTCGTCTCCGGAAGGGTTGTGCCTGGAACCATGATGTGGCCCGCGAACTCAGCGCTGAAGCGTCGCGATGGTTTCCATGTGATACGTTTGCGGAAACATATCGACCAGTTGCAGGCGAAGGAGGCGGTAGCCGGATTGTATCAATGCCGCCAGATCTCGGCCCAATGTTGCCGGATCGCAGGAGACATAAACGATGCGGTGCGGCCCCACCGCTGCAAGCAACCCCGCGGCTTCGACACCTGCGCCAGCGCGCGGCGGATCGAGCAGAATCACGTCGGGAGCAGGCTGCTTAAGTTCGACTGCCTGGCGCAGAAAATTCATCGTCGATGTCTGCACATATTCGGTCCGCGTTCCGCGCAGGTTGTGGCGCAGGTCCTTACAAGCCACTGCACTCGACTCCACTGCAACCACACGTTGAAAACGCTCCGCCAACGCAGCCGAAAACAACCCCACCCCGGCATACAGATCCCAGGCAAGGCCGCCGGTCTGTTCGTCCGTGACCGCAGCGACAAACTCGTCCAGCAGAGTGCAATTCACCTGAAAAAACGATCCCGCGCTCACCCTATATTCGCGGCCGGCCACGCGGTAATTCACACTTTGCCTGCCCCATTGCAGCGGAGGCCTTGGGGAGCGAACTTTTCCGTTGTCCATCACCAGCATCTGCACACCCACCAGCTGCGGCATGTCTCGCTGGAGACTCTCAAAAAACTCTTGATAGGCCCTTTCACGTTTGCCGGCGTGGGGTCGCGCCCAAACTGTAATGAAAAGTTGCGATTGATCGTGGTTTGCAAACAGCTCAATTTCCTGCGCGTCGACCGGAACTAAGTCACCCGCTCCAAGTATCCGCATGACACCAATACATCTCTCCAACAGCGGCGCCGCGATGGGGCAACCTTCAATCGCCGTTATGCGATGCGATTTCGCCTGCCGATAGCCGATTGAAAATTGCGGCCGCGTCTGCACTTGGAGTCTCACTCGATTTCGATATCCCAGTGGCTCGCCGACCAGCGCCGCAATCTCCGGCAGATCTCGCAATCCCGCTCGCGACAGACTCTCCCGCAGCATCTCTCGTTTCAGTTCCACCTGGTAGAGATAGGCGCCATGCTGCAGCTGGCATCCGCCACACGTCGCGAACCAAGGACATGGAGGAACCGCGCGATATTCCGACGCTTCCACGATTTGGCGCGCGTGAGCCACGGAGTATCCACGGTGTTCCTGCGTGATCTCCGCTTCGACGACTTCACCCGGAAGAGTAAACGGCACAAATACGCTGAGACCACCGCTTGCCGCATCCTCCGCAGGCATTCGCGCCAGGCCCTGACCGCCGTAAATTACTTTTTCAATCGTCAGCTTCATATGTGGCGCATGTAGAAAAGGCTGAGGCGCGGAAGACCGTTCTGTTCAAACAAACATCGCCGCAGAAATTGCTGTTCAATCTGTCGAATCTGCACCGTCTGCAGACGACTGCGGTAGGGCGCCAATTCCTGGCTCGATCGCTCACGCAACGCCAACAGTGTTTCCGCAGACGTGAAGGCCTGCAGCGCGGAAAACAACTGGTCTTCCAGTACCAGCAACTGCTGCTCCAGCGATTCTGTTGAGACTGCTGTCTCGCTCACCAGTGACTTGGCGATCGCCTCAAGGCGCTTCGAAGTTTCCGCGTAGGTTTCCCGGGCTTTTTCAGGAGTGGCGCATCCCCGCATTGCGTCTGCGTTTGTCCGGACAAATGCCGCGATGCGCGATGCCTCAAAATCACTTTCTTCCGGGGTAGAGGGCTGCTTGCGAAGCGCGCCGGTTGCAGCCTCGTGCATGTCTTCCACGGCCCGGAGGACCTCTTGCGCGCAGTAGGCGAGGCCGTTAATCTTCCGCACCCGCCGTTTTGCCTGGCGCGCTGCATACTTTTCAAACGTCGCGTCAATGCCGGCAAGAACCGCTTCCAAGGGAAATCCTGCCTCCTGCCACATGGCGATCAGCGACCAGTCCAACGTCGACAGCATCAGCAAGGTCCCGCGCTTGCGCTGAAAATGCTCTTCGATTTCCGTGTAGTAGTTGAAATAATTCTGCAAGGTGTGGGTTAAGCCTTCCGCGGACTATTGCTCTTCCGCAACCGCGCGCCGGCCACCAGGTTGCGCTCATAAATGATCCGCAATCCTTCCAGCGTCAGCGTGTCGTTCACCTCGGAGATGTATTTCGACTCCCCGGCAATCAATCGCGCCAACCCGCCGGTGGCGACGCATTTTGTTTCCGGGCCGAGTTCCGCGATCATGCGCTCCAGAATGCCGTCGACCAATCCGATGTGGCCGTAGAACAACCCGATTTGGAGATTGTCGACTGTATTGGTGCCAATCACTTTTTGTGGTCGTTTAATCTCAACCCTTGGCAAACGCGCGGCCCTTGCAAACAGCGCTTCAGCGGCGACATTCACGCCAGGAGCAATAGCGCCGCCAAGAAATTCTCCACGCTTCGAGACCACGTCGAAATTTGTCGCCGTTCCAAAGTCCACCACGACGCAAGGTCCCCCGTATTGCTGAAAGGCTCCGACACAATTGGCAACACGATCGGCGCCGACCTCGCCGGGATTGTCGGTCAGAATCGGTAATCCGGTTTTGACCCCGGGCTCAATGAATAGCGGTTTGTGATTGAAATATCGCTCTGAAAACTGGCGCAAAATCCAATCCACGGGAGGAACGACCGACGCGATAATCACCCCGCTGATTTCTTTGCTGTCCACACCTTCGGTCTGGAGCAGGTTGCGAATCAGAATTCCATATTCATCCGCGGTCTGGGCCTGCCGCGTGCTGATTCTCCAGGTCGCACGCAATTCGCCGATCCGCTCCGCCGTCACCGGATAGATCGCGATCACGGTATTCGTATTGTTGACGTTCAGCACCAAAAGCATGGTTCTTCAACCTTTCGCGAATCGTTCCCGAACTCCTCCGGACAACACTCTGCGCACACCATCGTCGGTTTGCACGCGGAGAAATCCCTTCTCGTCCAAGCCTGCGGTGACGCCAGTGTACCCCCCCGCCTCATCGACAAACACGTGTTTTCCCCGGATCCAGGTTGACTTCGTTTCCAGGCGCTTCAGGATTTCCGCGCAAGCCACAGCAAAATGATCCGGTTGCATGAGAGCATCGATTTCGCCCTGCAGGCATTGCAAGATTTCAACCAGAAGATCTTCCCTCGCAATTTCTCGGTCGGTTTCGAGGCGCAGCGAAGTCGCCACGCTGCTGAGTTCCTCCGGGAATTTTCCTTGGTTCGCGTTGATTCCGATTCCGATGACCGCGTAGCGAATGCGCGATGCCTCAGCATTCATTTCCACAAGAATTCCACCGACCTTTCGCCCGTTCGACAATAAATCGTTTGGCCAGCGAATATCTGTAACTAATGCGGTTACATTTTCAATGGCGCGCTGCACGGCCAACCCCGTCGCCAACGAAAGCCACAATCCTTCGGCGGCTGCCAAATGCGGACGTAGCAAAATACTCACGTAAATGCCTGTATAGGGCTCAGAGTGCCAGGCATGATCGCCGCGCCCTCTGCCCGCGGTCTGCTCCTCTGCAATGTAAACCGAACCCTGGGGAGCACCCTTTGCAGCTTCCTGCATGGCATATGTGTTTGTGGATTCGATAGAGGGAAACAGATGCAGCTTGCCGTCAAAGATTGTGCCCGCCAAAGTCGTCTGCAACACGTCGAGATCGAACCTCTTCGCCATTCGATCGATCTCTAGAAGATTTCTGCGGTGATCTTCATGCTCAGATCGATAGCCGCAACGGAATGGGTGAGAGCACCGACGGAAATATAGGTCACCCCGGTTTGTGCGTATTTTTGCACCGTTTCCCGATTGATGCCACCGGAGACTTCGATGGGAATGTCGGGCATCTGTCTGCGTGCGACGCCGACCGCGTGTGTCGCTTCCGCCGGCGTCATATTATCCAGCAGCAGGGAGTCGGCGCCACCTGCCAGCGCGTCGGTGAGTTCCGACAAGGAGCGCACTTCGATCTGAATTCTCTGCCCCGGCAGCCGCCGTTGCATTGCCAACGCCAGCACCTTGGCGACACCCCCACCCAATGAAATGTGGTTGTTCTTGATCAGAACGCCATCGGCGAGATCCATGCGATGGTTTTGTCCACCGCCGCAACTGACGGCATATTTATCCAGCAGGCGCAGCCCCGGCGCGGTCTTGCGAGTGTCAAGGATCACCACTCCCGTACCCGCCACAGCATCCACGTACTTGCGCGTTTCGGTGGCGATGCCGCACATCCGCTGCAGCAGGTTGAGCGTCACCCGTTCGCAGGCAAGGATGGTTCGCGCGTTTCCGCGAATTACCGCGATCGCCTGTCCCTCGCGCACACGCACGCCGTCAAACATCTCGGGATGATGCACAACTTCAAAATCTCTTGTCGAGGTTCGGTCCAGCTTGCGAAAGATCTCCAGCACTTTCGGAATCGCTTCCCAGCCGGCTAATACGCAATCCTGCTTGGCCACAATCGCCGCGGAGGCCGATAGTTTTGGATCGAGCGTCAACTTGGTCGTGGCGTCATGCGTGGCATGGTCTTCGACGAGTGCCTGCTCCAGAATGGCCGTGACGCGTGTTGTTTTCCAGTCCATAGGTTTAACTCTTTGCGATGCCCTATCGAGGTTCGAGCGATTCCAGTGTCTGCAACGCTGCCTTGGCTTTTTCAATCAATGCTTGCAGCTCAGCCGCCCGCTCGCGCAGGCCGTCGACCACTTTCGCGGGAGCCTTGGCGAGGAAAGCCTCATTTTGTAACTGTTTCTGTTTCGATTCCATTTCCTTTTCGAATTTCGCTAGATCTTTCCCCAAACGCTCACGCTCGGCGGCCACGTCGACTTGTCTTTCATACCGCAGCGCAACTTCATAATTCACGCCGTGCCGCGTCGAAAGTCCCTGCGTCGTCGCCTTGGAATAGAGAATCTCAGACACTCGCCCCAGACGTTGAATCATGTCCTCATTCTTCCGCACGATGCTGATCGCGTTGCCTGCGCCGGTCAAAAACACTGGTGCCGCTTCCTTCTCAGGTACTTCTTGCTCTTTGCGAAGGTTGCGTATATCCGCGATGATCTCCTGCAATAAGAACATTTCCAAGTCGACAGCGACCGGATTTGAGTCGATCTCACCGTGGCGCGTTCCGGACTCTCCTGGATACTGCGCCAGCGCAATCGACTTCAACGGCGGCGCTCCATCGTACAGGGCAGTCCAGATTTCTTCCGTCAAAAACGGCATGAACGGCGATAGCAATCGCAACGATGCCTCAAACACGTATAACAACGTAGCGAGTGCTGCTGCGGTGGTTGCTTTATTTGCAGCCTCGCCAAACTCGAGGCGAATTTTTACAACTTCCAAATACCAGTCGCAAAATTCTCCCCAGAAAAACTGGTAGATCCGATTGGCTGCATCGTCAAAGCGGTAATCTGCAAGCGCGTGGTTCACATCGGCAATGCATTGATTGAACCGCGAAACAATCCAGCGCTCTTCCAGCGGCGCTTGATCATTCGACTGCGGTGTTTGGCCTAGACGCCGCATGTCAACCGCCATGCCAGCTTCTTTCGCACGCTCCATCTGCATAAAGATGAATCGCGCCGCATTCCAGATCTTGTTGGCAAAGGCGCGATAGCCCTCGGTGCGCGCTTCGCTGAAAGCAATGTCCGTCCCCGGCGAAGCCATGGACGCCAGAGTAAACCGCACCGCATCCGTACCGTACTGGTGAATAATTTCGATCGGGTCAATGACGTTGCCTTTAGTCTTCGACATCTTCTGGCGATCGGCATCACGAACCAGCGCGTGGATATAGACCTCGCGAAATGGAACTGCATCGGCCAGCGTGCGCTTCGATCCGTCCGGCATCGGCACGTCGAGCATGAAGTGGCAGCCGAGCATGATCATGCGGGCGACCCAAAAAAATAGAATGTCAAAGCCCGTGACCAGCAGTTGCGTAGGGTAAAACGCCGCCAAATCCGGTGTCTGCGCTGGCCAGCCGAACACCGTAAACGGCAGCAGACCGGACGAAAACCATGTATCCAGCACGTCCGTTTCCTGCGTCAATTTTGCGTTGCCGCAATGCGAACAGGCAGCAGGTGTTTTGCGCGCCACCGTAATCTCATGGCACTTGACGCAATGCCATGCAGGAATGCGATGGCCCCACCATAGCTGGCGAGAGATGCACCAGTCATGGATATTACGCATCCACTCGAAATAGGTCTTCTTGTATTGCTCCGGCGTAAAGCGAATGACGCCCGTCTCCACCGCCTCGATCGCCTTGTCCGCCAGCGGCTGAATCTTGATGAACCATTGCGTCGAGAGCCGTGGCTCGACAACTGTTTTGCAGCGATCGCACTTGCCGATGGAGTTGACATAGTCCTTCGCAGCCACCAGCAGGCCCTGCTGTTCCAGATCGGCAAGAATCTGCCTGCGCGCTTCATATCGATCGAGCCCCGCATAAACGCCCGCTTCGGCGTTCATGTGCGCGGTCTCATCCATCACAACAATCGAGGGAAGTTTATGTCTTTCCGCAATCGCAAAATCGTTCGGATCATGCGCCGGCGTCACTTTGACTGCGCCGGTGCCGAACTCAGGATTCGCCCACTCGTCCGGCAGGATTGGAATCTCGCGGCTGGTCAGCGGCAAGCGCAGCGTCTTCCCTTTCAGATGGAGATAGCGCGCGTCGGTCGGATTCACAACCACCGCAACATCACCTAGCATGGTCTCTGGTCGAGTGGTCGCGATGGTAATGCTTCCGCTGCCATCCACCAGCGGATAGCGGATCTCGTAGAGCTTGCCCTGCTGCTCCTCATGCACCACTTCCACGTCGCTGATGGCGGTCTGGCATCGCGGACACCAATTGACAATGTAGGCGCCGCGATAGATGAGTCCCTGTTCGTAGAGGCGAACAAACGCTTCCTTCACCGCGACAGACAGCCGCTCGTCCATGGTGAAGTATTCGCGTGACCAATCCACGCTTGCGCCCAGGCGTTTCATCTGGTTGAGGATTGCGCCGCCGTACTCCTGCTTCCACTCCCAAACCCGCTCGACGAAGGCTTCGCGGCCCAGTTCCTGCCGGGTTTTTCCGTCTTTCACAACCTGCCGCTCCACCATCATCTGGGTGGCGATGCCGGCGTGATCCGTTCCTGGAACCCACAGAGCCAGCTCGCCGCGCATGCGATGCCAGCGGGTCAGGATGTCCATCTCCGTCTGGTTGAGCATGTGGCCCATGTGCAGGCGGCCCGTTACATTGGGGGGCGGCAGCAGAAGCGTGAATCTGGGCGGAAGTCCATCCAGATTTTCCGGAGTCAGAACCTCAAACAGGCGTTCACGCACCCAATACTCCGCCCATCGATCTTCGATAGCGGTCGGGTCGTAGGCTTTTGGAAGATCACGAGGCATGGGGTCAGAGAGGCCGTTAACTGCACGGGAGGCCAATTTTCACGATAGCACAGCGGCGATTCCGCATCTGCACCGCGCGGAAACAGTGCGGAAATATTTACTTTGGCTGAAACAGCAGCTGCGAATATTGGATCAGATTTTTGCGCCAGACCGGCCACTCATGCATGCCCGGCGTTTCCACAAATGTCACCGGGATATTGTTCGAGCGCAACCAGGCAACGAACTGCCGATTCGCCGTAATCAGGGGAGTTTTCCCGACGTAGCGATCATTCTCACCGCAAGCGACCCACAACAGTCTCAGACGCGAGGCAGTCGTCGCATTCAATGTGGGGAAATCCTGGGCATAATCTGAATTCAGCCCACCGGCGCTGAAGGAGCCGACCCATGCAAACATATCGATGTGGTTCAGACCGGTCAGCAGACTTTCTGCCCCACCCATGGATAGTCCCGCAATCGCACGATCCTCGCGCTTGGTCGACACCTTGTACATGGACTGCACCTGCGGGATCACTTCCTGGAGCAGCGCCTGCGTGAACAAGTCGACGTTTTTCTTGCGCAAGGCTGCGCTGTTGAACGAGGCTCGAGGTCCCATCACGATTTCCGGAGCGCCATAGCCCAGCGGCATCACGACAATCATCGGCTTGGCTTTGTCCGCTGCAATCAAATTGTCGAGGATTACATTGGCGCGACCCAGCGCAGTCCAGGCCCGGGCGTCGTCGGTATAGCCATGCAGCAGATACAGCACAGGATACTTCTTGTGGCCGCGAGGATCATACGAGGGCGGCGTGTAGACGAAATAATCGCGCTGATCGCCAATGATCGCGGATTTATAAAAGTGCTGATGCACAATTCCATGCGGGACATCCTGCACATCCCATAGCTCTGGTTGCGATCCGCGAACCTCAAAGACGTTCGACGGACTGCGCAGATTTGGATTGACAACTGGGTTGGACGGATCGAGCGTGGGCACTCCATCGGCGATGAAGAGGTAGTCGTAGAGGTCCGGTTGCAGCGGCGGCACAGTGATCGTCCAAACACCGCGATCGTCCTTCGTCATGGGCTGGCCGCCGGCATGTCCATCCATCCTCAGTTCGACCTGACTGGCGCCGGGATCATAGAAGTAGAACGTAACTGAATGATCCGCGTGAACTTCGGGAGTTTGCGGCAGTTGCGGAGGTTTCCGATTTTCGGTGGATGGTTGGGCCTGGGCGCCCACGGTCAACCCGACTCCCAGCAGAAGTATGCCAAGCCAACTGAAGTGGAAGAATGAGCGAGAAAATCTCAAAGGCCGCAACACATGCCTCTTTCTTCTAGTCAAAGACTGCGATTTTCAGGGCGACAGGCAGCACCGTTTTGCGATGCCGCCTATCTGCCGATTGGCTTAAAACGGATTCAACCTGCGCAGACCCTTCTTTTTCTTGTGGGTGCTGGAAGACTCTTCTTTGCCCTCAAACTGCGGCTTGGGGTTCTTCTTCTTTTTCTTACCGTTAGTAGCTGTCGTCTCACCCACAGTGTTCACCGGCTGGCCCGTCTGCTTAACGTCGTTCACCTGGTCTGGAGCAGGCGGCGCCTTTTGCACCGCGGGCAGCGGTGTGCTGTTCGGCGGCGTAACGGTCGGCAATCCGCCATTGTCCTTGCGAGCCGACGGCCACTGCGCAGGATTTGGGTTCGTGTCGGTGGTGTTCACCGGAGGCACCGCGGGGTTGCCGTTCCCGCCGACGGAGGGCGCTGTGACTGGTGGAGCGGATTGCGTGCCCACCGGAGGTGCCACCGCATTCGGCGGCGCTGGTTGCGTTGGCTGGCTCTGATCGGAGTTGTTCAGCACAGCCCCATTCACGCCGTTGTCGCCGTTAATGTCATTCATCTGCAATGCATTGGACGCAGGCTGCGTTTCGCCTACCGCTCCAGAAGCGTTTGACTCACCGTTGGAAGCAACCGCCGTCTTCAAGTTGTTCGAGGTACCAGAGACCGAGGGAGCTGGCTTACCCTCGGGCTTGATCGCCCAGCGAACATCTGACATTTCCGACTTCACCAATTCCGGAGCCGTGATTTGCGGCGGATTGCTCAGACTCGGTTCGCCGACACGCGCCGCCTGCACCGTGGAAGGACGCGCGGTGATCAGCAGGAACGCCTTGTATTTCAGATTCACCGGTGCGCGGCTTTGCTCGATCGCAGCACTGTTGGCAATCTGCTCCTGCGTCGGCTGCGGTACCGGCAGATTCATCGCTTCCAATCGGTCTCGCGCATCGTCCGCGTGAGGCGCCATTGGATATTCCACCACCACGCGGTCATAGGCCTGCGCAGCACGGTTCTTGAAGAGCTTTTCCAGTCGCTCTTTGGCGGCCGGATCCAGGCGCATATTGGCAATGTTGCGGGCCTGCGCAGCATACGCATCGCCAACATCGAGCAGCGCTTCATCCACTCGGCTATACAGCGGATAAGTGTCGATCACCGATTGCAGACGGGCAACGGCAGCCGCGTAGTTCATCCGCGTCTCGTAAAAGGAACCGATGTTGAACTCGTGGTCGCCAAGCACTTCCTGCACTTCCCGCAGCCGCTGCTTGGCCTGCGGAATCAAGCTGGAATCCGGGTATTGCAGAATCATGGCCCGATATTCTTCCTGGGCACGAATCGCATTTGTCGGGTCGCGATCCGGCTTTTCCATCTGCTTGTAGTAGATGTCGGCCACCTTCATCTGCGCTTCTGCGGCTTCCGGCTTGTCGGGGAAGAAGGTGATGAAATCCTTGTATTCCTCTTCCGCCTGCTGCATCGCGGCGGTGCCGCCCTCTTTGTACCAGGTATCTCCGATGGCAAGCTTGGCGCGCATCTGGTATTCCGAGTCCGGATAGGTATTCAGCAGCGTCTGCAGATCGAGCCGGGCAATGTCGAATTTGCCCTTCTTCATGGCGATCATGGCGCGATCGAACAATTCTTTATCCGGCTGACTGCTGGCCACGCTCGCCAGTGCATCGTCTTTCTGCGAAAGCGGCTTCTGCTTGCGATGAAAAATTCCAGCATGAGCCATGCTGCCGCCCAAAAGAGCCAGCGTGCCGACGGCCACGCAGCGTTGCAGAAGACGATGACTGGAACATTGGATGAAACGACTCATACTGTACTTCCCCTTAGCAAACCTTTTCGCTTATTTGTAGCCCGGTGAATGGGTCTGCCATTTTCCCGTACATTCTTTCCCGAATTTACCTGTTTCGCGGCCGGCTTCCATCGCTCGCCCGCAGCGGCACGTGCCATTTGCAGCAACTGCCGCGCATTCTCTTCCGGATGGCCATCGCCAAAGACCGCATTACCCGCCACCAATAGGTCGGCTCCCGCCTCCACTACTTGCGTCACGGTATCGTCCGCGATGCCGCCATCGACTTCTACCCGATATTCCAGACCCAGCTCCGCGCGAATTGCGCATAAGTGCCGAATCTTTTCCAGCGAAAACGGAATAAATTTCTGTCCGCCAAACCCCGGATTCACGCTCATCACCAGGACATGATGCACCATCGGCAAAATGTCGATCAGCAGATTGACCCGCGTCGCCGGATTGATGACCACCGCGGGCTTCATTCCATGCTGCGCAATCAGTTCCAGCGAGCGGTGCAGGTGACGGCAGGCTTCGTAATGCACGCTCACCCAATTCGCTCCCGCTTCTGCCAACGCCGGGATAAACTCATCTGGATTCTCAATCATCAAGTGGCAATCGAGCGGCAAATTGGTCACTTTGCGCAATGACGCAACCACGGGCGGACCCATCGTGATGTTGGGCACGAAATGGCCATCCATCACATCCACGTGAATGACAGTTCCGCCGCCTCGCTCCGCGGCCTGAATCTGCTCGGCCAGGTGGGCAAAGTCTGCGGAAAGAATTGAGGGTACCAGTTCCACCACGATATTTTTAGTCTATCAGCGGGGCGGTCTTTAGTCAGAGGTGCAAGCGCTTTGTCCACCAGTTTCGAGCAGCTTCCACCTATGAGCGACCGCCAGGCCATTTTCGCGGCAAGGCAGCAGAAAATAGGTCGGATGAGGACCAAACGTGTCGCTGACGTCACTTCCCGGCACGACCCCCAAAATTGGGTAGCGCTGGAGCAGATCCCCAGGCAGCCAGGATTGGCTCGGCAGCACATCCTCCGGCAAGCGATCCAGCACAATGGCGTCGAACTTACTTTGATCGACTTCCTCGGCGATTTTCACCCGCACCGCGTTGTCAACTTCTGGCAGGTCCGGACGCAAAGCGTCATGCAGCGCCGCGGTGTCCGGATGCCACTGCTTGCCGGCCAAGACTCCCTCATACGGATGGGCTGGAAGATAGACGTCGCCGGGAAAAACGCGCAGCCACGCTGTCAAATCTCGCTGCGATGCGATCAGATCGCGGTGCGGAATAAAATCGTGCGGGTTGTAGACCCAGCTAACCAACGGAATCGCTACCGCAGCCAGCAGAAAAACCCTCGCTGCCTCTCGCGAAGCGAAGACGAGCGCAGCGTCCAGACGAGCGAACGAAATTCCGAAGATCACAGCGAGGATCGCATACGCAGGCATCGGGGTATTGGCGGTTGCGCCCCCGTGTGCTTGGAGAAACCAGCACAGCCCGAACAGGGAGACGGCAGCCAGCACGTAGAACCGGGTTTTGAAATTGGTCAGCGACGGCCGAGCCCAGGCCCACGCTATGGCGATGATCAGCAGCGCCACTCCAAACGGTGCAATCCACTGCGAAAACACATAGAACACGGCCGGTCGCAGCCAAAGATCGGCGTTTGCTTGCGGAACCGTGAATGCATAGAACCAGAACCATCCGTTGGTGGCGTGGTCCAGCAACCGACTGCACACTGCTGTCATCAGCAGAAAACTTCCGACCCCCAACAGCAACCGGCGCGGACGCTTCCACTCCACGCAAAGCATGATGAGCGCAACCGGAAAAATGGTCTGTTTCGCCAGAAACGCCAGCGTCCATATTGCCGCAGCAAAGATCGGGTGCAGGTAGCGCGTCGAAAACAGCGCCAGCAACAGCAAAAGAATGTAGAAGGAATCGAGCCGGCCGAGATCGAACCATTCGCGAGTCCAGGGATAGGACGCCGCATATAGGGCAGCACCAGCCAGCGCAGCCAAATGTCTTCTTCCCCGCGGTCCAGGTGCGTCCAGGAAAACGAAAAGATAAATCAGCGCCATCGATGCGCATGTGCTGAGCAGAGATACCAATCGCAGCGCCAGAAAGCGGGGCCCCAGCAGCCGCACCGCCCAGCCGGAGACGTAATAGTAGGCGGGCGCATACATATAAGGGATGAAGGTGAAGTTCGGCCGCAAGTAGATCGGCTGACCGTGCGCAACGCGCTCGGCTGCCAACAACATGGAGCCTTCCAGTTGCTCCAGTGGGAATGCGGACCTGAGCCGGCCTAGAGCAGCGGCAAGAAATAACCCAATCGGAATCAGCGCCAACAGCACAAGCAGCACTTCGAGCCGCGGCCGCCAACGCCTCCATGGATTCTCCGCGAACGCGTCACCGGTCGATGCTGAATTTTGGGACGGCGGTCCGGTCACGCTGTGCTGCCTTCCCGCGACGGCGAACGCACCCGGCTATTGGCTGGCGTGATCATACTTGTCTAACCATAGGAGCTCGTCTCGCACTTTGATATAGCCGTGCCACGGATTGTTGGCCAATCCGTGACCTTCCCCTGGAAACACCAGAAACTGATGCGGAATCCTTTCGGTTTCAAGCGCCCGCTCAAACAAATATCCCTCTTCGGCGGCGACACGAATATCCGCACCCCCAATCACGTCATGGACCGGCGTCTTCACCTTGTCGAACTGGAACAGGGCCGCTTCGCTTTGATAGCGCGCCGGGTTCTGCCACGGAGTTCCGCCCAGCATCCAGGCATCGTCGAACGACATATCATCATTGCCCCAGTTGGCGGCATGTTCCACCGCACCGGCGCCGGAAACCGCAGACCGGAAGCGCGTCGTCTGCGTGATCAGCCAGTTCGTCATGTAGCCACCGTAACTGTATCCGCCGACCGCCAGATGATTAGGATCGGCAATGCCGTCCGCGACCAGCTTATCGACGCCGGCAAGAATATCTTTTCCCGGCAGCGACACGATCACAGGCGAAATCTCCAGCTGAAATTTGTCGCCGTAGCCGCTCGAACCGCGATAGTTGGGCCGAAACACCAGCCAGTTATTGTCGGCGGCAAGAATCGCCCAGTCGTACCAGTCTGCGCCAAATCGATCGCCGTCCGCATCCGCAGGACCACCGTGGATAAGCGTGAACATGCGCAAATGTTTTTGCCCGAACTTGCCCGGCGGATACAACAGCACGCCTTCCACCGGCGTGCCGTCGGATGATTTCCAACGATATGGCGTCCACTTCGGCAGCGCCCGCTCCGTGAACAATTTGTTGAACTGGGTAATCGGTTTGGCCTGGTCAAGATGCGCGAAATCTTCCGCCATGTACACTTCTGTCGGCTCATCGATCGCCGAGTGAGTGAACAGCAGTCGCCGGGAATGGATTGCGCTATGTACATTGCCGTAGCTGCCTTCGATTCCCGCCAGCTTGTTCGCTTTTGCGCCGTGCACTCCGTAGATCTGCGTTTGCAGCCCGCTCATGCCGCGCCCCAGCAGGCTTCCGTCGGACTGGATCGCGTAGCCCTCCCAGCTGCCGGTGTAATCCGCGCCCAGGCGAGTAATCTCTCCGCTGGCCGGATCCATCGCGTACAGTCGGCCTTGCACATCCTGATAGGCCTGCTCCGCCGACCCCGCAGCCGCGGGCACGGAAAAGTACAGCGTCTTGCTATCCCGGCTCCAGTGGAGACCTTCTTCGTACGCCTGGTTATGAGTCAGCTGTCGCGGTGTGGCTTTCGTTGCGTCGGCCGCTACAGCAAAGATTTCATAGTCCGCTGGATTTTCCTGGCGATTCAACAAGGAGCGGCTCTCGAAGGCCAACGTGCTTCCATCGGGCGCAGCGACAAGTTCAGTGATTGCCAGTGGGAACTCTGCGACTACGGTCGCGTCGACCGGTAGATTGGCCTTTTTGTCGGCATCCGGCTTCGCCTCACTATCGGAAGCCATCAGCAACGTGGGCTGGGGAACAGCTGCCGCAATCGGCACGCGCAGGATGTCATCCCCGCGGCGCTGATCACGCCAGCGCACTGTATCCTTCCACTCCTTCTTCTCCGCAGTCTTGGCATCTTCAGAAATCGGCTGCTGGGTAGCAACAAAAATCGCCGTGCCGTCCCCCGACCAGGTGAAGGCGTCGACGCTTAACGGTTCCTTATATAGAGGAAATGCGCCGCCTCCGTTGGCCGGAAGAATCCACACCCGCTCGACAGCATCCTTGGCGGCTTCTCCCTCCGCAATCAACGGGCGGTTCGACAGAAAAGCAATGTACTTTCCATCGGGCGAAAAATGCGGGTCACTGTCGTGCCCTGTCGTGGTCAACGGAGTGATGGCATTGTCTCCCGCGCGCCACATCCACAAGTCGTCGCGGAAACGATTCTGCTTCCAGTCCGCCCGCTCAGTGCCGATGACAGCCGTATTGCCGTCCGGGGCGAGAGCCAGCCCTTGAATCTCGACGAAGCTGAAAAACTCGTCCAGAGTAATGGGCGGCTTGTCGGCGGGGCTCGCCGACCACGCGAATGACGAGCCCGCGAGCGCAGCCAACACCATCAGGAAACAAGCAGAAGTAACCGTTCGACGCCCAATCATAGAGTGGAAAAAATCGTATCATAAGTCGCGCTTGTCGCCGGAGGACTACGCCCCGCCAGCGTCCACCGCGACTTCTGAGGTATCTTTTTGTCCGCAGAAGACGCGAGAAATGCCGCGCACAATTCGAGACAGCGGAAACGGTCGATCCTCCGATGCATCGGCGCCCATTGTTTCGTCGCGGAAGAAAATTTCTCCCACGCGTCGATTGGCTGGTCGATAGTACCAGCGCGCCAGCAGCGACAAATACTCGCTCAATTGTTCTAGCGATGCTTTTTCACCACGCGCTTTCGATTCCAACTCCTCCAAGACCGCCTGCAGCCGCTGTTCCAGCTGGCCTCGGGCCACCTTCGTGGCCGCGGGTTGCATGACGGAATCCGCCCCCTGGGTCACTGGCGGAGCTTCCAGCGGCGTTGGTTCCAGCAGTGTGGGATGGGCAAATAGCGAGGTCGAGCCAGCCCGCTCGTTGGGATGACGCATCCCTTCCACAGAATAAAATCCAGGCCCAAAAATTCTGCCGCCACGAACCAGATAAACCGCGACATGCGTCGCCTCCGTTCGCAGCGCGCGGTTCGACATTTTCTCCGGCTTTGCGTCGGTTGCAAAGGTCGGCTGCGCGACCGCTGGTTGCAAAATCACCGCGTCGAGGTCTGCCAGCGGATGCACCAGCGGCGCGGCCTGCTGCGCCACTGCCTTCATCTTTTGAATTTGCTGGTGCATGCGAGCCGCCTTTTCGAAATCCAACGCCGCCGAGGCCGCATCCCGCTCTTTCTCCAGCCGCGCCATCGTCCACGCACCCCGCGACGCAAAATATTCGCGCACTTGTTCCGCTTCTGCTGCGTAACGCTCATCGCTACAGCCCTTGAAACACGGTGCCAGGCACATCTTCATTTCAGAGTAGACGCAGCCCGGAAATGCGGGATCAGGATTCAGTTCTTCCGTGCACCGGCGCAATTCGAAAAAATTCAACGAATCGTCAAGATATCGTTCGGCCGCCGCGCGCGACTGAAACGGTCCGTAGGTTGTCGCAAGAGCACGCTGGGTGACGCGATTGGTGACATACATGCGCGGATAACGGTTCTCCCAAGCCAATCGCAGCAACGATGGAGAGCGCAGATGCAGATGCTTGCGAACCCGCTCGCCGCAATATCGCCGCACCGCCTGCAGCATCAACAGAGCGGTCGCGAATTCCGATCCAACTTCAGAATAGTCCAACCGCACCGCGGTTCCACCCAGGCGCAGCCGCTTGCCGCCTGCGAACGACGGAGCCAGCAAGCGATGCATGCGGCGGCGAAGATTGGCGGTTTTTGAAATATATGGCTCGAGCGCCGCACTGCCCTCGGGCGCTTCCGGACCGAACAGCGCGAAGACCGCAGGCCGCGCAGGCAGGTCATGCAGCCACGTTTCCAGATCGTTCGCCGGGATCGGGAGAGAGGTATCCAGCACACGCTGATTGTAGTCAATCTGTGCGGGACAATTTAATCAGGAATGCGGATGCTGCCATCCGCAGTAATCGCGAACGATGGATTCCACGCAACTTCCCAGGCAAACCCATCCGGATCGGAGAAGTAGCCGGAATACCCGCCCCAGAATGCTTCTTCCGCGGGCTTCAAAATTCTCGCGCCTGCGGCCAAAGCCTCCGCCAGCACCGCATCCACTTCTTCCCGGCTGCGCGCGTTGTACGCCAGCGTGATTCCGCCAAAACCGCTGCCATCTGCCGCGAGATGCGCATCCTTGGCAAGCTCGTCGCGTGGGTATAAAGCCAGCGCCATACCGCCGGCCTGAAAAAACACGACACCCTCGGCATGCGCCATCGAGCGACGCCAACCGAGACACTGATAGAAATCCTGGCTGCGTGCGAGATCTGCGACGCCGAGTGTAATCAGGCTAACGCGCTGCTCCATGGTGGATTCTCCGTCGAAGAAGAATCAGACGCTCTGCCGCGCACGCGACCAATCCTTCTCGACAAATTCCTATTACGACTTCGAGCTGCTGGAGCTTCCCGCACTTGATTTGCCGGAGCCTGAATCGCTCGACGACGCGGTTGTGGAGGAAGACGAAGAAGAATCCGTAGTCGACGCCGCGGGCTTGCTGCTGCTGGAGTCTGACTTGCCATCGGATGCAGCCGCCGATATGTCGGCCTTGCCGTCGGACTTGCTTGCCGAATCGGACGACTTGGCGGATTTGCTCCCCGACTTGGCGTAGTCGTTCACATACCAGCCCGCACCTTTGAACTGGATCGCGGGCGCGGAAATGACACGTTCCAGCTCGCCGCCGCACTTCGGGCATTTCGTCTCATGCGGCGCGCTGAAGCTTTGGATCTTTTCCAGTCGCTCGTGGCACTGTTTGCATTCGTACTCGTATAACGGCATGTACGGAAACCCTTCTACATAACAAGCTCTCGAATCACTGCTTCCGATCCGCGATACGCTCGGGCGCTGCATTTGAGATGCTACTGCAGGTGCGCTCAATGCTGCAAGATTGTTCTTGCTTCGCGGATCGCGTTACGTCAGTTTGACCAGCCGGACACTTGTAATCGCTTTCAGATTGCCTAGGGCTTCCATAGCCTTCTGCATTTGAGCCGGCTTGGTCTCAACGTCCATGTGGATCACTGCTAGGGCCTGCCGCACGCCATTGCCATCATGGCTGTCGGCTCGACCCAGCGCGAAATTGGCAATGTTCACATTGTGGTCGCCCAGCGTCGTACCAATTTTGCCGATGACGCCGGGAACGTCCTGATTGCGCAGGAACAGCAGAGTCCCTTCCAGCGGTGCTTCGATATCGATGCCATCGCACGACAGCAACCGGGGAAATCTTCCATGACGCGCCGTCCCGCTCACCGTCATACTTTGATGGGCAGCATGCAGCGTCAGCTTCAGTACATTGCCGGCGCCCCCGGTCAGAGCCTCGGTCTTTTGCTCGTGCACGCGAATGCCATGCTCGGCGGCAACAGAAGCCGCATTGATGCGATTCACGTGTTCTGATCGACTCAGTATTCCGCACAGTGCCGCCCCGCGAACCAACTCCGTGCGCATCTCCGCCAGTTGGCCAGAGTAGGCGAGATCGACGCTCTGCACACTCTCTCCGAAGGTGGCCGTCAAGAATTTCCCCAGACGCTCTCCCAACTCGATGTAGGGCGCCAGCGCCGTGTATTCCTCATAGGAAAGCGATGGAAAATTCACTGCGTTCTGCACCACGCCGGTGCTGAGGTAGGCCCGAACCTGCTCCGCGATCTGGATTCCCACAGCCTCTTGCGCTTCCGCAGTTGAGCCGGCGATATGTGGCGTCAGAATCACATTGTCGAGCCCGAAAAACGGCGAATCCTTCAGCGGCTCCTTACGGAAGACATCGAGCGCGGCACCGGCAACCTGTCCGCTTTTTAGCGCAGCCACCAGGTCTTCTTCAACGATCAGCTCGCCGCGAGCGCAATTCACCAGGCGCACGCCTTTCTTCATGGTGGCAAAGGTCGCAGCATTCAACATGCCTTCGGTATCCGCCGTCAGACCCACGTGCAACGTCAGGTAATCGGCCTGGCGAAACACTTCTTCGCGGCTGGCAAGGCGCACGCCGTTCTCGCGCGCAATTGCCGCGGAAACAAAGGGATCGTTGCCAACAAGCTCCATCCCAAATCCACGCGCACGCCGCGCGACCTCTAACCCAACGCGACCCAGGCCGACAATGCCCAGCGTCTTGCCACGCAGCTCGGTCCCTTGCAGCGACTTCTTTTCCCAGTTTCCCGCATGCATGGTTTTGTTCGCGCGCGGAACCATGCGAGCCAGATCGATCATCAGCGCCAGGGTCAGCTCCGCAACCGCAACCGCATTCGCTCCCGGCGTGTTCATCACCACAATTCCGTTGCGCGTCGCGGCTTCTGCGTCGATATTGTCCACGCCTACGCCGGCACGTCCGATCACGCGCAGCTTAGGGGCTTTTTCCAGCAGAGCGGCGTCGACCTGTACCGCGGAGCGAACGACTAAAGCATCGGCATCCGCCAACTCGGCCGGCAGACCGTTCTTAATTTGATCGTGGGTGACAACTTTCCAGTCGGCAGCATCGGCAAAGACAGCAATCGTAGCTGGAGACACCTTTTCGGCGAGAACGACTTTCATGGCTGGTTTCCTATCGTTGGTTCTGAATCGACCTTCCCAAGACGGGCAAAGGGCGCTCCGCATCCCTTTAAAACAGGAGCACCCGCAGGAAAACGGCTATCGGCCAACCCCGGCGGGTTCAGCGACAGCAGTGGTTTTCGAAGAATCTGAAGAGTCGCTGTCGAGGGTCCGGCTGCGCTCTGCGAA
The DNA here is from genome assembly GCA_049796755.1 of Acidobacteriaceae bacterium. Classification (GTDB taxonomy): domain Bacteria; phylum Acidobacteriota; class Terriglobia; order Terriglobales; family Acidobacteriaceae; genus JAKAAZ01. The sequence continues at coordinate 72,114 of JBARFA010000105.1, forward strand.
GACGCGTTGCGCGGCGGTAAGCGCGTCGCCTAGCTGAAATTTCGAGGGCGGCAGCGAATCGACCGTCACCTGTTCCAGCGCACCAATCACCGCCAGCGTGTCAAGGGGATCGAAAAATCCAAGATGCGCCACACGGAACAGCTGACCCTTCATCTCTCCCTGTCCGTTGGCGACAATCGTCCCAAAACGAGACTTTAGTTGTTTCACAATGATTCCGGAATCTACGCCTTCGGGCGGCATCACGGCCGTTACCGCAGCCGCTGGAGCATCGGGCGCAAACAGGCGCATTCCCAAAGCACGAACCGCCGCACGCATCATGGCAGCGCAGGTTTCGGCATTCTCGATCAGCGCCACGCGACCCTTGGCCAAATCTCCGTCCGCCTGCGCGGCAATGTAGTCGAACGCTGCGCCCAGCGCGGCGATCAAAGCCACTCCAGGAGTGTATGCCGACTCACCCTTGGCCGCTACCTTCCGCTCCTTGCGCAGGTCAAAATAATAACGCGGATTTTTCGTCGTCTCCATCCGTTTCCAGGCACGCTCGCTAACAGCCAGATACGCCAGACCCGGGGGAATCATGACAGCCTTCTGCGATCCGCCGATCAGCACGTCGATGCCCCAGGCATCCATATCCAGATGGGTTGTCCCCAGGCCGGTAATGGCGTCGACCACCAGCAAGGCATCGCTTCCGGCCGCGCGCAGCATTTCCGCTACCGCTTTCACGTCGTGGCGAACGCCTGTCGAGGTCTCGGTGGCCTGCATCAGCACCAACTTTGTGTCGCTGCGCAGTGCTGCCTTCGCGGCATCCAGCGCCAATGTCTGTCCATAGGGAGCGCTCACGACGTCCGGCTGGCAGCCAAACGCCTTCGCCAGACCGGTCCAGCGCTCGCCGAATTTACCGGCGGTCAGCACCAGCACGCGATCGCCCGGCGAGGTCAGGTTGGAGATCGAAGCCTCCATTGCACCAGTCCCCGAACTGGTCAGCAGAACAACATCGTTCTTGCTGCCGACAAATGTCTTGAGTTGTTCCAGCACGCGCTGATACAGGGCGCGAAATTCCGGGGTGCGATGGTGCAGATCGGCGGCAGCCATGGCAAACTGCGCCGCTGGCAGCAAAGGAGTCGGGCCGGGAGTAAAGAGACGCGTTTTATGGAACATGCTTCCATTCTAGAGAAAAAACAAGGGTTTTGCTGCGAGCCTATAATTGAAGGATTGCGGTCTTTTTCGGCCATTCAGTAAAGGGACGGTGACTTTCGTGAGCTTGACGGACAGAGTGCAGCAGGACATGGTGGCAGCGATGAAGTCGCGCGAGGCAGACCGCCTGTCGACCCTCCGCATGATGAAATCTGCACTCAAGAATAAGGAAATCGACAAGCGCGCGCCGCTGACCGATCCCGAAGCCGAGCAGGTGCTGGTCACCATGGTGAAACAGCGACGGGATTCGATTGAGCAGTTCACCAAGGGCAACCGCATGGACCTGGTGGAGAAGGAAGCCGCAGAAATTCCGATCATTGAGAGCTATCTTCCCAAGTCCGCATCGCCAGAAGATATTCACAGCAACGTCGAAGCCGTCATCGCGGAGATGTCCGCCGCAGGCACCCGGCCAACGCCTCGAGATATGGGCAGCGTGATGAAGGCAGTGCAGGCCAAATTTCAGGCCGCCGGATTACGCGCCGACGGCAAGCTGGCCAGCGAGCAAGTGAAAGCCGCGCTCGCAGGTTCATAAGAACTCAGAGGGCTTATTCACTCCGACTGGCCAACGACGGTAAATTTCTCCGTCTTGTTATCCGGCAGCCGCAACTCGTATACAGCCAGTCCGTACACTTGTTTCGTCGGTATTGCCGTGTAATCCCCGAGCGGCAACAGTCCTTGTTTTGTGACCTTAGCTTGCAATTCGTATTTCTTACCGTCGATTGTGACATTTAGAATTTGCAACGCGAAAGCGCAACCCTTGCTTTCGATGCTGCAAGCGCTAGAGAAGCGATCGGAGCTGACATGAACGTTCACAGAATATTCGGTCGGGACTGTGCTCGCCCAGCCAGACACCGAAAGCAGCAACAGTGCAACCAACGCAATCCTCTTCACCAAAACCTCCATTGATACGCATTACTGCCCTGAGCAATATGCCGAATCATAAACCGCGAGTTCGCAATTCAGAGGTCTAGGACTTTCCCGCTCTCATCCCGAGCGCCTTTTCCGGCATGACCACCACAATAGTTCCCTCTGGAATCGAACCTTCCAGCAGGTTGATTTTTCCCTCTTTCACGATGCCGCGCAGCGGCCGAACCGGCGGGGCCTCCCCCGCAACCGGCGAACTGGACGAGCCGGCCTTCACCTCCAGCTTCCGCCGCATCCCTCGATCCATGGCCTGATTCGCCAGCTCATCCGCTTTCTTGTTCTTCCCGCGAAGCACATGTTCAATCTGGAAGGCTTCCAGCCTGGCAATGCGGCGCTTGGCTTCCTCATATAGCGGACGCAGGTCCGGGCTCTGCACTCGATATTGCCCGCGAATCTGCTTGACCATCAATTCCGAGTCGGAAACCACGCGCAGCCGAGGATGGCCGTTGGCCAACGCGAACTCCAGCGCGGCCAGCAGGCCTGAATATTCCGCAACATTGTTGGTGCGCATTCCCAGAAATTCGCTCAGTTCGCCCAGAACCGTCCCGTCTTCCCCCAGAATCACCACCCCATAACCGGAGGGGCCTGGATTGCCGCGTGATCCTCCATCGGTATAAGCGACAGCCCAGTTGCCGGCAGCGGGTTTGCGGCCAGAATCATTGGAAAAAAACGAGGATTGAGTCTCGCCGGAGGGTCGATGGGAAACAGGAGTCATGAGGCTCAGTGTAGAGCAAAATCGAGCACGCCATGTTCCCGCTCCCCCTTGCCTCTCCCAACCAGACGCCTGCCGCGTCACCGCAAATCATAGCGAAAGAAAGGAGAACGGTGGCGCAACGGTCGAACCTCACCGTCCTCTCCTGGCCGCCAAACGCCCGATCGGCTCACGTTTGGCGAAAAATGCCGTCAAAATGAGTGGAGACATACCCGATGGAGCCGCAGCGATTCGCCATCCTTGTGCAAGATACCCTCGCTTCCCCACAAATCAGTGCGCCCCCACGGATACAATCAAAGCCAAGGATGTACGCCGATAGTTCAGCGCGGCTGCAGGACGCGGAACTGATCCGCGAGGCGCAGAAGGGCTCTCGTGTGGCCTTTGATGCGCTCGTGCGGCAGTACGATCAGGCCGTATTACGCCTCGCCATGCATCTCACCGGATCCGAACAGGATGCGCAGGACATTCATCAGGAAGCTTTCCTGAAGGCCTATCGACATATTGGAAGCTTCCGCTTCGAGTGCTCCTTCTATACATGGATTTATCGCATTGTGACCAATCTGTGCCTGGACCTGCTGCGCCGTCGCAAAACTCGCCGTGAAGATCCGGCGGTGATCGTCGACGCTACCGGCGAGGAACACGACACCATGATCAATGTGTCGGACGATCGCGCGATGGCCAATCCTGGGCGGGAGCTCGATCGAAAAATATTGGCAGAGAAAATTCAGACAGCGTTGGCAACGTTGACTCCGCGCGAACGCACCGTATTTGAGTTGAAGCATTACCAGGGTCTGCGGCTGCGGACCATTGGCGAGATGTTGAACACCACGGAAGAGACGGCAAAGAACACGCTCTTTCGTGCTACCCGGAAACTGCGGACGCAGTTATCAGTCGTGCGATAAAAGACGGTAAAAGATGATGTACTTTTTCACCTTCAGGAGCAGGCCATGAAATGCGATCACGCACAACAGTTGATTGTGCAATACATCTATGGAGAGCTGTCCGACGAGCACAGCCACAGCCTTGAACTGCATATGGCAGGTTGTGAAGTTTGCCGGGCGGAGTTGCAGGCGTACCAGGCACTTCGGCAAACCATGTCATTGGCGCCCGTCGAAGATCTCTCTCCAAATTTTTTAGCTCAAAGCCGTGTCCGGCTGGATGATGCGCTCGATCTGTTGCCGCCTCCCAGCCTATGGATGCGACTCGAAATTGGCTGGCAGGGATTTCTCGCCCAGCTGCACGCCGCACCTGGAATGGCCATGGCGGTGGCCGTCGTAGGCCTCGGCATCGGCGCTTCGGCTGGGCACTACTGGAAGCATTCGAAAGAGCACCTCCCAGCCACGCAGCTCGCTGCTGCAGCCATACCCGCGGAAAGCACTGCGGCTCCATCGGTCTATAACGTGAGCTCAATTGTGCAGCACCCGAATACCGACATGGTGGAGGTCCACTTCAACACCATGGTGCCTGCCACAATTGAGGGATCGATCGACGACCCTGAGGTGCAGAAGCTGCTGCTGATGGCCACCCAGAATGCCGTCGATCCAAGTGTCCAGAGCAATTCTGTGGCGCTGCTGGCAGCGCAATGCAAGGCGGGTCACTTCTGTGAGGATGGACCGGTACGGACGGCGATGATGGTCGCTTTACGCTATGACCGTGACCCTGCGGTGCGGTTGAAAGCGCTGGAAGGGCTCAAGCCGTATGTGGGCCAGGATGTTCGGGTGCGAGACGCTGTGCTCGAATCTCTGATGCATGACCCCAGCCAGTTGGTTCGCAGCCACGCCTTGCAGATGCTGGAGCCGGTCCAGGCAGACAGCAGCGTACGGGTGGTGTTGCAAACCGTCTCCACTGGAGATGACAATCCGGCCATTCGTCAAGCGTCGCTCAAAGTACTGCAGGCAATTCCTCCCACGGAATAGTCGCGCCCAATTCAACGTGGATCCGACAAGTCAGAAATCGAAGGCCTCAACCGGATCTGCGGGAGTTGATCCTGTGGGTCCGGAAACGTTTCAACCAATGGGAATTGATTCGCTGCGAAGCGACGTCCTGATACAGTAAGGCGCGGAGCCGGGTTGCGGATCGGACATGAAAGAAGCCGCCAACGCGCATCGAACCACCGAAGTGAATCTATGAATCCTCGATCGTTTCCATGGAGTCTTGCCTGCCTTGCCCTGCTGACCTTGCCAGCCGCGGCCGGCACGCATCCCATGGAACCGTTGGTTGGCATGAGCAGTTTTCATCACCACGGCGGATACCTTGGCGTAGATTTCGAAAACATGACCAAGCAGCAACGGCAGAAGCTTCATCTGGCGCCGAATGAAGGTGTCGAGATCGCCGCTGTAGATCACGATGCGCCGGCAGGAAAAGCGGGGCTGCATGCCAATGATGTGATCGTGAAGTTCGCCGGGAAGAAGGCCGAAAGCGCCGAGGGCCTGACCGACGCGCTGCATAAAATGAATCCCGGAGAATCCGTCGCATTGAATATCGTGCGCGACGGCAAACCCATGGAGATGACAGTTGTGCTGGCCGACCGCGACACGGTAGAGAAGGAAGCCTGGTCACAGCACTACACCGTTCCCGATCCCAGCGCGCCGGCGGCACAAGCTGTTGTCCAGCCTCCTCCGCCCAGTGGATTTTTCGGTGTGGCATCCTCCGACATTGGAAAAACCTTCAGCTCTAACGGCGGCCTGATGAGCTACATTCCCGGCACGCCTCCGTATACCGGCATCACATTGGATGTTTTAAATCCCCAGCTGGCACGCTATTTTGGATTGAAGAATTCGACCGGCCTGCTGGTGAAAAGCATCGATCCCAACAGTCCTGGCCTGCGCGCCGGAGTGCAGGCGGGCGATGTGATCTGCAAGGCTGACGAGGTGCCCATGACCTCTCGCAGTAAGTGGAACCATGCGCTGCGGCAAAATAAGAAAGCGTCCATCAAGCTACAAATTTTGCGCGACCGCCAACCGCAAACATTAATCCTCACTCTCGCCGCCAGCAAATCGTAAGCACATCACTTGCGAACGCGTGAAATTCGTCCTAGGGATTCGCAGTAGTTGCAGATGGAGTCGGTCGGCTTAATCCATACATCAGCGCAGCACCAATGGCCAGTGTGATGGCTGCGGCCAACAATCCAGCTGAAAAGAAATGTGTGCGGTCCACCAGCCATCCCATCCAGAACGGGCCGACAAAACCTCCCAGGTTGCCGATCGCGTTGATGACCGCGATGCCGGCCACTCCGTTTTTTCCCAGATGTTCGGTTGAAACAGTCCAGAACAGAGGCATCGCGGCGCAGATACCCAATGCGGCAATGGAAAAGCCCGCCACGCTAACCGCAACCACATGCGTAGCCGAGGCAACATACAGTCCCAGCGCGCCCGCGAGGAACGCACCCACCAGATGCCAGGTCCGTTCTCCCGTTTTATCGGAGTGCCTGCCCCACGCCACCATGCCCACCGTGCTGATGACATACGGCAGCGCCGTCATCCAGCCCGTCTGCGCGAAAGGAAGGCCCTCCGAGTTGAGAATCCGCGGAATCCAGAAGCTCAGCCCGTACAGCCCAATCATCAGGATGAAGTAGCCCAGCGCGAAGCCGAGCACGGCGCGGCTGCGAAATAAATGGATCCACGAAGCGTGCGCCGTCGTGGGTCGGGATTCAGCCGAGATGGCAGCCACCAGCCAGGTCGACTCCTGCGGCGAAAGCCAGCTTGCTTTCTTTGGTGAATCTGCAAGAATTTTCGGAATCATCAGGCCCACCACAATGGCGAGCCCGCCTTCCAGAACAAACAGCCACTGCCAGCCTCTCAGCCCGGCAATGCCATTCATCTTCAGGATGGCCATGGACAGCGGCGCGCCTACCACCGTGGAGAGTGGAATCGACACAATGAACAACGACATCAGTCCGCCGCGCACCGAGGCCGGCAGCCAGAAGGTGAGATAGAGCACCACGCCCGGAAAAAATCCGGACTCAGCCGCTCCCAGAAGAAAACGCATCACCATGTAGGAGGTGCTGGTATGTACGAAGGCGAACCCTGCCGACACCAATCCCATTAGGACCAACAACACGGTCAGCCATAACCGCGCGCCTACCTTCGCCAGCATAAAGTTACTGGGCACCTCGAACGGAACGTAGCCCAAAAAGAAAATTCCCGCACCAATGCCGAACAGCGTATTGCTCAGGCCCAGGTCGCTGTTCATCGTGAGTGCCGCAAAGCTGACATTCACGCGATTCAAGAATGTGACTAAATACAGCAACATCAGAAAAGGAATCAGCCGCAGGGTGATGCGGCGATAGATTCTCTTCAGGTCCAATGCAGTATGTGTTGGATCGGTCGCGGCGAGTGCGGGGTTGGATAGAGTCATGGTCGTCTCGCCACTTGGACGTCAGGCTTCCCCAAGTATAAGCAGACCGGCTCATCGGCGGCATTGGCGGCGAGGCAACGAAAGAAAATCCGAGCAGCGCGACTCGGCTTTCTTCGTTGCCAACCCGATCAATACTCCGACAAATCCTTCTTCGCCACTTCCGGCAGGCGGCGAGCCAGCAAGGGAGTGACAAACAGCACCGCAAACAATGTGGTGACCATGCCACCCACCACGACACGGGCCAGCGGCTGCTGCGCCTGTGCTCCGATGCCGTTCGAAACCGCCGCCGGCAACAGACCCAGCGCAGCGCACATACACGCCATCACCACTGGACGCATCTCCTCCAGACAACCTCGCAGCAGACCAGGTTCTTCTCCCATTTCCGCCTGCGAATGGCGAACGCCGCGAAGAAACACGACCGCGCCCAAGGTGTTCAGACCCAGGACGGAAGTAAATCCAACCGCAGCCGAAATACTGAATGGCGTGTGGGTCAGCAGCAGCGAAAATACGCCGCCGATCATTCCAAATGGAATCACAGCCATCACGATCAATGCATCGCGGAAGGAAAGGAACAAAATGTAAAGCAGCCCGAGAATCATAATCAAACTGACAGGCACGATAAACGCCAGGCGATGCAGTTCTTTCTGGAGGCTGTCGAATTCGCCCGCCCATGTGTACTCATATCCAGGCGGGAGTTTCACCTCCTGCGCTAGCCGGCTCTGCAGCTCGTGTATGGTGCTGGAAAGATCGCGACCGCGTACGCTGAATTTGATGGGGACATAGCGCCGGCCACCTTCGCGATAGATTGCGAACGCGCCGTCGCGAATGCTGACGTCGGCGACTTCTCCCAGCGGAACCATGGTGCCATCCGGCGCGGGAAGCAGAATTTTGCGGATGACATCCGGATTATCGCGATCCGCCAGCGGATAGCGAACCACCAGGTCAAAGCGGCGATCGCCGAGAATCATTTGCGTGACGGGCGCACCGCCGACCGCTGCCTGAATCGCATTATTGATATCCTGCGCCGCCAACCCATAGCGTGCCGCCTTCGCTCGATCGATCTGGATCAGCAGATTGGGCTGTCCGCCTACTTTAAAGATGCCCGCGTCCTGCACGCCCGGCACAGACTTCATGATTTTTAAAATTTGCTCCGACAGAGTCGACAACGTCTCGAAGTTATCGCCGAAAAGTTTGAGAGAGTTTTCGCCCTTCACGCCGGACATCGCTTCTTCCACGTTGTCCTGAATATTCTGCGAGAAGCCGAGCACCACGCCGGGATATTTCGCCAGCTTGGATTGCATTTCCTCAATCAATTTGTCTTTGCTGCCGTGCAGGTACCCCGGCCACTGACTCTCCGGCTTCAAGTCGGTAAACACTTCTACGTTGTTGAAGGTGGTCACGTCCGTACCATCATCCGGTCGACCGACCTGCGAAACCGTCTGCGTGACTTCCGGAAATTTATCCAGCGTGGCACGCATTGAATCGGCAATCGCAACTGCCTGCGGAAATGAAATATCCTGCGGCAGCGTGGCACGAATCCACAGATTGCCCTCTTCCAGGGCAGGCATAAATTCTCCGCCGATAAAGTGAAACACAAACGCGGTTAGCAGCAGGCAGCCAATCGCACCCGCCCACACCAGCTTGGAATATCTCAGCGCAAATTTCAGTGCCGGTTCATAGAGCCGCAGAATATTCCGCAGCAGCCACGTTTCCCTGCCCGTGGTCGGCTCCTTTGAAGCTGTTAAAAATCCCAGCACCGGCGCGAAGATAACTGCGAAGATCAATGCACCGATGAGCGCGAAACCGTACGTCATCGACATGGGCGCAAAAATCTTTCCCGGCACGCCCTGCATGGTGAACAAGGGAATGAACGAGATCAGAATGATGATCGTCGCATAGATGACCGGCTTCGCGCTCTGCGTCACGCCTTCCACAATCAGGTCGGCGGTGTCCTCCACTTCAATCCGGCGAGAGAGTCTTCGATACACATTTTCCAGCACCACGATCGACGCATCCACCAGAATTCCGAAGTCGATGGCCCCAATCGAAATCAGATTGGCAGAGTGCCCAGTCATCACCATCAACGTCAGCGCAAACAGAACAGCGAAAGGAATGGTCAACACAGCCAGCAGCGTGGTACGGAAATCGCCGATTGTGATGACCAGCACCAGCGTCACTAATGCCAGGCCGGTCAGGATGATGTGCTTCACCGTTTCCGTGGTGACATTGATCAGTTTCGTGCGGTCGTAGTACGGCTTGATCTGCATGCCCGGCGGCAGCAGGTTGCCGTGGTTCAAATGGTAAACTTTCTCCTTCAACGCACGCAGCGCAGGCAGGGATTGCTCATTCTTTTGCAGCAGTACGATTCCTTCCACCACGTTGCTGTCGTTGTTGCGTCCCACACGACCCATCGGCGGTTGAAAGCCTTTTCGCACCGTGGCAATATCGCCCACAAGGACGGGAACATTGTTCCGCTCCGCCACCACGATCGATGCGATATCTTGAATGTTTTTCAGCAGGCCGACCGAACGCACGTTCACGTTCTGTGCGCCCAGCGTCAGATAGTCTCCGCCGACGTTGGCGTTGCTGTTCTGAATTGCATTCACAACCTGCGTCAGGGTGACGTTATGCGCCAACAGCTTCGCCGGGTCGACGATCACCTGATACTGTCGCGTGGTTCCGCCAAATGTTGTCACGTCGATGATGCCAGGAACCTGTTTGATCTCGCGGGTGACCAGCCAGTCCTGTGTTGCTTTCAACTCATTCAGGGAATATCCGGGGCCGGTCAGGATGTACCGATAAATTTCACCGATCGGCGACCATGGAGAAAGTTGCGGCTGCAGATTATTTGGCAGCGTCAGTGTCTGCAGGTGATAGAGCACTTCCTCGCGATCATGGAAATAATCGCTGTCGAAGCTGAAATACAGCTTTACATCGCTAAGCCCGAAAATGCTGGTGGAGCGCACCTGCTCCAAATGCGGGGAACCGTAGATGGCATTCTCCACCGGGATGGTGACTTGCTGCTCCATCTCCTCCGCCGACCAGGCCGGGTTCTGCGTAATGATTTCTACCAGCGGCGGAGAAGGATCGGGATAGGCTTCAATGTCGAGCTTGGTGTAGGCATAGCAGCCCACCAACAATGCGGCTATAAAAATCACCAGGACGACGATGCGATATTGCAGGAGAACGCGGATGAAACTGGTCATCTTATTCTCCCGCAGGCGCGCGCAAAAGCGCCGCTCCGAGTGTCACAACCTGGTCACCGTCGTGCAGCCCGCTCAGAACCTCAACATTCTGCTGCTGCATCTGGCCGATTTTCACAGGACGCCGTTCATACTTGCCCGGCGAAGTCTGGACGAAGACAGAATCGAAGTTGTTCTCGTGAATCACCGCCGCGGATGGCACAAGAAATCCTTCTGTCGAAGAGCGATCGATCAGAATATTCGCGAACATCTGCGGCTTCAGCTTCATCTGCGGATTCGCCAGCACGACGCGGACTTTCACAGAAAGCGTGGTTGGATCGAGCGATTGCGACAGATTGTCCACTTTGCCCGCGAGCGACAAACCCGGATACGCCGGAAATTTCACCGTTACCGGCCGACCCACGCGAATGCTGGCCAGATCGCTTTGATAGGCATCTCCAAGCACCCACACGTAATTCAGGTTTGCAATCGTGGCCAGCGGAGTCGCGTTGTCGAGCGAGCGTTGCCATTCCCCCACAGCCGTACCGGTGTCGAGAACAACCCCGCTGATCGGGGCGCGAATCGGAGCTTCATCGCTATTGTTGTTCTCTGAGAATCCCAATTCGTGAATCAACTGCCGCGCTCGTTCCTGCTCCGAGTGCGCCGCTTCATCCGTGGCAACCAGCTGTTCATAATCCGCCTTCGCCATCACCTCATGCTGCAGCAAGAGTTTGCCGCGGTTCAGCGCCTGGTCTGCCAGCAGCACCTGAATCTTGGCTTTCTCGAAATCGGATCGCGCCTGCGCAATATCGCCGCTCTGCAATACCGCAATCACTTGTCCCGCCTCCACTACCTGACCGGGCAACACCGAAAACCGAACAATCCGGCCACTCAGCGGCGGAAATACCTGCACCACCTTGGTCGGATTGGCAACCACGCGGGCAGGAATACTGATCTGGTCGACGACCTTCGTACTATGCACGACCACTGTTTGCACAATGCTCTTCGACGCCGGCGGCGGCGTGTTCGACGCAGAATTCGAGCTGCAGCCTGCCACGCTGAGTCCGAGGAACGTTGTTGCCAAGGCTACGTGAAGCGTTTTCATGGGAGAATCTCCGTTGCGGTTGCGTCACTGAGTTGGTGAAGACTCAGCCACACCTGCGCGTTCGCGTTCAATGCGTCCAGGTTCGTTTGCCTGTCGTCGTGCAGCGCACTCAGATAGTCCAGCAGCGTATAGCTGCCGTGGCGATAGCCAAATTCGAGGTTGTTCAAGATGGTTCCAGATTCCTTCAGATAATGCGTGTTGTATCGTGCGGCTAGCCGCTGCGCGGACAGATACGCAGCCCAGGCTTGATCGACATCCGACAGCACCAGGCTGCGAGCCGCAATCTCAGAGAACCGATCCGACTGAACGACAAATCGCGCCGCCTGCTTTTCACCCTGATTACGATCGAAGATGCGTATGGGAATGCTGATGCTGAAGCCGGCGGAGTTGAAGATACCGGTGCGTTCATATTCGCCCGCCAGAGTCGGGTCGGCAGTTCCATTCGCATCGGCCAGTTTCACATTGGCCTCCGCGACCTGGATCGCCTGCTGCGCCGCCCGGTAGTCCGGCCGTGCCGCCAGCGCCTTCTGTTCCAGGTCCGGCAACGACAAAGTGAGTTGCGGCGGAGTCAGTGTTCCGGCGATCGCGAAATCGCGTTTGGGACCCTGAAAGCCGAGCAGTTGCTGCAACTGGTCGCTGCTTTGAGCCAGGTTGACCTGAGCATTTTCGTAGTCGGACTCGAAGCTGGCCATTTGCAAATCGATGCGGTCGAAATCGGTCTGGCTGATCGCACCCGCCTGCAGACGAACATGGCTCAAATCCACAACCTTGCGATAACTGGTCAGGTTGTTGTCGGCCAACTGCAATGCCGCTTTGGCCAACAACATGTTCGTGAAAGCATTTTTCACCGCCAGAACCGTTTGCCGCTCCAGATCGTGATACTGGCTCTCTGTCACCTGGGTAGAGGCGCGCGCACTCTCCAGCCGCCAGCGCCGTTTCTGTCCTCGCTCAAACAGCCGCGAAATATTGCCCGCATAGGAGTACGGATTCGAGGGGTTATCTGCCGGCAGCGTGATGTCAGTACCGCCGAGACTGAAGACGGGATTCTGCCGCAGCCCCGCGGTGATCTCTTCCGCTCGAATCGACTCCAGGTTTCGTTGCGCGGCCAGCAAAGTCGGGTTGCTGCGCAGGGCCAGCTCCACCGCCTGTCGCATCGTCAGCGGCGCCGAGACCGTAGCGGTCGTTTGCGCCGTGGCATGCAGCCAGCCAAGCAGCAAAAATACACAGGCTCCTCCACGCAATGTTGGGGAGAATTTCATGAGAATTCCTTATCCTTCAAAATCAAACGCATTCTCCGGGCAGGTCACCCGGAAGACATTGCCTACGCTCCATCCACCGCGAGCGCAGTCAAACAGCGATCAGAAACGTATCAGGACAGCAGAAAAATTCGACGAGTGGGGCAGTTAGGCAACGGCCGGGGGAGCGCGACCTTGAGTCGCTTGCCAGTGCCAGCAATGGGAAGGATGAAGAACTTGAACAGATTCCAGTGGGCGAGTCTCGAACATGGGTGCAACCCATACGCGTTGCACTTCCAGAAACACCGTTCGATGAAGATGAACCGGCGGGTGGCCCGGTACCGCGGACTCAATTCGACGTACGATCTGTTCGCCATCTGTGGGCGTCACCATGGCCTGCAAGTCGTCTGTCATGGAGATGACGGGCAGCAGCATCGCGACCAGAATCAAATAGGAGACCCAGGCCGCGGAATGGGAATGGACATACCCTTCCGACGCAACGCCGCGTCGAGAGTAGAGCAATGCCACACCCAGGCTCGCCGAAGTCGCCAGCCACAAAAGATTGAGTAGTAACTCCACGGATGTAGTAATTATCGTATGGTAGGGGCGTATTTTCCTAGTGAATCTCGGCAAAAGTTTTCATGGCTCGTCGCTGTTTCCTTGCCGCCCGTAGCGACGAAAATCCTTTTGCTGCATCTAGTTGGGAGCGGGATAAACAGGAATCTTTGGAGCAACACAATGGCGTGGGACGAGTCATTCATTTGTAACATCTGCGGAACCGTCAAACTCGAATCCAACCACTGGTGGATGATTACGCTGGGGAATGTACTTTGCTTTGATGAAGGCCAGCCGTCGCGACACTTTACTCTTCTTCCCTGGAATGAGGATCAGTCGAGAAATCCCGACGTCTACCACGTCTGTGGCGAGGGCTGCGCTTCCAAGGCGCTGGAGCGGTTCATGTCTTCTGGAAATCTGGAGGGAGCCAAGGTCGGCTTACGCGCCGTTGCCGGATAGCGGCGTCTACATCACCATAGCCAGCTTTTCCAGTTCGGCCTGCATGCCATCAATGGAGTGCGAAATCCCCTCGCCGCGCAGAACCGCGTCGCGAGCGCTCTGCCGCGAGACACCATAGCCGCGTCCAGCCAGAAAGCTGCTGATCAGGTCGGCCGCCTGCCAGCTATCCAGCCCTTGCTGCAATAGCCCATCGCGCAGCTCCTGCAATTCCAACGTTGGGAATTTCTCAATGTCTCTGCCAGCCGGCATTTCGCGTTCGCCCTTTCCTGTTACGGAACCCATCACGACCGCAACATAACTCCTTGAGTGTTAAGACTCGAACTGCACGCTCTTTGTTGCTACGGATCTGCAAAAAAATTGGATTCGATAAACGCTCAAATCTTTTATCGACCGCCTCCTGGCGCACGAGAGAAAACTTTCGTCATTCCTCCCGGTTACCCGCGGTTGATTTCAGCCGTCTGCCTCCGTGCCGCGCGACCCAGCTCGTTCGCTTCCAGTACCATAAGGAGGAGCCATGACGACCACCGTGACCCCTCACTCTTTAGACGGAAATGCCATCGCTTCCGCTATCAAAGCGGAAGTGGCTGCGGACATACAAAAGCTCCACGGTCAGGGCATTCGACCCGGTCTGACCGTGGTAATGGTCGGCAACCACCCGGCCTCGGAAGTCTATGTGCGCAATAAAGTGAAAACCAGCGCCGAACTAGGCATGAACAGCGAACTGCTCACTCCGCCCCAGTCCGTGACCACAGAAGAAATGCTGTCTCTCATCCAGCAACTGAACAATCGCAACGATGTGGATGGAATCCTGATCCAGCTGCCTCTCCCGGCCCACGTGGACGCGAAACGTTTGCTGGAGGCAGTTTCTCCGGAAAAAGATGTCGATGGTTTTCATCCGGTGAATGTTGGCCGCCTGCAAAGTGGACAGCCCTCGCTCGCACCCTGCACCCCAGCCGGCATTATTCAAATGCTGAAGCGCAGTGGAATTCCACTTTCCGGCCAGCATGCCGTGGTCGTCGGTCGCAGCGATATCGTCGGCAAGCCGATGGCGATGCTGCTGCTGCATGAAAATGCAACGGTCACCATCTGCCACAGCAAAACGCGGGATCTGGCAGCATTCTGTCGCTCAGCCGACATTCTTGTCGCCGCCATCGGAAAAGCCGGCATCATTCGTCCCGACATGGTTCGACCCGGCGCCGTCTTGATCGATGTGGGCATGAATCGCATCACGTCACCAGAGGATTTCGACCGCTTTTTTGCCGGCAACGCCAAGCGAGAAAAGACCTTTCAGGAAAAAGGCTCGGTGTTGATGGGCGATATCGACCCGCATGCGTTTGCGCTCGCCAGCTACTACACGCCGGTCCCAGGTGGCGTTGGCCCGCTGACCATCGCCATGTTGATGGCGAATACGGTTCGCGCAGCCCGCCTGCGTCGCGGACTGGCAGCGTAATTTTCGTCGAGGGAGCATACGTCATGCTGCGCGTCGGCCTTACCGGAGGACTTGCAAGTGGGAAAAGCACTGTCGGCAGTCTCTTTGCGCGCCGCGGCGTCCATGTTCTGAATGCCGATCAGATTGGCCGAGAATTGATGCAGCCAGGACAGCCAGTCTACGATGCTGTCCTCGCTCACTTCCGCAGCTATCCCGACACACCCCGGTTGACGCTTGCCGATGGGCAACTCGATCGTTCTGCCCTCGCGCGCTATGTGTTATCGACCGGCAAGCTCGACGAACTCAGCCGCATCGTCCATCCCCCCGTGGTCGCGGAGCAGGAACGGCGCATGCAATTCATCTTCGCCGCAGATCCGGACGCCATCGTCATGGTCGAGTCCGCACTCATTTTTGAAGCCGACCGCGGCAAAACCGCTCCCGGACTCAGCCATAGATTTGATAAGTTAATTCTGGTGACCGCTCCGGAGGAACTTCGGCTGGCGCGATACGCAACCCGCGGCAGCAAAGTACTTTCCCCGGAAGAATTGGCTGCGCTTCAGGAAGACGGCCGAAAACGAATGGCCAAGCAGATGACGGACCAGGAAAAAGCTCCCCTGTGTGATTTCGTCATTGAAAATTCAGGATCACTCGAACACCTTGAAGCCGAGGTGGAGATTATCCTAAAACAGTTGCAACAACAAAACGTACGACAGAGAAATGAGGGAGCAACACCTGCCACACGTTGACCACGACGCAACGTAAATGCCGGATCTGAATCCAACCAGACATGGTGGTATGGTGCACTGACTATCGATTCTGTTGCCGTGACCTGCGAGGCCCACGTTTTGGCAACCGAAGATTGAGAGCTCTGGATCGATGAAAGCACGCTTGTTGATTTTGACCGTCGCCATTCTGGGCGGGTTCTACTTCGTCACGACCCACACATTTTCTACCGGCGCCGGACACGGATGGTTTGGTCGTCCCGTCAGCACAACCTCTGCCCAGAACAACGGGGCGTTGCCGGGCGACATGGAACTTACCGACGCCCATGCTGCGCCCGCCTTATTGCCCAGCGAGCAGAACAACATCGCGGTCTACAAGAAAGCTCTGCCCTCGGTGGTGAATATCACCTCCAGCATGGTTACCTACGACTTCTTTTATGGCGCGGTCCCGGAGCAAGGCCAGGGCTCCGGATTCATTTTGAATAAAAAAGGTGACATTCTCACCAACTTCCACGTGGTTTCAAACGCGCAGAATGTTGAAGTGACGCTCTACAACAAGCACCAGTACAAAGCCAAGGTGCTGATGACCGACAAGGCGCACGACCTGGCCTTGCTGAAAATTGATGCGACCGACCTTCAACCTGCGACCCTGGCCACCTCGCGCAATTTGCAGGTGGGCCAACTGGTCTACGCCATTGGCAATCCATTCGGCCTCAGCGGTACCATGACCCGAGGAATCATCAGTTCCATTCGCTCTATCCGCGGTCCCATGGGCAATTTGATTTCCGACGCCATCCAGACCGACGCCGCCATCAACCCGGGCAACTCCGGCGGCCCGCTGCTTAATTCGCAGGGTGACGTGATTGGAATGAATACCATGATCGACACCGGCGGCGGTGCAGACCAGAACGCCGGTATTGGATTCGCCATCCCCATCGATGAAGCCAAAGCTGCGTTAAACGACTTTGCCCGCTACGGCAAAGTCCTGCGTCCGACCTTGGGAATTCGCGGTTTGCCGATCGGACCCGACATCGCCAACCAGCTTGGATTGCCCCCTGTTCCCGGAGTCCTGGTGGAGCGCACCACTCCCGGCGGACCCGCTGACCACGCCGGCATCCTTGGCGGCAAGCAGCAAGCTTATCTCGGCAACACGCCCATCTTCATTGGTGGAGACTTGATCGTCGCCATCGACGGCGATCGCGTCGCCAATGACCAGGACATTGCGGAGATTATGGATGGCCATCAGGCAGGACAGACGGTGACGGTCACCATCTATCGCGGTCAAAAACGAATGGATATCAAAGTCGTTCTCGGCAACGCAGGGGATACCGGTAACGTGCAGGTATAGCGAACGCGCTCCGGCTTCCATTCTGCTCATCGAACCGGATCGGCGATTTTCTCGCATCGCGTCTCTCGGAATGAAGCGGCGCGTTTTCACTCACGGAAAGACTGCGATATTTGATATCGGTATCGCTTAAGCAGCAAATCCTCGCGAAGATCACCGCCGCGAGTCGGGCCATCCTTCCACTCGAATCGCTATAGTAGTAGAAAATCCGCTTAAGGAGCAGGAACATAGTGAGCCGTCAAGATTCGATGCTAGCGAGTGATGCAATCCAAAAACCTTCCCGCCGCGAAGTTATCCTGGGCGCTTCCGCTTTGGCGATCGCGTATTCACCCGTCAGCCGGGCCTTGAGTTCGCAACGTCGCAGCAGAGGTAAGGTGCTCGCGTACGTCGGTTCGGACACCGGCGCGATCGACGGCAACGCCAATGGAAAGGGCATCTATCTGTTCGAGATGGATTCCAGCAGCGGCCAATTATCGCTGGTCAAGCTGGCTGCCGAAGCCAGAAATCCTTCGTGGCTTTGTCTCGACCCCTCGCAAAAATATCTCTATACCGTCAATGAAATCTCAGACTATGAAGGGAAAAGCGGTTCCGTCAGCGCTTATGCAGTAGACAAATCCAGCGGCGACCTGCAACTGCTGAACACAGTCAGCTCGCAAGGCGCGGGTCCGGCCTATTTGAGCGTCGACGCTACCGGCAAATATGTTTTCGTGGCCAATTACGGCGGCGGAAGCATCGCCGTGTTTCCGGTTTTGTCAGGCGGATCGTTGGGCGACCCCACTTTCGCCCATCGCGACGAAGATCACGTTGGAAGTCAAAAGGCGACTAGCGCACCTACCGGCAGCTTTGCCATTAGCGGGCACGATCGACCGCACGCCCACATGATCGGCGCGGATCCCGGCAATCGCTTTGTTTTACAAACGGATCTCGGGCAAGATCGTATCTATGTTTATGGCTTCGACAAGCAGACGGGCAAGCTCGCGCCTGCCGCGACGCCATTCGCATCGCTACCCACCGGAGATGGGCCGCGTCACTTTGCCTTTCATCCCAATGGCCGATGGCTCTACTCCATTCAAGAAGAAGCCTCGACGGTCGTGTTCTTTCACTTCGATGCGGCAACTGGATCAATGAAGGCGCAGCAAACTGTTTCGAGTCTTCCCGACGGATTCGCAGGAACCAGTTTTGCCTCGGGCATCCGAGTGTCCCCGGATGGCCGCACCCTCTATGCCGCCAATCGGCTACACAACTCCATCGCCGTATTCTCCATCGATAAAACCGGCCACCTGAAGCATGTTGGCGACACTCCCACCCTGGGCGATTATCCCCCTCAGTTCAATATCGATCCCGGCGGAAATTTTCTGTACGTGTGTAACCAGCGCAGCGACCAGATCACCTCGTTTCGCATCGACAAGCGGACCGGCTTACTCCACTTCACAGGCCAGTACACACCTGTCGGCACCCCGACGTGCATCATCTTCACTAGTTGATTCTCGTTTTGCTGGATCAGGCAGCAGCCTTTCCCAGCATTCCATGCGGATCGATGACAAATTTCTTTGCCGCTCCTTTGTCGAAGTCCTGGTAACCCTTCGGCGCATCGTCCAGCTTGATGACAGTAGCATTCACGATTTTCGCGATCGGCAAGCGGTCGTGCAAAATGGCCTGCATCAGTTGCCGGTTGTACTTCAGCACCGGAGTTTGCCCAGTGAAGAAGCGCTGCGACTTCGCCCAGCCAAGTCCAAACCGCATCCGAAGATTTCCCTTTTGCGATGCTTCATCCTTCGATCCAGGATCTTCCGTCACATAAAGACCCGGGATCCCGATACTGCCTGCCGCGCGAGTAATGGTCATCAGCGAATTCAAAACCGTCGCCGGCGCCTCGGTGCCATGTTGCGAACCATGTCCGTGCGCTTCGAAACCAACGCAGTCGATGGCCGCATCCACTTCCGGCACGCCGACCACCTGGGCAATCAGGTCCTCCAGCTTGTCGCTCTTGGTTAGGTCGATTGGCTCGAAGCCAACCTTCCTGGCGTGCTGCAGCCGCTCGTGATTCATGTCGCCGATCATCACCACCGCTGCACCCAGAATCTGCGCCGAAGCCGCGGCAGCAAGACCCACCGGTCCAGCACCGGCAATATAGACAATCGAGCCCACGCCAACGCCCGCGTTCACCGCGCCGTGAAATCCAGTCGGCAGAATGTCAGAAAGCATGGTCAGATCCCTGATTTTCTCCATCGCTTGCGCTTTATCTGGGAACTTGATCAGGTTGAAGTCTGCATATGGAACCATCACAAATTCGGCCTGACCGCCGACCCAGCCGCCCATGTCGACATAGCCATACGCTCCGCCTGCGCGGCCTGGATTTACGTTGAGACAGACCCCAGTCTCGCCCGCACGACAAGTTCTGCAGCGGCCGCACGCCACGTTGAATGGAACTGTTACCAGGTCGCCGACGTTGAGATATTCGACGTCCTTCCCTTTTTCGATGATTTCGCCGGTAATCTCGTGCCCCAGCACCATCCCTTTCGGCGCTGTCGTGCGACCACGCACCATGTGCTGGTCAGAGCCGCAAATATTGGTGGAAACAATTTTCAGAATCACGCCGTGGGTGATCTCTTTTCCAGCCGGATTCTGCATCTTTGGATAATCGATCGACTGCACTTCGACCTTGCCTGGGCCGAGAAAAACTACTCCGCGATTTGTAGCCATGGAAACATATCCTTTCAGGTTGGCGCAGATTCACAACCGTTGATCCCGGCGGCAGCCTTGCCACGCAGGATTCTTGCATCAAGAACCCTGCGGCAGAACGGCTGAACCGAGACAGTAAATCAGAATCTGCTGTTAGTAAGCCGCGACGCCTGCTTCAGCGACTGCTTGATCCTGAGCACCCATCCCGCCGCTCACTCCAACCGCGCCGACCACCTTGCCATCGCGCTTCAAAGGAATGCCACCGGCGAAGATCATGATCTTTCCGTGGTTCGACGCGTGAATGCCAAAAAACTGTTTACCCGACTGGCTCAGCTCCGCCAGCTCCTTGGTGCTGATGTCGAACGCGCGAGCCGTGTAAGCTTTGTTGATCGCAATATCGACGCTGCCCAGCCAGGCGCCATCCATACGAACATGCGCCACCAGGTTGCCCCCCGCATCCGCGACCGCGATGTTCATGGGTTGACCGATTTCCTTGGCTTTCTTCTCTGCCGCGGCAATAATTCTCCGTGCATCTTCCAGATGAACCATCTCTTTCTCCTTGTGCATCAAGTTCACGTTGATAGGTTGCAGCCAAGCTTCAACGTGGCCTGGAGACAAGCAGACCACGACGCCTGCGCTGGTCGTTTTGGGGTGAAAAGATTTCGGCAAGTTCTGCAAGCGAACGACAAGTCAACGACGCTTCTTTGACTTCGCTCGCGACCGCTTCGTTTGCCTCTTTTTGCTTGGATGCGCGCTGGGCTTTCCCGTCGACTTTGGGCCGGAGAGTTTTTTCACGGCGCCGACTGAAACCTGTTCCACCAGGGCAAATTGCAGCTTGTTTTCCACCGCATCAATGCGGTCCAGAATCACCCGGACAGCATCGCCGACAGAGATACGGTGTCCGCTCGATCCTCCCAGAATCTGGCGACTGTTTTCGTTGTAGCGGTAGTGATCTCCCTGCAGCGTTGCCAGCGGAACCAGGCCCTCCACGAACAAGTCATCCAGTTCAACGAACAATCCATACTTGGTGACGTTCAGGATGATTCCAGAAAATTCCTCGCCGATTTTGTCCTGCATGAAGCGGATTTTCTTCCACTCAATCAGCTCTCGTTCTGCGTCCGCGGCCCGGCGTTCGCACTGGCTCACCTCTTGCGCAATCGCTGCCAGTTCCTGCTCGTCCACCGGAGCTTGAACAGCGGGCTCATCGTGGCGACGGCCGTGGGGTCGTCTGTGCGTGGCAGAAGTCGCTTCGCTTCGCGGCAAGTCACGGTGGCCATCCACTCCCGCGGCCAACAATGCTTTTGTAATGCGATGCACGATCAGATCGGCGTAGCGGCGAATCGGGGAGGTGAAATGCGTGTAACTCGGCGTCGCCAGCGCAAAATGGCCTTCGTTCTTTTCGCTGTATCGCGCCTGCTTCAGCGAGCGCAACATCAGGTATGTGAGGATGCGTTCTTCCGGCTTGCCCGCCAGCTGCTCCGTCAGCTTCTGATACATCTGCGGCGTCACCAGAATGTCTTCTGGAATCTCCCGCATACGTTTGTCGCTGCCTCCGCTGCGCATGCGGTCGCGGCGATCCCCGCGCAACTCGATGCGCTTGACCG
Organism: Acidobacteriaceae bacterium; assembly: GCA_049796755.1. GTDB lineage: Bacteria > Acidobacteriota > Terriglobia > Terriglobales > Acidobacteriaceae > JAKAAZ01. The sequence continues at coordinate 93,615 of JBARFA010000105.1, forward strand.
GCAACGCGCCCACGCCGAGCGAATAGCCAAAGTGCGCTGCAATCTCTTCAAAGTTTGCCACCCGCTTGGCGTCCGGCTTTTCGTGGATACGATACATGCTCGGCACGCCCAGCGATTCAATCCAGCTGGCCACGCATTCATTGGCCGCCAACATAAACTCCTCGATCAATCGATTCGCCCAGGTGCGCTCGGAGCGAACAATGCCCCGCATTCGACCCTGTTCGTCGAACTCAATTACCGGCTCCGGCAGATCGAAGTCGATCGACCCACGCTGCTCGCGCCGCGCATTCATCTTCTGCGCCAGCGTCAGCATCCGCTCAAATTCCGGGACCAAATCAGCAAATTCTCTTCGCGTCCCCACATCGCCTTGCAGAATATTGTGGACCTGGGTGTACGTCATGCGCCGAGCAGATCGAATCACTCCTTCCGATACCTCGGAAGAAAGAACATCTCCGTCCGGCCCCAATTGCATGACACAGGAGAGAACCAGCCGGTCTTCATGCGGACGCAGACTGCACACGTCGGTCGACAATTCCATCGGCAGCATGGGAATCGCGCGATCCGGAAAATAGACCGAGTTGCCGCGCAGTCGAGCTTCCAGATCGAGCGCCGTGCCCGGACGAACATAATGCGCGACGTCGGCAATATGCACTTGCAGTTCATACCCGCCATCTTCCAGTTCGCGAACCAGTACCGCATCGTCGAAGTCCTTGGCCGTTTCGCCGTCGATGGTGACAATCGGCAAATCGCGAAAATCCTGGCGACCTGTCTGCTCCGGGCTTTTCAGATCGCTTGCCGGCGGCACTGCAACTGCGCGGGCTTCCTGCAGCACTCGGTCGGGAAAGATGTGCGGCAAATAATGCTTGCGAATCAGGATCTCAACGTCCACCCCAAACGCATCTCGATCCCCCAGCACCTCAATCACCCGGCCTCGCGCAGGCCGCGTTGCTGTCGGCCAATCCGTAATGGCAACATCGACGACCAATCCCTCCAGGTCCTCATAGTTATCATGCAGTTCTACCGCCTCAGCCCCTAGCACTCGATCCAGCGTCTCCGCGTGCTCCGGAATCTCTGCGCCGAAGGGAATCAGAATCGCCTCGCTGATGCGTGCATTGAGAGGCGTAACGTAATTGCCTGGCAGCCGATCGCCGCGAGCCGTGCGGCTTCCGTTGGCATAGTGGAAAATACCCACCACCGTGGGATTGCGCCGCTCCAGCACCCGCAGAATGCGTCCAGCCCGCCGGCCATCTCCTTTGGCAGGCATCGGTTCCACCAGAACCAGGTCGCCCTGCATGGCACTTTCCATGCTGTCTGGAGGAATAAAAATGTCCTCTTCCCCGGTCTTTTCGCGGGTGTCGGGGCGAACAAAACCGTACCCATCTCGGTGCAGGTCCAGACGTCCGCTGATCCAGTTGTTGCGCTTGCGCGCCGCCGCGACCTCTTCTGTGCGGCGAGGGACTGCCCAAATGTCGCGGTCGATCTTGACCAGCGCGCCGCCGGCAGTCAGGCGATTCAGCTGTTCCAGCAGCAGACGCCGGTCCCGTCCACCGCCCAGCCCAAGCTCCCGAACCAGCTGTTTGTACCCGGCGCGCTGGCCTGGATACCGGGAAACGCGCTCGAAAAGTTCCTTGTCTGTCATCCGTCCAGCCTCAGGTTGGCGCGCCCCCAAGGCCTGTGAACCAAAGGGGTAAGCATTGACCATGATGTTACCTTGCGAGCGAAGTTTACAAATTCTCTTAGGATTGATTCCCCATTTTGCGATAGAGTCAGTAAAATTTGATTAACTCGACAGGACTGCGCGACTCGCCCGGGTACCCATTCCCTCGCGAGATTTCAAAATTAAACCGAAGACCCGCTCTGCAAAAAATGATGCCTGGGACGATCGATGGTGCGTTGGCAGACGGAGGAAGCAACAATAGAAAGGATTTATGAACGCGATGTGGAAACCGAATCAGCCTGGCACCAGCCCCACTTCCCCTTCGGACCCGATCCGTCCGCAAACGCCCAGCCCGCTTAGCCCGGAACCGGTGGCGCAGCGTCCCAACCCAACCCCGTCCAGTTCCACCACCGAACAGGCGACGATTGGCAAATCCCTCACCATCAAAGGCGAAATCACCGGCAGCGAAGGTCTCTACATCGACGGACATGTGGAAGGCTCCGTCAACCTGCCGGGAAATCGCGTCGTGGTGGGCCGCAATGGCATGGTTTCGGCAAATATCTCTGCCCGCGAAGTGGTTGTGCTCGGCAAGGTCAACGGCAATATCAACGCCAGCGATCGCGTCGACATCCGCAATGAGGGCTCCTTGACTGGCGATGTGATTGCGCAGCGCATCAGCATCGAGGATGGAGCCTATTTCAAGGGTGGCATCGATATTCGCAAGCCAACCGCGTCGGAATCCAAAGCAAGCGAAGCGGCCAAGCCGGCAGCGGTAGCAACTCCGGTGCACGTTTAGTTCAAAAGATCCTGTTCCGCCGCTTGCGGCAGGATGGCGCAACGGCCTCGCTACCCCCCCAGCGAAGCCGTTGCGTGGAAGTAATCTGTCCGCAACCCGGCCTCCCTGTGCCTTCCTCCTTGTCTTGAACCGGATGAATCCTTTTCAATCCTCCTCCATCTAAAGAAACGGAAATTTGGAGGTAGTTTGATGCTAAATATTCGTTTAAACGAAGATCGTGGACACGCCAACCACGGCTGGCTGGACACGCACTTTACGTTTTCCTTTTCGAATTACTACGATCCGGAGCACATGGGTTTCCGCGCCCTGCGCGTGATCAATGAAGATTTCATTGCGCCTGGCATGGGCTTCGGCACACATCCGCACAAGGACATGGAGATTCTTTCCTACGTGCTGAATGGGGAGCTGGGCCATAAAGACTCGCTCGGATCCGGCGGCGTCATTCGTCACGGAGACGTGCAATTCATGTCGGCCGGCACCGGCATCCGCCACAGCGAGGCCAATCCGTCGGCAACCGAGACGACGCACATGTTGCAAATCTGGCTGCTGCCGAATCGGAACGGGCTCGATCCGAAGTATGAACAGAAGACTTTTCCGATCGACACGCAACCGAACCGGCTGCATCTGATCGCATCTCGCGATGGCCGCGAGGGATCGTTCTTAATCCGCAGCGACGCCGAAGTGTACGCCGGCAAGCTGGAGAGTGGGACGACTGTCGATCAGACGCTGACCGGCAATCATGGCTGGGTGCAGGTGGCTGTCGGCGAGGTGACCGTGAATGGCAAGACGCTGAAGGCTGGAGATGGTCTCGCAATCGACGGCGAGGGCTGGGCAAAGATTGTCGCAACCGACAACGCGGAAATCCTGTTGTTTGACCTGGGATAAACGCGAAGCTCACCCGACCAGCTACAAGTATTTCTCCATAAAAACGGTCGCGCGCGCATACGGCGAGGGCGGTGCATCTTCCGGGCGAAGGTGCACAAAGCCTTCCGCTTCGTACAGTCCGATGGCGTTCTTCAGCGAATGATGCGTCACCAGGTAGAGTCGCCGCGCTCCCAACTCGCGAGCGGCAGCAATCGTAGCCCGCAACAACTGTTTTCCAAGTCCCCGCCCGCGGTAGCTCTCGGCAATCGCCATCTTGGCGACTTCAAAACAGCCGGCTTCCGTTGCCAGCAACGCGCAGCAGCCGAGTATCTCGCCGGTCTGCGGGTGCACGGCAAAATAAATATGGCCCCCAGCGTCCAGGATGTAATGTTGCGGATCGCCCAAAACCGCGAGGTCTTCGTCTTCCAGCTTGAAATACGCGGTAATCCAGGCTTCGTTTAACGCGCGGAAGTGAACCTCATCTCCAGGTTGAAACTCGCGAATCTGGACGTTCATACTTCAACGGCAGGCGCAGGCAATATCGAATCCACATCGACCCATTGCGTTGGATATACGCCCGTGTAGCAGGCAGTGCAGTAGCTGTTGTTTTCCTCACCGTGACAGGCCTGCAGCAGCCCGTCCAGTGACAGATACGCCAGAGAATCTGCCTCGATGAATTCGCAAATCTCCTGCACGGACTGATTGGCGGCAATCAACTCGCGTTTGCTGGGAGTGTCGACACCGTAAAAACAGGGCGATGTTGTCGGCGGACAACTGATGCGAAGGTGAACCTCGGTCGCGCCGGCGCCGCGCACCATGCGCACGATTTTCCGGCTGGTGGTGCCGCGAATGATGGAGTCATCAATCAGAATCACTCGCTTGCCTGCCAGCAGATTGCGCACCGGATTCAATTTCAACTTCACGCCGAAATCGCGCACTCGCTGCTCCGGCTCAATAAATGTTCGCCCTACATAATGGTTGCGAATCAGCCCGAAGCGAAATGGAATCCCGCTTTCCGCCGCATATCCAATCGCCGCCGTCACGCCGGAGTCCGGCACCGGAACCACCAGGTCAGCCTCCACCCCGGACTCGCGCGCCAGTTGACGTCCCATCTCCTCGCGACTTTCCTGGACCCACCGTCCAAACACCTTGCTGTCGGGACGCGAAAAATAGACATGCTCAAACACGCAGCTTGCCTGCGGAACACCGCTGGAAAATTGCCTGCAGGTCACGCCATCGCGCGAAACCATCACCAGCTCACCCGGCTTCACTTCTCGATCGTAGGTAGCGCGCAGCAGGTCGAAGGCGCAGGTCTCCGACGCGAACACAATCGTCTCAGTCCCATCGGCATTCGCGATGCGCCCCATGGAAAGCGGGCGAAAGCCGCGCGGATCGCGAGCCGCAAAGATGCGGTCCCGCGTCATCATCACGATGGAGAAGGCTCCCTCCACCTGGCGCAAAGAGTCGGCAATGGCGTCAATCAGCGTCGGCTCTTTCGAGTGCGCGATCAGCTGCACAATAATTTCTGAGTCGCTGGTGGTCTGAAAAATCGCGCCTTCGCGTTCCAGCTGCGTCCGCAGATTGCCGAGATGAACCAGATTTCCGTTGTGGGCAATCGCAATCAAGCCCTTTGTGGAGTCGACCCGAATCGGTTGCGCATTCAACAACGCCGAATCTCCCGTGGTCGAGTAGCGCGTGTGCCCGATGGCTAACGAACCCGGCAGCTTGGCCAAGACATCGTCGGTGAAGATTTCTGCAACCAGGCCCATGCCTTTGATGTTCCACAGATTTTCGTGGTCGGCCGTGGCAATGCCCGCAGATTCCTGTCCGCGATGCTGCAACGAATAGAGCGCCAGATACGCCTGGCGCGCGGCATCCGGGTGGTTGTGAATGGCCACGACGCCGCACTCTTCGCGGAGCTTGTCGAATGGAACGGGGTCATGCTCGGGTATGGGCATTGGATCCATCGATGATTTGTATGCGTTCATTATGCCTGATCCATCGCGGAATTCTCGCGATGAAATGTAGACTCCAGCGCATCCGGCAATCCACGGCGCCACGGCTCAAAAAGGTTTGCAATTGATTCAGAAATGACCGGCTCAGCGTACACGTGGATCTCCACCTGATCGGCGATCGTCGAGCCCAGAGGTACCAAGGTGACGAAGCCAAAATCCTCCACAATCGTCTTGATTTTCTCAATCGATTCAAGGGCGCAGGAGATCAGCACCTCGCTGGCATGTTCGCCGAACAGAGTGCACGCCATGGGATCGCTGGACAAACCGCCCGACATCTCCACGCGCACTCCTACTTGTTTTGCAAAGCATCCCTCCGCCAACGCAACCGCAATACCGCCGTCAGAAATGTCGCGCGCAGAATGCAGCAACTTTTCATCCGCCAACTTCGCCAGACACTTATGCAGTTCTGCCTCTGCTGCCAGTGACAGTGCCGGCGGCGTACCCCACAAAGCATTCAGAAAAAGCTTCACATATTCTGAGGAACCAAATTCTTTCAAGCTGGCGTTTTCCGTGGGGGCCGCTGTACCGCGTAGCAGGAACACCGCATCGTCCACTCGCTGAAAATCTGCAGGCACTGTCTTCGAAACATCTTCTAAAATCCCGACAATTCCGAGCACCGGCGAAGGATAAATCGCTTCCCCTTTGGTCTCGTTGTAGAGCGATACATTGCCGCCCGTGATCGGCGTGCCGAGTGCCGTGCAGGCCTCCGCAATGCCGTCAATCGCGCTTGAAAGCTGCGCCATGATCTCCGGCTTTTCCGGGTTGCCGAAATTCAAGCAATTCGTCGCCGCAATCGGAGTGGCGCCGGTACAAGCCACTTTGCGAGCAGCTTCCGCCACTGCATGAGCAGCGCCTAACTTAGGATCGAGATAGCACCAGCGGCTATTGCCGTCGAGCGCCATTGCCAGCCCGCGCTGCGTGCCTTTCAGCCGCATCACGCCGGCCTCTCCACCGGGCCCTTGCGCGGTGTTGGTTTGCACCATGGTGTCGTACTGCTCAAACACCCACCGCTTATCGCAAATGTTCGACGACGCCAGTAGCTTCTTCAGGTCAGCGGTCAAGTCATGCTTGGCATGCAACTGCTCCAGAATTTCCGCCGAAGGCTCACTCGGCACCGGCGCTTTCCACGTCCCAATCGGGCGATGATAGCGCGGCGCTTCATCCGTCAGCGACGCATTCGGAATATCCGCGACGAGCTCTCCGTGGTGCAGAATGCGCAGTCGCGACTCGGCGATCACCGTGCCCACCGTCACCGCATCTAGTCCCCACTTGGCAAAGACCCGCGTCACTTCCTCTTCGCGGCCTTTGTCAGCCACCAGCAGCATGCGCTCCTGCGACTCCGACAGCATCATCTCGTACGCCGTCATTCCGGTCTCGCGCTGCGGAACCCGATCCAGTTCCATCTCAATCCCAACCCCGCCGCGGCCGCCCATCTCGCAGGAAGACGACGTCAATCCCGCCGCACCCATATCCTGAATTCCGACGATCGCCCCAGTTTGCATCGCTTCCAGGCAGGCCTCCAGCAGCAGCTTTTCCATGAACGGATCGCCCATCTGAACATTCGGGCGCTTCTGCTCCGATCCTTCGTGGAACTCCTCGCTGGCCATGGTCGCGCCATGGATTCCGTCGCGCCCCGTCTTCGCCCCTACATACAGCACCGGGTTCCCGACGCCACTCGCCTTGCCGTAAAAAATCTCGTCCTTGCGCACCATGCCCAGTGCAAACGCATTCACCAGCGGGTTGCCGGAATAGCACGGTTCAAACCGAGTTTCCCCGCCCAAATTCGGCACGCCAAAACAATTGCCGTAGCCGGCGACTCCGCTCACTACGCCTTCCAAAATCTGATGATTCTTATTCAGCAGTGAAGTCGGCGTTGAATTTTTCCCGTCTGCTTTCGTCGAATTCTCCGCCACGATCGGCCCGAATCGCAGCGAATCCATCACCGCCAGCGGCCGCGCGCCCATGGTAAAAATGTCGCGCAAAATCCCTCCCACACCGGTCGCCGCGCCCTGGTACGGCTCTATGTAGGAGGGATGATTATGCGACTCGATCTTAAAAGCGCAAGCCCAGCCATCGCCTACGTCGATGATGCCGGCATTTTCTCCAGGGCCCTGCACCACGCGCTGGCTCTCGGTCGGCAGACGCTTCAAATGCACGCGCGAGGACTTATAGGAGCAATGTTCGCTCCACATCACGCTATAAATCCCAAGCTCCGTATAGCTTGGGGTTCGCCCCAGCGCGTTGAGAATTCGCTGATATTCTTCAGCCGTAATGCCATGCTGGGCCAGCAGCTCCGGCGTGATCTGTGCCGGAGAAGGAATCGCGGAAGTGGACGCAGATTTCATTGTTTTTCTGATTGAGGGACGCTTTTA
>JBARFA010000106.1:0-50837 GCA_049796755.1 Acidobacteriaceae bacterium
CCGTCTCCCGCTCCAGCGGCGTGTCGCTGCCAACCTTCCCATGCCAGCAGCCACGGTTCACGTTTCATGTTGCCCATCAGGCGCGGTACCCAAGTGGTAAGGGAGAGGTCTGCAAAACCTTTATGCGTCGGTTCGATCCCGACCCGCGCCTCCAAACTCTCAATAAGTTAGAAGCGCCCTCCAAGAGGAGAGCGCATGCAATGTAGCGGAAATTGTAGCGGGTGCCCGTCTTTTTTTCATTGAACGGCGGTGATTGGCTGCGTCTGTTCCGCTGCTGCGATCTGCTGCTCCGCAACGTACAGGGCCATCTACTCCATCGCTTTCGTCTGGTGCTCTTGTGTCGGGTGTGCGTAACGCGTCACCATGTTGATCTTGGAATGCCCCAGCATCGCGGCCAAAGTTACAAGATCGATTCCAGACATGGCCGCACGCGTTCCGCTTGCCGCTGGTCATGGCTGCCATTCGTTTCGGCTACGGTAGCGAGGGAGAAGAATGTTCCCACAATTCCTGGAAGATTCCCCGGAAAGCTGCATTGTGCATTCCCGGTTTCTTCAGCAATGCGCCACCCCGCCGTGACGCATCAGGTGCGAGTCGCACTCGCTGGATCTATGTAAGTCGATCATGCTGAAGAGATTGCATGAGGCCTCTTCCGCGCCCCGATATCGCTGGAATTTCATTGAGAGTAGCCAAATACCTGCCTACCCCCGCTTGTTCCGGATCGCAGCGCCGTGAGCCTGGCAAGGCGTTTCGCTGATGGAGTTGGTCTTTTAGGCGGTGCGATCAGGCCCCTTTGGCGCGACCCGCGACCCTAAGGCCTCTAGCCTTGCGAGGTGGCGGGGCCTGTCGACCGGACGCGAATCGAATCTCGAGTCGAGCACCCCTATTCGGGTCTGAGTCAAGCGCAAATTCGCCGCCCATCGATTGGACTCGTTCCTTTATGACCTGCGGTCCCTTGCGTGTCGCCTCCAGCTGTGCAAGAGATAGGCGACCGGTGAAATCGAAGCCGTTGCCGTCATCCTGAATCACCACTTGCAATGTTTCTTTGCGGAACGAAAGGTACAACTCCGCTTTTCGTGCGCCGCTATGCCTCCTCACGTTGCTGAGCGCTTCTTCAACAATATACAAAACCTCGCGTGAGAGACTCTGTGGAATTGGTCCCGCTTGCACATCACACGCAAACGTTGTGACAATCCCTGTTTCCTGCTGGAATTCGTCAAGCATTCCAGCCAGGCATGGCACAATCTGCTTTGGGGTCGTACAAGAGCGTAATTGATCAATCTGTTCCCGAAGCTTGCGGATCTCAAGTCGAAGGAGATCCTGGAGACTCGTCATGATCCTCGAACCATCCGAGGCCGCTTCGGAAATTGTGCGCTGATGACGCAGCAACTCCACCTGCATCTCCGCTGCGATCAGCGATTGGACAATTCCGTCGTGCAGATCGCGTGCGATCCGTTCCCGCTCAATCGAGCACGCGCGCAGACGCGATCCTGTTTCCAATACAGACATACACATCATGGATTCCTCTCACTAGAGCCTTTGGCGATGCAGCAATCTTTCGAGCCATTTGTGGAGCAAATCGTGTCAATGTTACCGTTTGTCGTCGCTCAGTTTCAAAAGCCGCACTTAGAGGGAAGCAGTCACAAGGCGACGCGGAGCGCCAATTTGATCGACCTAGCTCTTTGTGACTGGGGGTAGAGCTCCAACATAGAGCGGGTTTGTGGCGGGTGTCAAGCGGTAAATGAAAAGCATGCGATAAGTGGCCACAAATCTACCTTGCCGAAACTCTTACTGTCCAGCAGTGGGGCCTGGGTTATGACTTTCCGCGGCGGGTATCCTGAACAGACACTAGAGTAATGCATCTGGGGTACCCTCCCGTGCGGGAGATTTTCATTGGAAATACATAAATAGGAAGGTGACAACCACCCCGCTATATACTGGTCTTATCTCGGAACCTACCCTAGGTTTCACCGCGCATCAGAAGAGCGGAAGGACTCGACGGTCGCTGGTGGATGTATCTGGGCGGCCGATATGGATTCAAATGAGACCTAGCGCGCTGGATTGACCAGGGAGACCCATGAAGCAGGGTGTAGCCAAAGAGATCACGACTCCGGTTAGGATTCTGATCGCGGACGATCATGTACTCTTCCGAGATGGCCTCCGAAAACTGTTACAGACTGAACCGGAATTTCAGGTGGTCGGCGAGGCATCAGACGGAGAGATGCTGATCGCGTTGGCGCGAGAAATCAATCCGGATTTAATTCTGATCGATTTGTCGATGCCCCGTCGGGATGGGATGGAGGTTCTGCGAGAGCTTTCGGCTTCAGCATTCTCAGGTCGCAAGCTTCTGCTGACGGCATCCATAGAGAAAGCGCAGATTGTTCAGGCTTTGAAGCTGGGGGCCTGCGGCGTCATCCTGAAAGAATCCACCACGCAGAGACTCTTCGACTGTATTCGATGTGTAATGGCGGGTGAATACTGGATCGGGCGGGAAAGCGTCTCCGATCTGGTAAAGGCACTGCGCAGCTTCGCTTCTTCGGAAGAAGGGGGCACACGGGCCAAGAATTTCGGTCTGACTGTGCGTGAGCTGGAAATCGTTGTCATGGTGGTTGCGGGATATTCAAATCCAGACATCGCGCAGCGGTGTTCGATCAGCCAGCAGACGGTGAAGCATCACATCAGCAACATTTTTGACAAGCTAGGGGTATCTAATCGGCTCGAACTTGCACTCTTCGCGGTCAATCATCAGCTGACGGACCCAGCATTTTGATGCGGAACATCGGCGGTCACGACGGCCCATGATCGCCTCGGATTGCTCCGAAAACAAAAATCCATAGCGAACGTTCGTACCCATCTCACAACACATTGGTAACACCCCACAGGGCTATTCAACATAGAACTGCGAAGTTCTATGGCTCCCCTACTTTCGGGCCATTGTTAGCACCTGACAACTTGCTTAGTGTTGAAGTTCGAATGCAGGAAATTGCGAATAGCGGCCTGGGAGATGAGACGGAAAGCGGTCGTGCCGAGAGGTCCGAGCCGAACAAGATCCGGCGTGCCCATCGCTATGAGATCTGCACTGTGATTCGTTATCGCGTTCGAGGAGAACACAAATGGCACGAAGGAACCACTGAAAATATCAGCACCACTGGATTATTGATTCGGGCAGATCATTCACCGGATCCTGACACCATCCTCGAGATGACATTTTTTCTACCTGTCGCATTGTACGGTGAGCGCGCCGCTGAAGTTTGCTGTCGTGGAGTCATTGTGAGATTGACGAACTGCGTTGCGCCGGCCGGCGCAATCGCCTTCGCTTGTACGATCGTGCATGCACGATTGCTTCGCTACGCGCCCAAGATGAAAAACTGTTGAAACAAAGAACCAGGCAACAAGGTATATGTGCAACCCGACCGTGGCTCGATTCGGGAGCAGGGCAAAGATTCGGTGTTGTGTAAGTCAGGATGATATTGCGTCTTAGAGTTCTCGACGTAGCGCTCGATGTTTGAGTCGTATGGGAAAAATGAAGTCTGTAACTCACAGGGCGAAGCTATGCCTATTCGACCATAGAATCAGGAAGTTCGACCCAACCGTAACAAACTGGCAACCAGGGTGCTCGCCTTGCAAACTATCGACGCTGGAATGGACGAAGACCTGGATTGGTGGGCGCTCTACACCCGTCACCAGCACGAGAAGGCCGTAGCAGAGATGCTAGCGGCAAGAGGCTTCGAGGTCTTTCTGCCTGTTTATGACTCCACGCGGCGCTGGAAAGACAGAACCAAGAAGCTCTCCGTGCCATTATTCCCTTGTTACGTATTTGTGCGCGGGGGACTTCATCGCAGGCTGCAGGTCGTGACCACCCCGGGCGTCCATATGATTCTGTCCAGGGGAGAACAAGTCGCGCTGATCCCTGAAGTAGAGATTCAGGCGATTCGGAAAACACTAGAAGGGCGATATCTTGTAGAACCACATCCTTTCCTGAAATGCGGCGAGCGCGTGCGGGTCAGGAGGGGCTGCCTCGAAGGCGTTGAAGGGCTTCTGGTTCGCAAGAAGAATCTCTACCGCCTGGTACTTTCGGTAGACACGCTAGCGCAATCCGTGGCGGTAGAAATCGACGCCGCGGATGTGGAGCCTCTTGAACGGCGCGAGGCGCCACGAATGCCCCAGGTTGGGGGATGCGCAGAATCGGCAGGTTTCGTTCGACGCTACCCCCTCCATTGATCGGATTGGCTCCTCAAAAGGGTCGACAGGGAGTCGCGATATGGAGCGGAAGAATCAACCGATGGAGAGAGTCGACCAGCGTTCAGCTGCACCCTTGCAGTTCGCGAAGAAGCCAATCATGCTAGAAGCCTCAGAAGAACAGAGTTCAGAACCGCTAAATATCCAGCGATATTTGGATCTCGCTCGCCGACGCCACCTGCAGTTTCTGATACCGGTCTTACTAGGATGGCTTCTCGTCTGGGGAGCGAGCTGGGTCCTTCCGGTAAGTTATAAGTCCGGCACACTGATCTTGGTGGAGCAGCCAACTGTCCCGAAAAACTATGTCGTGCCGAATATCAGCGACAATATGCAGGACGGGTTGCAGAGTATCACGCAACAAATTCTTAGCCGTACTCGCCTTCTTTTGATCATTGATAAGTTCAATCTCTATCGCGGCGGACGCAAGCATCGCACGCCCGACGAAAAGGTCGAGAGCATGCGCAAAGATATTGATATCGAACTTGTGCGGAACACCCAGGGTGGCGCAATCACCGCATTTAAGATCAACTATTCGGCTCACGATCCCCATATTGCCCAGCAGGTGACCAGCGAATTGAGTAAGTTATTCATTCAAGGGAACCTTGAAGTACGTCAGCGAGAGTCTGAAGATACGACTAGCTTTCTTGAAAGCCAGTTAAAAGATGCGAGTGCGAGTCTTGCCGCGCAGGAGGCAAAGATTCGAGAGTTCAAGGGAGAGCATGAAGGTGAATTGCCTACGCAGCAGACCACCAATCTCCAAATCCTCAGCGGACTGCAATCGCAGTTACAGAACGAGCAGGATGCCCTCAACGCCGCAAAACAACAACGAGTCTACCTGGAGACGCTGAACGATCAATATAGAACTCTCCATGCGAGTGTCAGCTCCGTCGATGGTACTCCGACGGGTTTGCTGGCCATTGACGAGGAGCTTGCTAGGCTACAGTCCAAATTGGCAGATCTGAGATCCCGTTATACGGATCTGTATCCGGATATTCAGAGCCTGAAGCAGGAAATAGCCCGAACCGAGAAGATGCGAGAGGCGCTGGCAGCCAGTTTGAAGAGCAAGGGAAAGGGTGGTAGCAAGGTCCAACGAGGGGAGGCTGTCCAAAGCTTAGCCGAATCCGCGCAAAACTCACCAGTACTGCAATTGGAGAGCCAGCTGCAAGCCAACAAAACCGAGATCGCAAATCGTGAGCAAGCAGTTTCAGCCCTGAAGGCCCGGGTTAATGACTACCAGGCACGACTGAACGCAGAACCCGTGCGCGAGCAGCAATTGGACGACCTGACTCGCGGTTACGATCAGTCGAAGACGAATTACGACGACCTGCTGAAAAAGGAAAGTGAATCGAAGATGGCCACCAGCATGGAACAGACGCAACAAGGCCAGCGATTCAGTATTCTCGATCCTCCCAGCTTGCCACTGCAGCCAGACTTTCCAAACCGTCTCAAGTTCTGTGGGATTGGGCTCGCGTTTGGCTTGGTGTTAGGCGCCGCTGTCGTTGGCGGACTCGAGTTTTTCGACGATCGCCTGCACGACGAACAGGAAATTAGAACGCTTTTGCCGATGGCCGTGATCTCCGAAATCCCAGAGATATCGACGACATGGGATGAGCGAAGAAGCAAATTTAGGATGGCGTTCGGATGGGCTATGGCTGTAATGGTAGTTGCCACCATCCTGGCGGGTTCCGCTTTCAGTTATCTACACAATTAGGGTGACGGTTCCGAATGTACAAGGCTTTCTTCAATCTCACGTGTAACCCATTCGAGCTTACGCCCGATCCGGCGTATTTTTTCCCGACAAAGCGACACGACGAGGCGCTGGCAGCGCTCCACTATGGCGTTCGGCGGCACAAGGGGTTCGTCGTGGTGACTGGGGAGGTAGGCACGGGAAAGACATTACTCCTGCGGTGCCTTCTTGGGTTGTTGAAAGGGAGCCAAGATGTCGCCTACGCATATGTCTTCAACAGCCGACTATCTCCCAGGGAGTTCTTGCAATACATAGTCTCCGACTTCGGGCTTGCTGCTTCCGGCAAAAATAAAAGCGAGCTGTTGCTAGAACTGGCGCAGTTCCTGGGCTCGCGAGGAGCGAAGAAGCTGACCACGGTGCTCATCATCGACGAGGCACACCATTTGTCTGCGGACATACTCGAGGAGGTCCGACTACTGTCGAACCTGGAGACATCCGACGAGAAATTACTGCAAATTGTATTGGCGGGGCAACCGGAACTTGACGACAAGCTTGATTCCGTCGGCTTAAGACAGCTCAAGCAGAGAATTGCGCTTCGGGCGCAACTTGGCCCGCTGGATGCCGACGAAACAAAGGGGTACATTGAGCGGCGTCTGCAGATCGCCGGAGCAACCTCGCGCACGGACCCGTTGTTTTGTGCGCAGACCATTGCGAGTGTGTACCGCTATTCGCATGGTCTCCCGCGCACGATCAACACCATTTGCGAAAACGCTCTCATCGCTGCCTACGCAAGACAATTGCAAAGTGTGACTCCAGACATCATAGACGACGTCGCGAAGGAGCTTCGCCTGGATACAGCGGGTCCATCTGTCGTTGAACGGCAGCAGAGGCAGAACGAGAAGGACGTTCTGCGGACAACACACATCATCTTCGACCATCATGCCGCTCCGCTGGGGCTTATCGCAAGCGATCCAGATTTGGATGTATTGTAGTCATCGAAGCGAGACGACATGAGCCATATATTTGACGCGTTACAGAGATCGGAAGCCGAACGCTCTGGAATTGATTTATCAGCCTTGTCTACGGCGACAGAATTACTGCTGCGTGCCGAGCGTCGGGCATCGTCGAAATGGGAAACTGAAATATTGTCTGAGCAGCCCGTTACGGCGGAAGTCGCACAGCACGACGAGTTGCTCGCACCCCAAAAAGTGTCACACGTTGCGACGACGTGGGAGACCGTTGCCGCATCCGGGTCTTCGCAGGTTGGCGAGCGGGTGGATGTGCTCGGCCAATGCCAGTCTCTGCAGATTTCGATTCCTGCAAAGAACCGGCTGGCATGCCTCACCGAGAAAGAGGGGCCGGCAGCGGAGTCTTTTCGATTCCTCGCGGTAAAACTTCGTCATCTGCGACGGGACCGACCTCTCAAAAAATTGCTCATTACGAGCACGATTCCGCAAGAAGGCAAGAGCATGGTCGCTGCCAATCTGGCATGCGCCCTCGCACTAGGAACGCAACTGAAGATCTTGTTGTTGGAGGGGGACGTGCGGCGCCCATCCTTAATGCCGGCCTTCGGGTTAGGAAATACGCCCGGTTTGTGTGAATGGCTGGAGGACAAGCGCGAATTGATGGCAAGTATTTATCGCCTCGAAGGCCTGGACCTCTGGATTCTTCCATCAGGAAGCTCTCAAAACGATCCTTTGGAGCTTCTCCAATCAAGGAAAATGTCCCTGCTGGCGGACCAATTAACGCAATGGTTCGATTGGATCGTCATCGATTCTCCTCCCGTGCTGCCTTTGGCTGACACGAGCCTTTGGGCTCGGATGGCCGACGGAATTCTTTTGGTTGCACGTCAGGGAGTCACCAAGAAGAGGGAGCTACAGAGAGGTTTGGAAGCGATCGACCAGAAAAAGCTGCTAGGTGCTTTGTTGAACTCCTGCAAGTACGTGACACGTAGCGATTATTATTATGGTCGACCGGCTGTTGCAGCAGCGATTGACAACGCCAGCAAATGATTGGCCCCAATCACATAGGTTGTGTCGCGTTGCCTCATTTTCCCCGCAGTTAGCGCATCGAATTTCGATTTACCACACAATCCTAATTCGTTCTTGGCTCGTATCTTGATACGGGCAAAACCACGCCATGAGTCTTCGGCTCGCTGCGGACGGTAAGGACCGAAGTGATTGCCGTGAGAGGAGTACGTCGTGATTCTGTCAGGCATGGATAAAGCTTCAACCCTAGCCGAGCCCATATTCGAGCCGGTGTCGGCTGGGGAACGTGAGGTCTCGAACGAAGAGACCTTCAAGCGGATGATCGCCATAGAACGCAAGAGAACAGAGCGTTCCAGGGAGCCGTTCCTGCTGATGTTGCTGGAGGTTGGCAATCATCAGGGTTCGGATAAGAGAGGAAAGGCGTTGGACAGGATGGTGTCTGCCCTGCTCTTGTCCATCCGCGAGACCGACGTAATCGGTTGGTATAAAGACAGGTTTACTGTTGGCGTGATGTTTACCGGGCTTGCGGGTGGCGACAAGAATGCTGTCCTGGGCACCATCCTCACAAGGGTCAGCACCACACTTCGGGGCGGCTTGACGTTCGACCAATTCAATCAAGTCAGCATCTCTTTCCACTTTTTTCCCGATGACTGGGACCATGACGATTCCGGGCGCCCAAGCAATTTGGCATTGTATCCAGACCTCATGGGCCAGGACAGGACTAAAAAGTCGTCGCTGCGGATAAAGCAAGCGATGGACATTGCGGGCAGTGCTGTGATGCTGATCCTTTGCTCGCCACTGTTCCTGATAATTGCGTTGACCATCAAAGCGTCATCCAAAGGCCCGGTTCTCTTCCGACAAAAGCGGATCGGACAAAACGGCAAGAGCTTTACCTTTCTGAAGTTTCGGTCGATGCAGGTTGACAACGATCACGGCGTCCACGAAGCGTTTGTCACCAAACTCATTGCCGGAGCGGAGGATCGCGAACCCTCGAATGAGAGTAGAGACTCCGTATTTAAAATCACCAACGACCCCAGGGTCACGCGGGTCGGAAAGTTCTTGCGCACGACGAGCTTGGATGAACTACCTCAATTTCTGAATGTTCTTAAAGGAGACATGTCCTTGGTTGGCCCCCGTCCGCCAATTCCGTACGAGTTGGCAGCCTACCAAACGTGGCACCGTCGCCGGCTACTACAAGTCAAACCTGGGATTACTGGACTCTGGCAAGTTACTGGACGAAGCAGAGTGAAATTCGACGAAATGGTGCGCCTGGATTTGCGATACGCCACGTCATGGACTCCCTGGCTCGACTTTAAGATCTTGATGCGTACTCCTGGCGCTGTGGTAGGCGGTGCGGGCGCATTTTGAGGTCCGCAGTCTAACCCGTGTTCGACCGATGTTATTTCTGCCCTTATGCATGCAGGGCAAGTCTTTCCGATAACACGCATTGACCAATGCGTCTCTATCTATTAAATAAAACGGTGAAACCTTCGTGAAATTCGGTGTTATCGGCTACGGTTATTGGGGGCCAAATGTCGTAAGGAACCTTGCGGGTCTTGAAGATTCCGAGGTGCTTGCAATTGCCGAGATGAGTCCGGCAGCGCGGAAGCGCGCGCAAAAGGCCTACCCGGGAGTCAAAGTGACCGCGGACGCGTCCGACGTGATCTCGTCACTTGAGATCGACGCTGTTGCCGTCGTCACTCCAGTCTGGACTCACTTCGAACTTGCAAAGGCTGCGTTGCTCAACGGCAAGCACGTCTTCGTTGAGAAGCCGTTCACCAGCACGATCGCGCAAGGGGAGGAGTTGATCAACCTCGCTCAACAGAAGAACCTCAAGATCATGGTGGATCACACCTTCCTGTTTACCGGCGCGGTGAAGAAAATCTGTCAATTGCTGCAGGACGGGGCACTGGGAAAGCTCTATTACTACGATTCCACTCGCGTCAATCTGGGCCTTTTCCAACACGACATCAACGTTCTCTGGGATCTTGCACCGCACGACCTGTCCATCATGGACTATCTCATCAAGACTAGTCCCGAAGCGATCGTCGCGACCGGCCAAAAACATCTCAATGGTCACGAAGATGTGGCATTCATGACTCTCTATTTCCCCGAAAACGTCATTGCCCATATCAACGTCAATTGGCTCTCCCCCGTAAAAGTCAGGACCACGCTGATTGGCGGAGAGAAGCGAATGCTGGTCTGGAACGATCTCGAAGCCGACGAAAAAGTGAAGGTGTACGACAAGGGCGTGAATATCACCAGCCGGGAAGGGGTTTACGAGTTGCTGGTGAACTATCGGTCCGGAGATATGTGGGCCCCTCAACTGGAGCAGGTCGAGGCTCTGCGCCAGGAGTTGTCCTACTTTGTGGATTGCGTTTCGAATGGGCAGGATCCGTTTAACGACGGATGCGCCGGGTTGCGAGTAGTCAAGATGCTGGAAGCAGCCACTGAGTCGCTGAGCAAGAGAGGGTCGCTGGTCTATCTATGAACTCCCACAATTGCATCGCAGACGACGTGAAACTCGGAACCAATGTCCGGTTGTCGAAGTTCATCAACATGTATGGGTGCGAGATCGGGGACGAGACCAAAATCGGGGCATTCGTGGAAATCCAGAGAAATGCCAGCGTCGGCAAACGCTGCAAAATCTCCAGTCACACCTTTATTTGTGAAGGTGTGGCCATCGAGGACAATGTCTTCATCGGGCACGGAGTGATGTTTATTAACGATAGCTATCCTCGCGCCACGGGTCTGGAAGGAAACCTGCAAACCGAGGCCGACTGGAAGGTGGAACGCACTGTCATCAAGAACGGCGCCTCCATCGGCTCTGGCGCGACGATACTCTCCAACACGAACATTGGCGAGAACGCGATTGTAGGTGCGGGCAGCGTTGTCACAAAAGATGTACCCCCGAACTCCATCGTGGCCGGAAATCCGGCCAGAGTCCTACGTTACATCGAACCAACTATGAAAGGCCACAATGCCAATTTTTAACAGCATTCCTTTTCTTGATTTGGTGACACCACATGCAGAGTTGGAGCAAGAGCTTACCGGAGTGTTCCGTCGAGCGCTGTACACTGCAGGCTTCATTGGGGGTCCTGTTGTGGAGGAATTTGAAAGAGCATTTGCTACTTTCTGTAACGCGAGCCATTCGATTGCGGTTAGCAGCGGAACGGATGCATTACGCTTCGCTATCATCGCTTGTGGAGTACAACCCGGCGATGTGGTATTGACAGTTCCGAATACGTTTATTGCCACAACCGAAGCTATCTCGCAAGCTGGAGCCCTGCCTGAATTCATCGACATCGACGAACATACCTACAACATATCGGTCGCGATGCTAGAGAAGTATCTGGAAGAGCAATGCGTGCGGAGTATGTCTGGGAAGCTCATCAGTCGACGGAGCGGCCGCCCGGTAACTGCGATAGTGCCGGTGCATCTCTATGGCCAAATGGCCGACATGGATTCTATCCTGAGGTTGGCCGCCCAATACAATCTCATCGTGATTGAAGACGCTTGTCAGGCGCACGGCGCTGAGTACTTTTCGAAGAAACTCCATCGCTGGATGATGGCAGGTTCCATGGGTCATGCAGCAGCGTTCAGTTTCTATCCCGGGAAAAACCTTGGAGCATGTGGTGAAGCGGGGGCAGCGACTACGAATGATGCCGGGGTCGCCGATAAAATCAAAATGCTGCGCGACCACGGTCAGTCCAAGAAGTACTATCACGACGTCGAAGGCTACAACGGACGACTGGATGCGATCCAGGCCGGATTTCTGCACGCCAAGCTGGCCCACCTATGGAAATGGAACACGCAACGCCGTGAGCGGGCAGCTGGATACAACCGTCTTCTGGCGACGAATGATGGCATAAGTTGTCCGTATGAGCCTTCCTGGTCACGCGCCGTATACCACCTTTATGTAATCCGCACCGACAACCGCGATGGGATGATGCAGCACCTGAAGCGAGCGGGTATTGGCACCGGAATTCACTATCCTGTACCGCTACATTTGCAAAAAGCCTACTCCTCGTTGAGCTACGATTCTGGAGACTTTCCGGTAGCGGTACGAGTAGCGGCCGAAATCGTCTCCCTGCCGATGTTCCCGCAGCTCACCGCTGGCCAGCAGGCCAGGGTAGCCGAGGAGATTCTGGCGTTTACTGCATCCGCGCCGCCGCTCCCGATACTAGCCGAGGCTCAGCCGTGCTAAAGCTTCCGACCTATGTGCTGGTTACTCCGGCGCGCAACGAGGCGCGGTCCATCGAGGGAACGATCCAGTCGGTAGTGGCGCAGACCGTCCGCCCGCTGAAATGGGTCATCGTCAGCGACGGTTCGACCGACGGGACGGACGATATCGTCAAGCGATATGTTGCGCAGCATGAGTGGATCGAACTGATTCGTATGCCGGAACGCACAGAGCGGCATTTTGCCGGCAAGGTGTATGCCTTCAATTCCGGTTTGGCCAGAGTAAAAGATATTCCGTACGAGGTCGTTGTCAGCCTGGACGCGGATATCACTTTCGATAGCGAATACTTCTCATTTTTGCTCGCGAAGATCGCTGCGGATCCCAGACTCGGATTAGTTGGCACACCGTTTCGCGAGCTATCGAACGAAACCTATGACTATCGATTTGTGAGTATCGAGCATGTATCGGGCGCATGTCAGGTCTTCCGGCGGGAATGCTTCGAGGCAATTGGAGGCTATACGCCTGTAAAAGGTGGCTCGATCGATCGGATCGCCGTGATCAGCGCCAGAATGAAGGGATGGAAAACTCGCACCTTCACGGAAAAATTCTGCTTCCATCATCGCGAGATGGGAACGGCGCAGGGGGGGACGATCCAGGCTAGAGTCAAATTCGGCGCTAAAGATTACGCGATCGGAAATCATCCCGCATGGGAATTGTTCCGCAGCATATATCAAGTGACCAGAAGGCCATTCGTGGTCGGTGGTTTAGCGTTGGGGGCTGGCTATATATGGGCGTCGATGCGACGCGAGGCCAGGCCAGTCTCGCGCGAGTTCGTGGCATTTCACCGGCAGGAACAGATGCACCGGCTCAGCAGAGTTTTTGGCGGCAAATTTTTATCGGGCGAGAACCATGGCCCTGCGTCGGGAAACGCGACGATACCTCGATAGGTCTAGGTCCCTGAGATCAGACCGCTTCACGATTTCTGAACCTGCAAGAGTGATTCGCCCGTTTCGAAACTCACAATTCATTCACCTTGGAATACTCCGATGACGCACGACGGCAGGTTGGTGCGCGGTCGCCGATCCATCTGTGAACTCCATTATTGAAAGGATCCGCGCCACTGTGATCGTAAACGCAGATGATTGGGGACGAGACGTCGATACCACAGACCGGTGTCTTGTGTGTGTTCTGCGTGAGGTTGTTTCTTCTGTCAGCGGCATGGTTTTCATGGAAGATTCTCAACGGGCAGCCCTGTTGGCGCGCCACTACGGTGTTGACGTCGGTCTGCATCTGAACTTGACGACACGGTTTTCCGGACCACAATGTTCCTCGCGCCTGATCGAGCACCAACAGAAGCTTGCTCGCTTCCTAAGATCGCACCCACTTGCGCCCGTCATCTATCATCCAGGCCTTGCCTCCTCCTTCGAATATCTTGTCACAGCACAGTTGGAGGAGTTTGAACGACTCTATGGAGCGCCTGCAAATCGTGTGGATGGCCATCATCACATGCATCTTTGCGCGAACGTATTCTTTCAGAACCTGCTACCTGCGGGTACGATCGTCCGCAGAAACTTCTCGTTCGCACCCGGAGAGAAGGGAATCATCAATCGTTTTTATCGCCGCTGGCAGGACCGCGGATTGGCTAGACGTCATCACACAACGGATTTCTTTTTTTCCTTGCCGCCGCTAGATCTACGACGGCTGGAAAAAATATGTGACCTCGCAAGTAAGTTCGACGTGGAAGTAGAAACACATCCGGTGAACTCGCTGGAATGTAAGTTCTTAATGGACAGAGAGTTCGATCGTTGTGCGGGCAATTTCTCCATAGCTCGGGGATATCTTCTTCGCTCCAACTATCATGCCGTCGACGCGGGAGTCATGGCATGACTCGATCTGACCTAAGTGACAGACCCCAGGGGATTGCCGTTTTGCAGCCGGAGGCTCCGCACATCTGTGTTTGCGTTTGTACCTATAAGCGGCCTCACCTACTAAAACGTCTTCTGAGCGAACTGGACAGGCAAGAAACCGGCGGTTTGTTCTCGTACTCGATCGTGGTGGCCGACAATGATAGAGCGAAATCCGCCGAAGCCGCTGTCGCAAACCTTCGTTCGAGCTCAGCTGTTCGAGTGAAATACTGTGTCGAGCCAAGACAGAATATTGCACTGGCACGAAACAAAGCCGTCGAAAACGCGGATGGAGAGTTTGTCGCATTTATCGACGACGATGAGTTCCCAATCCCGGATTGGCTGCTGACTTTATTTAAGGCCTGCAACCAGTACAAAGTGGATGGCGTGCTGGGGCCCGTGAAACGTCATTTCGATGAAGCTCCACCAGCCTGGATACAGAAGAGCCGATTCTACGATCGCGCCGTCAATCCCACAGGAATGCGGGTTGAGTGGCGCGAAGCCAGGACGGGAAACGTCTTGCTGAAACGACAAATGCTCGTTGGCGACCCATCACCTTTCCGGCCCGAGTTTCGAGCGGGCGAAGATCAGGATTTCTTTCGACGAAAAATTGAAGAAGGGCGAGTCTTCATCTGGTCGGCGGAGGCGGAGGCATTTGAAACTGTACCGCCAGCCCGCTGGAAACGCATCTATTTGGTGAAAAAGGCGCTGCTTCGGGGCGCCACCGCTGCATTGCAGCCGAGCTGCGGAATCACCAGTATCGTGAAATCGACGATTGCTATCCCACTCTATGCAGTCGCGTTGCCGTTTGCATCGCTGTTCGGGCATCATCGCTTCATGGAAATTCTTGTCAAGTTGTGCGACCACGCGGGCAAACTTCTCTTCCTGATGGGAATCAATCCGATTCGCGAGGAGTATGTTCCGGAGTAACTTCCTGTCGATTTTGAGCTGGTAGGAGTCATCGAGCTGAATCTTCCTTTTCGACTCAAAATTCATGTAACTAAAGCACCAACTACGGAGAGGTCGCCGTTGGTAAGGCAGCAGCCGGAACATCGGCTTCGGTGGGCAACCACCCGAGGGTTCAAATCCCGTTCCTCTCCGCCAATCTTCCGCAGGCCGCTCATTTCGTGAGCTTTCTACGACCGACAGCTCGAACGTCAATCAGACGTGGCTTGCAATCGCATCACAACGAAGGACTGATTACCGCATGTACGCCTGCAGTAGAGAAATCAAAATATCCGGACGAGTGTTGAGGATAGCGCGTCTCGACGCGGACAAGTACCAGTTCCTATCGGACCCGGAACCGCTGATCGCCGAGTTGCGCGCGTGTGGAGAGCGCATCGATCTATTTACTTTCATGCAGGGCTTGCCTGAAACACAGCCGAAATATCAGTACCCGATGGAGTGGGACAACCTGGCGGTATTGCCGGTTTCGACCTTCGAAAGCTGGTGGGAAAAGCAAATCGGGTTCAAGGCAAGAAACAAAGCGAAGCAGGCCGGGAAAAATGGGGTCGTGGTCCGCGAGGTTCCGTTCGATGCAAAGCTGGCGCGCGGAATCTGGGAGATATATAACGAGGTCCCGGTGCGCCAAGGCCGGCGATTTCCACACTATGGAAAAAACCTCGAAACCGTCTACAGCGAAGAGGCCACCTATCTCGACGCTAGCACCTTCATCGGCGCCTTTCATGGCGAGGAATTAGTCGGTTTCATCAAGCTAGTAGCCGACGAAGCCGGCCTGCAGGCGGGATTGATGAACATCGTCTCGAAGATCGCGCACCGAGAGAAGGCTCCAACGAATGCGTTGGTTGCGCAGGCAGTCCGGTCTTGTGCGGAGCGGCAAATTCAATATCTGGTGTACTCGAATTTCGCTTATGGAAACAAGGAACGGGATGGACTGAGCGATTTCAAAACGAGGAATGGGTTCTCGCGGGTTGATATGCCTCGCTATTATGTGCCGTTGACTGCTTTCGGCAGGGCGGCGTTTCGTCTCGGCTTTCATTGCCGGTTGGCAGAACGCTTTCCTGAGCCGATGGCCCGCAAGCTTCGCGAGCTTCGCAACAACTGGTACAACCGCAAGTTTCAACCGGCCAGGGAAGCGTCTTAGTCGCCGAGAGTTATGCCAGGGATTGTCGGTCTTATTACAAAATTGCCGCGCGAGCGCGCGGAAGCGCAATTGGTACGCATGGTGGAGTCCATGCGCCATGAATCCTTTTACCGAACTGGGATCTGGATTGACGAGTCGCTGGGAGTGTACGTCGGATGGGTTGAGCGCGAACATTCTTTCTCTGATGGGATGCCGATACGGAACGAATCAGGGGAGAAGGTCCTCGTATTTTCCGGCGAGGAATTTCCCGAGCCCGCAACAGCCCTGAGTCTCAAACAGCGCGGTCATACGCTCGACCCAGACGGTTGCTCGTACCTGGTTCATCTCTCCGAGGAAGATCCCGCTTTCCCGGCCGGCTTGAATGGCCAGTTCCATGGCCTGTTGGCAGACCGGGTAAGGGGAACGGTCACGCTCTTCAATGACCGCTTCGGACTTCATCGGCTCAACTATCATGAGGCTGACGATGCCTTCTATTTTGCCGCTGAGGCTAAGGCTATCCTCGCTGTTCGGCCGGAACTTCGGTCACTGGACTGGAAAGGGCTGGGAGAATTTATTGCTTGTGGCTGTGTCCTGGAAGACCGGACGCTCTTCACCGGCATTCATGTTTTGCCTTCCGCATCGGCCTGGGATTTTCGTCAGGGCGCATTGGAGCAAAAGGGGAGTTATTTTTCACCACGGGAGTGGGAGAACCAGTCTCTCCTTGAACCGGTGCCATATTATCAGGAGATCCGGCGGATTTTTGCAGGTCATTTGCCTCGCTATTTCAACGGACCGGGTCGAATTGGCCTGTCATTGACGGGTGGTCTGGATACCCGGATGATCCTCGCATGGCACAAGCCCGCGCCGGAATCTCTCCCCTGCTACACGTTTGGCGGCAGCTATCGCGATTGCGGCGATGTTCGCATTGCTCGTAATGTGGCTCAGGCATGCGGCCAATCCCATGAAGTGATTCCGGTTGGGATGGAGTTTCTGTCGCGTTTCGCCCATTATGCGGAGCGCACGGTATATCTTACGGACGGATGTACCAGCGTCTACCATGCTCCAGATCTCTACGTAAACGAGTTCGCGCGTCAGATTGCCCCCACTCGCATGACCGGCAATTACGGAGATCAAATACTCCGGCATGAGAGCGTGCTCCGGCCCAAGGACCCTCCTCCTGGCCTGTTCCGCCCGGAGCTGCTCGATAAGGTTTCTGCGGCAAATAGGACGTACGCCCGCATTGCGCAGGGACATGCCCTTACCTTTGCGGCGTTCCGGCAGGTGCCCTGGCATTATCACGGGCTGCTCGCTCTGGAGTCGTCGCAGGTGACCATGCGGACTCCGTATGTGGACAATGAACTTGTAAAAGCACTGTATCGCGCCCCCGCGTGCACGCTCAAGAACAATGATTTGAGGGTTGCTCTGATTGGAGATGGCAGTCCTGATCTCCGCAAAATCCGCACTGACTTGGGCTTTGCCGGGAACGGTGGAAGGCTGGCGTCAGAGCTTAGCCCCCGCTTTCATCGCTTCACCATGAGGACTGAGTATGCCTATGACTACGGCATGCCGCAGTGGGTCGCTCAAATCGATCACCGTCTTTCGTCACTCCGCCTGGAACGGCTCTTCCTGGGCAGACACAAATTCACTCATTTCCGAGTCTGGTATCGGGATGCTCTCTCCCGTTACGTCCGCGAAGTGCTACTCGACCCGCGCACACTCTCGCGGCCGTATCTACAGAGCGATTCTCTTCAACGCATGGTAAACAGCCATTTGAAAGGCGATGGCAACTACACCACTGCTATCCACAAGGTGCTGACGATCGAGCATCTGCATCGGCTGTTCCTCGACCCAAAATGACGTCTCAATGACCCAACAGATTGCCACCGACGCCTACATCGCATGGATAGCAGGGCTGTTTTTTCTAGATCGGGATACGAAAGAGCGCACCTCCAAGGCGCTTTGGATTCCCGTGATCTGGCTGCTGATCATTGGATCTCGCCCTGTATCCGCGTGGTTTCAGAGCGGGCCGACGATCGCTACCGCCGCACAGTACGCTGACGGAAGCCCACTCGACGCGGCGGTGTTCGGAGTTTTGGTTGCCGCCTGTGCGGTGACACTGTGCTCCCGGTCGAGCCAAGTGAAGAGATTTTTGAGGGTGAACTTGCCCCTGGTATTGTTCTTCTCCTATTGTGCCCTCAGCGTCGTGTGGTCTGACTACTCCTTCGTCGCTTTGAAGCGATGGGTCAAGTCGGTAGCCGATATGGGGATGGTCCTGATTGTTCTGACCGATCCAGATCCGCTGGCGGCGACAAAACGCCTATTTTCTCGAGCGGCTTTCGTGTTGTTGCCGCTGTCATTACTCTTCATCAAGTATTACCCGAACCTAGGACGTTCCTATGACCGGTGGACCTGGATTCCGATGTACGGTGGCGTAACAGAGTTCAAGAACGAACTGGGAATGATCTGTCTGGTTTTGGGCCTCTCGTCTGTTTGGTCGCTCATCGAGGCATACGAGAATCGCAGGATGCCCCATCGAATCCGGCACATGGTCGCGCATGGAAACGTTGTTGCTGCGGCGATCTGGCTTCTCTTCACTGCGGATTCCATGACCTCGCTGTCTTGTTTTCTGATGGCATCTGCCGTCATGATTATGACCGTAACGCGATGGGTGGCGAAGCGGCCACGGATCATACACCTGCTAGTTGGCAGTATGGTGGCCCTGTCGTTGTGCGCGCTCTTCTTTGACTCGGGCGGAGGAATGGTCGAGTCGCTGGGAAGAAATTCCTCCCTGACGGGGCGGACGGGGATCTGGAAGGCAGTCCTGTCCATACATATCAACCCGTTGCTTGGGGCCGGCTTTGAAACCTTCTGGCTCGGAGAGCGATTGCAGCGGGTATGGGATCTTTCGGTAAAGGGAATCCAGGAAGCCCACAATGGATACCTCGAACTTTATCTGAACCTGGGATGGTTCGGCGTAGTTTTCCTGGCGGGTCTGATCGGAACTGGGTATCGTAATACCCTCAACGTTCTTCGTCGCGATCCACACGCCGGTAGACTTCGAGTGGCCTTTTTCACCGCAGCAGTAATTTACAGCCTTACCGAGGCCGGCTTCCGCATGATGAGTCCGATCTGGATCGCATTTCTTCTGGCGATTACGGCCGTTCCGCTTCCGGTACAGATACATAGGAAGCGCCAACGGAAGATTGAATCCCCCATGACGCCAGCTGAATTCCCAAGGGAGAGTGAAGACATGGAGATTGAGGACTTGGTTCAGGAGTTCGGTTGAAACCTTTTGACACGACCGGTGCACTCCGGCACGCGGTTCCCAGCGAGGGTGTGGGTCTAAGGCGTCTCGCAGTGCGGGGCGTGGGAGCTACGTTGGCTTCCGGCGGCGGAGGCGTAGGAATTCAGATTGTCTCGGCAGCGGTCTTAGCCCGTCTTCTGACTCCCAACGATTTCGGCCTGGTTACGATGGTGACGACGTTCAGCCTGCTGTTTGTGAACTTCGGGCTCAACGGGTTGACCGAGGCAGTCATACACAGGGAGGAAATCAATCACAAACTGGCGAGTAATCTGTTCTGGATCAATGTGAGCGGCAGCACCTTGCTCGCGATCGGCTTTGCTGGGGCGGGATCGCTGCTGGCGCGGCTGTTTAAGGATCCGCGAGTCACTGACGTCGCCGCGTGGATAGCGCTCACGATTTTCCTGAGTGGGCTCTCGGTAATCCATCTGGCGCTCCTGAAGCGGATGATGAGATTTCCGCTGGTCTCCGCCAACGATATTTTTGGCCGAGCTTTTTCTGTCGTGGTTGCGATCATTCTGGCTTGGATCGGGTGGGGGTACTGGGCACTGGTCGCGGGCGCAATAGCGCTGACCGCCAGCACCTGTGTCGGAGGTTGGGTCCTGTGTCGCTGGACGCCCGGGCTGCCGAGCCGCGCGCCTGGAACCGGCTCCATGGTTCGCTATGCGATCCACACGTATGGACGATTTTCCAGCGGTTACTTCACCAACAATTTCGATAACTTTCTCGTTGGCTGGAAGCTGGGCCCGGCGCAGTTGGGCTTTTACAAGAAGGCTTACGATCTTTTCGGCCTCCCTTCCAATCAGTTCTCGACCGGTCTGACCATTGTCGCGGTATCCGCGCTGAGCCGATTGCGACAGGATATGGTGCAGTACAAGCGGTATCTTCTGAGCGCGCTGGGAGTCATGGCGCTGGTGGGCATGGGAATCAGCGGAGATTTAGTCCTGGTTGGGCGGGACGTGATCCGGGTGCTTCTCGGACCGCGGTGGGGCGAGTCGGGAAGACTATTTACGCTTTTTGCGCCCGGAATCGGCTTCATGCTTCTCTATGCCACCAACGTTTGGATCCATCTCTCCCTAGGTAATGCGAATCGCTGGTTTCGCTGGGGCATTGTGGACCTGGTGGTGACGACCTTGTTCCTGCTGGGCGGGTTGCATTGGGGTGCCGCGGGAATCGCGATGGCCTGGGTCGTGGCGTACTGCGTGATTACTTTTCCAGCGATCTGGTTTGCTGGCAGACCGATCCAACTGGGAATTCTGCCTGTCATCGCCGTGATATGGAAATACATCGCAGCATCTTTGACTGCAGCCAGCGCCGCCTTCCTCCTGGTACGGGCAATGCCAGCTTTTGAGGCTGCTCCGGGGACGCTCTGGGCCAGTGTCCGCCTGGTGACTGTCTCGCTGCTATTTCTCGTTTTGTATCTGGCTGGGGTGATCGCCTTGCATCGCGGCTTAGCTCCCCTCCGGCAGACGGCCGGCCTGTTACGCGAAATGGCCTTTCGCGGCAAGCGGCTGAAGCCCGTGCCGGCCGCGATGAGCGCGAGAGGCCATGAGGAAAATCTGCCGTCGGATACCCCAGTTACCGTCGAGGTCGCGGTCGAACAATATTAGTGGGAGCGGGATCGGTGCGTAACCTCGGGAATCTGTAAATTCAATTATGAAGATCGCATACCTCATATTTGCGTACAAAAATCCACAACTCATCGCGCGAGAAATTCAGGTTCTCTCCTCCGCCGATTCGGCATTTTTTATTCATGTGGACAGCAAAAGCGATCTTCGCGACTTTGCCGCGATCAAGGGAGACAACGTCTTTTTTACCGAGCAGCGCATCTCTGTGTATTGGGCGGAGTTCTCCGGTGTGCGCGCCATCCTGCTCTTGATTCAACAGGCCCTGGAAAGCTCCGGCGGATATGAGTATCTAGTTCTACTGAGCGGAAGTGAATATCCGCTGAGAAGCCGGTCGTACATAGAACGCTACTTGGAAGCCAACAACGGTTCCGAATTCATCCGAATGGTAAAAGTCCCGGCGCCGGGCAAGCCCCTATCCGCCTTTACCACCCTCCGGTATGAATCCGGCAAGCCCATCCGGAGACTCATGTGTCGCGCACTGGCAAAAATTGGCATGGCCCAGCGCGATTATCGGAGGTACCTGGGCGAGATGGAACCATACTCCGGCTGCACATGGTGGGCCCTGACCAGATCAGCCTGCGAATATATCATTGAGTTCAGTCACCATAACCCGCAGGTGGCAAAGTTTTTCAAGGACGTTTCGACTCCCGAGGAGGCCTTCTTTCACACAATTCTGGGCAATTCTCAATTTCGGTCGCGGATTCGCGGAAACCTGGTGTATGAGGATTGGTCCGCGCGCGGGAGTCGCCCAGAGATGATCACGGAGAAGCACATTGCGTTCTTCGAATCGCAAGAGCGAGTATTCGACCTGTCCGAGGGACCCTGCGAGCTGCTGTTCGCCAGGAAATTCTCCGACCAGAATCTTGGCTTGCTCCGAAGGATCGATCGAATGGTAGCCCAAAAATGCGACTTTGAAGATCCGAAATGGGGTACCGGAGTAGATGCCTTTCGTCATCATCGGAACTCTGATTTCTTGTGTATTTCCTGACAAATCCCTATACTCTGAGGCAAACCACAGTTGGATAATCTCTGATCCGCATAACTGGATAACTCCTG
This sequence comes from Acidobacteriaceae bacterium, assembly GCA_049796755.1. Lineage (GTDB taxonomy): Bacteria > Acidobacteriota > Terriglobia > Terriglobales > Acidobacteriaceae > JAKAAZ01. The sequence continues at coordinate 22,067 of JBARFA010000106.1, forward strand.
CCTATTGGACTTTTTTCCTCAGGAGATGAGCATGTGTAAGGACTTCCCCCAAACCAGAGCTATACTTTTGCTGTTAACCTTCTTTGTATTCAACATTTACAGCTACGCTCAGCTCTGGTCACCCATTTTGAACGCCAACCAGGCGATCGACTGGTCAAGTTCCGGGGTAGACGGCATTCCCGCACGGACCAGCAACTGCGCCAGTCTGACGTCAGCCGCAACCTTGGCCCAGATCAATTCGGCACTTGCGTCCTGTCCCAGCGGTCAGACGGTTTACCTGGCGACCGGCACCTATTCGATTCCGGGGACGATTAACGTTCCCTCCAATGTGACGCTGCGAGGCGCTGGCGCGGACCAGACCATTCTGAACGCAACGGGTGGCGGAGGCGGAGACGTGGTCAGCTTGGGGTCGGGTGGGCCTACCTACAATCCAATCAGTATCACCGGTGGATCATCCGCCGGGTCGACCAGCATCACGGTTAGCAACTCATCTGGCATCACCGTGGGTAACTACCTAGTTATTACTGAAACGAACAACCCAAGCTACGTGTCATCCGAAGGCAGCGAAGGCAACTGCGACTGGTGCGACGGGAGTTGGACGAGCACAGGCAGTCTTGCCCGCGGGCAGATCGTCGCGGTCACTGGCCTGAGCGGTAACACCGTCACCATCTCCCCGGGACTGTACGGCGCATACACCAATACGCCGATTGCGGTTCCATTCAGCATGTCGGCATCATATGCAGGAGTAGAGGACCTGCAGGTGTACGCGAACAATACCGGCTATGCCGCAAACTTCGGGATGACGGCATGCGCATACTGCTGGGTGAAGGGCGTGGAATCGAACTACACGGACGGCGATCATGTTGAAGTGTATTGGGGCTACCACGACGAAGTTCGCGACAGCTACTTCTCGAACTCGTTTTTGCATACGCCGGGAACATATGATTCAGATATCCAAATCGCAGCGAAAACCAGCGCCAGTCTGGTCGAGAACAATATCGTAGAGCGAACCCATACATCCATCATGCTAGAGTGGGGTGCAGCCGGCAACGTCATTTCCTATAACTACACGATGGGGGAATTTGACGGGGGCTCCACCAACGAAATGATAGGGGGAACTTCTTTTCACGGAGCGCATCCGCAGTTCAATCTGCTCGAAGGCAACGTGATCACGGAAATGTCCCAGGATTCCACGTGGGGAACGTCAAGCCAAACGACGGCCTTTCGAAACTGGGTGGTCGGCACCAACCACATTTGCATGCCAACCAGCGGACGCGGGACGGTAATCTGCTCCGGAACCAACGGGCATTATGGATTCCAGGCCGCTCGCGCCATCCAGATGTCGTATCTGACAACGCTCAACAACTTTATTGGGAACGTGGTGGGCAGCGCCCAAATGCAATCTCTGATCGGTTATTCCAGCCCGCTGGCACAATCCGCTTCGGTGGAATATCCCGCCGTGCGGAGCTATGACGATGTTGCCTATGGATGGTCTTTCGGCTATGGGGAAGCCGACGATGATGGCACCGGCACTGGATGCGCCGGAGGGAATCCGCCCTGCCATCTCGCGGGAACTTCTTCCACAGATTTCTTCGACGCGAATTACAACAATGTTGACGGCTCGCTTACGTGGGCCTCTGGCATTTCGCAAACCTTGCCGCCTTCGTTCTATCTTTCCGCCCAGCCCAGTTGGTGGGGATCGCTGCCCTTTCCTGCAACCGGGCCTGACGTCAGCGGAGGCAGCGGCCCTGGAGGACACAGCTATGGAAATCCAGCGCAGGCCTGCTATCTAAACACAATGGGCGGCTCCGATGGAGGAGCGGGGGGACCGTTGCCTTTCAATGCCGAGAAGTGCTACGGGGGCGGGACGGCCAGTCAGGCCCCGGAACCTGCGACCAACCTTACCGCAACGGCGCACTAAATTCTTTTCAGCCCATATAATTTGCACCCAAAAGATACTGGGGATGCGTTTGTGAATTTAGGGCGGTAAGCGCGAAACGTGCTCTGTGGCCTAGTGCAGGTGTATGGGTCCGAGAGTGCGAAGAGGAATCTTTGGAACGGCGAGTTCTCTTCTGGCCGAGCGCGTATCGTTTTTATTTCGGCTTGGACTTCTCCGATGTTGCGGTCCTGAAAGCCCGAGGGTCACTTCGAGATTGTAGAAAAACACCTCCAGGTTCATGAGCATATACAGGGGTGTGTCATTGTGTTTCGGCCCCCTGTTAGGTAGCGCCGTATTTATGCATTGATGATTTCGCTCAATGTTGCCCGCAAACATCCAACTATCCAGCAAAACTCCCCACAATTACTGAGTATCAGTCACAAGTCAATGCCTGATAACTTCGCCATGCAATAGGAGCGCATTTTGAGAATCAGCATTTTCGGGTTGGGCTACGTCGGCACGGTTTCAGCGGGATGCCTGGCCGGAGATGGACATGAGGTTATCGGCGTCGATACGATCCCGACCAAAGTTGACTTGATCAACCGCGGGCAGTCGCCGATTATTGAAGCCGACATCGCCGAGATCATAACGGCAACCGTCCGTGCTGGCCGTCTCCGCGCCACCGGTGACTCCATCCAGGCCATCCGCGACACCGACTTATCGTTCGTTTGCGTGGGGACGCCCAGCCAGGCCAACGGCAATCTCGACCTTCGATACATCCGCCGGATTTGCGAACACATCGGCGAAGCCATCCGGAACAAGGAGGCACGCCACACCGTCGTCATTCGCAGCACCATCTTGCCCGGCACTATGCACAAAATCGTGATTCCAATCCTGGAGCAGTATTCCGGAAAAAAGGCTGGAATCGATTTCGGCGTTTGCAACAATCCGGAGTTTCTGCGTGAGGGCTCCGCAGTTAAGGACTTCCATTGGCCGCCAAAAACGGTCATCGGCGAACTGGACGCGGCTAGCGGCGAATTGCTGGCCGCGCTTTACCGGAAGATTGAAGCACCTCTGATCCGGACCGACGTCGAGACGGCGGAGATGATCAAGTACGTCGACAACAGTTGGCATGCGCTGAAGATTGGCTTTGCCAACGAAATCGGAAATCTTTGCAAATCCCTAGGGATCGATGCCCATGCGGTGATGGACATATTCTGCGCCGATCGAAAGCTGAACATTTCTTGTGCGTACTTGACGCCCGGTTTTGCCTTTGGAGGTTCGTGTCTGCCCAAGGATTTGAGGGCCTTGTCCTATCAAGCTAAATTGCACGACTTGCATCTGCCGATTCTCACTTCCATTTTGCCCAGCAATGAAATTCAAATCGCTCGCGGCCTACAAATGATCATGGAAAAGGGCCAGACGAGGGTCGGTATTTTAGGGTTCAGTTTCAAAGCCGGGACCGACGACCTACGAGAGAGCCCGCTGATCGAAGTCATCGAACGTCTCATCGGTAAGGGTTACGATTTGCGTATTTATGACAAGAACGTAAGCATCGCTCGACTAATTGGCGCCAATCGGGATTTTATCCTCAATCACATTCCGCATATTTCCAGGCTCATGGCCAGCGATATCGACACCGTTCTGGATCATGCCCAGACCCTCGTCATTGGGAACAACGATCCGGATTTCAAGCAAGTTCCGGAGCGACTGCGCGAGGGGCAAAGGCTGGTTGATTTTGTGCGGATCGCCCAAGGAAGGAGTGTGGATGGCAACTACGATGGCATTTGCTGGTAAGTCGAGCGAGACTTCTAACTCGAACGGGGCGCAAAAGGATCGAATCTATCAATCGATCGAGCGGCTCCTTCATTGGCTGGAGGAGAATGACTTTCGCGGCTACGATACCTTCGACGGCCTCAACGCGAAATTGCTGCGTCCCCTAACCTTCGAGACAAAATTTCTCCGCACCGTGCTTCTGCAGGGAGTGAGACGGTTCCCTCTGAATTTACGTCCAGTGCTCGGCATCTCCAAAGAACATTCCAGCAAAGGTATGGGCTTTCTGGCGCGAGGCTTTATACGCCTGCACGAAGCGACTGGCGATCCGGCATGGGCGGCCAAAGCCAAGACTGCACTGCAGTGGCTAACGGAGCGGCAGTCATCCGGATACAGCGGGGCCTGCTGGGGCAACCATTTCGACTATCAATCCCGCGGATTTTATCTACCTAAAGGGGTCCCCACGGTCGTGTGGACTTCCTTGATCGGGCACGCTTTTTGCGATGCCTACGAACATTTTCAGCAAGCCCAATACTTAGAAGTCGCTGTCAGCGCATGTGAGCATATCGTTCGAGACCTTAAGACTTTTCCCGATGGAAAAGGCGTCTGCATCGCATACGTCCCAGGCATGGACGCACAGGTCCACAATGCCAACACGCTAGGGGCGAGTTTGCTTGCCAGGACATACTCGCATACCCACAATGAATCCTATTTCGATCTGGCGCGAAAATCGATTCAATATACCGCTCAACATCAGCGGGCCGATTCGTCCTGGTACTACGGCGAGAATGCAAATTTGCACTGGATCGACAATTTCCACACGGGATACGTTCTGGATTGTTTCAAGCACTATGACCAGAGCACCGGCGATGACAGCTTCAATCGCAACATGATGTCCGGATATGAGTACTGGAAGAAGACATTTTTTCTAACGGATGGAACGCCGAGATATTACGACCGCAAAACTCTTCCACTGGACATCCAGTGCAGCTCGCAGGCGATCGACACTCTGGTTTTCTTTCACGATCGCGATCCGGAAAGTCTGCAGCTGGCAATCGATGTGGCGGAATGGACGATCGCGCACATGCAGGATGACTCCGGTTACTTTTACTATCGCCGATACTCTCCGCGGATCGTGAACAAGACTCCGACACTCCACTGGGGGCAGGCGACGATGCTTTGTGCACTTGCGGGTCTCTACAAATTACTCTAGCGGCGGTGTGGTTTGGCTATAAATATGAATAAGAAAATACTCATCATCGTGGAGAATCTTCCCGTGCCTTTTGACAGCCGTGTCTGGAAGCAGGCAAACACGCTGCATGAGCACGGATATCAGGTCGCAGTGTTGTGTCCCCGCGGCCGAGGATACGAGCGAGGTCACGAGATTCTTGATGGAATCCACATCTACCGTCACCCGATGCCGAAAGAAGGAAATAGCGCTCTCGGTTATCTATGGGAGTTTGGCTGGGCCCTTTTGTGGGAGTCGTTCTACGCTTGGTGGATTTATCTGCGACTAGGATTCGATGTCATTCAGGGTTGCAATCCTCCGGACGATATTTTCCTCGTTGCGCTCCCTTTCAAGTTGTTCGGAGTCAAATATATTTTTGACCACCACGATGCGAATCCTGAATTGTACCTTTCGAAGTACAACCGAAAAGGATTTTTATACAAGGTGCAGGTCTATCTGGAGAAACTCACCTATCGTTTCAGCGATGTCATCATTGCCACCAACAACAGTTATCGCGACCTAGCGCTCGCCAGAGGTCATCGAGAGCCGGACGATGTCTTCGTCGTTCGCAACGGTCCCGACCTGGAAACTTTCGTTCCAGTCGCTCCCGATCCCACTCTCAGATATGGGAAGTCCTATCTCGTCGGGTATGTCGGAACCATGAGTATTCAGGATGGGTTGGACATTCTCTTAGACGTTGCGTTGCACATCAGAAACATGGGACGTCGCGACATTCACTTTACGTGTATCGGCGGCGGCCCCGCACTCTCCGATTTGCGGAGGATGGTGCACGATAAGGGACTGGACGACACGGTCAACTTTACGGGAAGAATTCCTGACGATCAGTTGCTGGCCATTCTTTCCACGGCTGATATCTGCGTCAATCCCGACAAGCCGTGCGAGATGAACGACATTTCCACAATGATCAAGATTATGGAATATATGGCTCTTGGGAAGCCCATCGTTCAGTTCGACTTGAAAGAGGGAAGGTTCAGCGCCGGAGCCGCTTCCCTCTACTGCGATAGCAATGACCGGATAGCCGATTTCTCCTCCAAAATACTCTGGCTGCTTGAGAATCCAGAGGCAAGAAGAACCATGGGAGAATTTGGGCGCATGAGGGTCCGGCAATACCTGGCCTGGGATCATTCCGTCGAGAATTTGGTGGCTGCGTATCGAAGGGCCTTCAGCAAGAAGGTACAGGCGCAACCTCAAACCCTCGAAGGAAACAAAGCATGAAATAGCGGCCAATTCCCGAAACGAATCCTGGAAGTGGCCGCCGGCCATATGCCTTGGCCCTCAGAACTGTACCCTTGCGCTCTTTCGTATTCAGCGCATTGCAGCCGCTGCGGTGCATTACCGTGTCTGCTTCACGTACAACAGATACGGTCTGAATCCAGCAGTTCGATGTTCAATTCATAACTCCGAACCATAACTAAAGGTAGATATATGAACACAACGTTACTTCTGCCGCAGTCCGAGATTTACCTAGTAGACGGCTCCATCAAACAGAACATCAACAGCATGATCGATGAACTTATGGCTTCCTTGCCAGACGTGAACCTGTTAACCAGCACGGAGCGCCGCGGAATTATCGCAAGGTACACAGCCGTTCTCGAAGGCAATTTCATTTATTGGATGACCGCCACTCTTCTTGCCGTTCAGTCAGAGGATGCGCGCCCTATCCTCATGGAGAACTTGCACGAGGAAGTGCGTGATGCCCATCCGGCGATGATGCGAAGATTCGCGATGGCTGCCCACGCTTTCCCAACCGACTTAGACGCGCTCGCTGTTCATGACGATTTGACGAATGTCCGCCTGTTTCTGGGCCGACTTTCAGGAGTGCAATCGGTCCTCACCATGGCCTTCTTCGAAGGTTTCATACAAAGGTTTATGGGATATTTGGCAGAGCTCGCCGCTGCCCGGGGCTCGGCTGAAATGGAGTACACGGATGTGCATGGTGTCTGCGACATCGCGCACACTGAAGGACTGTTCCGCGCACTTTCCGCAGAGATGGCCATCAACCCGCTCGGGCCCGGTCAAGACCTCTTTGAAGGTGTTTCTCTTCTTCGCGACCTGATGAAAACCATCATTTTCGACTACGCAGCCACACTTCCAGCTTGATCGTTCACAGGGGGCATCGCAAGTGCAAGGTAACTGTCTACCAAATACTAGATTGCCGGAGCAAGCCGCGTACTTCACGGTTCCTGGTGCGCACCTTTACACCGTGTTTCATCCGGTGACGGATCCGGTGGCTCGTGTCCTGCTTGTGGGACCATTCGCCTCCGAGCGGCATTTTTCATACCACTCATGGGTCCGATGGGCAAGATATCTAGCCGCTAGGCAGGTTGAAGTCCTTCGGTATGACTATCGTGGCATTGGTGAAAGTACCGGCGTTTTCGAAGACATGAGTTGTGAGCAGTGGAGTGAAGATGTCCAGCTTCTTACCGAATGGATTGCGAGCCGGTCTCCCCGCCTCCCGCTTATACTTCACGGGTTCGAACTTGGCGCCATCCTCGCGGGCAGGAGTTTTCATGAAGGCAACGGTGACGCATTACTACTCTGGTGTGCGCCTTCTAACGCAAACCAGGTGCTCCGCTCGACCCTCCTGCGATGGGCAGGGTTGGAACAACTATATGAGTCTCACGAGAACCGGAAAACTGCCTCGGAATATATCCGGCAATTGGAACAAGGCTCTCTGATCGAAGTGCAAGGATATGCGTGGACGAAGCAGCTCTGGCGCGAATCTCTTAAGTTTGATCTTCCCACTAGCCTGAGTGACGAAAGATTGTCTTGCGAAACCGACAGGAGGCCCATTAAATCAGTGAAATTTGGCAAAGACACAGGTTCTCTAGCCTTGCCGTACGTGAGGTACGACGAAAATAAGGACCTCAGCTGGTTATACTCCGACAATTTCGACTGGCTCGCCCAAACCCTGGCGCTACCGATCGGAAGGGGACAATGAAGGACAGGATTGAAACGCGAGAGTTATTTGTGCTGGATGGTCCCGACGGCATCATTCGCGGCACCTACCATAAGGCTCACCTCGACAGCTCTAGCGCACAACAGAGTCACATCAGACGAGATCGTGTCGGAATGATGTTTCTGAACGGTCTGTCCGCCACGAGATCTGGGCACGGCGACACGGTGGCTCGCTGGGCCGAAGAATTTGCAGGGCGTGGATATCCGTCTTTTCGAATTGATCTTCCTGGATACGGAGACTCCGAGGATGATCCTCCAACCGAATGGCTTGACTTTGTCAACCAAGGGGGGTACGCATCCTCTGCATCCAGCGCAATAAATGAGATCGTGACACGATACAACTTATCGGGGGTGGTGATAGTGGGCCATTGCGCAGGCGCTGTATCTGCAACCTATACAGCAGCGGTTAGCAGACAGTGTCGAGGTCTCATTTTGATGGATCCCTACTTTCACTTGCCCGAGACAAACCCCGCCAAGATACGGGGACAGCTGCATGTCTGGGCCATGCAGAGTCGACTTGGCGGCCTTTTAAGTGGCATCCTCGCTATTTTCAAAGGGATTCGCCTGCTCTTCCGCGGCAGCGTGCCTCCAAAGAATGCGAATTTTCCCCTGCTTCGCTGCTGGAAGAAATTGGCATCCACAAGCCTGCCGATCCTTATCCTCAGAGCGCCAGGCCGAAAGTCTTCTAGCCTAAAACCTAAGGTCGGTGAGTTCGATTACCTTGAGCACATCCTGGGATTGGTGGGTCCAAGAAATGAGGTTGTTGTAAGCCTGATGGACGGCGCTAATCACTCCTTCGCGAACCGCGTTGGCCGAGCGGCCGTTCGCCAGCATGTCGAACAATGGCTGAATATGTATTTCTCTCTGACACCTTGTGACGATTCAGAGGCATGTGTTCTGCCATCAGAAACAAGCAATAGCGAAAAAGATTTTGCCGATAGAGAACGATGTCTGAAGGCATAGATATCTGCCCTGGAAATTATAAAATCAAGAGACATGAATGCGCGGTCGGAAATCATCACTCAATTCACTCAGGTCACCAGCGAACAAGGCAGGTAACTCGCGCCTCTGCCGACAGCCTGGAACTCCTGGGTTCTGGGCTCGATTCACTATGCATCGCAGTCATAGTAGCTCGGCTTGAGGGGCAGCTCGGACTGGATCCGTTCGGCACTTCCGAAGATGTTCTCTTTCCCACCACCTTTGGCGAGTTAGTCAGTCTATATGAAAACATCGCAAGGTAATTGGACATCGCTTTGGAACGCGCTCAGTGCCGCAGGAGATTTATCGGGCCGCTTTGTGGCTGGCAATGAGGCGACGATCGCCTTGAGCGATCTGGTTGCTGGGTCTGCTCTTTATGGCCGGGGTGACGAGCTATGCGGGCGATCAGTACTGGTCACGACGACAAACCAGTTCACCACGGCGTCGGCGCTGATAGAGCTGGACGGCGTCGCTCGCCGCATTGTCCTGTGTCCATCCGATTTGCCGCTCGAACATCTTCCGTATGTCATCGATTCAGCAAAGGTTGATGCAATCGTGTCCGATCGGGCTACATTTGCGCTGGGTGGTTCGCGTCATCTAATTTTCTGTCCTTGTAGCCGGGAGGTTGCGCCCCGAAATTTCGATGGGCCTGTGCAGCACAAAACGGAATGGATACTTCTTACATCCGGTACAACGGGGCTGCCGAAGCTTGTGGTTCATACTTTGGCCAGTTTGGCTGGAGCAATCGAGATTGGCGTCCAATCGGCAGGGCCGATTGTTTGGAGCACCTTCTATGATATTCGGCGGTACGGCGGACTACAGATATTTCTTCGCGCCACGCTGATGGGGAACTCCCTGGTCGTAACGAGCGCGCAAGAGTCAACTTCGGATTTTCTTGCTCGAGCCGCTTCGCACGGAGTTACCCATATCTCCGGAACGCCTTCTCAGTGGCGTCGTGCGATGATGAGTCCCGCGGCCCATCTCATCGCACCGAAATATATTCGTTTGTCGGGAGAAATCGTGGACCAGGGAATTCTAAACCGCCTCCGATCCATGTATCCCCAAGCTCGAATCGTTCACGCTTTCGCGTCCACAGAAGCCGGCGTGGCATTCGAAGTGACCGACGCGGTCGCTGGTTTTCCGGCGGTCGCGATCGAACATACCCCTGACGTTGAGATGAAAATTGAAGACGGTTCGCTACGAGTCCGCTCAACTCGCACAGCAAACTGCTATTTGGGAGACAGGCCTCCTGTTTTGAAGGATGCCGAAGGCTTTGTGGACACTGGCGATCTCATCGAACTGCGAGATGGGCGTTACTACTTCGTCGGCCGACGGGATGGAGTGATCAACGTTGGAGGGCTGAAGGTCCACCCTGAGGAAGTCGAAGCGGTCATCAACCGGCACCCAGAGGTTCAGATGACGCTTGTTCGAACAAAACGGAACCCCATTACAGGCGCGCTCGTCGTTGCTGACGTCGTTCTGAAAACAGCACCAGAATCTGCTCATCGTGATGTGGATGCACTCCAAGGGGACATTCTGCTGCTGTGCCGCGAAGCTCTTTCTTCCCACAAGGTTCCGACCGCAATCAACTTTATCCCTGCCTTGGCAGTGGCTGAATCGGGAAAGCTCATCCGTCGCTATGCATAGCGTTATCGTGATCTGTTAACAGGAATTTATATCGGCGGACTGCGGGTCGCCCTATCGCTGCTGAGCGCTCTCCTGCTGCTGCAGTGCATCAACACCGTCGCGCTGCGGGTTGAGCATCACCTTGGAAAACGCGAAACGTAAAGCGAAGTTTCGTCGCCATCACTCCAGCGCGGCATGGGTCAATTACGCGAGGTCTTTTCAGAGCATTCCTTACCATGCACTGGCGCGAAAATATCTCGCCGGTCACGCTTGGCGCATGATGGCGTAGATTCCAGGACACACCGATGACTGTTTCATTGAACTCAAATCTCGTCGATTTTGGGCAGCCGACATCCGAGAACGGGCGCTCTGCGAAAACTCCCGTGGACTGCATCGAGGCGTCAGGCAAAGCGATCACAATTGGATTGATCAACAACATGCCGGACGCGGCGCTAGAACCAACCGAGCGCCAGTTCTTGTCGCTCCTCGATTCTGCCTCGAGCGGGATTTCGGTCCGTCTCTTGCTGTATTCGTTGCCGGGTGTTGTTCGCAACCAGTCGGGGGCGCGCCACATCCGGGAATTCTACTCCAGCGTTGAAAACCTTTGGGGCATGCAACTCGATGGGCTTATTGTGACCGGGAGAGAGCCTTTGGCGTTGAATCTAGCGGACGAGCCCTATTGGGAGAGTTTTACGAGGGTGGTTGACTGGGCTCGGGACAACACATGTTCGACGGTCTGGTCCTGTCTGGCTGCCCACGCCGCAGTCCTGTACATGGATGGTATCGGCAGGGTCAAGAATGGCCACAAGCATTGCGGTGTTTTCGATTGTGCACGCGTGTCAGACCATCCGCTGACGGCCGCAACACCTTCGGGGATCAAGCTGCCGCATTCCCGGTGGAACGGTGTACCGGAGGAGGAGTTGACGGCCTGCGGATATCGTGTCCTGACGCGGGCAGAAAACGTGGGCGTGGATACATTCATTCGGCAGCAAAAAAGCCTATTTGTTTTTTTCCAGGGCCATCCGGAATATGAATCCGATACCTTGTGTCTCGAATACCGCAGAGACGTCGGACGCTATCTTAGAGGAGAGACGGATACATATCCTCTGATACCACAGGGCTACTTCGATTCTGAAACCGTGACTGCATTGACCGCGCTGCAGCCGCAAGGCGGCGCTCGCGGCTCTGATGCAGTCCTGACGGGAGTCTCCAGGATTCTAGAAGAGGCCAATATCGAAAACACCTGGCGTGCGACCGCTGCTTGCATCTACAGAAACTGGCTGCTGTATATTTGCGCGCAGAAGGTGCTGCGTTCGCAGGGCGGCAAAGTCGCCGCGGACGGTCATAGGGTGGACGGGCCAATCCCAGCCCTGGCCGGCAGAGTACCTGCTACGTCTGTGTTTGCGTCGAACGGTACCAGGCAAAGAACAACCTCGACTGCTTCGCTCAGTTCGCCGACGACGCTGTAGGGCCGCACTTCCGTGACATCAAAAGGCAAATGCGATCGCTGAGAACTCAATGATGGATAGTGTGAGAAAGCGAGTGAGCCGTTGGCCGGAGATGGCATCTTTTTACTCCGATGCTGTCGACGGCCCTGGCAAGACGGCGGAGTCTCGGGTCACGGAGGCACTGCTGAATGCGGTCGTCCTGGTGAGCTACGACGCGGGCCAGGGGCATCTGCGGCCGATTACACGGATTGCCTTGGACGAGGCATGGGCGCTGCAGGAAATAACAGGCAGGAATGCCGGCGGATTGAAGTGGCAGGACTTCCACCTGGCCCCCTGGGAGTCGGCGGAGTCAGCGTATCAGGGTGCGGCGCTGCTGGCGGTAGCACTGGGAAATATTCCAGACCACTATACCGATGGGCCGGACATCGGTGAACATTTATGGATGCTGCAAGAGTACCTTCGGCGCCATTATGCATCACAGCCCGTGATTAGCCAACTCTATGTTCTATGGGCATCCGGTCGCATGTCCGGACTGCTGACGGATTCAGAGCGGACGAAGTTGTCAGCGAAGATCAAGAGCCTTCAGCAGAGCGATGGCGGCTGGGTGCTATCCGCCGTGGACGAATCGACCCGTCCACGGCGCTTTCTATTGGACAGGTGGAAGCTCTTGAGTCGTCGCGCGAAAAGCGATGGCTGTGCGACCGGTCTAGTTGTGCTGGCTCTGGAGGGATCGGGGATGGGGCGCCACTCCGATCCACTGAAGCGAGGATTGGAGTGGCTCAAGCGGCACCATCAGAAGGATGGCGATTCGATGGGGTTTTCGCCGAACGCACAGCGCGACCGGGTATGCCGTGTTAGCGCTGGAGACCGATAATGCCGAGAAAGATTCCTACGACGGCGGCTCTTAGGGAATTGTGACGGCGGCCATGTTGGACGCGATGCTTTCATTGCCGGAAGCGTCTACACTCTTTACGATGTAATCGTAGCTCAGACCGCTTTGGACTGTGGTATCCACGTATGTTGTCTGCGTATCGGGCGAGGAATTTATCAGTTGATATGCAGAACTGCCGCTCGGTGATCGATAGACTTCATAGCCTGCCACCGGATCGGGAGAACTACTGGGAGCGTCCCAACTCAGATCGACTTCATGGGTGGCTGCTTGCCCTGTCCCGGTGAGAGCGACGTCCGCTGTGCCACCGCTCGAGGAGTTGCTCGTAATGGTCATCTGCCCTGTGGCCACACCGGTGACGGTTGGATCGAATTGCACATTCAGCGTTATCGTCTGGCCGGGATTCAACGTGATCGGAAGTGTAGCTCCCGATATCGTGTAGCCGGCACCCGACACGGTCGCCGCATTGACGGTGACCGGCACGGTGCCGGTCGATGTCAAGATTACGGACTGGGTCGCAGGCGTATTGAGCGTCACATCGCCGAAAGCGACGCTGGTTGCATTGATGCTCAGCGCGGCAGTGGCAGCATTCAGTTGCAGGGCAAAGCTCCTGGAAACGCCGCCCTCACTGGCCGTCAACGTCACCGCCTGGGCGGAGGAAACCGAGGCGACGGTGGCCGTGAATCCGGTGCTGGTGGCATTGGCCGGCACGGTCACCGCTGCCGGTAGAGTCACCGCCGGGTTGCTGCTGGTCAGGGCCACACTCAGGCCGCCGCTGGGGGCCGGCGCGCTCAAGGTCAGCAAGCAGGTATCCGTCCCGGTTCCGGCCATTGTAGCGTTACTGCAAGACAGAGCGCTCGGCGTAGACGTCGAGTTAGCGACTGTGCCAGTTCCACTCAGGCTGATCACTTCCGTGGGGTTGCCGGTGGAGTTGTTGCCGATAGCCAGTTGCCCCGTGGCCACACCGGTGACGGTTGGATCGAATCGCACATTCACGCTATATGCACCACCAGCCGCCACAGTGACTGGGAGATTGCTTTGGCCGCCGACAGAGAAGGACTGACCAGTCACGTTCAACTGCATAATTTCTATCGGTGAGGGACTCTGATTCACGAGCGACACACTGGCGCTGGTTGTATCTCCGACAGCGACAGATCCAAAGGAGACGGACCCAGGTTTCACGATGATTGCTTGCGTGGGCACCCCTGGAATTGCATCTGCGCAGCCGGAGATGGCGAGCGAGAGACAACCGGATAACAACACAACAATGGTTACGACCAAACCTGCGCCCCAGCGGTTCAATTGACGCAAGGGAACGCGGCGGTAGTTACGGCGCAGATTCGGCCGTAAACGGTCGCGGCGTAGATATGCCAGAGATGCGTCGCAATCAAGATCGCAGGAAGGGTAGAGTAAAATCTCGTCCACGTACTCAACCTCTTGAAAACATTCAAACAGTTCGACTTTTTCGGGCACGTTGGTTCATCTTGAGTGTTGAATCGCTCAATATCTGGGCGCGTGACACCTGTGCCGGGCTGCCCGGTATTCACTGCCCAAAATGAAAACGAAACCTAGGAACTATTGAACCTCTGTAGATGCACATCAATCACCATTTCCCACCCATTCAATGTTACTTTGGTGTTACTAAAGACACATCATTTCGTTTCTATCGTTTACCCGTGGCCCATTCGGATCTTCTCTGTGGATTCGCCTAGGCTGGGAGGCAATGACCCTGATGGAAAGGTAAAAAATAGCCGATAAGGGAAAAATTTTCGTGATTTTGGCGGTCGACAGAAAGGCTCTTTTTCGACAAAACCTGCTTTCTGTTATCTACCGGCTGTCCTGTGTCTGACGGCCAATGCGCTCCTTCACGTGGGTATTTTCCTTGAAAGACAAAGGTAAACCGATCATAAGAAAGCTTGCCGAAGACCTGGGACGCTGCTGCAGCGTGGACTTGCACAGCGCGGTTTTAGTTGGAAAATTTGGACCGATTTTCAATGCCTGTGGATACGAGCAAGGTCTTGACTCGCCCTGTCGGGGTGCGCCCGGAGAGGTGGTCCCCGAGTCGATGACACAGGATTGAGCTAGATTGAATTGGTGTTAAAAACCCTCCGCAGCGGACCTAATGGGGGTGCTGTTGGAGGGTTTCGTGTTTTTGACTAGACGCCTCCAGATCAGATTCCCAGGGCTGGATAGTCGATGACTAGAGAGGGCATCCGTTTGTATCGGCGCCGGGACAGACCGTCGATGCGGCTGATGAGTCTCTCTCGATGATGGTTGACTTCATGGAGTGATGCGTCGACCGCAAACAGACGTTGTTCGATTTTCTCAAAGGCACAAGGCCACCAGGGTTCCACCCCTTGGAGGCCTTTTGTGTTTTCGGATGGCATAATTTGACGTCCAGTGATCCAGCCAAAACAGCGGGATCAGGATATCTTTTTCAGCCACAGATCACGAAACGAGGCCTTGCAAGGGAAACCTTCAATCTGCAGGCCGAACAAACCTCGAACGTTGTTCGAAGCGTCCAGCGCGCTTGGGGCGGCGGAGCCTGCGATCCACCGTTTACTCAGCGCTCTATTTGCGACCTCTTTGTTGAATAAGGAATGCTTTAGGAGATCTTAGCTGTCAACCGCCCGACCAGTATGAGTCGTTTCGCTTCCGTCGACCGATTGAAACCAGAGATATAAAAACAGTTCGCTCTTGGACCGGGGAGATTTTGCGCTAATTTTTGCTAGCGTATCGGCTATCTTGCCTATTGAGGCTATTGAGCCCAATGTGGAATCAGCAACTTGTGTGTTATCAATGTCCGGTGTCGGTTCGATCCCGACCCGCGCCTCCAAAATTCCTATCGACACATGCGGCGTGTTAATCGCGAACGAAATCGGCGACAGCGCGACTATTTTTCCATTTCATAATGGAAGCCGAAGCGGCCGATCAGCATCAGGGAATGATCGCTGGGAGGAAGAATCTGGAAGGATTCTATTTTTCGATGGGTGTCATCGCGAACGGCCAGTACCTTGCCAAGAAATCTGCCGGAAGCGGCTTCGTAAAACAGAACCTCTAAGCTGTCGTCTACGCGCTGCCATCCAAACATATATTGCCCTGGCTCCAGTGAAGCGGTTCCGATCTTGAGTGGAACCTGCGTCACCAGAAAGATGGAATACTTGCCGTTAGCGGAGTATCCGGAGGTGATGAGCACCGCGCCCGCAATGTATTTTCCGGCGCTGTCGACAATGCCGGTTTCCGTCCGCGATTCGGTTTCGATTTGTTCTTTCACCACAGGCGCGCGTGCCGGAATCCAGGAGTTCAACTCTTGTTGCGTGGCGATGCGCCACTGTTGCGCTGCCGAAATGTTCAGCGTGAGTAACAAGGCCGCGATGGGTGCAAGAAGAATTGCAAATGTTCGTCGTGTCATGCGAGTGCTCAATTCCTCTGGTCGAAAGCGTTGTCTAAAAGTGAACGATGCCGCGTTGGATTGCGGCCGTGACGGCCTGTGTTCGATCCGTTACGCCTAACTTTCCAAGGATGCTGTTGATGTGTGTTTTTACTGTCGCTTCGGAAATCTTCAATTCCTTGCCAATCTCCTTGTTGGATTTTCCGGAGACAATTTCGCGAAGCACTCCCAACTCTCGATCGGTGAGCGCCGGTCTTACCATCCGCTCCGCCAGGCGTTCTGCCACTTGCGCGGGAATTCGGGATCGACCGGAGTGAACCGCGCGAATCGCGTCCATCAGCTCGTCGCCGGACATTCCTTTCAGCAGGTAGCCGCGTGCGCCTGCGTCCAGCGCTCGATGAATATCCTCATCTCCGTCATAGGTTGTCAGAACGATAATGCGCGCCTGAGGAAACTGGCTGCGGATGTGCGTGATCGCTTCGACTCCGCTCATGCCGGGCAAGCGCAGGTCCATCAGCACCACGTCCGGTCCATGCTTTCGAAAAAGAGCCAGCGCCATTCCGCCGTCGGACGTTTCGGCCACCACCTGCATTCCCGGCACGCCGTTGAGCAGCGCGACCAGGCCTTGTCGCACGACGTGATGGTCTTCCACGACCATGATCTTGATTGAGTCAGGCATTGGTTTCACGTTTTCTCAAGCCGTCGTCCATGGGTTCGGCCCCCGGTTGCGCTTTCCCTATGCTAATTGAGTGGTAGCTCAATAGAGACTTTGGTCCCCGCGCCGGGAACGCTGTTCATGGTGAAAGTTCCTGCAATCGCGTGGGTCCGCTCCCGCATTCCGATCACTCCAAAATGTCCTGCCGGTGTTGGGTCAGCCGCGTCGTTCGAAATTCCTACGCCGTTGTCTTCAATCTGCATCGTCAATCGCCGAATTTCGTAGTGCACGTTGATGTCGACACGGGTGGCGTCGGCGTGCTGCAGCACATTGGCCACCGCTTCCAGCGCAATCTTCAGCAGTTCCGATTCGACATTCTCCGGGAGCGGTCGATAGGTCCCGGTGAATTGAATATTGGTCTCAATCGGTGCGCTTGCGGTTCGCGCACGAATCGCGGTTGAAAATCTCGCCGCAAAATCGACGCTACCCGGCTCATTCGAGCGCAGGTTCCAGATAGAACTTCGCGCTTCCGCCAGACTGTCCCGAACCAGCTTGCGAGTCTGGTTCAGTTGTTCGCGAACGGTTTGTGGGGAAGTGGAGAGCATCTGGGCGGCTAACTCTAACTGCACCGAAATCCCCACGAAGCCTTGCGCCAGCGTATCGTGAATCTCGCGCGCGATGCGGGTGCGCTCCGCCAGCACGGCGCGGAATCGCGATTCCACCTGATGCACGCGCCAGCGGTAGACGAGCCAAGCAAGCAACAAAATCAGCAGCGCGCAAAGCAGGTAGAACCAATATGTCTGCGTGAAATATGGTTGCAACTGGAAACTGAAGGTTGCGGGTGCGGTGCTCCAGACCCCGTCATTGTTGGCTGCCAACACCTCGAAGCGATAATTTCCCGGAGGAATGTTGGTGTAGTAGGCAACGCGCCGAGTGCGTGCGTCGATCCAGGTGCGATCGAATCCAGTGAGACGGTATTTGTAATGCACTTTTTGCGGCGCGATAAAACTGAGCCCCGCATAATGAAATGCAAATCGCGAATGCCCCGGGCCAATGCTCACCGGAGCAGTGAGCGGCATGTCCTTTTCGTCTACGGAAACCTGCTCAATCGCCACCAACGGAGCCACCATGTTCCGCTGCAATTTTGCAGGATCAATCCATGCGACACCCTTGAGCGTGGAGAACCACAGGGTTCCGTCCTTCGCTTTCCAGGAGGAAGGATGGCCAATGCCGCTGCACTCGCGAATCTTCATTCCGTCCGCGGCGCCGTAGGAAGTGATCGCAAGCGAATGGCTCCGGCCCGCAGCCACGTCCATCAGATCGGCAATACGCACGCGAAAGATTCCGGTATTCGAGCTGATCCAGAGGGCGCCACTTCGATCTTCCAGGATGCCGTCAATCACATCGGGAAGTCCGAGATTCGCGGAAAACGAATGGGCGCGATGCTGCGGACCATCGGTGGTGAGGAAGTCGAGCCCTTCTCCATTGGTGCCGATCCACAGATGATGCTGCGAGTCGAGCATCAGCGCCGTAATCACGTCGCTTGAGAGCCCGTTGCCCTTTGTGTAGTTGATAAATTTTCCATGCACGAAATGGCTGAGTCCGTGCAGCGTGCCGATCCACAAACTGCCGTCGCTACCCTGCGTGAGCGCTCCAACAAAATCGTTGGCCAGACCGTCTGCTTGCGTATATGTCGATGCGTGGCTGCCATTGATTTGTGCCAGCCCATGGCGTGTGCCCACCCACAACGAGCCATCCGAGGCCGTCAAAAGCGAACGAACAAATTCGTCCGGCAGCAGATCCGTCGCGTCGGATGCAGTGAAACGGCCGTGATCCAGATGATTCAGTCCATCCGGAGTTCCGACCCACAGATTTCCCTTGGCGTCGGCCGCGAGCGAAAGAATCGTACCGCTTGTCAGCCCTTGCTTCTCAGTAAAGACAGAAACGTGGCTGCCGTCGTAGCGGTTGAGGCCGCCGCCATCGGTGCCAATCCACATATCTCCATCGGGCCCTTGTAAAACCGAGCTGACAAGGTTGTCAGAGAGACCATCGCTTTCCGTCAGCGTCATAAACTTCTGGTCTTTCAGCAGCGCCACTCCAGCCGATTCCGTGCCGACCCACAACGAACCCTCACGATCTTCATCCATCGCCAGAATCAAATTCTCCGACAGCCCTTGCTTCGATGAGAAGACGCTGATGGTTCCATTCCGAATGCGCGCGATGCCGTGATTCGTGCCCACCCACAATGCGCCTTCCCGATCCTTATAGAGCGCCTGAATCTGATTTCCTGGCAAGCCATTCGCCGTGGTGTAAGCCGTGAGATTTCCGTTCTGGATCATTGCCAGGCCAGCGGGAGTACCAACCCAGATGTTTCCTGCCTTGTCGGAAAGCAAAACGTCAACTTCACTGTCGGGCAGACTATTGGCAACGCCGTAGGTGCGAATCGTTCCATTGGAAAACTGCTGCACTCCGTTTTGCGTGCCCACCCACAAGGCGCCTGCCGGGTCAGTTGCAATGGCGCGGATCGTCTCGCTACCGATCGGCGAGGCGGCGAATGGTTTCTTTACGCGGCCCTCTTTAATTTGATTCAGTCCGCTATCGGTCGCCACCCACAGGGTGCCGTTCGGGCCGTCAGCCACGGCGCTGATGGTGTTGCTGGAGAGTCCTTGCTGCGTCGTATAAGGAACGAAACGATCGTGTCGATACTGCGCGAGCCCACCGGCGGTGATCGCCCACACTTCTCCGCGACGATCTTGAAATACGCTCCAGATGCTGTTATCCGGCAAGCCTTGCGCCGTGGTGAACGCGGAGAATTGACCGTCGCGTTGCCTTGTCAGTCCGTCCGCAGTGCTGATCCAAAGATTTCCGTCATGATCTTGCAGCAGTCCGCGAACGTCATTGCTCAGCAGCTGCGGCGTATTCCTGCGGTTGTATACGGTAAAGTCGATTCCATCGAATCGAGCCACACCTTCGCGAGTTGCGAACCACAGGAAGCCGTTGCGTGTCTGCAAAATCGCACGCACGGAATTTTGCGGCAGACCGCTGTCTGTCTGCCAGGTCTGCAATCCGTACTGGCTCAGTTTCCGATCTGGATTGAGGGCGCGGCTGCTGCTACACGCCAGAATAAGAAGTGTGAACGCGATCCAGCGAAGCAAGCGAGCCTCGCGTGAAAGGAACAAATCTGCAATCGAGTTTGGAAACAGTCCGGCGCGTCGAGGAGCCCGTGCAGCGCGGACTGGTAGAGGTGTACTCAAACCTACATCCATCGAAAGGTTGAGTCTGACATCCATCCAAGGATACAAGACAACTCAGTGTAGCCCTTGTAGCTTTGGAGATGCCTCTTGAAAGTTTGACACATTCAAGGCCGTCTCGAGGAGTGATCCGCGACGGTCTTTCTTTTTCTGCGCAGAAAACTTCAGTTCAGCGGGGAAGGGCAGCACGCGCCGGCAAATCCTCGCTTACTGCACATTGGAAGGCACTGTAGCGGAAACATCTTTATATAGAGAGCCCTCCTTCATAATCACGTGCAGATTTTTCTCACGGACAACCAGATCGAGATCCTTCAGCGGATCGCCGTCGACCAACAGCAGATCGGCGATGTAGCCCTCCTTCACCTGGCCGAGCTCGTTCCCCATTCCCATCACCTGGCCACCGACGCGGGTGCCGCACTGCAGGGCTTCGTTCGGGGAGAAGCCGAGCAGGTCGACAAAATGTTTCAGGTCGCGCGCGTTGTCACCTTGCGGGGACTGGGCAAATCCGTAATCTCCGCCAATCAGAATGCGCACGCCGCGTTTGCGAAGCTCCGTGTAGACGGCTGCCGTGGAGTCGATGGTGCGCTGCATCATGCGGCCCACCTTGGAGTCGCGCATGAATCCCCAGGGTTCGCCTTCATACAATGTGCTGTAAATAATGCCGATGGCCGGTCCGACAAAAATCTTATCCTTTACGGATTCCAGCATGTCGAGCGCTTCTTCATCGGCAGACTCACAGTGGTAGATCACGTCGATGCCGCAGCGAACCGCTCGCTTCACCGATTCCGCAGCCCGCGCATGACAATTGACCTTCTTGCCAAAGTCGCGAGCAACACTGACGGCCATTTGAATTTCGTCTTCGCGCATCACGGTGAGTCCGCCGTGAGCCGCCGGGCTCAGGTCGTCTCCGGAGATGTTCAGCTTGACGTTGTCCACGCCTTCGCGGCAGCACAGGCGAACCGCCTTGCGAATTTCTTCCGGCCCGTCGGCGATCAAGCCGAAGCTCTCGTAATACATATGCGCTTTGCGTTCATCGCCCAGGCCGCCGGTCACGGTGATTTCCGGGCTTGCGGCGCGGATGCGTGGTCCAGGAAATTCTCCAGCGTTCACTGCGTTGCGAATGACAACGTCGAGACGCAGCTTTGACGTCGCGGCGCTGTACGCGCTGGTAAAACCGTGGTCGAGCAGCGTCTTGGCGTTGCGCACCGTCAGCAGGACATGCTCTTCGGGAGGAATGTTGCCCAGGTCGGAATCATTGACCGCGCCGCCGAATGAAATATGCGCATGACCTTCGACGAGGCCGGGCATCAGCGTTCTTCCGCGTGCCTCAATCACCGTGGCGCCATCGGCGCTGAGTTTTTCCGGCACACGCGCGATGCTTTTAATCCTGTCGCCTTCCACCAAAACATCGGCCGGAAAGGCCGGCGCACCGCTACCGTCCCACACGCTGGCACCGCGAAAAAGAATCGGCTTCATCTCAGAGATCCTCCTGAAAATCTTCAGCACACCCAACAGGGAGACGCATGTAGGCATTCTAATGGAAATTTAGAAACTTCCAAGAGGCGTCAGGAAATGCGGTGGTGTCCTAATTCGATTTCGTTCGAGTCAGCGTATGCGGCTTAGAATATGGGCAGGAGGTGGTTGATGAAGACTTTTTGGGGTCTGCTCGCCTCCTTCATCGCCGCGGTTTTGAGCGTCGTCTGTCTGACTGCGGTGGATATCTGGCGGATATCCCCGTTCCGCCCCTACGCCAGAACCTCTCGGGTGCGATGCTGGATCTTTGGCGAGCACCGTCCCTATCGGCAGCGAATCCCTCATCCAAACTAGGACACCACCCACGACCCGACTGAAGCAGCTGTTCGCCAGGGCGGACGGACGCGCGCCCCGACGCCACCGTACTCGATTCAGGATGGAATCGGCAGCACGGTGACGGCAGGTTGCGGTGTCTTCGGGAAATGAAGAAATCTATCGTTCTTCGAGTCGGCACTACTTTCCGGTGTAGGTAATGCGCCAGATGGAATTTGATCCATCGTCAGTGACCAGCAACGATCCATCATGCGCCACCGTTACCCCGACAGGGCGTCCCCACGCGTTTCCATCCGGTAGCACGAAGCCGGTCAGGAAATCTTCGTATTCTCCGGTAGCGTGGCCGGTCTGGTGCAGCGGAACCCGAATCACTTCATAGCCGGCGCGGATCGCCCGGTTCCACGAGCCATGTTCGGCGGCGAAAATATCGCCGTCGTATTCCTTAGGGAACTGCTTGCCTTCGTAAAACGTCATTTCCAGCGATGCGTTATGAGGCTGCAACAATACATCCGGAACGATGGCCTTGTCTTTCAACTCCGGATGCTTGCCTGCGAGCCTGGGGTCCTGGTGTCCGCCGATATACCACCACGGCCAGCCATAAAAGCCGCCTTTCTGAACGTGGGTGATGTAGTCCGGCACAAGATTATCGCCCAGCGCGTCGCGTTCATTCACGCTGCACCACAACTCGCCCGTCTTCGGATCGATCGCCAGCCCTACCGGATTGCGAATTCCATAGGCGTAGATACGCATGTGGGTACCGTCAGGATTGAATGCCAATATATCGGCGCGATCTTTTTCTTCCGGGCGCGTATCTGGATCATTGACGTTCGAACCCGAACCGACGGAAACGAACATCGTTTTGCCATCCGGCGAGAAACGGATGTCGCGCGTCGTATGTCCTCTGCCGTTGGCGGGCAGATTCGCAATGTGTTGCGCCGGCCCGGTCGCGGCCAAGTCTCCGTTCTTATACGGGAAGCGCACTACGGCATTCGTGTTCCCGATGTACAACCATTTCGGATTCGGCCCTGGTGGATAGAACGCAATGCCGAATGGTTCGTTCAACCCGCTTGCGAAGATGCTGGTCGTCCTTGGTTTTCCATCCGCTGTAATTCCGCGGAAGATCATGATTTGGCCTTTATCTGTTTCCGCGACAAAGAAGTCTCCGTTGGGAGCAGTGCGGATCAGGCGCGGATTGTCGAGTCCGGTCGCGTACAGTCCCACCTTGAAGTCCTTGGGAGCCTGCGGCCAAACGCCTTCCGGACGGGGAACAATTGTCGGGCCATTGCCGGCGGAATGTGTGGCATAGGGAGGGGGAAGATCCTTCACGGTGATTTTGCGAATCGTCCCCGGCTTCTCATATCGAAAGTCGGTGAAGGGAGGCTTCGGCGGCGGAGCCTGCAACGTCGCCGTCGCTTCGGTCGCGCCGTTACTTGCCGCGGTTAATTGCGTGGCGCCCGGGGTGCTTAGGTATTTCAGGTAGGTCACGATCTGCCAGCGCTGCTGCGCGGGCAAACTTTCCCATGCGGGCATCCCATTCGCTATATCGCCATGCGTGATGAACCAGAAAATCTCTCCCGGCTTGGCGGTCTGCGTTGCTCCGCTGGCCAGCGAAGGGATGATGCCGGTTCCCTGGGCAGTGGCGCCGTGGCAGGAGGCACAGCGTTCCTGGTACAGCTTCTGGCCCGCGGCAGCATTCTGTTTTCCTGTGTCTGGGTTTTTCAATGTGGCCGACGAAGCGGGTGCATTATGGAAACTCTGGGCAACGGCGGGCAACGCGGCGACCAGTGCGGCGGCTGCCACGATCGAACAAAAAAGTGGGCGGATAGACTCGGACTTTCCTGACTTCAATGGTTCTCTCCTGCATCCAGATTGCTGACCTTGCGGTCGCATGCTATTCAGCTATGACGCGATCTTACCCAATAAAGACTCACAAATCCCCGCGGATTTGGCGGGTTATCCAGGATTCGGCTAGAGATTTCATGCAGAATTCATCGACCAGAATAGCGAGAAACTTTCTCGTCGCAGGCGGGCGGTTCCGGCGACCTGGGTGTCGGCGATAGTGGATTTGTATCCACCGGCATGTCCGGCGCTGCGTTTCGCGGTGGCTTCAATCGCGACCGAAGAAGGTGCTCGGAGAAACCTTCGAACGATGGATTGAATCGAAGATACAGACTCTTGGTTCTGCTGGCTGGTGGAGTGCTCCCAAAGTATCCGACGTTCGATCATCTGTGGCTTTCCTGGGCGGGGCATTCGTGTAGGCAAGGTACGCGGCGAGGACATTCAATGAGCCAATCCGAAAATTCACAGCAGATCTTCTCCGCTGGCGTACAAATGCGAACCATTGCGACAAGTGACACCCAGTCGTGTTTCATGCTGGTTTCCCTATGAGCCGGTCGCCGAAATCCCGAGAGCTGACCTATCTCTTCATCCTCATCTTTTCGCTGGCTGCAATTGCTGTTCTATATCTTGCAAAGACCGTCGTCGTTCCGCTGGCACTTGCGATTCTGTTTTCCTTCTTGTTGTCTCCGCTGGTTACGCTGCTGGAACGTATTCACCTGCCGCGCCTGCTGGCCGTGATCGTGGTCATTCTGGCGGCTGCAATTGCGGTCGGCACCATTGGCTGGACGGTATTCAATCAATTGGTCTCTGTAACTGACCATATGGCCGACTTTACCTACAACATTAATCGTAAGTTGGAAACACTGAAGCCGACGAAGTCAACGAGCTTCTCAAGGGCAGAACAGGAAGTCGATCGTCTTGGCCAGGAGATCAGCACTCTGAACCTGGGAGTCGTTGTCGATCATTCAGAGCATGTGAAGAAACAGCTGGGAGCCTCGGCCGACCACCCGATTGCTGTGCAGGAAGTGGGCAAGTCGGACCGGCTCGATACCATTCACGGAGTCCTGGGATCGATGGTCTCGGTATTCCTTGTGGTCGTCTTCACCTTTTTTATGCTGCTGCAGCGGGAGGACTTGAGAAATCGCCTGATCCGCCTGACGGGGCGCGGACATTTGAACCTGATGACCCAGGCAATGGACGAAGCCGGCCATCGAGTCAGCCGATATCTGGCCTTGCAGCTTCTGGTGAACACCTGCTACGGAACGCTGATCTTTGTCGCTTTGTATTTTCTTGCGCTGCCGCACGCCCTGCTGTGGGGAGCGCTGGCCGGAATTCTGCGATTTATTCCCTATGTTGGCGCGCCCACGGCGGCCTTTCTGCCCACGGTATTTTCGATTGCTGTCTACACTGCATGGACGCCGACACTGCTGATCATGGCGATTTTTTTCGGCATGGAAGTCACGACTGCGAACTTTATTGAACCGCACGTGTACGGCAAGCAGACAGGGTTGTCCCCGCTGGCGGTTCTTGTCGCCGCCGTTTTCTGGACCTTGATCTGGGGTCCGATCGGCTTGATTCTGTCTGTGCCTCTCACAGTCTGCCTCGTGGTCGTCGGGTCTCACGTTCCGACTCTGAAATTCCTGACAGTTCTGCTCGGCGACCAGCCGGTGATGCGTCCCGAGGCGCATTACTACCAGCGACTGCTGGCCAGCGACGCGCAAGAGGCTGGCCAGGTCCTGGACTCCTACGTTAGAGACAACTCTGTTCCCGCCGTATATGAACAGGTGGTTGTGCCAGCACTCGGGCTGTTCGAGCAGGATCGGCACCGCAACGCGCTCGATCAGGAAACCGTGAACTTCATCACGGAAACCGCGCAGGAGCAGGTCGAAGAGCTAGGACTGAGAAGCGATGAGCCGCAACCCGCCAATCCCCCCATTGAAACCGTCCCGAACGTTAGCCCTCCTATGAGCGCGGATAAGCAACCGGCGCCTCCCTCCGGCAGAGTGAAGCGTGTCGCCTGCGTGGCGGTCCGGGATGATTCGGACGAGATCGTCGCAATGATGCTGTCGCAATTGCTGCGTCGCGCAGGCCACTCCGCGAAAACAATTCCGCTGGAGAATGCTGACGACGCGATTGCCGATGCATTTGACGTCCAACCCGACGTGGTTTGCCTGTCTGCTTTGCCCCCCTACGCCATGTCCTATGCTCGAACCCTGTACGAGGCATTGCGGGCTCGCCAGTCAAACCTCGACATCGTCATTGGGCTTTGGAATTACTCCGGGGATCTTGAAAAAGCCGCCAAGGTCATCACCGGCGACGAGGGCAATTCCATTTGCGTGACCCTGGCAGAAGCCGTCGAACGCGTCGGTCTTCGTGACCCATCCGCCAAGGCGGAGCGAAAGACAGATGCGGCGGTTGCGGAGGCTCGCGTATAGTCAAAGGAACACCGTTGCACGCGGGTCGATTGCATCGATTTTTTGCGGCTGTCCCCCTTCGCTTCCAGGAGATTTCTGGGGGCATGTTTTCAGCTGATTTCAGACAATCCAGACGTCGCGCCGGTACTTGCCTCCACAGGTTTTGCGGAGCACACTGGCATTCCTGATGAACTTCCGTCATCCGGGCCGCACCACGACAAAGTGACGGATTATAGACATTTGTGATTATCCGATTGAAAAACTCGCCAAGAAACGGCAAACTCGTTGTAGCAATCGGCATCTATCGGAAGCAATGAGCCCTGCTGGGCCAAGCGAAATGAGAACGACTGGCTGGATTCTTCCGGTTCTCACGGTGGCTCGCGACATATTTGAGATGCAACGGCCAATGGATTCAAGGCCTTTTTCGGAGGAGTAGATTGATGATGTATTCAAAGTGGCGTGGTTTGTGCGGAATTCTCTCCCTGGCTGTGTCCCTGACTCTGCTTGGCTGCGGTGTCAATGGTAATAGCTACGTGCGCGTCGTGAATGCGTCTCAGGGCCTATCGGGCTTTACTGTCGTGGCAGGTCAAACCGCCCTTGTTTCAGGACTTCCTTTTGGGACCGAAGGGGTGCAACAGCAGGGGCAATATTCAACGATCGATATGTCCGGAAATTACCGGCCGCTCGGTTCTGGGACCGGTCAGGCGCTTATTGCGTATACGACTCCGGGTAACAATCTTGTTTCTACGACCCAATCGTTCATCAAGAGCACGCCCTACACCATTGTGGTGGAGTCGCCCGCACCCGCGATTGAATTTCAGGTGCTCACGGATGACAATACAGCTCCCGCGAGCGGGAGCTACAGTCTGCGCGTGGTGGATACCTCCGTCAGGGCTGGCGCCGTGGATGTGTACATCACAGCGGTTGGAGCCGCTCCCGGTGGTACACCTGTCGTCGGCAACATGACTTATCAGCAGGTGACAAATCCCTACCTGTCATTGTCGCCGGGTACTTTGGAAGTGCAGGTTACGCCTGCTGGAAATCCGAACAAGGTGCTAGCGATCCAGCCGTTCTCGCCTGCAGCCGGAAAGATTTATTCTCTCTTCTTCCTGGATTTTCCGAACGGGGCGGCGGGAGTTGTTCCCCCTCCAAACCCGCCCGTTCCAGGAACAAATACGTACACCGTGCTGGTCACAAACGATCCAGCGATGTAGCTTCTTCGAGCAAAAGACTGCGCTTCATTTCAGCCTCGCCCTTAGATTTTCCGGCAACATGAAAAAGGCCTTCATTCTCCGCAGAGAATGAAGGCCTTTGTACCTGGATCGATGTTGCTGAAGACCCTGATGGAAGGGAGCGCCGAAGAACTGTTTAGGTTCCTTCGGACCAGCCGGCCAGGTATTCTTCCTGCTCTGGAGTCAGCTTGTCGATCTTGCAGCCCATCGCTTCCAACTTCAGTCTTGCCACACGGCTATCCAGTTCCACAGGAACCGCGAACACCGTGGGCTGCAGTTTCTTATAGTTCTCCACCAGGTACTCGGCGGACAAGGCCTGGTTGGCGAAGCTCATATCCATCACCGACGCCGGATGACCTTCCGCGGCCGCGAGGTTAATCAGGCGGCCTTCTCCCAGCAGGAAGATGTGCCGGCCGTCCTTCATCGTGTACTCTTCCACGAACTCCCGAGTCGGGCGCTGCGAAGAGGAGAGACGTTCCAGCGCCGGAATATCAATTTCGACATTGAAGTGGCCGGAGTTAGCGATGATGGCGCCATTCTTCATCAGTTCAAAGTGCTCCTGACGCAGCACGCTCTTGTTTCCCGTCACCGTGACGAATACGTCGCCGATCTTGGCTGCCTCCGTCATGCTCATCACGCGATGTCCATCCATCGCCGCTTCAATGGCGCGAAGCGGATCGACTTCGGTCACGATGACATCCGCACCCATGCCGCGGGCGCGAGAGGCAAGTCCACGCCCGCACCAGCCATAGCCGGCCACTACAAAACGGGAGCCTGCCAGCAATACGTTGGTGCAGCGGATGACGCCATCCAGTGTGGATTGGCCGGTTCCATAGCGATTGTCGAACATGTGCTTGGTCAGCGCGTCATTCACGGCGACCACTGGATACTTCAGCACCTTGTCTTTCGCCATGGCGCGCAGGCGAATCACGCCGGTCGTGGTTTCCTCGGTACCGGCCAGCACGCCCTCCAGCACATCCTTACGCTTGGTATGCAGAATCGAAACCAGGTCGCATCCATCATCCATCGTCAGATGCGGCTTGTGGTCGATCGCGGCCATGATGTGGGAATAGTAGCTGTCGTTGTCTTCGCCCTTGATGGCGTAGGTGGAAATGCCATAATCGCGGGCCAACGATGCCGCCACTTCATCCTGGGTCGACAGCGGATTGGAGGCGCACAGTGCAATGTCGGCGCCGCCGTCACGCAGTGTGATCATCAGATTCGCGGTCTCGCTGGTCACGTGCAGGCACGCGGAGACGCGCATCCCCTTCAGGGGCTGGTTCTTGATGAATTCCTTGCGGATGATCTGCAGGACAGGCATCGATTGGTTGGCCCATTCAATGCGGCGTTTTCCCTGGTCGGCCAGGTCAAGATTCTTTACGT
>JBARFA010000107.1:0-123693 GCA_049796755.1 Acidobacteriaceae bacterium
TGCTATACTCAACGAACCTTTTAACTTAACCCGAACTCTTGTTCAACGGACCTTCAAATCCCCCATGCGAAGCCGTACGATCGAGTTATCTTTTGTCGCGCTTGTTTTGATGCCGTTCTTGCTTGTGCCCCATGCCTGGGCTACACAAAAGCAGCGGACCATCATTATTGCACTCGACCAATCAGGCAGTATGCTGCGAAGCGACCCTGATAGGCTCCGAGTGGAAGCTGCGGGGCTGTTGGCGGCGACAGAAAATCCAAACGACCAAGTTGGTGTAATCGCTTTCGGCGACAGTGCTCGTTGGCTGCAGAAGCCCATTGAGCGAAGCCGTTTCGACTTTTCCTTGCTGGACAAGATTGGGTCCTCCGATGCCCACACTGCCTTCGCGCCGGTTCTTAGCTCGGTAGAAGACTATCTGGTGGGGCAGCCTGCCTCGGTCTTTCAGGATAACGACATTTCCCTGGTACTGCTGACGGATGGTCGCAGCGATCCGGCGAATCACCTTGCCGATGAGGATCGCTCGCAAGCGTTGTCCATTGCGAGCCAGAACGCATGGCGCCTGAAGATCTACACCATTGGCCTGGGGAATGACCTTGACCTGGACTTTCTCGATCGCCTGGCGCGCACATCGAATGGATTTTCCATTCAGGCTGCATCGGCGTCCGATCTTCCAGAAGCATTTCTACGCGTCGCGGCGCGTACCGCGGCGCTACCGGTATACGTTCGCAGTTCGTCTGCGCAGAACCTGACATGGACCGGGACGCCTGACCGAGTCGTTGTCGTGTTTACGGGTGAGCATGCAGATTCGCTGCAACTGCAGGGACACATGCTGTATCGCTCGGCGCACGTAGCCGTGGCTGAAGAAGACGCAGCGGCGGGAAACACAAAGCTTTCGTGGTCCGGTCATGGCCTCGAATTTCTGTGCGTTCAGGAACCGCTGCGGTTGTCGGCGGATGGAGAATTCCCTTCCGGGTTGTTAACAGATGCGCCGCGCCCGATCACGCTATCCCTTACCAGCTCTCATGGCCCGGTAAAGAGCGCGTTCTTTTTGCAAAGTGCAAGCGCTCACCTGGAACTGGCTGGCCGCGACACTGAAATCGTGCCGCTAAGCCAGCAGGCCGATCCCAGCCGGTTCGCCGGCGAATTGCAAGCTCGCAGTGCCGGAGCCTTTCGCGCCCGCGCATATTTGGATTCTCCATACGGCGAGGTGGAGACCTACCTTGGAGACCTGACGGCGGTCGTGATGCCGGTTGCGATTCCGCAGCAGGTGTCGGCCGGAGTTTTCGATCCATTGCCGCGCGATTGGTTTCAGAAGAAGCTCGTCATTCAATCAATGCTGCCGGTCGGTGAGGTGAAACTTCACTTCGCACCAGAGGCGTTGGCGGATGGGTCCGCAGATCGTATGCCGGGCAGTCTTGAAGTTTCGCCGGGACAGAGTTCGCGATTCAAGATGATGTTGGAAGGTGACCCGGGACAGGTGCATGTGATTGACTACATCGCGACGTGGAATGACGGCACGGCGGTAGTCACTCGCCGCGGCGCGCTGCGTATAGTCACGCGGCAGATGACAGTGGGCGAGTTGATTCAAAATAAATGGCCGTGGGCGGCGGCGATCCTGTTGTTCCTTTGCGCATTCGGTACCGCTGTGTGGAGTTTCTGGCCGCGCCCGTTACAGGCCGATTTGATAGTTCGGCAGAACGGCACTCAGGTTTTACGATTGCGGCTGCCGGCGCAACTGCGCACGCGCATGCTGCATGTTTCTGAAGGGCAGATCGGCAACAATGCCGGACCAAGCCGGGCTGTGATTGCCGGCCCTCAATCGAGAGAATTGCTCTCGCTCCAAAGTACGCGCAGGCGTGGCAGATGGACCATCGTAGTTCGTCCACGCGCAGCCCATGCCCCTGCTCCCCAGGTCCAAAAGTCGGCAGAGATCGACTTAAGGTCCATCCACGTTCCAGTCTTTGCAACGGAAGACGGGACCATACAGATTAACGTGCTGTACAGCTAGATCAACGAACAGAAGGTGCGCCATGCTTCACCGTACATTGCTCATCGGCCTTGGTGGAACCGGAATAGACTTGCTGCGAAAGTTTAAGACTCACTACGGCAAGTATTACGACAAGGAACAGAAGTACATTCAGATCCTGGGAATCGATACCACCAACCAGAGAACTGATAGCTCTGATCCGTTCCTCGAGAATCACGAGTTCCTGCATCTCGGGAATCCGGTCATCACGTCGGCGAATGTGATGCAATTCCGCAAGCGGAACCAGTTTCGCTGGCTGCCCGACGATCTTCCCGCGTTTTCTGTCGCCACCGGCGCGGGGATGAGGAGATTGGTAGGTCACGTCGCTTACTTCTGGCGAGGCCAGGATATTGCGGCACATATTGAGCGAGCCATGCACACGCTGAACCATGCGGAAGTCAGCGGTGAGTTTGCTAATGTCGTTGACGGAGCCCAGACCCGCGTCTTCATTATTAGTTCAGTGTGCGGCGGCACCGGTACCGGCATGTTTTTGGACATCGCCTTTCTGGTGAACCACCTGTTCACCAGGCACAATTACGAGACCGTTCGATTTGGCATGTTGTTTCTTCCATCGACCTTTCGCCAGCTGGGTCAGAGCGCACAGTACGCGACCTTAGAAGCGAACGGTTATGCGGCCTTGCAGGAACTGAACTACTACATGGCCGACTCTTTCTCACAAACCACGCTTGCCTCTCCCGCCGACCAGGTGTCGGGTGAAATTCCCATTTGCCCCAGCCCGTTCGACATGTGTTTCATGCTGGGCGGCACGGATGAAATTGGCAGGCAGTTGTCTTCGTCAGAGGACCTGTATCAGCGGACGGCGGAGTTCCTTTTTTCCGCGGTTGCAATTCCTCAGATTCAAGAGCACATCGTCGACTACCACGTCACCAACGCGCGCCTCAGCTATGCGTCCTTTGGTTCGTTCTCAATACCTTTGCCGAAAGCCCGCTACGTCGAAAAATATGTGCTGCACATTGGGCGCGAATTGCTGGAAGATATCTTTGCGCCGATTCAGTCGGGATGTGATGCGCGCGCCAAAGATGTTCTGAGCGGCACCCGAATTTCTGAACTGCGCAATCTTGAATCGCTGGCAGCGCTTCGCCAAATTGAAAGCCTGATGCACACGGAAGTGTTTCTCCATGGCGAAGGCGGAGGTCAGCGGCAAACGACCGACAATATCACCAAGGAATACGAAATCTGGATGAACATTCGACCGCGCGTCGTGCAGCAAGCGACTGCCGAAATCAGCTCGATCGTCGAAACTATAGAGCGAGAGATTCTAGGCGAACGCAAGCGTCAGACTGCACTCGACCGAGGCGTTCTGGCCAGCCAATTCGAGATCTGCAAGACGGTTTTGATCCAGTTACAGCAGGTACTCGACACAGTTGCGGTGGTGCCCGCGACATTGACGGAAGCCGAAGTCTTAAAGACCTACCGCGAAGAGAGGTTCCTCGGAGGCAAGTCAGCCAGCGAGCGCATGGCTGGATTTCGCGAAGAGCTTCCACAGGCGGCGCAGTCGCAAATTGCCCGCGAACTTCGCGGACAAATACGTGCCCTGGTGGGCAAGCTGCGCGCGCGCTTTAGTGACGAAGCGGCCGCACTCGGAGCGCTCATCGCGAATTCGGAATTTATTACGAAGGAACTGCAAGGCAAAGCGGAGCAATTTCTTTCTAATCGCCGTGCAACGTCGCGGACTGTGAACTTTTCGAACACAGGCATTGGCACAGCCAATATCCCCAGCGACCAGTTCCAGCTGGACAGGGTGGGTTTATTGCAGCGGTATCGCGCGAAATTTGCCCTTCAGGATGTGGTGGATGACGCCTGGAAATTTCAAGGCGACAACTATATCGACAAGCTATATCAGGAAACATCGCAATACGTCTCCGAACAGATTACGCGCTCGCAATTACTGGATGACGGACTGCTGCATAACGGCATGATGCAGGCATGGGCGAACCTAAATCTTCAAAACGGGCCGCGCCGGCACCAGGCCACCACCAATAACCTGTTCGCGCCGCGTGATCCGGAGTTGCGCAAGCAATTGCAGCAGGTGTTCGACGAGTGGAAGGGATCGGAATCTTCGCCGTTATGCAACATCAGCGATTCGGTGGACGACTCTGTGCTGTCTTTCATGCGCGTCATTGGGCGCTTCGGTCTGGCGGACATTCATGAGGTCCAACTGATGCGGCAAGCGTACGAAGCCAAGAGAAAAGATCCCGTAGAAAAAATGTTTCTCGATCTTCCGACGCACAAGCGGCGCAGCATTGCCGGAGACGATGAGACCGAGGAACAATGCAAGTGGTTTGGGCTGGCGACCATTCTTGGCCTGCTTCGCGACTTCGGGCAAGACCTGGAATTCAACGGCAAGCCGCTGCGAACGCAAATTGCCGATCCCGTGGAGCGCCACTTACATGCTCGCATGCGAATGATCGATCCCGACTTCCAGGAGATCATCGAGAGAAAGCGCGACAAAATGATTTTGGAACTGGGAGGAAACCAGGGCTGGGCGCAATACATTCACGATCAAGTGGAACGTTTTTACCCGCGTAATGAATTTCGCGATCTTGGAGAATATGAACGACAGTTATCCGAGGTACGCGTGGAAATGATGTCCTATCTACGATCGCTTGGCGTGCCGCAATATATGCGGGCTGGAGAATAAAATTGATCCTACAGCCTACATTAGTGCTGCTCTGCGGTTCAGGAGCGGAGCAATTGAAAGAGCAGGTCGTTCGCTGGATCAGCGAAGACGAGCGCCGTGCCTTTTACTTCGCGCATATCAATGAAGCCGAAGAGATGCAGCACACCATTCCCGTCGCCGTTCATGAACTGCGCTCGGCGAAGTTGCTGTCGGAATTAATCCGCGGTGGCTATGTGCCGAAGAATTATCGCCTACAGGAATTCCGCACGCTAATCGTTTGCCTGTCGGAGGATCAGGATTGGATTCGCACAGCGCGACGTCAGCTGGAAGTTTCACTTGAGGCCACGCCCTTTCTGAATCGTATTTTCTGGGTCGTGCTGTTGGAGCAGCAGAAGATTGAGAACCTGCAGGACGCGCAACAGAAGCTGTTCGCAGATTTTGGCGGCAACGAATCGATCACGCTATTTCACGTGCTTCCCTTCTGGCGCGGCAGCAACCTGGAGCCTGAAGACACTTCCGCAATTCTGGAGCGGCTCACGGTTCTGCTGCTAAAGTCCGATACAGAAGCGTCATTGCCGATGATTTCCGAGATCGCTCAGAATCGAAGTGGCTGGGCGATTGGCATTGAAGCGTACCGTCTGAAGGGACATTCTGAAGCCGGGAAGTGCGCATTGTTTCTGGCTGCGCGAGAACTGATTGCGCAATGTTTTACCGGCCAACCGCTCAGCGGTCCAACACTAGCCAATCTTGTGCGCGAAAAAATCCCCGACTTCGACAGCCAGGCGGATCTGGATCCCTTTTCGCCAGAAGGACTGGAGTTAGTGGGGCGCTATGTGCGCGACTATGTTCCTGAATTGTTAGACGCGCTGGCATCGCACAGCCCGGATGTGGAAAGTTGGCTCGACTGCCTGAAGTATTTAAAGCGCGAAACTGCCAAGCCCAAGCGGCTTGGATTGCTGGCGCCTGGAGGCGCAACGCCGGACGGAAAGCCGAAGCCGGCCTACTCCGGGCTAAGCGTGTTATTGATGACGGTTTCCGCAGCAGCCTGCTATCTACTTTTCAAACCGGCTGCCGCGCCTGCGGAGCAGATGCATCTGGCGCTCAGCGGATCAACAAAGGCGAAGCAGGAATTGCCACATCATCCAATCTTTGCGGCCGCGCTGGAACGGATCCTCGCCGACATCCAGCCGCTTCGTTATCCAGAGCTGCTACAAGATGCGTTGCCGGCTCCTGAAGTGGAAACCACGATTCCAACAGATGCCGTCGAAACAGCCAAGGTGAACCGCACTCTTATCGACGCCGCGCGTGACTTGCTTTTACAGCGGACATTCGCGTTGCCTTCTCTTCTGTCTTTTCAATTTCTGACGGGAGAAATGGCGCCCGCGTCTGCCATGACCAAGGTGCTTTCCGCGCAGCAGGAAATGGAACAGAAGTTAGAAGGAGTGCTGATCGATCAGTGGCTGGCAAAAGTCCGCGAATCGCGGCACAGTAACGGATTGGACGGAGACAGCGATTGGCTCGACTTCATGTTCGCCTCACCCATTCCAAACCCAGTGCATATGGAGTGCGAAATTTCTGACCATCAGAACCAGCCGCAGCAACCGGGATGGTTTCCGCAAAACTGGCTGCACTACATGCATGCCGTCGCCATTCGCTGAGAACCTTTTCAACTTCGGTTATTTGGAAACCACGCGATGACATGCGGATCGCATCTTGCCGGCCAGCGAATCGGACGAAAAGCTGACAGATCTGCCAGCAGCATCCCACCAGATGTATTGCTTAGCAGCGTAACGCGCTCCGGAACCAGAAAAGATATTCGCAAACACTAACGATTCGCCATTGACAGGAAGAATCGCCAGACTATTTCCAGCGCCGTTCAGATATTCGACCGAAAATATCCCTGCGGGAAGTCCCATTTTTACGCCCTGAGCATCGCATTCATACTGCACTGTGGCACGAGACATCGCTTGCGAACCCTTTAGACGAAGGGTCACGTCGGTCGCGCTCGCCGTTGCGCCGAGGGACAGAATCGCGATCGCAATCACACTCGTTTTCCTTATGATTGTCATGGGCTATTCCTTTCGGAATTCGTCATTTCACTGCTGCTGTTGCATCTGCTGAATCTCGAGCAATGGCGAGGCTGGTGGCGGCGGCTCCTGCGCCTTTTCCACCATCACCGACCAATCTTCAGGCGTAGGCATATCGCGATCGAGGGCTGGCGCCTCATCGAACGACTCTACTTTCACCGCAACATATAATTCGCTTGCCGATCGACCACGAAAGATTCCGTGGGTCGGAGGAACGTCCGCGTAATCTCGACCGATGGCGGTCCGAATGTGTCGCTCGCGCGCCAGCAGATTATTCGTTGGATCGAAACCAACCCAGCCGAGATGTGGCAGAAAAGCCTCGACCCACGCGTGGGTGGCGTCATTGGAGGATCGGTCATGTTCCCGCGCACTCTGATACAAATATCCGCTGACATAACGGCACGGGATACCAACATATCGCAGCAACGCAATCATGGTGTGGGCAAAATCCTGGCAAACACCCTCGCGAGATTCAATCGCTTCGTCGATCGGCGAGTCCACGCGCGTCGAACGCGGGACATATTGAATGTACTCAAACAAACTTTGATTCAGCTCTCGAACCAGTACCAGCGGATCGTCGCGCCGGGTCACATTCAGCTTGGCGGCGAGCGCTTGCAGCATCGGCGTGGGCTTTGCAAACTCGCTGGGCAGAAGCATCTCCCAATAATCACCATAACTGACCAGGGCGTCCAGGTCCGCCCATGAGGACGGCACGAGAGAATTGGGAAGCTCCGCCAGCGAATGCTGTTCCACCAGGGATTCCGCGATGATGACCAACTGATTATGCTCGGCGGGAATATCGAAATGTTGGATCTGGTTGCCAAGATGGTCCCGGTAAGAAAACACGCGGCATCGCGGGCTGACCGAAAGCGAAAATGAAAGGCAACGCTGGTTGGAATCGGAGCGCGGGTGCATTCGCGTTTCCATGACACTCTCGCTGACGCAGTGCGAATAGACGAACTTGGTCAGATGGCGCACGGAGTAAAACTTCATTGAGGTAACTCTCCTTCCGACTGTGGTGTTGCCGATTCGTCAGCAGCTCTACTGCGATAGCGCCACGTGTACTTTGTAGTGAATGTAATCTCGGTAAATTAACGAATGAATGTGACGACATTGCTGCGAAACATTTTGCACATAGGGCCCGACTCCCTGAGCCATCACTTCAGAAATCTCGCAGAAATTCAGCGACGCTTGCAATCGGCCGGCCACGCGACTCAGTTCTTCCGCGACCAGGCGCCCGCTTCCCTCCTGCAACGCCATCAGCGCCCATCGCAGCTGATCAATCGAGTAGCGGACCGAATGCGGAAACTCCTTGTTGAGTAAAAGAAATTGGAGAATCTGCGGCTGGGTCAGGTCCGCCGTATACACGTTGCAATAGGATTCGAAAGCGGTGCAGCATCGCAGCAGTCCAATCCACTCTAAAAACTGCTGACTGCCTGCGCCTTCAGAAATACTTTCCGACGCGTCCCACTCAAACACTCCAATTAAAGTTGCGATTGCCGTAGCCCGCTCAATGGCCCGGCCGATTTGGATAAAATGCCAGCCTTCACCATGGCTCATGGATGTATCCGTTGCGCCTTGAAACAGGTGAAGCTCGTTGAGCGTCGCCGCCGGAAACTCATCCAGTCGATCGCCTTTCTCCGGCACTTCGTCGGTGACGCGGTGGTACATGCGATTCAACTGCTGCCATTGTTCCGATGTGATTTCTTCGCGCACCTGGCGCGCATTTTCCCGAGCTGCGGCAATACATCCTGTGATGGACGCGCGACTTTCGCGATCGAAAGCAAGCGCATGTGCGAGCGCATAAAAGTCACCGTTCCACTCCAGGCCTGCTGGGTTTCCGAGTGCCGCCAGAACACGCTTCCATCGCCCTTCTTCGCTGGTGCTGGAAGGATCGAGAGTCATACTGAAATTTACATCGAGCATGCGCACCGTGTGCTCGGCGCGTTCCAGATAGCGACTCATCCAGTAAAGACTGTCTGCCACTCGCGAGAGCATACGCCTCCATGGGTCGACCAGATTCGATTCGATTACGCGTGCAACACCCAGGTATCTTTGCTGCCGCCGCCTTGCGATGAATTCACAACCAGCGAACCTTTTCGTAGGGCCACACGCGTCAACCCACCCGGGACAACCGTGACCTTGTCACCGTACAGAATGTAGGGTCGCAGGTCCACATGCCGCGGTTCAATGCTGGGATCGTCAACATCTCCCATCAGGCAGGGCGACCGCGAAAAATTCAGCGTTGGTTGCGCAATATAATTGCGCGGATTCGCCTCAATTCTGTCGCGAAATTCAGCCTGTTGTTCTTTTGTGCTGTGTGGGCCGATCAGCATGCCGTAGCCGCCCGATTCGCCGACCGCTTTCACGACCAGGTTCTCGAGATTCGCAAATGCGTGCTGTCGCTGCGTGGGATCAGTCATCAGAAAGGTTTCCACATTGGGTAGGATGGGGTCTTCTTTCAGGTAATAGCGAATGATCGCGGGCACATAGGCGTAGAGCGCCTTATCATCGGCGAGTCCTGTGCCAAAGGCATTGGCGAGTGTGACATTTCCCGCGCGATAGGCGTTGAAAAGGCCCGCCACCCCCAGGATGGAATCTGCACGGAACGCTAACGGATCGATGAAGTCATCATCGACGCGGCGATATATGACGTCGACGCGCTTCAACCCTGCCGTCGTACGCATGTAGACGATGTTGTCGTGAATGACGAGATCGCGGCCTTCGACCAATTCGATTCCCATCTGACGAGCCAAATACGTGTGCTCAAAATAGGCGGAGTTGTAGACGCCGGGGGTCAGCAGCACAATCGTCGGCTCAGGTCGGCCTTCGGGCGCGAGCGATCGCAGCGCACTGAGCAACACCTGCGGATAGTGTTCAATCGGCCGCACGCCGTAGCTGCGGAAGGTCTGCGGGAATGCGCGCTTCATGACGCGACGACTGGTCAGCATGTAGCTGACGCCGCTGGGAACGCGCAGATTGTCTTCCAGCACAACGAAATTGCCGTCGTTCAGGCGCAGCAGGTCAGTCCCCGTAACCGCGATGTAGACATTGCGCGGAACCTGCAGGCCGCGCATTTCGCGACGAAAGTGCGGACAACTATAAACAATTTCGCGCGGGACAAAACCGTCGCGCAGAATTTTTCCATCGTTGTAAACGTCGCCAAGAAACAGGTTCAACGCGGTGATGCGTTGAATCAGGCCACGCTCGATGCGATCCCATTCAGCACCGGTAATAATGCGGGGCAACATGTCATACGGAAAGATGCGCTCGGTGCCTTCCTGATTTCCATACACCGTGAAGGTGATGCCCTGGGTGCGAAAAGAAATGTCGGCAGAATGCTTGCGTCGCGCCAGCTCTCTCTCCGGCAGACTGCTGAATGTGTCGAGCAGAAGCCGATAGTGCGGACGAACCTTCCCCTCCGAATCGAACATTTCATCGTAGGCGTGATCGAGAAAATAACTTCGCAGATATCGATTGGTGACATCGACGGGCGCGGATTTTCTGTTCCCGTTAGGTGCGGTAGAGACGGCTTCGACGGCCGCGTTGGGAAGCTCGTTTGCAGGAAGCGTCATTGGCCCACTCCTGATTCAATCGAAACATGCGCCCCTGCAATTCCAGATTTCGCCCGCTCATCCAACCAGTCTGATACCACGGCGAAGTGGGTCAGATTCGCGACTCCGAAAGAGGTTGTCAAGGCGACATCAGAAGCATCGCGGCCCGTTGCCATCAGCACTCGTCCCAGTCGCTGACAATTGTGACGCGCATCCATGGTCCACCATCGACCGCTGAGATAGACCTCAAACCATGCGCTGAAATCCATGGGAGAAGGCGCGACGACTATGCCGAAATCACCCAGATATCCGGTCGCGTAGCGTGCCGGAATGTTCAACGCGCGGCACAACGTAATGGCCAGATGCTGAAAATCGCGGCAAACGCCAATGCGCTCCGTAAAAACGTCCAAGGCTGTCTTGGTCGACCGCGCCGCCATGTAATTGAACTGGATGATTCGATGGACGTAGGAGACGATGGCTTGAACCCGCGCCATGCCGCGTGGCATTCCGCCAAACAGATCCAACGCAATCGCGGATAAGCGATCCACTTCGCAGTATCGACTGTTCAGCAAAAATTTCAGCACCTCATGCGGCAAATCCTGCACCGGCATCTCTTCGGCGGACGGGTCCATTTCATCCGGCTCATCAACGCCGACTATCAACGTGGACCCATGCAGGCGCAAGGCGCCGGCGGGCGCAAAGATGCGGCTACAGCGATTGCCAAAGCTGTCAATGTATTCGGCGACGGGAAGTTTGGGCTCGGTCTGGAGGGCGTCCGGCTCCCGCAAGTCGCGGTCGCGCGACGGATGCACGTGCAGCAGCGCTACCATCGCGGTAGGGGCGGGTAATTCGAAACGAAGATCGTAACCTAAACGAATGAGCATCCAGGCTCCTGATTGAATCGTGTTCCCAGTTCTACTCGTAGGGGTCTGGTGTTCCGTACCGTTTTGTGGCCAAATCGAGGCTGCCGCCTCAAACCGCAGCGTTGCAATTGATGTGTTAAGAATTGAACAGGTCAACGTTTTTCGCAAGCGCCAAATTGAAGTGACCTCAAAAAAAGCGAGAGGGTGAATGACATATTGCCTCGGCATCAAGACGCGGGACGGGCTGGTGATGGCCTCCGACTCACGCACCAATGCGGGTTACGACCAGGTGAATGTCTGCCGCAAGATGCATACTTTCACCGAGCCCGGCGAGCGCGCGTTTGTCATCCTGACCAGCGGAAGCCTTTCGATTACGCAGTCCGTGATCACGCTGCTGCGCGAAGAATTTAAGCACGGCAGAGGCCTCGCGACCGCCCACAACATGTATGAGGCTGCACGTGCCGTCGGAGCCTGTGTCCGTACGATTTCCGATCTGGATCGCGAGGCCCTTGCCAAAGACGAGTACAACTTCAACATCCACTTGCTGTTGGGCGGCCAGATTAAAGGCGAGGCCGCCGATCTATACCTGATCTATCCGCAAGGCAATCCGATTTGCGTGACCGAAGATTCGCCCTATCTGCAGATTGGCGAGGTAAAGTATGGTCGCCCGATCCTCGACCGAGGAATCGATTTCAGAACAACGACGCTGGATGCAGCATCAAAATACGCCATGCTGTCCTTCGATGCGACCATGCGGTCCAATGTGACCGTCGGTCCGCCAATCGAGCTGCTCCAGTATCAAAACGATAGCCTTTGCTTCGATCAGTATCGGAGATTCGCCGCGCACGATGCGGATTTGGACTTGATTCATGCACGATGGGAACAGGCATTGCGACGGGTCGTCGACGATCTGCCCAGCATCCAATTTGCCGGCACGCTGGACGACCTGAGCCTGTTGCAGGCGACGATTACCGAGCCGGAACTGCTATAGGTGCGAAGCGTTGTCTGGAGAAATTTCGGCCGTTCAGATTTGGTGGAGTTGCTGTTCAGCTGGCTTTCAGCAGGACCAGGGTGACGTCGTCATGCTGCGGCGCGTCGCCGACGAATCGATCCAGATCGCGCATGGTGACGTCTAACAATAGCGCCGGCGTCAACGTCGAATTCGCGTACAGGATGTTCAGCAGGCGCGCTTCGCCATACTCTTCCGCGACCGCGTTCTCTGCCTCGGGAACACCATCGGTAAAAATCACCAGCCAATCGCCGCTTTGCAACGCGATTGTTCCAGATTGATAGGGAGCGTCCGCCAGAATTCCAATCGGAATCCCACCGTCATTCAGTCGCTCCAACGCTCCTGTATTGCGACGAAGGATCGGAGGATTGTGTCCGGCGTTCACGTAGATCAGACTCCGATCAGCGGAATGGTACTCCGCAATAAAAGTTGTGGTGAATCGACGGCCATTCTGGCTATTGCTGCAGGCGTAGGCGTTCATGCGACCGACCAGCTCCGTCAACGAGGCTGACGTTCCAGCAAGGGTTTTCAGACTGGCCTGGAAGGTCGCCATCAATAGGCCTGCAGGAATGCTTTTCCCGGCGACATCGGCAACTGCGATTAGGAAGGTTTCGTCCGGCAAGCTCGACGGCCGCGGAAAGACGTCGTAATAGTCGCCGGCAACAGTATTGGCGGCGCGTGTGGCAAAAGCAATCTCAAGACCAGATACAACGGGCGGATTTGCAGGCAGCAACCACTCCTGAATTTCCTTGGCGATCTGCAGATCCCGCTTCATCACCACTCGATCCGCCACTTCAAGAATCACCAGCAACAATAAAACCAGAGCCGCCCACTCGGCTCCGTCCAACTCAAAGACCTTCAGCTGACCGTGCGGACTCTGCCAGGAAATGCCGCCGTTGAAAACAAGAAGCGCAAGCGCGATCAGAAGGAGCACGCGGCGCGCGGGGCTGAGTTTCTCAATGATGGCCCAGAAAAACTGGACTCCCAAATTGAGAAAATGCTTCCCTTTTCCGGTACCCGGCGTTCGGCTGGAGTCCACGTCGTGCGAATAAAGACGGTAACTGGAACGAGCTTCAACTCGGAATTGACTCCAAAGCTGCGAAAGTTCCATGCCATCTGTGACGCGCCGCCAGAATTTTTCCATGCGGCTCACGACGGAATGGCCTCGCGTTGTCTGGTATGGGCACACTTGCTGACAGGGCCGCGCAGGCTGACTGCGTTGCTTGGACGCATGTGGGGATTATAGGTGAGCGAGAAACCATCGGACAAAGCGCCGGTCAGCAGATTGGTGGGAAGTCACTGCATCTGCATGCCCGGCATCGCGGAGCGATCCATATTATCGTGTCCGTGGTCATCGTTGGTTGACCAGATTTCCTTGGGATCTTTTTCATACGGATACACGTGCACCATCCATCCGAAAACGTGCGGATAGAAGACTCCGCCGGCGGCATCGCATGCCGCTTCCGTAGTGATGGAGCCGCGCAGACCGAACTTGGCGTCTGGCCCGAGGTAAGCAGTTTTCTCCGGACGTGGCGCCCTGCAGAAATTTACGTGCTGGTGCCAGCGCGCGATGCTTAACGGAATCCTGTCATTCAACTCATCCTCGGTGGCGTCGACTCGATCGGTATACATCACCCCTACGAGCTCGTAACCGCCGCCCGGCGTTTTCTTGTACAGCAATGACGTGGGATAGGCTGGGTTGAATTGCCATCGCGCCGCAATCGCATAATCGCGCCGGGAAAAATGATAGATGGCCTGCGGGACATTGGGCAGGAAAATTCGATAACCGTCGGCCAGGGCCTTGTGATAGTCGCGATAGGGCTCCATTGCCTTCTTGGCGGCTGCCACTACCGCGTCGGCTTTCTGTTGATCGCCCGGCTGCATGGGTCGCAGGGATGTGAAATGCATGTGGCCGGCCATGTGGCTCATGTCCTCGCCGGACATGCTGCTGGCGTCTGCCTGGGGTCCAACTGGCGTGGTTGACTGTGCGCCCGCCGAAGCTGCCCCACAAGCCAACCCCAAGGCAAGACAAACAGACGCGATACGAACGCACTTACCGCAAAAGCGGGTGGAAGGTAGACTATTGGACCTCATGCTCGACCTCGCTAAGGTTTACCTGCACAGACTCGCCGGAGGCCGATCCTTCCCGAACCGGGATCGCCCGCGACCTTGCTCCTATGGACGTGTGAAGCGTCCCGAAGTTGCGGGAAGCCTTGCAGAAATTCATCCTCCGACAGCGAAGCGTAGGCGAATCCTCAATCCTCATCTCCTTGCTGCGGCATGTCCGTGGGCTTGCGGTCAGGATCGATCGCAGGATGATGAGCATTCCTGATCTGCTGATTCATCTGCGGCAATTCCGTCTGCTTGAACTGCTCCCATCCGGGAAGCACTTCTGTGCCTTCCTTTTGTACATGCGCCGCGGCGGCCAGCAACGCAGCCGTCGGATTCGCATCCGCCTGTTCCAGCTCGCCATAGAGAAGCGTTGCCTCCGCCGTCACTTCATCGATCCCAGGCAGCCGGTGTTTGCCGGCGGCCACATTGGGTCCCGTGCCATCGAGGATTGTTTTCAGCGCAGTATTCGATGTCGCCAGTTGTTTGGCCAGCGCCGGATCCTGCACGGCAGCGACTTGTTCCATGACTGAATGCGCCTGCAGATCGGCCTTGGCGAGCGCGTCCAACGAAGACGCCATCGTTACCTGTGCTGTGTGCAAAGCTTCTAACTCTGCCTGTGACATGTGGACACGTGGATCCATCTTCACCAGCACGGACTGAGTCTCGCTTTTGCCATCGACAGTCAAACGAACGGTATACGTTCCAGGCACAACCAAAGGCCCTTGCGGTTCCAGCGGGGTGCGATGCGGTACCGCTGAGATTGGATAGGAGTAGTTGGTCGCTGTTGGGGCGGTGGAGCGTAAATCCCAGACCCAGCGATGCATTCCGACAGCAGTCGGCAACGGCCCATGCATCTTTGGCCAATATGCAGGAATCAATTCCGTGCGCAGCTCTTCCGGCGTCGGAACCACGGGATCGCCGCTGCTGTATTTGCGGAGAACATTTCCACTCCTGTCCAGAATTTCGAGGGTCACGGTGTGGGCAGTCTTCGCCAGGTCGTAGTCAAGAATTGCGCCGTCGGGCGGGTTTTCGCCGGCAGGTTCGCCCGGAGGCAAAGGTGTGTCGGTGTTAGTGTCACGACGCACACGCCATGCTGGAGCGGGTGGCAGCAACATCGGTACTTTCTTGTCTGCGTCGGCTGTGAGCTGGCGCAGCGGGCTCACATCATCGAGAATCCAGAAGGAACGGCCGTGGGTCGCGACAATTAGATCGTCATCCTTTACCAGCAAGTCGCGCATGGAAGTGTGCGGCAGGTTGTAATTCAACGGCCGCCAATGATCGCCGTCGTCGAAGGAGACCCACACGGATTTTTCTGTCGCCGCGTACAGCAATCCAGGCTGCTCCGGATCGGATCGCACTGCGTTGACCGGCGCGTCATCGGGAAGCCCAGCGCTGATCGAGACCCAGGTTTTTCCGCCGTCGCGAGTGCGAAA
The DNA here is from genome assembly GCA_049796755.1 of Acidobacteriaceae bacterium. Taxonomy (GTDB): domain Bacteria; phylum Acidobacteriota; class Terriglobia; order Terriglobales; family Acidobacteriaceae; genus JAKAAZ01. The sequence goes on from JBARFA010000107.1 coordinate 15,726, forward strand.
AGCATACGGATGCAAATCATCCACTCGAAAGCGATTCACAGCAATGTAGGCGGAATCGTCATCGAAGCGCGATGCGTCGACCTGCGCAATCTTGCTCCAGGGTGCAACGCTCGCCGGCGTGATGTTCTTCCAGTTCGCACCACCATCGCGCGTAATCCACATCAGACCATCGTCGGTTCCGGCCCAGATTGTCTGCGTTGTTTTATAGGAGGCAGCGATGGAGTAGATGACGCCGCGGCGTTCGTCCTGCTGTTTCGCGGTGAGCGGCGGCACCGAAGGTGGCTGGCCAGTCTTCTCCTGGCTTAGGTCCGGGCTGATCATCTTCCAGGATTGGCCACCGTCGGTGGTCACGAATAGATGATTCGCCGCGTAGTACAGCGTGTGCGGATCTACCGGAGAAAATTCAATCGGCTCCGTTCGGTCGGCGCGAAAACTCTTTTTCTTCATCGGCAGCGGGGTGACATTCTGTACCTGGCCGGTCACCATGTCGTATCGCGAAACTTCCGTTCGTCCCGCGCCATACACAATGTCAGGATGCAGTGGATCAGGTGCGGCATATCCGTACTCGATAATGCCTGCAGGATGCCAATCGCGGAACGTGATTTCGCCATCGTTGCCGCGCGTTAGCGTGCAGACAGAACCACTCTCCTGCTGGCCGGCGCACACCTGATACGGAAAGCTGTAGGTCGCGGCGACATGATAGAGCTGCGCAGTGGGTTGGTTATACCAGGAGCTCCAGCTTTCGCCGCCATTCACACTCACAATCGCGCCTTGATCGCTGACCAGAAGTATGATTTTCGGGTTACGCGGATTAATCCACATGTTTTGATAATCGTCACCGCCGGGCGCGCCACGCAGGCTAATCCAGGTTTTGCCTCCATCGTCTGAACGGCAGGTAACGATGCTGGTGCTATAGACGATATCGGGATTTTGCGGATCGACTACTGGCACGGGCAGATCCCCGCCACCAATTTTCATCGCTGGACGCGGATCGTCGGTGATCTTTCGCCAGGTCATGCCGGCATCGTCAGAACGGTAGACGCCTAGCCCTTTATCGGTGGCGTATCCGTTGCTTTCTTTCGTGGTCGACAACGTTGCATACAACCTCTGCGGATTGCTCGCCGCAACTGCGACGTTGATCTGCACCAAATCCTTCGGCAAACCATTTGTCAGTTGCTTCCACGTGGTTCCACCATCGGTCGACTTAAAGAGGCCGCCGTTCGTGGTCGCGTAAGCATTGTCGTCTTCCCATGGCCCCAATCGTTCATCCCACAGCGATGCGTACACTATCTGCGGATTCTTCGGATCGATTACAACGTCGGAGCCGCCGGTGTTTTCATCCTTGTACAGCACCTTGTCCCAGGTTTTGCCGCCATCGGTCGAGCGGAAGATTCCGCGCTGCGCATTGGGACCATAGGGATGTCCGAGCACCGCAGCGAATACGGTATTCGCATTGTTCGGATCGACGGCAATCGCGGGAATTTGCTGACCCTCGCGCAGGCCAAGATGTGTCCACGTCTTTCCGGCATCGGCGGAGCGATAGATGCCATCTCCGACAGAAAGGTCGGGCCGATGCAGACCCTCCCCACTGGCCACGTAGACCACATTGCTATCAGAGGGAGCCACCGCAATTGCGCCGATCGACTGCGTATCCTGTCCGTCGAAAATAGGATTCCAGGTGCGTCCGTAATCTGTCGATTTCCAAACACCGCCATCCACTTGGCCGACGTAGAAGACATTCGGCTGATCAGGAACACCGGCAGCGGCACGAGTACGACCTCCACGAAACGGGCCGATCATGCGCCAATGCATATCCGGCATGGAGTGTTTGTGTTTCTCCGCCAAACAAGCGGCGCCAGGAGACAAAAAGGCGGTCAATAACAAGATGGCGAACAAATAGCGAGAGGCAGAGTATCTTTGCGTCATTTCCATCCCTTCAGTGTGTTGCGTGAAAATCAGCGGAAACTGCAAACGCCGGAAGTGCTGCGGCACCCGGACTTTCGAGCGACATCTATCAATCCGTCAGAATAGTCGATTCGACCCTTCCCTGCTGTAGTCATTGTAGATTTTCCGTCATTGAGTTCGATTTTGGCTGCATTTCTTGTTCTCGCTTGATCGTCCGGCCCTTTGACCGTCACAATCTGAGAAGTGATGAATATCTCTCGATCTGTCCTTCGCTTCCTTTCCACGTCTTTTGTCACTTGTGCCGCACTTCTCTTCGCTCTGACAGCTGCCCAGCTGGTCGCTGCGCAGTCATTGCCGCCGGCTATCTACAGCGGTTTGCAATGGAGACTCATCGGACCGTTTCGCGCAGGCCGCGTTGTTGCTGTGAGCGGTGTGCCCGGAAGCCATCGGAAGTTCTTTCTTGGTGGCGTGGATGGTGGAGTATGGAAGACCACGGACGCCGGGACCGTTTGGCATCCTGTTTTCGATCATGCTCCCGTCGCTTCTATCGGCTCGATTGCGGTCGCAGATTCCGATCCAAACATAATCTATGTCGGCACGGGCGAGTCGGACATCCGCTCTGACCTTGCATCAGGCGACGGGGTCTATCGCAGCGATGATGGTGGATCGACTTGGAAACATGTTGGACTGAGCGACTCACAGCAGATCAGCCGAGTGTTGGTCGACCCCAATAATGCCAATACGGTTTACGTCGGCGTCCTCGGCCATGCCTACGGGCCAAGCGATGAGCGCGGAGTCTATAAGTCAACCGATGGCGGACAACACTGGCAACGGATACTCGACAAGGGACCCGATGTCGGCATCGCCGATATTGCCATGGCGCACGCCAAGCCGAACATCCTCTTTGCGGCTACGTGGAATGCGCATCGTCCTCCATGGAGCACGTATCCGCCAGTCGAAGGACCCGGCAATGGTCTCTATCGCACCACCGACGGCGGCGCAACATGGACGCAACTGACAGGTCACGGCTTGCCGGACGGAAAATGGGGACGCACTGGTATCGCTGTGAGCGAGGACGGCGAGCGCGTGTACGCAACCATTGTTTGCCCCGGCCACTCAGGCCTCTACCGTTCGGATGATGGCGGCGAAACCTGGACGCTGGTGAACACCGACTCGCGCCTGACCAGCCGCGCCTGGTATTTCAGCTCGCTCGCGATTGATCCGAGCAACGCGGACGTTCTGTATATTCCCAACGTGGCTCTTTACCGAACGAACGATGGCGGCAAAACGATCGAGATTGTGCGTGGAGCACCTGGAGGCGACGATTATCACCAGATCTGGGTCGATCCCAAGAACTCCGACGACCTGATGCTTGGCGTCGATCAAGGTGCGTCGCTAAGCCTGGATCGTGGCAAGACCTGGAGCACGTGGTATAACCAGCCGACCGCGCAGATGTATCACGTCACTACGGATGACAAGTTTCCCTACTATGTCTACGGCGCGCAGCAAGACAGTGGCTCCATCGCCATTGCCAGTCGCACCGACCACGGACATATCGATATGCGTGACTGGTTTTTGCCCGGCGGCAGTGAGAGCGGCTATCTTGCGATCGATCCGAGGGATGAAAACATCATCTATGCGAGCGACACCTATGGGGACGTGGAGCGATTCGACCGAAGGACTTCCTTTGGCCAGACCATCACTCCGTGGCCGCTCGGCGGATTTTACAAAGCTGCCAACAAGAGGAAGTATCGAGATGCGTGGACGCCGGTACTCGTCTTTTCGCCCGCGGACAAGCGCTCACTTTACCTGGGAACGCAGTATGTGATGAAAACTGTTGACGGCGGCCTGCACTGGCAGCAGATCAGCCCCGATCTGACCGGAGCCGTAAACGGCATAAGCGAAGCTGGCAAACTGACTACAGAAAACGCCGAGCAGCGCGGCTATGGAGTTGTCTTCACCATTGCGCCGTCGCCGCTGAAGGCTGATGAAATCTGGGCAGGCAGCGATACCGGGCGGATTCATGTCACGACCGATGGCGGGAAAACCTGGCTCGATGTGACACCTCCAGGCCTATCTTCGTGGAGTAAAATTTCGCTGATCGAAGCCTCGCATTTTGATCCTGCCACGGCTTACGCGGCAGTCGACAGGCACCGCCTGGGCGATCGAAAGCCGTATCTCTACATCACCCATGACTATGGACAAAGCTGGAAGCTCGCGGTCGATGGCATCGCGCCGCCGAATTTTCTGCGAGCAGTTCGCGAGGACCCGAAACAGCGCAATCTGCTATTTGCCGGCACCGAGTTCGGCATTTATGTTTCTTTTGACGCTGGCGATCATTGGCAGTCACTGCAGCTGAATCTTCCGGTCACGTCCGTGCGCGACATGACGATTCACGGCAGCGATCTGGTCATAGCGACCCACGGCCGTTCCTTCTGGATTCTGGATGATATTGCGCCCCTACGTCAGGCTGCCGCGGTCAACGCGACCAAGCCATATCTATTTACGCCGCCGATGACAGTCCGCGTGGACAATGATGCTTTTCTGGGAACACCTCTACCTCCCGAGGAGCCGCAGGCAAACAATCCACCCGATGGCGCCATTGTCGACTATTACCTTGGCAGCGAAGCCAGCAACGTAACATTGAAGGTTCTGGATGAGAAAGGTCATCTCCTGCGCCACTTCTCCAGCGCCGACAAGCCGAAGATCAGACGGCCGCTGCTTCCAATTGCCGAGCGATGGTTTCCTAAGCCACAAACGCTGAAGACCAGTCCTGGAGAGCATCGATTTATCTGGGATCTTTCTTCCGGCGGCTCCGGAACAGACGTGGAAGGCGACGATATTGACGCTTCCAGCATTCCGCCCGGGCCTCGCGTACCTCCCGGTACTTACACACTTCGCCTGACTGTCGATGGCATTTCGATGGAGCGGCCCTTGCTGGTGACGATGGACCCTCGTAGTTCGGCTACGACGCAAGTGCTCGATCAGCAATTCGCGCTTGGCGGATCGATCTATCATGAGACGCTCGCAAGCCGCAAAGCAATGGCCGAGCTGGAGAGCGTCGAAACTCAACTGAACAAGCTGCAATCGAGTAACAATCCCGCGGACCTCCAGCGCGAACTGCGCAGCGCTCTTGCAAAATTGGAGAGTATAAAAAATGGTGAGGGTGAGAATTCCAATGCGTCGGCCAAGCAAATTGGATTGGCCGATGCAAACTCAGGCCTTGGGGTCGCTCTGCGCGTCGTCGAGAGCGGTGACCGACCGGCTCCGGCGCAAGCGATTGTCATTTTCAATCAGATGAAGACGGCGGCGAACACGCAGATTGCAGCATGGCAGCACTTCAAGGCGAGCGACCTGGCTCAAGTGAACGCAGCTCTGCAGCGAGCGCATCAACCCCAGTTGCAGATTGCCGCTATTGAAGAGGAAGTGCACTTTGCGATGACTCGGTAGTTCTTGCGCGAAATACACCCGAAGGAGTCTTCTCCGCATCGGCGTCCCCGCAGGTGTCGTTGAATGTATTGTGGGTGACAGCGTACCCTGAAAGCTGAGGGTTCTATGCCGTCTTCCGAAACCGCAGCACCGCGCCAGCACGCTTCCACCTCTCCCGCCGGCCCGCAGCTCCCCGAGCCGACTTATGCCGAGCGGGTGCGCACGCTGCTGTCGCTGACTTCGATCGCGACGCTTTCAACACTCTCCCGCAAGCATGTGGGATTTCCGTTTGGGTCGCTGATGCCGTACGCGCTTGATACCGCGGGGCGACCGATTTTCCTGATCAGCAATATGGCGATGCATACTCAGAATTTGAAAGCCGACTCGCGAGCCAGTTTATTTGTGGAGCAGACCGGAGCGGACGGAGATCCACTCGGCGCGGCGCGGGCGACGCTCATGGGGAATGTCGAACTCGTGCAGCAGGAAGACATCGCGGGCGCACGCGAACAATACCTGGCGCGCCATCCGAACAGCCACTACTGGGTCGACTTCGCCGACTTTAATTTCTTTCGGCTACAGCCAATCGACGTCTACTACGTGGGCGGCTTCGGCGTGATGGGTTGGGTGGAAGCGGCGGAATACGAACACGCATCGCCCGATCCATTGGCGGGAGCGTCGGCCGGCATCTTGAGTCACATGAATGCCGATCACGTAGACTCGATGATTTTGCTGGCGCGAACCCACGCGAACCTGGAAGCCTCAGAAGCGACCATGACATCCGTGGATCGGCTGGGATTCTCTCTGAGACTCAAGACAGCGGAAGGCATGAAAGGCACGCGCATCAACTTTCCGCGCGAAGTTATGACCGCTCAAGAGACACGCAAGGTGCTGGTGGAGATGGTGCGCCAAGCCGGAAATTCTACGCTGACGTAAACCGATCGAATCACCGCCGCCAAGGGTTTTCTATGTTTCAGAAGGCGGCGACCGTTTATGCTGACACTTTCTGTCGGTTGCGTCGAGGCAAACATTCGCGAGCCGCACAACCCATACGCTGCAAATCCGCTGGATCGATAAACAATACATAGGCGGTCAGAACGTCCCACTCAAACATCGGGATATTCAGCGAATATTCGATCGTCAAATGAAATAGCAACCCAAGCAACAGCAGCGGGTAACGAAACGGACGAAACCAGATCAACACGCCGAGACTGAACTCAAGGACCAGGGTGTACCAGGTCGCCAGTTTTAAAATCCAAAGCTGCTGGGCCCAACCCGGCAACGGAAATCGCTGGATTGCTTGAATGTGGAACACATAGAAGAGTGCGGTGCCGTTCAGCCACGGCGCGCCCTTGATCTTCCATAAGAACGAAGCAAAATACAGGAGCGCGAGTTCAAACTGAATCATGCGCTGCGCCCACGGAGCTCGGGGCTTAATCTCCGCGCCCTCCAGCTTCCTGCGAACGCGTATGATGCGATCAATTGACAGTGCAGCTCCCGCCGGAGCAAACATCAGAAAGAACCCCGTGACTCGCAGAAACACATCGCCGCCATGCAGGATGTAGAGATTTCTCTGCTGAATGGAAGCGAGGCAGGCGAACACAACGATGCTGCTTAGGCGAGTCCACAGTCCAATCGTAAGCAGCACGGCGAAGCCCAGGAAAATCCAGAAGAACGCAGCAATCCAGGCGTCATTCTGCGGCATCACCGTAAAGAGGTTCAACCGAACTCCGGGCTCCACTCGTCTCATCGTCTGGAGTGTCACCCAGCTGTGAACGCCGAACCAATCGAGCCATTCAGAATGCAGCAGGATCAGCGTCATCGTGACGCAGGTTCCATATAAAATCCGGAAGACCGCCATCGGCGTCGGAGAAGTGGGCGCGAAGAAGAACTGCTCCCACGCCTCGCGCAATCGCGCCAGGGTCATCGCAGATCCTCGCCGCTGACATAGTATTCGTAGAAGAATTCCGGCTTGGGCACAGGCTCCTGGGTCGGCGTGACACCATACTCGATTGGCGCCTGAAATTTCATCAGGATGACCATCCGCAAAGGATCTGTCGGATTGCTTAGCAATCTAGCGACATGCCGCGCCACGTCTGGCCATAGCGCATCATACTGTGGATTGCACAGGACTTCCGCAAATTTTCGATATCGCTCTTCTCGGTATCGTTTCGCGTAACTGAGTTGTTCCATCCGCGGAAAATTAAACACACGCATGTGGTGATCCTGGGTCACGGCAACGGCTTGAATGTAAGAATTGACCGGGCGGGGATTCGGAGCAAAGAAATCCCACGACTGAAACAAGCCTGTCCATAGCAGATATGGCCGAACAATCTCTTTGATTTGAGGCAGCGGCGTCAGGTTCAATGGGATCGCCCAGCTAAGAATCGCGATCATATTGAAGAGAATAAAAATGCTGATAGCGCCGCGGAGAAAATCTGAGTTCTCCGCCGAACGAACAGACTCCGACTGGTGAGGATTCACGTTCTTAGGAACGTCTCTCTTGCCCAGCGGAGTTTTTCTAGTTACATTCATGCCTTCCTCCAGTCTCACCCAGCGGTTCTTGATTGGCCAGAGCCAAGATACATATCGTTCACATTTCAGGCGACAACAATCCCCCGCTCAGGATCGGTGGTGTGCAAGCAAGTCTCGGATGCAGACCCGTCATTCGCAGACTGCAGAAACGGCGAAGGTGCGCAAAACACCCATATAATAAAGAAACCATGCCCTGGAAGAAACGCTTCGCCGTTGCATTCGTCTTTGCTGGCCTGTTCGTGGGCACGATGCACGCGGCCGATCGAGATGCAACCGCATCTCCCGAACAATATCGTCTCCGGCTCTACCATCTGCACACGGGCGAGCACATCGACGTGGTGTATCGCGTCGGCGATCACTACCTGCCGAATGCAGTCGAGCAACTCGATCACTTTCTCCGCGATCATCGCACCGGGGATGTGAAAGATTACGACCTGAGAGAGTTCGACCTGCTGCACGATTTGATGGCCCGCCTCGGCGATCCGGACGGAACAATCGATATCGTCTGCGGTTATCGAACTCCGTGGAGCAACAACTATCTGCGCGAACACGGACACGGCGTCGCGCTGCACAGCCAACATATGGAAGCCAAGGCCATCGACATTCGCATTCCGGGCGTCCCGACGGCCGATGTTCGCGACGCTGCTCTGGCCCTCCATCGCGGCGGAGTGGGCTATTACCCGCAGTCCAACTTCGTTCATGTGGATGTGGGGCCCGTGCGACACTGGCAGTTTCCCTAGCCTGGGTATGGCGGCCCTTTGGCCAGCAATGCCTCCAGTGACTTGTCGTGACCGTAGATGTCGTTGAAGAAATGCACGGAACCGTCTTCTTCCACCACAGCGGTGATGTAGAGAATCAGCACTGGAATCGGCGCCTTCAAGTTGACCTGCTGATTGTTGGGCCCAGTCTGCATGGCTGCCTGCACCTTCTCCAGCGTCCATGGCGGTTGATTGCGTAACAAGTAGGCGGCCAGTTCAGCAGGGCGTTGCACTCGAATACATCCGTGGCTAAAGTCGCGCCTCGACTGCGAAAAGAGTGATTGCGCGGGAGTGCTGTGTAAATAGACACTGTGTTCATTCGGAAATAGGAACTTCACCAGTCCAAGCGCGTTATCCGGACCAGGCTTCTGCCGCACCATTAGTTTCGCCGCGCGTAATTGAGCCAGCACATCATCGCTGATGGGCCCGCTTGTCACCACTGTGCCGCTGTAGGTGACAACTTCAAAATTCTTGTTGGCAATGTAATTTCTGTTCTTCACAATCGCAGGAACAATTTCGCTGCGCAGAATACTGGTCGGAACATTCCAATAAGGACGAAACACAATATACTGCATGTCCTTCGCAAACACGGGCGTCTGATGCCGAACAGCTTTTCCGACGACGACGTTCATCTTTAATGCAACTTTGTGATCCGCGGTAAATACTCGCAAGACAAACTCCGGCACATTCACGACGACCGGCGGCTGCGGAAATGAAGGCGGCAGCCAGCGCCAGCGCTCTAAAGCGTCATCCAGTTGCTGCACACGAAAGGATAGCGACACGTTCAATTGACGGATGGTCTCCTTGCCCAGCTTGCCGTCCGCAACCATGCCATGACGATCCTGGAACATCTTTACTCCATCCACCAACGCGCCAGCGTAGATCTGCGAGCCGGGGTTAACTGACGCTGTCTGCGGAAGATCGCCGAGTAATTCCAATCGCTGCGCAAGCGGCGAAATCCCCGCATACATGTCACCCGAAGAGATCGTCTTTGTCACTTCTGGGAGCAACGGGCCATCGCCTTTCGCGGCGAGTTGCAAATAGTGCTGCAGCGCGACCTCAGTTCTCTTGTAGCCGGCGTACGAAGGCTCCACATCGTTGAGGATTGCTTGCATATTGGCGGCGTGAATCAAATCCTGCCCGATAAATTGCGGAAGATTGTATTTCTTGTTCTGAATGTCAATGCCGAAATTGAAATGTTTCGGATTGACGCGGCCAATATGCAGGTCGGAGATATACCGCATGGTGCACACGGTGAGCGCCGCATCGAAGTTGGCTTCGGTGGTTGGATCTGCTTTGGCTTTCAGCGCCGCGAGGCGACCCTGCCAGCGCGCAGCATCATAGTCGTCTGGGATCAATCCTTTTTGTCGGCTGCTTTCAAGCGCCTGAATGACGGAGAATGCCTGTGGCGTAGGTTGACCGTTGGGACCGAGCCACAACAGAGAGAAATTGGACGCTTGGTACAACTGTAGAAAATCTGCGCGATAGTCAGAAAAATTAGGCCAGCGAAGGTCGGAGAGTTTGCCTGCTGCAGCAATTTCCTGCAGCCGGACCGACATCGCTGTGGCGCTGGGCGACGTCATCGCCGGCCCCGTTTGCTCAAGGCTTCTCGCAGCGCCGACCGAGGCTGCGACACACAACAAAAGAGCGAGCGTTCGCGAATGGGTCCGAAGAGATGCTGGAAGCATGGTCCATTACATCACTTCTTACAACCTCTATGGAACAATTCCTACACTATGTAACCTGGGTGTTCAACGACGCTGGATCGTGCTTCTCCGTACGGACATTGGGCGAGAACAGCTATTCCAATTCAAAAGGAACATAGATCATCACAGACTGACGCTCCACCGTCAATACAACCGAGTCTCCCGGCTTGAAACTGGCGAGCACCTGTCGAAATTCATCTGTGCTGGAAATGGCCTTGCCGTTGGCAGAGCTGATGATGTCACCCACTTCAAGATTCGCCAATGTTGCAGGCTGTTCGCTCAGGATGCCTGCGACAATCACACCATGCGTGGAACGCACGCCATTCTCAGGCGGAGATGCATTCATGTCGATCACAAAAATTCCCAGCGATGCGATCAGGTCCCGCCTTGGATTGATCAAGTCGGACAAATTGTTGATCGCGGGGGGCACGTCGACCGGCTCCATGGATAAGACGATTGTTTTTCCGTTGCGAAGAACCTCCATGCGCAATGGCTTGCCCCGCTGATGCATATATAGAAACCCGGTGTACTTTGGCAGGGAGTCAACGGGAAGAAAATCGATGGACTTCACGATATCTCCAGGTAGTAGTCCAGCGTGGGAAGCAGGGCTGTCCTCATCGACATCCGTAACAATGACACCCCAGTCCTGCGGTAGCTTCAACCCGGAAGCCAGTGTCGCCGTGATCGACTGCACATGCGCTCCTATAGTCACGGCGCGAACTATGCCATGCGCCCTTAGCTCGTGGTATACGAACCGCACGATCGGTTCCGGAATCGCGAATCCAAGTCCCTCGCTGCCTCCGCCTGTCGAATAAATAAATGTATTGATCCCGATCAGATTTCCATCGCGGTCCACTAGCGGGCCACCGCTATTGCCGGGATTGATTGGGGCATCGGTTTGCACGTACACCATGGGACGATCGACCTCCGGCTGTCTCCCAACGGCGCTCACGATTCCCTTGGTCACGGTGTGGTCCAGGCCTTGCGGAGCGCCGATCGCCAGCACTGTCTGCCCAAGGTGCACCTGGTACAACAACGGCAGCGAAATATACGGTAAGTCGGCGGCGTCGATCTTGATCACTGCAAGATCGGAGTAGGAATTCGTGCCAATCAGCTTCGCCTCGTACACACGTTGCGGATTCGCGAACTTGGTGCTGCCCATTTTGATTGCGACAGTGGTCGGCCCAAGGATCACTCGAATGCGAAGCGCGCCGTGGACCACGTGGTTGTTGGTCACAATGTATCCATTTGGATCGACGATCACCCCCGAGCCTGTCGAACGTTGACGCTCCAGCATCTGGGTATCGTCCGTCTGTCCCTCCTCATTCTCGCGGGTGCCGAAACCCGTCACTTCAATCTGCACCACCGACTGCATCGCACGTTCGGCCACAGCATCGATGGCTTGATCGTATTGCTCGAGCATGGTCGACTGGCTTGAGGTCGCGGTGGCCGCTGACCCGCTGGGACGATCCTGTCCTTGTCCTGGCATCGATACGATCAGCACTGTGAGTGCGAGCGCAATTGCAACTTTCATTCCACTCCCCCGGTCGAAAGATTTCTGGGCGCTTCCGTAATGGCGGACCCGATGGCATTCGGCTTCTCGCCCGTATCCCACTTCAAGATTTTTAAATCCAGGACAAAAATGGCGTACATCACCGGAACCTGAAGCTTGGTCACGATGGTTGCAACCAACAGTCCGCCGATTTGCGCATAACAGAGCGGCTTCCATAGCGGGCCGCCGTGCGCCGCCAGCGGAACCAGCGCCAGCACGGTGGCAAATACGGTAATCAGGACGGGACGCAGGCGCAGAATCCCGGCGTCAATCAACGCCAGCTCAAAATCATCACCGGCGAGGTGCCGCTCCTCAATGAAGTCGAAGAGAACAATCGAATGACTCACGATCACTCCAACAAGGCTGGCAACTCCAAGGAATGCCATAAACCCGAAAGGTTCGTGCATAATCCACAAAGCCGCGAAGGCGCCGATCATCCCATAGGGAGCTGCCGCCAGAACAAGCAAAGGCTTGATCGCATTCTTGAATTGAAACAGCAGCGCAATAAAGACCGCGGTGATGGAAACGATCATCACCATGGCCAAATTCCTGAACCCCTTCTTTGTCTTGTCGTATTCTCCGCCGATTTGCAGCCTGTACCCCGGAGGTAAAGAGGCCTCAAGCTGCCGCAGCTTCGGCATGGCCGCGCTCATCACCTCCGAACTAAGATGGCCTGCTGCCGGGAAGCTGCGCACGTTGATGGTGCGAAATTGCTCCAGCCTCACGATGCGTCCCGTCACCAGTTCGTGATCAACATTCGAAATCTGGACCAACGGAATTTTGTTCTTGTCCTGCGAGCCATACACGTACATATTCTCGATGTCAGAAAGCTGCGCGCGCTCGTCCATTCGCAAGCGCGCAACGATAGGAATCTGTTTCTGCCCTTCTTGCAGCACGCTGACCGTGGTACCGCTGATGCCGGCCGTGGTGGAATTCGCCACATCCATGTTCGTGATGCCGGCCAGATTCGCCCGATCAGGATCAATGGTGAGCGCGATCTGCGCATTATCGGGTTCCCATTCGTCGCGCGTGCGTTCCGCAATCGGAATGGAACGGAAAATGTCCTTCACCTTGTCGGCGACGGATCGAAGTTCGCGGATGTCTTCCGGCTCCTGCGCCGCGCTCAGGTCCGCTGTGCTGGAGATTCGAATTTCAATCGGATAGTCGATCGGATTCGTCAGCAGCTGTCGCGCATCCATCCGCGCCCCCGGCACAGAAGCAGTCAGAACCGGCTGCAGCGTTTTGATGAACTGCGGTGTGACCTCTTTATCCGTCAGTTCAATCAGCACCTGCGCATAGTTCAACTGTTGCGCCTGGGGAGATGCCGAGAACCAGAATCGAGGACCGCCCCCTCCCACAAATGTGGTGATATATCGCAGCAACTCTTCCGGCTTGCCCTGCTTCTTTGCGTACGCATCAGAAAACTGTTTCGCCTGCTGTCGCACAATCTGTTCCACTTTCAGAGCAGCTTCATTTGTCGCGCCCAGGTTTGAATCATTGGGGAGCCAGACATCGATGTACGACCAGTACTGCACATCTTCAGGGAAGAACGAAGTTTTCAATCTTGAAAAGATCAACACTCCCACGAGAAGGAACACCAGAGACCCGGCAAAAAATTTCCAGCGGTGTTCGATCGAATACTTTGCCATCCGCGCGTAGTAGCCATAGAAGCCGCTATTACGCCGTTCTTCCAACGATTTCTCCACCTTCTTTTCCGGGCGGAGAAAGTAGTATCCCAGCACCGGAACGAAGGTCATGGATACCAGCCGAGAAGCCACCAGGGAAACTGTCATCACGATGGGCAAGCTGTGCAGAAACTCACCCGTACTACCCGTCACCATTAGAAACGGGAGGTAGGCGACAATGTTGGTCACGGTCGCATACATGATGGCGGTCGCAAGTTTCGTCGGACCAAGCCAGGCGGCGATCACATTCGGATAACCTTCCGCCAGCGTTCGCTTGATGGAATCGCCCGCAAGTACCGGATCGTCGACCAGCAGTCCCAGCGCAATGATCAATGTGGCGACGGAAACCTGTTGAATATCGATCCGCAACAGGTACAGCACGCCAAAGGTCATGGCCAGGGTGATGGGGATTGAAATGGCCATCAGCAGTGCGGAGCGCCACTCCCAGAATCCCAGCCACGAAACCAGCACCACCAGGGCGATCGCCTCATACAGCGCATCCATGAACAGGCTGATGTTTTCTTTTACCTGCAATGGCTGGTCCGACGTGCGCGCGATAATCAGGTCCTCCGGCAGATACTGCTTCACCGCAGCCAGCTTCGTATCCACACTCTTCCCGAAGGCTCCAATTTGCTCGCCATTCTTGACATAAACCGCGACCGTCACCGCGCGGCTGCGATGCCAGTGGCTGTCCGAATCTTTCCACGTCAGGTAATTCAGATAACGCGGCGGACTCTGGTATCCACGCGAAATATCCACGAGATCCCGTAGATAAACTGGCGTCTGTGTGGACGAAGACGAAGATGTGCCCACAATGACTCCACCGATTTGCTGCGCATCCGTAAATTTTCCGGATGGATCGATCTGGATATTCTTAGAACCGACTTCCAGTTGCCCCCCTGGCAGGGTGATATTTCGGGCACCTAAAATGTCCTTCAAATTTGAAGGCGTCATTCCATATTGCGCCAGCCGCTGCTGCGAATAATCCAGGTAGATCTGCTCTGGTAGAACTCCTTTCCGATCGACTTTGGCAACCTCGGGCGATCCCTGCAGGGTTCGGCTGATCAGATCGGTATAGTCATCCAGTTCACGGTAGGAATATTTGTCTCCTGCGACGGCAGCCAGGCGAGCTTCTGTGTCCGCTGGATTGCGAATCAGTGCCGCCGGCCACGAATCCGGATGGATTTCGTTGCGATCAAATTTTTCCTCGGCCACCCGGTCACCGAGAGACCGCAATTGATCGTCAGTCAGCGCCGTCGTCACATCCACTCCAACAAAACCGCTGCCTTCAAAATAATGAGGATCACGGATTAGTCGGGTCTGTCCCGCGCCCTGCATGACAGATGCGAATGCCTTACGAACCATGGACGTGGAAACCGACAGTGGAAATGCATACACGATGCTGACGCGAGGTTGCAGAGATTTCGCCGGTTCCCCCGCACGCGTTCGTTCGATCGCCCTCTGAATGAACGCAGCGCGCAATGCAACTTCAACCTTGCTCGCCGTGGGGCTCGCGACCGTCAACATCAACGCGGCAGTATCGCCAAAATCGCTGTTGAATTGGATCGGACCGGCACCTTGCGGCAGCTTGCTGTTTAGCGCGTTCAACTTCAGGTTGATGTCGGTGAATTGTTTCTTCGTGTCAGTTACGCTGTCGTCGAGCTGCACGTACACCAACGACATCCCGGGAAAACTGATCGAGCGAATGCCGAAGTCCGATGCCGAGGGCGCCTTGATGAAGCTGTTCTGAGCTACCGTCTGCTCCACGGCCCGAGTGACAAGCTGCTCGACCTGTTGCGCGGTAGCGCCAGGCCACGGCGTCGATGCTACAGCCACGCGGACGGGAATGCTCGGGTCCTTACGCTTCGCCATGTGCTGATAGCCGTACCAACCCCAGACGCAGACCGCGATCAGCATCACCAGCGAAAGCTGCCGCTGCTCCACGAAAAAACGCGCGGTGTTGTGCGTGTTCGCGATATATTCAGCTTCGGACTTGTGGCTCATGGCAATTCAATTCGGCTGGCAAATCCCTACGACCGAGCAAGCTATGGAACGATGCGCACCTTGTCTCCGGCCTTCACCAGGGTCGCGCCCGTGGTGATGACTCTCTCACCCGGAGTCAGACCGGACTTGACCGCAATCATGTTTCCATAAATGTCGCCCAGTTCTACGGGCTTTCTTTCGGCAGTTTTCACCTCGTCATCGCCCTGCACGGTCATCACAGCAAAACTATCAGGCCGCTCGGAATCGCGAACAATTGCGACAACAGGCACGGCCAGCACGGACATCGGCATTTTCTGTCCGCCCAAAACAAGCGAAGCAATCATTCCCGACTTCAATTCGTTCTTCGCATTCGGCAGGGTGACCTCTACGGAAAACACGCGGCTCTTCGCGTCAGCGGCCGGGGATATTGCACTCACGCGTCCCTCGACCGGATGCGACAAAGCGTCGGTTGAAACAACGAAGTGCTGGCCAAGATGGACCTGGCTCATCAATATGTCGGGAACCCCGAAGACAGCCTTCACCGTCCGCGTATCCGCCAGAGTAAATCCCTTTGTAGCTGGGCCTACCAGGCTTCCAAGGTCGACGTTTCGTGACACCAGCCATCCAGAAAATGGCGCACGTAAAGAAGCGTCGTCCAGCGCGACTTTCGCTTCACTGATCTGTGCCTGCGCACCGGAAACGGACGCAGTCGTGCTTTCGAGCTGCGCTTTCGCCGAGTCATAGTCAGGCTTGGTAGCGCTCTGGGTAGAATAGAGCGCGGCCACCCTATCGAAGCTGAGCTTTGCTTTTTCCTGCTCCGCCTGTGCACGCGCCAGCTGCGCTTGCGCCTGTTGCAGCTTGTCCAGATAATCCTGCTGACGCACGACCGCCAGCACCGTTCCTTTTGCAATCCAGTCTCCCTGGTCGACGTTGCGCATGCCGCCGCTCGGATTGTTCACCTGATAAATTTTGTCGACGTACCCTCCCGATTGAAATGCCAGGTCCACCTGCGCGTACGGAACAATGCTGGCCGAATACGTCGCCCCGTTCTGGATGGAGATTGTCTGGACAGTTGTCGTGCGCACGGGGGTTGCCCCATGCGCCGCCGCGCGTTGCTGCTTGCACCCGGTTCCCGCAATCATCAACAAGCTTGCGAGCCAGGCGCACCGGATGCACGCTCTGAACGTCACGCAATGCATGGCATCACTCCTCACCCAGGGCTTTCTCGAATGCCGCCTTTGCATTCCAGAAAGACAGCAGACTCACCTCATAATCATGATCGGCGTTGGCGACGGCAGCCTCCTGTTTCAACACATCGCGCAGCAGTACCGCCGACTGTGCGAACTGGTTGTTCACTTCGCGCAGCTTTTCACTCGCGGCGTCACGCTGCGCCTGCGCAATCACAAGCAGCGAACGGCTCTCGCGCAGCTTGCGAAAGGTGTTGTCCACATCCAGCAGGACCTGTGATCTCGTCTGGTCCAACTGGTATTTGCTCTGTTGCACCACAACATCTTTTTGCTCCACCACATCTTTGCGCGCCCCCCACTCGAAAGGATCCCAGGTCATCTCAAACCCGGCGCTCAAAATATTCTGCGGCAGCAGTTGCGTATTGATCGGAGTGAAGTACCGTATCGCTCCACCGATCTGTGGATAATACTGGGATTTTGCCAACCGCCGGTCATAGCCAGCCTGATCGACATGAATCTGTGCTTCCTTGATTTCTGGCCTCTGCCGCAACCCGGCCTCGCGCGCCTGCTTCAGGTCCATCTCCTCCGGCGTTGCGGCGGGAACAGGCTGCGTGCGAAACGCTGTATCCAGATCGCGAGCCAGCAGATCGTTCAAATGCTCTTTCTGAATCTCTAGATCATCCTGCAATGTGATCATCTGATTCTGCGCTTGAGCGAGCTGCAGCTTTACATCCAGGCTTTCTGATTTCAGAATTGATTTCTGTGCCAGATATTGCGTGGCAACCCTGTCGGTCTCCTGATATTCCTTTACCAAAGCCTGTTGCGCGTCGAGCGAGCTTTCAGTCTGAAGAATTGCATAGTAGGCCTGTTTTACATCGGCGACCAGGGATTGCCGCTTCTCCTGATATTTCTGTGCGGCGAGATCCGTCGACAATTCCTGCTCTCGAATGGCGAGATGAATTTGATAGAGCTGAGTCAGCGGTTGCGCCATGCTGGCGACAGCGTATCCAGTCACGCCATTGGAAAGACTGATCTTGATATCTTGCGAGGGGATCGGCTGATTGTTGTAGGTTCCGAAAACGCCTTCCTTAAAAACGAACACAGGATTTGTTAGGTCTACGGTCCCGAGAAGATCTGTGCTGAAGACGGGCAGGCGTTTGGTCTTGGTCTCCGCTACTTCCCATTGCGATTTCGTTACGTCTAGGTTGGCGATCTGTGCTGGCCTGTTTTTGCTCAATGCGATCTGGATTGCATCTTCGAGTGACAGCTCGGGCGCATCACTGGGAGAATGCTGCGCAAATGTCGAAAGCGTCCACAACAGTGCCAGCCCGGAAACAATCCAGCACAGTGGCGCCAAGCGACTTGCGTGTATGGCTGTCATCGACCAATTTGGCGGGGGCGGAATTCTTACAGCCGTTTCTTTGCTATCGGCCTCGACCCATACCTCCGCCCTGTGGTCCGACATTGTTCAAGTCATCCAACACCACCTGACGATCCTGCGCACGAAATATACCGGCGTTCATGGTTTGCGAAATCTGTGCCTTTGCCTCGTTCAACGTCCGAAGTTTCACCAACGGCCTGTCGTTGCTGGCTTTGAGCGCCTGCAAAGAATTGAGACTTCCCTGCAGTTGTTCCACTTGCGCGTCCGTTGGCTCGCCATGCATGACAGCGGTGAAGATATCTTTCCCAAGTTTTTTCCCGGGCGGATCGGGCTCTGTAGAAACCGGAGGCTTTTTAGTAGCCATCACAGCGTGCAAGTCTTCCATCAGAATCCCACGCTCCGGCTGCTTGACACTCGCCATCGTGGCCTTCATTTTGGAGACGGCATGATACGGCGTCAGCAGATCGATGGGCGCACCCGGTTGCTGTTCCGCTTTCGCATTCTTCAGGATTTCCAGATTCTCCTTCAGCTCCTGCACCTGGGCGACGGTGAGACTGCCATTCATCACCGATGACTTCATATCCTGCTTAAATTTTTCTACGGCCGGGTTGGATTCCTGCGCTCGGGCGGAAGCGGCCATCGAGAGCACCAGCGTGGCGACAAGCGTCGCGACAATAGAGGTTGATTTCAGTGCGTGTCTCATGAATCTCGCAGTCTGACCAGAGTTTCCAGATTCGAACATATTGTTGAGTGAAGAAATCGATTCGTAGCTACATCGAACGCTCAAAGGACCTTGACCCTTCAAGCGCGCCCTTTCGGAGTGGGGAATCCGCGTCTGGGAGTGTAGGGGAAATGTAGTCCCCCGTTCAAGCCCCGGTCAACAGAAAAATCTGGAGTCCATGGGCGCCTGAAGGCGAGAAGGGACGCGAGAGGCAGCGGCTACTGAGGGATTGCATTTCGCAGCGCAGGAACAGGCAGGTCCAGGATCGCTCCCTGGCGAAGAAGCTTTTCCTGAAGCGTGTTGATGTCAACATCCTGCACAGGTATATCTGTTCGTGCTGCCATGCTCGCTGCGACTCCCGCAGCCTGACCCATGATCATGTACTGCGGCTCCAGCCTCAATGAGGAATAAGCGACGTGACTGGCGGAAACACAGACGGGAACCAGTAGATTGCTACTTTGATGTGCGTTGGGCACAAGAATACCGTAGGGGATTTGATAGGGCTGGACGTGGATCTCCGTATTTCCTTCGTTTTTCACACTGCCATCCGACGTAACGACACGTTCGAAATTGTGGGAGTCGATGTTATAGGAGCCCATTCCGATCGCATCGAGCTTGGTGCGCTCGGTCTGTACGTCTTTCTGCGTCATGACATATTCACCAACCATGCGGCGCGATTCGCGAATGTACAGTTGAAAAGGCCAATGATCCGTGTCCGTAAATTCATCTTTCGCGAGTCCCCATGTGTTGACCTCTTTTCGTAATTGCGCTGGAACCTGGGGATCATGTCCCAGGAAGTAGAAGAATCCCTGTGTGTAGTTGATGTGGTCTTGCCAGATCGCTTTTCGTTGCGCGTAGGACGCGTTGGGAAACGTCCAGTCTTTGCCAATGTAATCAGTCGAGAAGGGCCCGTTGTTGTTGAAGTCGGCTTTATGATTCGGAATTCCAACTGGGTTCGTTAATTCGTTCAACCGCGGTGGCCGACCGTACTGTTGCTGAAATCCGTGAATGTAATTCGCGAGCAGTTGGTATTCGTGCGGGTCGTAATTCTCTGGCTTCGGAAATGGGACAAGATTGGCAGGGTCTTGCGTCAGAATCAGTCGAAAATTGTACGCCTGAACCTCATGATCGCCCGTACCCGGCGGCGCCATCGGTACTGAGCTGATCTCCGGTAATAACTTTCCGTCTGCGCCATACGCGGACAATTTGAACTTGAATTGATGGCCTGGGGTTTCGGCCCGAACTCCAGCCAGGCTCTCTCCATATTTCGCGACGCCTTCTCTTCCCCATGCAAACGAAACGCCGGCAGCAGCCATCAGATCGCCTTCATACGTCGCATCGATGAAAACCTTTCCCTTCCAAACATCGCCGTCTTCGGTGGTCAGGCTGATAATTCGGCCGTCCGATTTTTTCACTCCATCTTTTTCCCGCATGCGTTCATGGAAGCGAACATCCACCTTCGCGTCCTGCAGCATGGAGCGCAGAATTTCTTCGCCGACATGGGGCTCAAATCTCCAGGAAACCTTCTGACCATATTGCTGCATGTCGTAGTAGCTGCCGACGCGTTCGAAGAACTCCAACGCCTCGCCGCCAATTACATTGGGATTACCCACGTCTGTGGCGGAGAGACCTCCGGTCAACATTCCTCCCACATGATTGCCCGGTTCCAGCAACACGACATGCATCCCCTCGCGCGCCGCCGCGATGGCCGCCATTGCGCCGCTGGCCGTGGCGCCATATACAACCACGTCATACGACGATTCTCGATGCGACGCCGCCTGCAGTTGATGAGCAGAAACAAGTGTTGAAATCAGGAAGACACAGACAATCAGGCGGCGAAGACGATGCAATTGAACCTCCGTAGTTGAAGAGGGAAAATCCCTGCGAAATCACAAACAATCCAAAACGGAAATTTACCACTTCTGGTTTGTCTCAGTCCAAACCCGCCACTCATGCTGAGCGGCGCTGGCCTCGGAATGGGCAAAGCGATGACGCAAAACTAACCTAGCGTGCTGGACCAACCCAGCGTGACAATCGCGACCAATAATACGATCAGCCCCGCCGCCATCCATCGCTGCTCTTTCCTATGAGTGGATTTCCATTCCCCAGTCGAAAAGCCGCAAATATTCGCGGTGATTAAACCTGCGATCAAGGTCAGCGGCCATCCGATCGCCGGCCCAAGCTTTCCCAGCGCAGGCGAGGCGAATCCATAGAGAAAAGTGTTTCCGCCCCACAATAAGCCCATGAGAATCGCCAGCAGGTAAAGATGCCCGGCGCCCTGCTTTCGAAATTTTGCCCAGCTTCTATTTTTCTGCAGCAAGTAGACGCAAAAAACTAAGTTCGGCACGGCTCCGCTGACAAGCATGAGGAGCCAGATCAAGTTCGATCCAGCAAAGGCGCTATGCCCCATGCGAACTGCCGTCGCCAGCAATGGTTGCGCAGAACTGTAGCCGATATTAAATACTGCCGAAAGCAGACCCGATCCCGCGCACAGCAACAGACCGATCGCAAATGGTCGCGCGTGACCCACCATTTGTCGAGGAGCGGTACCTGTGTCACCTTTCTGACTTTTTTCTTTCAGGAAACCGGCGTATCCACAACATGCGATACCAGCAATCCCGATCAAGGCCCCCAGCGTGATTGCTTTTCCTTGCGACTCATGCAGGCGTTCGGGCGCTAACAATAAAATGGGAACGAACGATCCAAATGATGCGCTGATCGCGAACACCAGCGTGTTGGCCATCGATATTCCGACGGCGCTGATCCCCTGGCCGAACATGATGGCGCCAAAGCCCCAGGCAAATCCTGTAACGCACGCCAGCGTAACCGCGCGGTGGGGCGCTTGCGCGATTACCCCCGCGAAATCTGGAACCGTGGCGCGGGCAATCACGATGGGCATGATGACGCAGGAAACCAGGATGAATAGAGCCCACACGTTCTCCCACGACCACCGCCCCATGTATCGCATGGGCAGCGTAAATACGCCGTTCATGATTCCCGCAAGGATTGCGAACGTGATGCCCAGGACCAGGTACGATGTCACGTGGATCGAAGTCCTTCCGAATTTCATGTTTGATCGCGAATCACAACGTGCCCGCCATCGCTACTGCGCATTGAATACTGCCACGGCAGCGCCCAGGACACCTGCTTCATTCACTGCGGCGGCAAGCCGGACACGCGGCCTGCGAAGCGCCCCGAAGTGCAGCATCTGCGCCACTCGCTTCTCAACCTCATCCGTGAACCACGGTTTTCCTTCAACCAGCCCTCCTGCGACAATGACTGCCTCAGGGTCGACCACATTGAACAAGCTGGCAATGCCTTCGGCCAGATATCCTGCCATGGCAAAATATGCCTGGCGAGCGATGGGGTCGCCGGCATCCGCGAGCCGGCTCACCTTCATTGCCATGTCGGCATCCGTGAGTTTCTCGCCATCCTCGTCAACGCCGGACCGATCGCGAAACTCCCGCAGCAATGCTGAAGCAGAGACGTACGCTTCCAGGCATCCCGCGCGTCCACAGGTGCAGGGTCGACCATTTTGTCGAATCGTTGTATGCCCAAACGAGCCCGCAAAACCGTGCTGGCCACGTATCAGCTTGCGATCAACAACGATGCCTCCGCCGACGCCAGTGCCAATCGTAATGGCGACAAAATTCCGCAGGTGGCGAGCGGATCCGAAATGCATATCCGCCAGTACGGCTGCGTGGGAATCGTTTTCGACGCAGGTGGGAAGTTGGAATCGTTGCTCCGCGAATGCACGCAGATCAAACCCAGTCCAACCCGGAAGATTTTCTGTTGCAGCAAACACGGTCCCGCCGGAAACGTCGATGACTCCTGCGCTGGCAAGTCCTAGTCCGACCGGCTCCAAGCCTTCCTTGCGCGCAAAACGCAGTACCTCGCCAATTGCATCGGCAGTTGCGGTGGCGATGGCTTCGCGCCCTCCACGCGCACCCGTTGGAACCCGCATGGAAAAACGAATACATCCGTCTTGATCGACGAGTCCCGCCTTAATCCAGGTTCCACCGATGTCGACGCCAATTGCGTAGCCTGACTTCTGCCATCGCCGCACAGCGCGAGCGAAATCGGAGGTGATCGTACCTGGTCGCGTGATGGCCGATCCCACGACCACACACCAGGCACCCGCCGTGA
Organism: Acidobacteriaceae bacterium; assembly: GCA_049796755.1. Classification (GTDB taxonomy): domain Bacteria; phylum Acidobacteriota; class Terriglobia; order Terriglobales; family Acidobacteriaceae; genus JAKAAZ01. The sequence goes on from JBARFA010000107.1 coordinate 38,711, forward strand.
TCGCTCGTCTCGCATCGTCCGGTGTGGAGATGCGACCTTCTGCGACCACGGGACGGCCTGTTTCACGAATCATATCGTCCAGAAGAGACCAACTGAAACCTTGAGCATGTGCAGTCTGCTCGGTGTAGCCGTGCAACGTGGTGCCGATCATGTCCGCTCCGGCGGCTGCGGCTGCGCGTGCGTCTTCGATCGTTGCGATGTCCGCCATCACCGGCAAACGCAATTCCTGATGGATACGCTGGACCAGCTGTTGCCACGGCTCGCCGGCAGTCCAAATTCGATCCGTACAGTCGAGCGCGATAATGTCTGCGCCGGCATCCGCTAGTTCCACGGCCGCTGCAAAGTCCGGGGTGATTCGCAGCTGACCATCGAGATAGGACTTCTTCAGACCGATGATTGGGACGCTCGTATCAGGTCGAACCGCAGCAACACAGTCTCCGCCGTTGAGTCGAAGGCCGCCTGCCCCTCCCTGAAGGCAAGCCATCGCGATACGTCGAAGCGTGTCGACATCTTCCAGCGGATCTCCAGGAGCGGCCTGGCAGGAAACCACAAGCGCGTTTTTCAAGGCGGCGCAGGGCGTTGTCATTCTTATCGGACCTCGCCGAACATCGGATACCTTCTGATGTATCTGCGCATTCTGTATAGATGTATAGTGTAGAAAAACCAAGAACGCAACCAAGGAAACTGGTACGCGCAGCAATGTTGATGGCGTAAGTTTCAGACGCGGACGGCGACGTCGCCGTGGAGTAGCCATGAGAGTCAAGAAAAAAAACGGAGCAAAGGGAAAGCGGCGGCCGGCTTTCGAGGCCGTCTCAGCGAAGATGCGCAGCCCGCGCCACGTTGAACCACTCGACAAAAACAGTTTTATTCCGCTCTATTTTCAGATCCAGGACAGACTTGTGAAGCAAATTCAGTCCGGAGAGTTGCAGGCCGGCGACATGCTGCCAGGGGAAGAAGATCTGTGCCGTTTATATGGCGTCAGTCGAATGACGGCCAGGCAATCGCTGCAAGCCCTCAAGCATCAGGGCTTGGTCCGCAGTGAAAAAGGCCGAGGAACGTTTGTTGTTCAGCCAAAAGTAGAAAAGAAAATTGCGCACCTTTCCGGATTCAGCGCGGAGATGCGCTCCCTCGGGATGAAGCCTTCTTCCCGCATTCTGGAACAAGCCACCAAGCCGGCCTCGCCTGAAATAGCGCAACGCCTGGGGGTTCCTCCCGGATCTCTGTTATTGGAACTTCACCGTCTCCGTTTAGCCGATGCCCTCCCCCTGGCAATTGAACAAGTGTGGCTCTCACTGGCTGAGTTTCCTGGAATTGACAAGATTGATTTCGCACGTTCCTCGCTGTATGGCGTCCTGCGCGAGCGTTACGGAATCGAGATCGGATCGGCCGACGAAATCATTGAGGCCCGCCCTCCTACCAGTCGCGAAGCCAAACTACTCGACGTGTCTAGTCGTTCAAGTTTGCTCGTGATCTCGCGGACGATTCGAACAGCCCAGGGAAAACCGGTTGAAGTTTCTTTGTCGCTCTATCGCGGCGATCGATATCGTGCCGTTCTAAACATTCCTGCGACTATTGTCGAATGACATCGACTCTTTGAGCTCTCCATCGAAAGGAACAGCAGTGAAAAATGTGTCAAAGAGCCGGCAGGGCTCTGGGTCTTCTTTCGGCATCAGCTCGCGTCGTGCTTTTCTACAGGGCATGGGAGCTACGGGAATCGCGGCGCTATGTCGCCCGGCATGGAGTTCGATCCTGCCCGAAGCCATCCGCCAAGCCGCGAATCGTGCCGGCAAAAAAATCACATTTCTGAATGATGGAGGATTTCGAGGGTCGGCCTGGGGATGGCAATTTACCCGCCACACGGCGGTCGAAAAATCGCCCGGAAAAACTGGGCCCCACTCAGTTGGGATCCACACCGAGTCGGGAGATTATGCGCGATTTCTGGTCCTCGAGCCGGAGGTGGGCAAGACCTACACGCTCAGCGGATGGATGCGTACGAACAATATTGTGTCCGAAGAGCTCGGCGCGGGAGCCTACTTCGCCGCTTCTCAGTTTGAATTTCAAGGGCGCCCGACGCAATTTTCAGTCGATGGAAAACAAATCCCGGAAGAACGATACGGGAACATTACCGGCAACACAAATTGGCAAAGATTTTCTCGTTCCTTCTTGTGCCTGCCGACAACGGATTGGTTTGAGGTTGTTGTCGGCATCTACAGAGCATCGGGCGATGCGTGGTTTTCGGACCTTACTTTCGTGGAAGGCGATCAACCCGCCGATCTCGTCGATGTTGTCGACTATTGGCAGGCGGCGCAGTGGGCGCACGCGGACGGATTGAAGACTCAGGGACGCGCGCGGCCTGCAGCCGCTATCCTTCGAGATAATTTGCCCGTACGCGGCGCGGCGTCGGACCCGCACGAGGTAGCGCGCGGTCTGAGCGAAACCCACAATGTCGAATTTCTCTCCGCCGAGCAATTAGCGGACCCTGGGCGATTCAATCGCACGCATTTTGACCTGCTCGTGCTCCCCTATGGGGAGAGTTTTCCGCTGCCTGCGTGGCCGGCCGTCGAATCCTTTCTGGCTGAGGGAGGTGATCTGTTTACCACCGGCGGCTACGCGTTTCAATCTCCACTGGTGGCCACCTCGAACGGATGGGAATTCTACGACGTTAAGGTGCAGCACGAGAACGGTCCGAACCTGTTACCCGACTTTCCTCCATCCGGGCGCGGGTGGAACGCCTCCGATGCGAAGCAGGCAACCATCGAAGCTGTTCACTTGCCCTCGCAGTCCGGGTCGCAGCCCGCAGCACTTGTCCATATTCCTCCGAACTCCTGGGATCAAACTGCAGGCTGGAGTTTCGATCTGGAAGCGACTGGCGATCGCAAACAATTCTTCTTCGAAGCATGGATTCGCGCTGCTGACATCCAGCCAGCTCCAAATGGATATGCCTACATCGGTGTCGAACAACTCGACAACACTGGAGAGCCGGCATACGCCGCCAAAGTAACGTTTGAGGAGCTGCGCACTTCGGCTGAATGGCACAAGGTCGAACGTCTTTTCTATCTGATTCCAACCTGCGTAAAACTTCGCGTGCGCATTGGGCTAATGAACGCGACGGGCAGCATTTGGGGAACCGGTTTTCGGCTGGAGCATCGATCCCCGCAGGTCCGAATCAACACTGCCCTCGGGTTTCCGCAGGATGATTTAGAGGTGTCGCCCACGCAGATTGGAATTTTCGATGCCGATTTCCGATTGAAGCGAGTGGCTGCGATCCAGGTTGCGTCTGGGCAATCGGTCCTCACCTCCAAACAGGATTTGACGGGCGGCTTCGATGGATACGCTGCCAGCGCTGTGCTGGGCATGAACCACGCTCGCTGGATTCCTTTGCTGCGCGCCGTCGACGAGGTCGGTAACAACCGCGGTGCAGCCGGGGCAATGGTCAACAACACGCGGGGCGCCTATGCGCGCGGCACGTGGGTATTCTTTGGCGTAGAAAACCAAGACATTTTCGAAGAGAAATCGAAGCTCGGCGGCGATGTTCTGAAGGCCGTCTCTCGCTCTCTCGCGACAAAATGTTTTTTACACGCCTGCGAAACGAACTATGCCTCGTATAAGCCGGGCGAATCTATCGCCATGCGCGTGCTCGTGAGTAACTATGGTTGGCACGCGGCATCTCTAACATTACGCTGGGCGGTACTACCGGCTGACAGTTACGTGGCCGCGTTTCAAATCGTCAAAGTAATGCATCTAGTTGCCGGGCAAACCGAGCCTGTCGAGATATCGTGGAAACCCACAGAGTTTTCGGACGAGCTATACCGCGTCAGAGTCAAGTTAGATCTCGATGAGGTCGAAATCGATCAGATAGAGACTGGCTTCAATATCTGGAAGCCGGAAACCCTTGCTCAGGGACTTCCCTTCCATTTCAAGGAAAACTACTTCCAGGTTCATGGCAGAAGTTTGTTTTTACAGGGCACGGACGATTACCTGCATACCTTTCTGGACCAGAGTGAAAACGCTTTTACCTGGCACGAAGATGTGCAGGGCTGCCGCGATTCCTGTATCGATGTGTATGAAAATCTGATGGGGCTTCGCGGCCCGCAGCAGCGCCCAACGGAAACATGGTGGAGATGGATCGATGCCATGCTGCTGAACACGCAGCGAACGGGCGGAGCATTCTTTCCCGGTCTTTTGATTTTCAGCAATACCGCGGTCGACAACAAAGACCTTGCCGACCAGCAAGCATACGTCGAGGCGTTTGCCGCGCGCTACAAAGACGCAGTCGGCATCATGTACTACCTGAACGGCGACCTCGAATTGCACGATCCTAACTTGCCTGATCTGCAGCTTCTCTACCACCGGTTTCTAAAAGAAAAATACGGTTCCGATCAGGCGCTTCGAAAAGCCTGGAAGATCTCCCCTCCTGAAGCTCCCATCGACAAACTGACGATACGCCGCGGTACCGACGACTGGCGGGATGTGCGGACGGTGGATGATTTCCGATTTCGCTCGATGCTGGTGGAACGTTGGCTGAATGCCATGTACGACTCCATCCGAAAAGTCGACACAGCCCATCCAGTGACTGCAGAGTTTTATCAGACTCCATCGGATGGAATTGACCTCGTCGGCGCGCTCGGGAAGTTGGAGCTGGCAAACTTCGGCTACTTTGCGGATAAGGATGAGGACTACTATCGTTTTCCTCAGGTTTGCCGATTTCTCGATCAAAGCGTGCGCGGCAAGGGAATCAATGTCGGCGAGTTTGGAGTGAAAACTCATCCGGCGTGGAACGCTACGGGCTACTACATCGAAGCTCGAACGGAGGAATACGAGCAGGCCTACTTCCTGGCCGTTGCGCATTATGCATTTGCTTTGGGCGCGTCCAAGATACAGAACTGGTGCTGGAAATATCCCGTCGATCTCCCCTTTGAATGGGGAATCAACTATCCGAACGAGTTGGTTCCTCGCGATGTTCTTGCCTTCTATCGAAATAGCGGGCTGTTGTTCCGTCGGCTGCGGCCACGATATGAATCCAGCGAGACCCTCGTCTTACTGGCAAGTGAAAACCGCATGGGTGGCCAAGGCGATCAGGTAATTGAAGGCCAGCTGAACAGCATCCGCCTTCTGATGGATGAGCGGGTTCGTTTTGCAACGCTCTCCGATCAATATATCGAGGCCATCCCGGCAAACGTTACGACCGTCTTGTACCCGCTCCCATATTGCCCCAGCGACGCCATCGTGAGGCGACTTACTGAGTTTGTGGACGAAGGAGGGCAGTTATACATTTCGGGCGATCTCAGTTATGACGGTCTGCGCCAACGCACGCGAACGGATAGGTTGAAGAACCTTTGCGGTGTGGAGTTTGTTTCCGAGCGCTTTCCTAACATTGCCTATCAAAAAGGAGCGGAAGAAACGGCTTCCGGTAATTCTGGATGGCCGAAATATTTGGCAGCGCCTGGCATTGTCACTCGTCTTGCTGGCGCCCGGTTATTGCTTGCGGGAAAAGATGGCACTCCCATCGTCACCGAATTTACGCGCGGAAAAGGCCGAGTGATCTTCAGCAGCGATCCGATTGAACTGCACGGTGATCCGCGCTTTCAAGAGTATGCGCACGAGTTTTATCGGCAGTTGGCATCCACATTCGATCTCAAACGCGAACAGATCGAGCCCATCGGTGCTCCCGTTCACGTCTTCCGCGTTCCGTCGCAGGACTCGCGCGAAATCGTTGTGCTGGTGAACTACGACCACCACAAGCCTGCGCAGGATTTCGTCATCCCTTTCGCGAACCGGAGGATGAAACTCACATTGCGTCCCTGGATGACGGGTGTCCTGGTTGGCGATTCCAAAACAGGCGTTCAGGCTGTCGAATCATCGGCCGACGTGTTCGAGAATGACGAGCTATTGATTGGCAGCAATCTGCACTTCATGGCAATCTCCTTCGGTCTGGATTCGCTGCGAACCACGCAAGACATGTTGATCCTGCCAATGGGAGAAGGGTTAATACGTTTGCCGCAAGCGGGCCAATGGCATCGGCCCGTCGTACTCGCCGGTCAGGTGACCAGCGGTCGTTGGAAGCAGGATGAACGATTTATCCCCGCCCACACCAACGAAGGGCTTGCTCTTTCCATCAACGCCAGCCGTTCGCTTAGCATGTTAATCCTCTGCGAATCCGGAACCGAGGCGGATGCAATCCGGCAGATTGAATCGTGGGTGAACGTCCCATGGGAACTGGACCGACACAACGTAAATTAACCGGTGGCATCTATCTAGATTCATCTTGCGCCGGGAATTTAGTGGCCGCGGCCCTAAAAGATCCTCCTCTGCGCCTGCTATCGCTTCTCACCCAGTCCACTTACTGGATTGTTTCCTCCGTCTTCACGTCCAGCTGAGTATCGACAAGACGGAACTTAATTGGCGCTCCTCCGACAGCCGGAGCAGCATCCTGGGTGATCTTCTTGAACGCGGCGACCGTTGCCGGCTTCTCCCAGGTACCGTCGCCGACGACAAACGAAAGCACGGTTCCATCATCGTGTTTCGACAAAAAAACATCGGCTCCGTTGCCTTGGAAAAAACCGATGGAGGTCAAAGTTTTTCCCAGCGACTGGGCTTGGGCCTGCGTTGCCGTGCCCACGTAGTAAATATCGTCATTTCCGGGAAATGCGACCTTCCCTACCGTGGACTGGAATTGACTTTCGCGCGCGTTGTTCACCAGGCGTACCTGAACTGGAAATCCACCAACGGTCGGAGCGACCTCCCGAGCAACCTCCTCAAACGAGAGCATAATGCCAGGCTGGCTCAGAAATTTCTTTTGCACGACAAAAGAGAGCGAAGTGCCGTCCTTCCCTTTCGCCAATAGAACATCTGCACCCCGATCTGTGAAATATGCTTTCGACTTTAAAGCATTCCCCAAAGCCTGTGCCTCTCCCCGCGTAGCCGAACCGGAATAATACACTTCATCCTTCGTTCCAATCACCACGCTGTTGCTCGCCGCAAAGGCACCCCCCGACTTATACACCGTCACAAACGCAATGCAAAAGAGCACCGCCATGAAACTCAGGCCGGAAGCGAATGCCGTCCATCGCGACGCCAACCTTCCCCCGTGTTCAACATGCTGCTGGATCGCGGGACCCTGCAGAAACCGGGCGAGCCGCTGCGTGGCAAACAACAGCGCCAGCGCTAATGGAAACTTCGCGCTCGCCGGAAGATTCCATCCGATCAGGACGGCCACGGCTGTAACGATCAAGCCAATGACCAGCGCAACGAAAGCCTTGTCCATCAGGCCCAGCCGGCGATAATTAAGGGCCATCAGGAAGCTTCCCGCAACCGGTCCACCGATGAGCGTAGCGAGTCCTACGGAGTTCGAATCGAATAACGTAAAGGGTGGGGTGGGGTCCTGAAAAGCTGGCTGTGCAGTCGATGACATGGCGTATCGCCTCCTGAGAAAGGGTTCTTTCTCCATGTACGCGACATTTCTCACCAGGATGTGTCATCCGCAATAACTGTTTTTGCTTTGTGCCCGTCTACAGGAATGTCGCCTATTGCACAGCCAGCTTGGCCTGCAAATCGCCCAGCACCTGATGCGCCTCGGATGCTTCCTGCTTTGCGCCAACCGAAGTCGCATTCTTTGCGAGCAACGTATCGGCAATCTGGGCATGCGGCAATGCCTCTTGATAACGGCCTTGTCCTACGAGCGCCCGTGCCCACATCAGGTGGGAGGTGCCAATGCGCCGATCCTCGGGCGCGATCCTTCCCGCTTGAATATCGACCGCCTCTTTCGCTGCCTTCTCTGCTTCCATATACCGCCCCTGCGCTAGATACCCCTCCGAGAGCAGGCACAGCGGATCGGAAAGTTTAGGACCGGAACCAACAATTTTTCTCCAGGCGGGCAATGTGTTTTCCAACATCGGCACCGCTTCCTGGGCTCGATTGAGCTTGATCAGAGCGCCGGCGATATTGGCTTGCTGCTGCAGCACTCCCAGGCTGTCTGGACCGGAACAGGTTTTGTATCCGTCATAGGCACGCTGGTAAAGAGAAAGACTCTGCTGAACAAACCCGCGGGCATCTTGCAGGATGCCCAGTCGCGAATACACCGCCGATTGATCGCACACCGCCAGCGGATCCTTTAGATACATCTGGAGCGCCTGGTTAAATATGGGTTCAGCTTCGTCGAGACGCCCCCGCCACTCAAGGTCCAATCCAAGGTTGTACAGCACGTCTGCGATTTCGTGGCCTGGCATATTGCCTTCGCGGCTTTGCTTCGCCGCAAACTCCAGCAGGCGTAGATTCTCGTCAGAACGATAGCCCATTTCGTCGCGGTAGATGGCATAGTACACAGCGCTCCACACGCGAACCGCGGGAGACATGCCACGTCTCCGCGATAGTTCCAGGGCATGGGCGGTGAGCGCCTCACCCAATTTAGCATCTCCCTCCTCGTAGGCAATGGCGCCGGAGGTGGCCTCGGCCTCCGCTTCGCTCGCGATGTCTCCCGAGCCTTTTGCGCTGGCGATGATTTGCGTAAATACTTTCTGGGCATTCTTCATGTCCCCGTTCTCAAACATGGATTCGGCGAGGCTCATCTGGGCTGCGCGCAAGTCGCCAGGGTCAGTAATGTAGTGGGGCAAAATCTTTACCCCAAGCTCCAGAAAGTCTGGCACCGACACAGTAGGCTTGCCCATATAGTTGGCGTTGGCCAAATAGAAAAGCCTGTAAAGAAATGTCTGCATGCGCAGCGCGCGACGGCCCTCCTGCAGCGCTTGATGCTGACGCCAGCCGGCATATCCGAGACTCACGGCCAGGGCAAGTGCGATCAGCCCTGAAACCGCTACGCCGCCGCGGTTTCGGCGAACAAATTTGCCAACGCGGTAGGTCATCGTCTGGGGCCGCGCCAGAACGGATCGACCAGCCAGATATCGTCGCAGATCCTCGCTCAAAGCGTCGACGGATCCATAGCGGTCTTTCGCGCGCGGTCGAAGGCATTTGGCCGTAATCGTCTCTAGATCGCCGCTCAGCAACTGGCGTAGTTTGCTTTCGGGAACCCCGCGGTGTTCAGCTGCCTCCGCTGTCACCGTGTTATGCAGCGGAACGGGCTCGGTTTCATTCATCGCCCGCTCAAACATTGCCGCCGCCGAGGATTGAGCCGTCGTGCGCCGTCCCGCCAGCAGATCAACCAGAATGGCTCCCAGGGAATAAATGTCGCACGACGTCGTGACCGGTTCGTTCCTCAACTGTTCCGGGCTTGCGTAGGCCGGTGTCGCCAACACCGTTGTCGTCAGCATGCTGTCTGGCTGGATGAGCTTCGAAGTTCCAAAATCCAGCAGCTTGACCACACCTTCTTCGTTGACCAATATGTTCGACGGCTTCAGGTCCAGATGAACGATCAGGTTGCGATGCGCATAGGCAACGGCATCACAAATTTGCAGAAACAGTTCGATTCGTTCGCGAATTCCGAGATGCCGCGAGTCGCAGTATTCATCCAGATGGAGTCCTTGAACGTAGTCCATCACCAGGTAGGGATATCCGGTGCTGCTCATCCCGGCATCCAGCATGCGCAGAATATTCTTATGGTCGAGCGATGCAAGAATATGCTGCTCGCGATGAAATCGCTCTACAAAGGAAGGCCCGGCCGCATGCGGAGAAAGCACTTTCAGCGCGACCCGATGCGGAACTCCTCCGAGAATCCGCTCCGCTAAATAAACGGAACCAATTCCACCCGCGCCCAGCAGTCGGAGCAGTGTATAAGGACCAATCCGTCCCGCGAACGGCAGATTGTCTGGCGCATCGCCCACTTCATCTACCTGTCCCGCACCCTGAACAATGGCCAGCACACGACGACGCATTTCCGGATCGGCGCAGTGCTCCGCCAGCACCCGCTCTCGATCTTCCGGCGGGGCCATCTCAGCCATATCGAACAACGCTTGTAGAAGCGTCCAGTTTTCTTTGTCTTCCGGCATGGGCCCACCTAACGAGGTTGGCGCGAAACGGGGGGAAAGTGCCTCAGGCGTCAGCGTCGTGAAGACGCTCGTACAACCAGCCACGCGCGAATTTCAGCTCGCGGTCTACTGTGGCTTTGGAAACATTCAGAAGTTCCGCAGTTTCGTCGGCAGTGAATCCAAGAAAAAAGCGAAGCTCCACCATGCGGCATTTGCGAGCGTCCAGCTCGTCCAGTTCATTCAGTACCCGGTCCAGATCCATCATCTCGACCGGCTTGGCGCCAATCCACGCCAGCTTTTCATCCATCGGAACAGAGATTCCGCCGTCACGCTTCTGTCTTCCCTGCTCTCGCGCATGATCCAGAAGCACCCGGCGCATCAGCCGCGCTGACAAGCTGTAGAAATGTTCGCGATCTTCAAAGCGCAGGCTGCGCTGCCGGATGAGCTTGAGAAACAACTCATTCACCACGCTGGTGGGTTGCAGGATGTTTTCCGGTCGCTCCCCGCGAAACAGCGCCCCGGCAATCTGACGTAGCTGCGGGTAAACCACGTCGAAGAGCCGATCGATGGCATCGGGCCTTCCCTCGCCCCACTCGCGCAGGAGTTCTGTCACTTCACCAGCCTGGCTCAAGCGGGCAATCCTTCCCGGGAGGTTTCGGTGGCCTTGATTCTATTGCAAAGGATGGTGTCAGTCATGCGAATTTTTGACGTCAGTGTCTGACATGGAGGCGGCGTGAGGCATTTTCCTCGCCGATGACGCCTACACAAATGAAAGCCGCCGGCCAAAATGACGGGCGACGCATGATCCGGTCGGTCATCTCCATTGCTTTCCAGCGAGGCACCATCCAATGAACGCGATATCTACCAGCACCGCAGCGCCCACGCTGATCGCAGCATTCTGTCTGCTGGCGACCGTAGCGGGCTGCCAGTCACGCAACAACAACGCCAACGAACAGGAGATGTCCTCGGGGCCGTCGAACAGCCTTGAGCAGCGCGTGTCCGCCACTCGCAGCACTCTTGGCCAGGGGCTGACGACCGTCACGCTCAATGACACATCGATGAACGATATGCCGGCAACAGAGGTTTCAGTTCCCCGGGGATGGCACGTGCAGGGCAACATGGGCACGGTCCCCTGTTCCAGCCTTCCGTCTCCCACGTGGGATGCAAGCTCGCCGAATGGCAAAAGCCAGATGAACGTGCTGCCGTCCTTCGGCTGGAAATGGGGAATGGGAGCCCAAAACCGAAATGGCTGCATTCCGCTTAGCGGACCACTCCATGCCGCGGATTTTCTGCAGAAATTCACGGCGCGTCTGCACGGAATCCGCGTGGTCGGAACCATGCCCGTGACCGGCGCTTTCGTGCAGCGTGAAGTGAATTTCACCAACAATTTCAATAACAATAATGCCCGCCTTCCGGTTCCGTTACAGGCGCGCCACATGGGAGACGTGGCCGCAATCGAAGCCGTCGATTCCACCGGACACGAACTCCGGCTGCGCGCCTGGGTGCAATGCCAGGAGCGCCAGGGTCGCTTGCAGGGCGGCAATTGTTTCGCGCGTGTGGATGTCTTGCGGGCACCGAAAGGCCAGCTCGAAGCGCTGGCGGCGCTGGTCGACGGCCACAATCTTGTCCAGGATCACCCCACTCAAGAGTGGATGGGCGCCTACATGAACCGGCAGCAGCAAATCGCAAACGGCCAGATGCAGCAGTTACGCCGCAACGAGGACGCCGGAAACGCAGCACTGGCTCAGAATGCCCAAAACGCCAAGGCCAGCAGCCAGATGCTGCATAACCAATATCTCTCCAGTTCGCAAACGCTGAGAGACGAACACGAAGCCGGCATGCAACAGCTGCAAAGCTCCACCGACAGCTCCATGCGCAATGCACAGGCCAGCCAGAATGCGCGCAGCACCTCAGCCTCCGACATGGAAGATTACTCGCTCAATCAGCAAACAGTAAGCGGCGCCAATGGCACCTACAAAACCTCGAGCCAATACTCCAATGTCTGGTCCAGTCCAGTCGGGCCGGCAAACTCCGACGGCCGCACCTATGGCTCGACGGACAACACCACCGATCCCAACACAGCAACCGACAACACATGGACCAAAGACACCAAGGTCCACGGCAACGGCCAATCCTACTAATTCCACAACGAGGGTCACTCTGATGAATACGCTTCGTACCCGCACCGCAGCGCCGGCACTGATCGCGGCGCTCTGTTTCCTGGCGACCGTCGCCGGTTGCCAGTCGCAAACCAACAATGCCGACGGTCAGGCTATGTCCCAGGGGTCGTCGAACGGCCTCGAGCATCGCGTCTCCGCCTCAATATCCAGCCAGGGACTAACGACGGTCACGCTCACCGACGCCTCCTTTAATGGAATGCCGGCGGTCATGGTTTCTGCCCCCGGTGGGTGGCACATACAGGGCCAGGCAGCCCTCAGCACCTGCCCAGACCTGCCGTACTTCACATGGGACGCAACCTCGCCCGATGGCCAGAGCCAGATAAACGTGCTGCCGCTCTTCGGCTGGAGATGGGGAAAGGGAGTTCCGAACGGAAATGGCTGCATTCCGCTCACCGGATCTCTGACAGCCGCCGACTTCCTGCAGAAATTCGCCGCAAGGCTCAAAGGAGTGCGGGTGGTCGGTCCGATGCCCGTTGAAGACGCATTGCGAATGCAGGAGGAGAAATTCATGAACAACGGCAACAACCAAAACAGCCGCATACCTCCCGCGTTTCGCTCCCGCACCACCGGAGATGTGGGCGCGATCCGGGCTGTCGATTCAACTGGACATGAGATGCGCCTGCGCGCCTTGGTAATTTGCCAGGAGCACCAGGGAAACTGGCCAGGCGGCAACTGCTTTGCCAAGGTCGATATTCTGCGCACACCAAAAGGCCAGTTAAACGCGCTGGTGACGCTGGTGGACAGCCACAACTTGCTGGGGGGACATCCGACCGAGCAGTGGAAGGCGGCTTTGATGAACCGTCTGCAACAACGCAACCAGCAAGAGGGCGACGCGAGGATGGCCGAAGGGCGTCGTGAAGCCGCCGCCACCAGCCAGATGATGAGCAACGCAGCTCGCGCCAGCATGCAAAATGAGACAGACCAGCACAACGCCTTTATGGGGCAGATGCAACAGCAGCAAGCCAACCACGAAGCCAACCTGCAACAGATGCAACGGTCAACCGACAGCTCCATGCGCGCTACGCAGAACAGCATGAATGCCCGCTCCACTGCGGCCTCCGACATGCAGGACTACTCGTTAGACCGGCAAACGGTGAGCGGAGCCAACGGCACCTACAAAACCTCGAGCCAATATTCCAACGTCTGGTCCAGTCCGGTCGGCCCGGCAAATTCAGACGGGCGCACCTATGGCTCCATGGACAACACGACCGATCCTAACTCCGCCACTGACAATACGTGGACCAAAGACACCAAAGTCCACGGCAACGGCCAGCCTCAATAGATCGAACTATCGTCGCTCGCTCTCCGAATGGATCCGGGGAGCGGGCGCGTTCCAGGCACGCCATCGAGCGGCTTACACAGTCGACGTGCACGCGACCGATTCGCCACGATCATCGTTTCCAGCATGCTGACCTTCCCGCAAGCCGAGATCGCGCAAGGGAGAGCGCAGGGTAGATCGCGAGGACGATCCTGGTCCTACAGCCACAGTAGCCGCAATCGCCCAATCAAGGAGGAGAAGCAATGTTTGAACTGTGCAAACTCATTTGGGATTTTGTTGTGTTGCGCGACGTAGCTAAAAAAGGTCAGCTGAACTGGCGCGTATGGGTATATGGATTCGGCTTCGTCCTGGTGGAGTACGGCATCGCGCTGCCAGCAGTACTGCTCTATGAAAAGCATCCGCAATACAAACCTCTCTTCATCGGCGCCATCATTCTGGTCTTAATCAATTTTGTTGGGGCAATGTGCTGGGCCATTCGCTGGCGGTCACGCCAAACGTCCTCCCAATAAACCGGCAGTGACCTGGGCTCTTCGTCGATCGACATAGCGTGGCTGTGCAATCTGCGTCGGACTTCAACGCGATAGAATCTTTCCACCGGACAGATCGCTGCATTCATCCCAACGGGCGGGAGACACTTGTGGAAATGGCGCACTGCGAATGGCGTTTGTAACTGGATCGAACATCGGCAGCGATCAGGAGATGAAAGGCTGGCAGTTTGCCGTTACATCCGGCCTTCTGGGTTGGGTGCTGGACGCCTTCGACTTCTTCGTCGTTGTTTTTCTCTTTGACACGCTGGCGGCGCGATTTCACGTATCCAAGGCGTCGGTTGTTTATACGCTGACGTTGACCCTGGCAATGCGGCCGGTCGGTGCGTTATTCTTCGGCGCACTCGCAGACAGATTTGGACGCAAACGTCCGCTGATATTTTGCGTACTGTACTTCTCTCTATGCACAGTGTTCACCGGCTTAGCGCCAACCTTCTGGGTCTTCGTTCTCTTTCGCGCTCTGTATGGCATTGGCATGGGCGGCTATTGGGGCATTGGCGCCTCCTACGCCATGGAAAGTTTGCCACGTCGTTTTCGAGGCGTCCTCTCCGGCATGATCCAGTCGGGATATCCCATGGGTTATCTCTTGGCATCGGTAGCCATGCAGACTTTGACTCCCGCTTTCGGCTGGCAGTCCGTCTTCTTTGTCGGCGCGCCGGTCGCATTGCTGGTAGTCGCGCTTACGTTGTTCGCGCCCGAGTCCGAAGCGTGGAAGCAACATCGGCCCGCATCGATGAAGCAAATTTTCAGTTCCTTGCTTCACCACAAGGCAATGTTTTTCTACCTGCTGGTAATGATGAGCGTGCTGCTGTGCCTGTCGCATGGCACGCAGGATTTGTATCCGGACTTCCTCAAGTCGGTCCCCGGCATCGCAGAAAAAACAGTGATTGGGATGCAGTCGTTGTATGGCATTCCGATCATCTACAACATTGGCGCGATCGTCGGCGCACTTTTCTTTGGTCATCTATCGCAGGGGATGGGACGACGGAAGGCCATCATACTGGCCCTGGTGGTATCGTTGCTCTCGATTCCGGCATGGGCTTTCGGTGCGTCGCTGGGCGTTCTCGTGGTGGGCTCGTTCACGATGCAGGCTGGCGTGCAGGGCGCGTTCGGCGTCATCCCTGCTCACTTGACAGAGCTTTCTCCGGATGCGGTTCGCAGCCTATTCCCCGGAATTGTCTATCAGTTGGGGGTGCTGCTGGCCGCGCCGGCGACCGCAGTAGAATTCATCTTGCGCGATCATTTCGGATATCCCTGGGCATTAACCGTTTTTGGCGGCGCCGTCACGGTAGTGATGATCGTGATCTTCTGGTTTGGCCCGGAAGCCCACAATCGCAGCTTTTTGCGGCAAACAGAAACTAAGCAGGCTTCAGTTCTGGCAGAGTAAGTAATGTTGAATCGGACTCGACGTCCGGGAGAAAGCAATGAACGAGGAGCGAATCGGCATCATCATGAACGGCGTCACCGGGCGCATGGGACTGAACCAGCATCTGGTTCGGTCTATCCTTGCGATTCGGAGCGCAGGAGGCGTTGCACTCCAAGACGGCACGCGCCTGATGCCCGATCCACTCCTGGTGGGTCGCAACGCCGCCAAGCTGGAGCAGATTGCCAAAGACCATGGAGTTGCTCGCTGGACGACCGATCTGAGCGGTGCGCTCGCGAATCCAGACGATGCGATTTATTTTGATGCCCAGGTGACCTCGATGCGCGCCTCCAGCGTGGAAGCGGCGATCGCGGCGGGAAAACATGTGTATTGCGAGAAGCCGCTTGCGGTCGATTCGGCAGTGGCGCTGCGACTGGCGGCGCTGGCAAAAGCCGCGGGCGTGAAGCAAGGCGTGGTGCAGGACAAATTGTTTTTGCCCGGCATGCGCAAATTGAAGCGTCTGGTCGACAGCGGCTTCTTTGGAAGAATTCTCTCCGTTCGTGGAGAGTTTGGATATTGGGTGTTCGAAGGAGATTGGCAACCAGCGCAGCGGCCCTCGTGGAACTATCGCAAGCAGGACGACGGTGGCATCATCATGGATATGTTTTGCCATTGGCGTTACGTTTTGGACCATACGTTTGGCCGAGTGCGCGCCGTGCAATGTCTTGGCGGTACGACGATTCCGGAGCGCGTCGATGAACAGGGAAATCGATACCCCTGCACCGCGGACGACACCGCATATGGAACGTTCGAGCTTGAGGGAGGAATTGTCGCCCAGATCAATTCCTCGTGGTCGTTCCGCGTGTATCGTGATGAACTTTTCAGTCTGCAGGTAGACGGCACGCTTGGGAGCGCTGTGGCGGGTTTGCGAGAATGCCGCACACAGCATCGTGTGAATACGCCTCGACCGGTGTGGAATCCGGACGTCGATAACCCGTTTCGTTTCCGCGAGCACTGGCAGGACGTGCCCGATAATCAGGTATTCGACAACGGTTTCAAAGTTCAGTGGGAGATGTTCCTGCGGCACGTTGCCGAAGACGCGCCGTTTCCGCATGACTTTGTGGAAGGTGCGCGTGGCGTGCAGTTGGCGGAGCTGGGTTTGAAGTCGTGGCAAGAGCGTCGTTGGATCGATGTGCCGGAACTGAGGGCATAAGCTTGAAAAGCTCAGTCAAACTTGTGCGGCCCGATGGATCGCTTTACAACTACTCGCCGATACGTGAACCGCTGCTGCCCGCTCGGCAAAATGCATTCAGGTCGCGCGTGGCATTTGCCGCGGCCCATGTTGTTCTGGATCCGCTCAAGACTACCGAACCCCTGACGCATCCGGTCATCGATTGGGAATCGACGATGGCGTATCGCGAATATCTTTGGTCTCTTGGTTTTGGTGTTGCGGAAGCAATGGACACCGCCCAGCGCGGCATGGGATTGAATTGGCCGCTGGCGCTGGAATTGATCCAACGCAGCACTGCTGCCGCTAAAGTGCGAGGAGCGGTGGTTGCGAGCGGCGCGGGAACCGATCATCTTCCGCCCGGTTCACATCTCACGCTGCAGGATGTAACCAGTGCCTACCTGCAGCAGTGTGAAGCCATTGAAGCGGTGGAGGGACGCATCATCCTGATGGCCAGCCGCGCCCTGGCCGCAGTCGCTCGCCACGCCGACGATTACGCATCGGTGTATGCGACTGTACTCCGTCAGGTTCGGCAGCCAGTCATTCTGCATTGGCTGGGACCCATGTTTGACCCAGCCTTGCAAGGCTACTGGGGTGGAGACACAATCGCCGCGGCGATGCAGAACTGCCTCGGGGTAATTCGCGCGCATAAGGAAAAAATCGACGGCATTAAAATTTCGCTGCTCGACGCGGAACTTGAAATTTCGATGCGGAGAGACCTTCCTCCTGGCGTGCGAATGTATACCGGCGACGACTTCAATTATGATCGACTGATTCTCGGCGACGCTCAGGGTCACAGCGACGCGTTGCTAGGAATTTTTGATGCCATTGCCCCCGCCGCGTCTCTGGCGCTGGCCGCACTGGATGCAGGCGCAATTTCCCGATTTAACGAACTGCTCGCACCCACTGTTCCGCTTTCACGACACATCTTCGCGTCTCCGACGCAACACTATAAAACCGGTGTTGTATTCCTGGCATTTCTGAATGGATTTCAATCGCACTTCCGCATGGTCGGCGGATTAGAGAGCGCACGATCCGCAGCGCACCTATGCGAACTATTCGTTCTTGCAGATCGGGCTGGCGTATTGCGCGATCCCGATCTGGCGATGGCACGAATGCGGAACTACCTGCTGCTGTCAGGTGTCGCATGAGTTTGCTGGAACGACTCAGCTTCAATCAGATCACCGCTGATCCCTGGTCGCTCGAGCAAGTGGTGCGCAACTGTTCCCACTACGGAATTCCCTTCATCGCAGTGTGGCGTCATAAACTCGACGGCGACGTTAAGAAAGCTGCCGCACTAATTCGCAACGAGGGGTTGCGCGTCTCCAGTCTCTGTCGTGGAGGATGGTTTTCGGCACCGACGGCGAACGAGCGTCGCGAGCGCATCGCGGATAACCGCATCGCCATTGAAGAAGCGGCCATTCTTGGCGCGCCGGTGCTGGTCATTGTCTCCGGCCCAGCGAATGGGCAGACGCTTGAAGATGCGCGAGCAACTGTGTTGGAAGGCCTGATGGAAGTGCTCCCCGATGCAGAGAAAGCCGGCATCGTTCTTGGCATCGAACCATTGCATCCAATGTATGCCGCAGAGCGTTCCGTCGTAGTCACTTTGAAGCAAGCGAATGATATTGTCCAACGGCTGAACAGCAAAGCGGCGGGTGTCGTGATCGATGCCTTCCATGTTTGGTGGGACCCCGAGGTGATGCCGCAGATCGAGCGCGCTTACGGAAAGATCGTAGGATTCCATGTTTCCGACTGGCCCGTCCCCTTGCCGGGAATTCTGATGGGTCGAGCCATGATGGGACACGGCGTGATCGAATTGCGTCGCCTGCGCCACGCCGTCGATGCGGCTGGCTACGATGGGCCCATCGAAGTTGAAATCTTCAACGAAGAAATTTGGAAGTCCGCCGATGCTGGCCTCCTGCAGGAGATCCAGCAGCGTTTTCTCGAAAATGTCGGGTGATCCAGCCTCCACCCATCAATGCGCTGCAGTTCGTGTCTGAGGATGACAATGCTCTTTAAAGACGCTCAGCGGCAACCGTCAGCGCAAGCTTGCGGATCGGTCCATGGAATGCCCGTCGGAGGCCTCCGCCTTGTTGGAGGGGGTCCAATATTTTGGATGGGCAGCCCTCACTTCCATACCTCGTAGAGCCGGAGATGTGCGGATTCAGGGACATAGGATAATCGCAGCGGCGAGCTCAATTGGCAGGGGAATTGCAATCTCAGTTAAGTGCTCAACATCTGGCTGTGCAACCGCGCCTCGCCGACTTCATGACGCTTCGAAAAGGCACCGGGTGAAAATGATGTCGAAGTTGAGGACGCGATCCTTTGTCCGGCTGACGGTGGCAGCTTTGCTGTTATGCACATCACACTGGCTCCGCGGTCAGGACCTTTCGCCCCGCGCCTATCTCATCACCCCAGTAGACGGCAACGCTGTCACCACTACCTACTCTTTTTACGATGGCAGCCTCAACTTCAACGGTGCACTCCCCATCACCGACGCCACCGGTATCTACAGCGTGCCGATTTTCAGCTACTACCATTCCTTCGGAATCTTTGGGCGTTCTGCCAACATCCTGGCCGCGCTTCCCTACGGCATCGGAAACTTTCAGGGTCTACAAGGCGGGATTGAGGAGCACGTCTACCGCTCTGGCCTGGCCGATTCTGCCTATCGCTTTTCGGTCAACCTCAAAGGAGGTCCAGCCATGGCGCCACGAGAGTTTTTGAAGTGGCACCAGAAAATCTTGCTAGGCGCCGGCCTCAAAGTCATCGCTCCCACCGGCCAGTACGACCCCACCAAGCTTGTCAACTGGAGTACCCATCGCTGGGCCTTCAAACCCGAGTTCGGCTACTCCCAGCGCTTCGGCCACTGGATCCTCGATGGCTATGCTGGAGTTTGGTTCTTCACCACCAACCATGAATTCTATCCAGGCACAGTCACTAACACGCAAACTCCAATGGGATCTGTGGAGACGCACCTGAGTTACAGCTTCACGCCCCGCTTGTGGGCCTCGGCCGATGGCAATTTCTGGTTCGGCGGCACCTCCGTCTTGAACGGCTCTCAAAACTCGCTCACCAAACAGGAAAACTCTCGCATCGGAGCGACCGTCGCATTTCCAATCTCCAGGCACCAGTCTCTCAAGTTCGCTTACAGCAACGGTACCTACGTCCGCTTCGGCGGAAACTATCAGAACGTTTCCGTGGCCTGGCAATACTCCTGGATCCGCCACCCCTAACTACGGTCGGATTGGCTGCGCGGAATCGCCGGAGCGTTGGAACGACCTTCGAAGTAGTCGGCGTCACGGTTGCGGAGCTCGGTATACCTCAAAGGCCACAGCTCCGCGATCAACGCGTACTATGCCACGACCACTCACCAGCTGACGTCGAGTATCAATACCCAGCGCGACCTTCATCTGACGGTGACGACCGTCTACGCCGGCCCTCTCAGCCCGAAGGCTAAATGCAGAGCAGGCAATGGTTTTGGACAGAATGTACCTGGGGGCTGCGAGCTCCCGACGGCCAATAGCGCCCAGAGCGACCTAAGGAATCCGTGAAAAGTCAACGCTCGCTGATATCCGTGGTTGATGACGAGCTGCGTTCGTCCAGCAGTATCTCGGGCTAAAATGGCCGGAGCGCCACCTGTACCATGCAATGTTCAATACCGAGAGAGGAGAGTCTTGTACGGCCACGATGCTTCTTGAGTGCCTACACCAGTTCGAGCGTGACCGCGAATGTCTCAATGGGCCAAAGCAACAGAGTCTGAGATGATTCCATACTCGTTTGGCATGGCCAAGGGGTCTGAAAGCGGCTCGGCATCAGCGTTCTTCAACTGCTTCCCTTTTCTTCTGTTCTTTATGAAGAAAGCGCATAGTGGAGGTGCCGTGGGCCCGCTTGGGCGCAAGATAACAGGACCTTCGCTTAAACTTTACCGGATTCCCGATCAGCCAAATATGCTCCGCTAAAACTATCAATCCTCAACCACTAAGGAAAAGTTCTATGCCGTCCATGGAAAGGCTCAACGCTCATCAGAAAGCGCTCCGCATCAATCTCGATCGAACGAACTACGGATCCTTCGCCGAAATTGGTGCTGGCCAGGAAGTCGTGCGCTGGTTCCTCGTTGTAGGAGGAGCGTCCGGAACAGTTGCGAAATCGATCTCTGCGTATGACAAGGAAGTCAGCGACGATTTGTATGGTACCGGCGCACGCTATGTTTCCGGAGAACGCCTCAAAGCCATGCTGGATAGCGAATGGACCCAGCTCATCAACCAATTGAACAAAAGTCGTGGATCGAGCACTCGTTTTTTTTCCTTTGTTGATACCATCTCCGCCCGCGACTACGCTGGAACAAATGAACCCCACGGTTGGGTCGGCCTGCGGTTCCAACTGCAGCCTGGCGGCCAGCCGAACGACATAATTCTCCATATCAACCTGCGGGATCCCTCCAACCCCCTCGAGCAAGAGGCTATCGGCATCCTGGGCGTAAGCCTTATCTATGCTGTCTTCTATCAATTGGAGACGAAGGAATCTTTCTTCGAGAATATTGCTCAGGACCTGGAGAAACGTATTGAAATTGACTATGCGGAAGTGCTTGGGCCTGCCCTAGAAGGCTGGGATCAGCGCGCGATTCTGGCTCAACTGGTGTGCACAGGCCTCGCACAGGCCGTCTGTTTTCCATCCAGTGGGCCGCCTGTTCCTCCGATCGACGTTCTCCACAAAAAAGCTGTCGTGCTCGCACCAGGGTCGTTCGAACACGTAGATTCCGCTCATGCCGCAATCCATAATCAACTGCTAAGCTCCGGGATTCAAGAACTCCGCGGAGAATTAGCTGAAAACGATCCCGCGCCTCTCGGTTTCTTTTGCCTTTCTGCGATGCCGCTCAGGGAAGCAGATCCCCCTCCGGAAATCTCTGACCTGCTGAAACGGATTGATGCGCTACACGCGCGATGCGGTGATGTCTTGCTGTACCGTGAACGAGAACTCTACGGTATGACCGCTCTGGTTAGCCGCTACACAAAGGAACCGATCCGCTTCGTCGTGGGCCTCTCTCTCCTGGTTCGCATATGGGAGTATCGCTACAATCATCTGCCCGGCAGCTTCCTTGAAGCCTTGGCTCGCCTGTTGCCGCAAAACGTACGAATCTATGCTCATCCGATGCAGTCGAAGGACCTGCTGCAAGCGGTTCAAAACATCTGCACCACCCACTGGCAGTGGACAGATACGAACGGATGGGTCTCTGCCCGGCAGCTTCATCCTCCGCCGCCTCTCGGCCACCTCTACGACTATGTCCTCGACAGCAACTTCCTCATCCCACTGGAGATTCCGGGGGAACTGAAAACCCACGAGTAGCTGGGAATGTAAAAGTCCGTCTCACTGAGACTGTGGCAAGTCAAGCCGATACGAAGGTATCGATCTATAGCTTCGTCTCATATTGGATCTGCGGACTTTACTGTCTCAATGACATCTCTAACTGCATGCCCGAGCAAACTGATGGTTGCGCAACAGCCTTCGCCGGACATCTCGATGCGGGCAACGAGCTGAACTTATTAACGGAGAACTGTGCGCGGCATTCGGGTCGTTGCACTGATTGAGAAATCCGGAGATATGTATGACTTCATTCCCAAAAGGGACAGCTTTCATGGCAAGCGCTTCTTCCGGTGTTGGCGCCTTCCACCACGATCGCTCTCCGCGCCGAGGGTTTGGCCCTGGTCGCCCGCAAACGGCAGGATCCTCTGAAGTGACCACTCACAATCGCGCAGATCAGTCGCTTGTCAATACTGCGAAGAAACCGCCTCGAATCCTCCTGGTCGACGCCGCGCTTGCGCTTTGTGAATTGCATCTATTGCTTCTGCGATCCATTCCGGCCATCGTGGTAACCCTGGCTTCCTGCGAGGATTTGTATCTCCATGAGGAACCCACCTATGCACTTGTCATCCTCGTGCTCCATTCCCAATTAAGTGAGACGGCCGAGGCGGCGCGATTTGTCCGTCATCGATGGAGCGGGGCAAGAATCCTTCTGCTCGAAAGCGAGCCCGCGGCGATCGACGATTGGCTCTACGACGAGCGCATCGACCCTCGCTTGCATCCGGCGACGGTACGCGAGGCGGCAATTCGGCTCATGACTGACGAAAAATATTGGACTCCAGCATGAACATCGCGAAGTTCATCGCCACGACGGTGCATCGTGCCAAAGAATAAAAGGCGTCTCTAACGGTACTGACGCTCCTGCGTGCCGCGGAACGATGCGCGGCGTGTAGTCAGCGACCGGACGACCTGTGGGAAGAGAAGCACTGTAGGTGAAGCCACTTGTCGCTCCGACCAGGCGTTCGCCACGATCCATATGGTGCGTGATCGGCTCTTCATCTTTCTGCGGCTCCGCGTACATTTCGACGCTCACGGCATCGGGGTCGATATCATCAAGAAAAACTTGAACGTGAAAAAGATACTGCTCGCCCAGTTGCTCGACGGTCGCGGCGCCGAATCGCAGCGCAGACCAATGCTTCGCAACTTCGGCCTGCCAGGCGACGAGATCGGCGCCCACTGAACCTCGATTCTCGGCACGCTGACGAAAGGCTGCTGCCGCCGAGAGATAGTACTCTTCGGTATATTGGCGGACTGCGCGATTGCTCGAAAAGGTGGGGGTCAGGCGAGCCATACTTTCGCGCATGCGGGCAACCCATTCGCGCGGAATTCCATGCTCGTCGCGCGAATAGAATTCTGGGATAACCTCCCGTTCGAGCAGCGCATAGAGGCTTTCGGCTTCAGCTGCATCCCACGAAGGGTCATCCCCATGTTCGCGTCCATCTCCGATTGCCCAGCCGACCTCCGGGGTATACGCCTCTGCCCACCAGCCGTCGAGCTCCGAAAGATTTAATCCGCCGTTCACCAGTACCTTCATACCACTTGTGCCGCTTGCTTCCCAAGGCCGGCGCGGAGTGTTCACCCATACATCCACGCCCTGAACCAGATGCTCCGCCATCAGGACGTCGTAATCCGAAAGGAAGACCACGCGGGATCGAACTTCAGGGCGACGAGCAAACTCAAACCACTGTCGGATCATTTCTTGCCCCGCAGTATCCTGGGGATGAGCCTTGCCTGCGAGCACGAGTTGAACAGGGCGCTCTCGATTCGTCAAAATGCTCACGAGCCGCGCCGGATCATGCAACAGAAGGTTCGGACGTTTGTAGGTGGCAAAGCGGCGGGCAAATCCCAAAGTCAAAATATTCTCATCGAGGATTAGCCCGACCTGCGCGAGTTCCTCCGATGACGCTCCTCGAGTCGCCAATTGACGGCCGTAGAATCTACGGACGTACGCCACCAGAGCCTTCCGGCAATCCGCGCGGAGTTGCCATAGACTGGAATCGTTGGCTGCGCGAATATCTCTTCCTGTCCCTGCTAGTGTTCCCTGCCAGCATTGTTTTCCGCAGGCACGTTCCCACAAACGATCCGCTTCGGCAGAGTCCCATGTGGGGGTGTGTACTCCGTTTGTCACGTGCGTGACTGGCACTTCTGCTTCAGGCCACCTGGGAAACAGCGGCTGGAAAAGTCGTCGGCTCACTTGCCCATGCAATTTGCTGACGCCGTTAACGGCGCCGCTGCCGCGGATCGCCAAATAGGCCATATTGAATGGTTCGGACGAATCTTGGCGATTACGTCTTCCCAACGCAAGAAGCTCGTCGAGCGAAATCGACAGTTTCTCCTCGGCATACTTGCTGAGATATCGCTCCATCAGGCTGGGAGCAAAGCGGTCAAACCCCGCCTCCACGGGAGTGTGGGTCGTAAATAGGTTGCCGGCGCGGGTGACACTCAGCGCGACATCGAATGGCTTGCCATTGTCCTCCATGTAGGAACGCGCCCGTTCCAGCACCGCGAATGCGGCATGACCTTCATTCAGATGGCAGACCTCGGGCTGCAATCCCAAGGCGCGCAGCACCCGCCAACCACCAATACCGAGAACTAACTCTTGTCTCAAACGTAACTCCGGACCACCCCCGTACAGTTCCGTAGTAATGCCGCGGAATGCCGGAGGGTTCGCGGGATCGTTGGTATCGAGCAAATACAATTTGGTTCGGCCCACCTGTACTTGCCAAACTCTGATCCACAACTTAAATCCGGGCAGAGCAATAGCCAGGCGCAGCCACTCGCCGTTGGAATCACGGACCGGTCGAATCGGAAGCTGGCCAGGATCATTGAATGGGTACAAGGCGTGCTGGTAGCCTTGTGCATCAATTTCCTGTCGAAAATAGCCTTGTTGGTACAGCAACCCAACTGCGGTCACTGGGACTCCTAGGTTACTTGCGGCTTTGAGCTGATCGCCGGCAACGTTGCCGAGCCCGCCGGAATAAATCGGCAGCGCCTCACTCAACATGAACTCCATCGAGAAATACGCAATTGTCGATACGCCCGAACGCGGAAGAGTCTTTTGAAACCAACCCTCCGAACCTTCGTCAAGCATTTTCTCGCGGTGAAGATCAGCCAGCAGTTCTTGAAATTTTGGGTCGGAGGTAACAGTTTGCAGTTTTTCCTGGGATACAGTTTGCAGCAGAACCCAAGGATTGTGGGTCAATTCCCAGAGTTCGGGATCGAGTTGTTCCCACAGCTGGTCCGCCGAGTGATTGAACGACCACCTAAGGTCCAACGCCAGATCGTTCAGCGCATCTGAAATAGCTGTGTCGAGTGGACGATCAACGATTGTCGAGCTATTCATAAACAAACTCCTCTCTCTTGTGGGCTCAGCGCGCGTAGGCACTGCCAGCCAGCGTTTCCGAAACAATAGTTTGGGCTTCTTTTTCGATCTGTCTTAGATGTTCCTGACCAAGGAAACTTTCGGCGTAAATTTTGTAGATTTCCTCCGTGCCCGACGGACGTGCTGCAAACCACCCGTCCTTGGCGATCACTTTGATTCCTCCAATTGAGTTGCCATCTCCCGGAGCACTGGTCAGAATCTGCTGGATCTTCTGACCAGCGACTTCAGTAGCGTGAATGTCGGACGGGGATAATTTTGCAAGAACGGCTTTTTGTTCGGGCGTGGCGGGAGCATCCATGCGTTCATAGGCGGGATCTCCCAACTCTTGAGTCAGCTGACGATAAATTTCACCCGGGTCTTTGCCGACACGCGCCGTAATTTCCGCCGACAGCAAACAAGGGATGATTCCGTCCTTATCCGTGGTCCAGACACTTCCGTCCTGCCGGAGAAAAGAACAACCGGCGCTTTCTTCGCCCCCAAAACCCAACCAGCCAGCGAGCAAGCCGTCAACAAACCACTTAAAGCCCACTGGGACTTCATACAGCCGCCGACCCATGCGAGCGCTGACACGATCGATCATGCTGCTGCTCACCACAGTCTTGCCAACGGCGACGTCCTTCTTCCAATTGGGCCGGTTCGCGAACAAATAGTTCACGCACACTGAAAGATAATGATTTGGAGGAAGCAAGCCGCTTCCTTTGGTCACGATGCCATGCCGGTCATGATCGGTGTCGCTGGCAAAGGCAATGTCAAACTTATCTTTCAGGCCGATGAGTCGCTCCATGGCATAAGGCGAGGAAGGATCCATGCGAATCTTGCCATCCCAATCCACGGTCATGAAGCGAAATGTTGGATCAACCGACTTGTTCACGATCGTGAGATCGAGACTGTACAGTTCGGCAATTCGCGGCCAATAATCAATACCCGCTCCTCCCAACGGATCCACGCCAAGCTTAATCTTGGAGTCGCGAACCAAATTCATATCGACGACATGATTAAGATCGTTGACATAGAGGCTCAAGAAGTCGTGTTTGTGCGTTGTGGGTGCACGCAGCGCTTTAGCAAACTGCATGCGCTCGACACCTTCGAGGCCGCGCTCAAGATAGGCGTTGGCTTTCGATTCAATCCATGAGGTCACCGTCGAATCGGCTGGTCCTCCGTGCGGGGGGTTGTATTTAAAGCCCCCGTCATCCGGAGGATTGTGAGACGGCGTGATTACGATACCGTCGGCGAGCCCCGACTTCCGCGCGCGGTTATACAGCAGAATCGAATGAGACACGGCCGGCGTTGGGGTATATGCGGCGCCCTCGGAGAGCATCACTTCGACGTCATTGGCCGCAAGCACTTCCAGTGCGCTTGCGAATGCGGGCTCCGACAGGGCGTGGGTATCCATCCCGAGAAAAAGCGGCCCGTCGATTTTCTGGAGCTTTCGGTAATCACAAATCGCCTGAGTGATGGCGAGGATATGCCACTCATTGAATGCCACATCAAACGCAGATCCCCGATGGCCGGAAGTACCAAAGGCCACTCGCTGTCCAGGAACGCTCGCATCGGGACGCAGCTCGTAGTAGTCGGTAATGAGCTTCGGAATATTGACCAGCATGGAGGGATCAGCCGGCTTGCCGGCAGCAGGGTTAATTGTCACGGAGCACCTCATCGCTATCCGACAAAAGAATTGCGCTAGATCGAGCTTTAAGCAGAAAACCGATTTGGCCCTGGATGAGAGGCTCCATCCCAGGGTCGAAGAGATCTTCAGGGGCGTCTCGGGAAGTATCGGCCGCCAAACGCCACATCTTCCCGGCCGGCAACGCAGGAATGGAAAAATCAACTGATGCGGTGTCGGCGTTGAACATCAGCAACAAGTCCGGTTCTGTTTGTCCCAGAATAAGACACGCAAAGGATTTCTGCCGCTGGTCCGCCCAGTCGGGCGTGGCGCCGTTTGGCGCGAACCATTTTATGTCTTCAGGCGTGTAGAACTTTTCTCTTCGCAAAACAGGATGGGCACGACGAAAAGCGATCATTCCTCGAGCGAAGCGATAGATCTCTTGGTGTGTTTCGAGCAGGCCCCAGTCAAACCAGCTCACCTCGTTATCCTGGCAATAGGCATTGTTATTGCCGCGCTGGGTTCGGCGAAACTCATCGCCGCCGAGCAACATGGGAATCCCTCGAGAGATAAAGAGCGTCAACAGTAAATTCTTGATCAGGCGTTTACGCATGCCCTCAACACCGGGATCCTGGCTTGGCCCTTCCACCCCGCAATTGTAGCTGTAGTTCGCATCGCTTCCATCTCGATTGAACTCGCCATTCTCAGTATTGTGTTTCTGCTTGTAGCTGACCAGGTCATTCAGCGTGAAACCATCATGACAAGTGACAAAGTTGAGGCTGCTTGCGGGGCCCTTGCATGATCTTTCGTACAAATCCGAGCTTCCACAGATTCGGCTCGCGAAAGGTCCGATCATGCCCCCGTCGCCAACCCAGAAGCGGCGCACATCGTCACGGAAACGGCCGTTCCATTCCGTCCAACGCTTGGTGGAAAAACTTCCTACTTGGTAGGCTCCGCCTGCGTCCCAGGCCTCCGCGATAATCTTAACGTCACGCAGGATGGGATCCTCGGCAATGCCTTCGAGAAGAGGCGCGTTGTGCAGAATGTT
This sequence comes from Acidobacteriaceae bacterium, assembly GCA_049796755.1. Lineage (GTDB taxonomy): Bacteria > Acidobacteriota > Terriglobia > Terriglobales > Acidobacteriaceae > JAKAAZ01. Next base: position 66,614 of record JBARFA010000107.1, read on the forward strand.
TCCATGCTCATCTCGTCCCAGGATCGAAGCGAGGTCGAAGCGAAAACCATCTACATGCATGCGCATAACCCAGTAACGCAACACATTCCTCACGAACTCTCTTACGACAGGATGGTTTGCATTCAGCGTATTGCCAACGCCGGAAAAGTTCTTGTAGTATCGGCGATCGTTCTCTTGCAACATGTAAAAGATCGAGTTCTCTATGCCGCGCAGGCAGATCGTGGGTCCCAGCTCATCGTTCTCAGCTGTGTGGTTCAAGACGATATCCAGGAACACTTCAATGCCCGCGCGGTGAAAAGCCTTGACCATCTCCTGAAACTCCTGAATCTGCTGACCGTGCCGTCCTCCAATGCTGTAGGACTGCTTCGGAGCAAAGAAGGCGGCGGGATCGTAGCCCCAATAGTTCTTGAGTTTCTCTCCTGTGATTGGATTGAGTAGCTGTGATTCGTTTTGGTTAAACTCGAAAACAGGCATCAACTCAATGGCGGTCACTCCAAGGTTTTGCAGGTAGGGAATCTTTTCGGTCAAGCCCGCGTAGGTTCCAGGATGCGCCACACCCGAGCTCGGATGGAATGTCAAACCGCGAACATGCGTCTCGTAGATGACTGTATCCGAGGCGGAATGCTTCGGAGGCGAATCCATTTCCCAGTCAAAAGAGTCCTGGATAAAAATGGATTTCGGACTGCTACCCGCATTATCTACGGTCGAAATGCTCAGGTCAGTTAGTTTGCTTGAGGAGTCGTAGCCGCGGGCCGCTAGAAAATCCCAATGCTCGACCCCGGCAATGGCTCTTGCATAGGGATCGACAAGCAGCTTGTGTGGGTTGAAGCGATGGCCCTCTTCGGGTAGATACGGCCCCGCAACCCGATAACCGTAGAGTTGACCTGTAGGAATGCCTCGCACCCAAACATGCCAGACGTCGCCTGTCCGGTTACGCACCGGATCCAGGTCAATGACCCTGCGCGGAGAAGAATCGTCCGCATGTTGGTATAGCTCCAGGCGAACACTGGTTGCGTGACGGCTGAACAAAACAAAATTGACCCCGTTTCCTAGTTTGTGGGCGCCTCCAATCGGAACGGGATCCCCCGCCTGAACCTCGCCCATATCAGACGTCGCTGCCATACCGGTCGGCAGATTCTCAGCTATCACTGATTCAGTCCTTGCCATAGATTTCGGTCCTCACGTCCCACCTTCCGGATGTTTTGCTTCGCATATCTTAAGTGTCGCCCACGATTCAACTTTCTTCGAGCGTGCCAACGCCGCTGGCATGCTTGTTCCACCCATGAAACCTCGACAGGTCACCCGCATTCCACGCCTCACGAAGTCCCGGCGTGCCCAGATCCCAGTCTGGGCGGATTTCGCTCGTCACGGTACGCAGATCGTGCCACAGATCGATGACCGATGGACGACCCCAGAACCAATAGCCGTTATAGATGCTGTAAATCACCAGCCCCGGCTTAAGCACAAGCGTATGCGGGATCATCGGATTATGCTCCGGGTCGGTGTACTCCTGGATGTCGAGATCCTTCTGAATCGTCCGGTTGGGATCCGAAAGGAATGTCCACTCGGCTCCGATTGAAGCACGGAATTCCTGAAGAGTGTGGTGATCGTCGGTGCTGATGGTGGCGATCTGAGTGTATGCGACCGCGATCTTCGGGTAGAACGCGGCGAGTTCCAAATGTTGTTGGTGCTCCTTTGGGCAATAATGGCCGCGAGAAAGCGTGAGGATGAGCGGATCCTCGCCCTGTAGCTCGCTGAGCTGGCGCACCTTGCCCGTGTGATCGGGCAGTTCGTAGTCGGGGAAAATGCCCCCGGGCACAATATCAGAACGCATGATCGAACTCCTCGCGTTTCCCTCAAAGATCGAGAGTGATTCCCGCGCTTGGCTGGGAACAGCATACGAGCACGTTACCGGGGGCGGGCCTCTCCAGCGGCTCAGGGTTATACATAATCGATCCGTCAATCAGACCAGTCATGCACGTATGACAGACACCAATCCGGCACGACCATCTGACTGGAACGTCGCACGCTTCCGCAAGTGCAAGCAAGTTTCCGAACTTCGGATCCCAGGCAGCCGTAATCCCGCTGCGCGCGAATGAGACTGGCGGACCAGACCCGGCTTGCCCTCGCGGCAGGTGAGGCGTGTGAACCACCTGCGCCATACCAGGAGTAATGGCCTCAAGAGAGCCGAAGATTTCCGTGTACACATTCCCGGCGAGCACACCCCAGTTTCGCAGCCCATCATGCATATTCTGTAAAAATGAAGAGGGGCCACACAGATAGAATTCGCTGGCTTGGGACACACCGATTCTCTCTAGCAAAGCAGCGTCAATGTGACCGGGAGCATCGAAGTCTCTGCCGATCTGGTCGACCGCAGTGGGTCTGCTGTACACGATGTATCCTCGTCCACGAGATAGCTGTTTCAGTAACGAGCGCGATTCTTCCGCAAATGGATGCTCGACGCGATTGCGCGCTCCATAGATCCACCAGATTTCTCGTTGCGATTTCTCAGCAGCCAACTCGTGCAGCATCGACATCACGGGCGTTGCGCCCACTCCAGCGCTCAACAGAACCACAGGACTTACGCCCGGACGCAGAGTGAAACTGCCGCGGGGCGCACTCACATCCAACAGATCGCCTTCTCGCGCACGGTTGCATAAGAATGAACTTCCCATCCCATTCAATTCATTTTTGACGCTGATACGGAAGTGGTCGGCCACCGGCAGATCAGACAATGAATAGCTGCGAAGCACCGGTGGATTCTCCGGGTCGACATACAGGCGCAAGACAACAAATTGACCCGCCTGGAAGAGAGGGAGATGTTTCTCATCGATCGGCGCCAGATCGAAGGAAGTTACGTTATCGCTTTCTTTATGGATACTCGAGACTCGCAGCTGTCGAAATCCGGGCCATGCTGGTGGTTGTTCCTCATTGGCGAGTCCCGGATTGCCCGCCGCAGTTTTGGAGCTCAAGTCTTGCTGGAGCATTGCCTGGAAGGAGCTTTGCCAACCCTTGCTAAGCGCAGGAATCCGAAGCGCTCCTTGCAGCTGCTCGCTGGTATGTCCAGGCAAATACAGGAGCGCATCAATGTCGGCAACACTAACTCGCTCTGGACCGTCAGCAATTTTTACAATGTCGTCGCCCGCTCCAACTTCTCCTTCCTGCAGCACGCGGAAGTAGAATCCGGGCTTATGGTGTGCCACGAGCAGGGCCGGCATCCGAGATTCATTCATGCGGATGCCGACGCGGTAGCAGGTTACACGTGGCTGCGTAGCTTCAAACTCCGCGCCACCAATGCGATATCGATCGCCGATGCAAACCTCGTTATCGGCGAGCCCTTCGACGGTGAAGTTTTCTCCGAACTGGCCGAAAGTAAAATCGCTCCGACCCAGAAAATCCTCCCAGTAATGGTAAGAGTCCATCTGGTAAACGAATACGGCGCGCTGTTCCCCTCCATGACCTGCCAGATCGGCTTGCGCATCGCCTTCGATATTCAGTTTGCGCACCATGCGGCGTCCATCCACTGGAGTTTTCCAGACTGACGTTCTGACCGTTTTGCCGTTCCATGTCACGTCGCGCGGAAGGCCGACATTTACTGAGAGCAATCGGGCCATGAGTCCCTCGTCGAGTTCAAATGTGTGGTTAGCATCCTTCTATCTAGATGCACCAAGGTCGGCTTCGGCGTAACCAATATGGTATGTAGCTGGCCGACATCAATTTGCTTCTGCGAAGCGCCTGACTCTACAGCGCATCAATCAGGTAAACCATGTAGAGAGCTTGTTCCACCAGCTTTCAAGAAGCTTTTGCTTCTGGATCGATCAGGTTCTGCGCCGCTGCCGGTTCCTCCGACAAGACCCGTACTCGACGACGCTTTGTCAGGAAGCCAAGCCCCCATTGCAGCAAGACGAAGAGCCGATTGGCAAATCCAATGAGGAAGTAAATATGCACCGCCGCCCACGAGTACAAATGTCAGGAGCCGACGGATTTCTTCCGCCTGGGTTTCTGTCGGCGCTTCAGATGTGGAAGCTATTTCTTCTGCCCGCTCGAATGCAAGCAGGATTTTGCTTCGAATCACGTCGGCATCATCGAGAGATTCAAGACCCGGTGCGAATGATCGCCATTCGTCATGCCCAAAGTAGCTATAGCGGATGCCAGTCGCAAGGATGAGGAAGTCGTATGTTAACTGTCCACGCCTCAGATGGTAATAGCAACAGAGACAGATGGCAGCAATGTCCGCTTCAGGGTTCAGGACTCCGGAATCGGCTTTTCCCCAGAGGCCTCCGGACGACTTTTCGAGTCTTTTTTTACTTCCAAGAAGGATGGCATGGGGATAGGGCTTGTCTGTCAGCCGTTTGATCATCGAGGCCCACCATGGCAAACTGTGGGCAATGTCAAATAATGGCCCTGGCGTCACCTTTGCGTTCTCTATCCCTTGCGTACACGGCAGCGAATCTATCGAAAGGCGTCCTCTAGCGGGTTGATCTGACAAGGCAGATCCGGACTGCAATCGGATAATCCTTCTAGGAAACAGAATTTCAAATTAGGAGAATTTATGTCGTCCCCGCAAACCGCGCAATCCACAGTTCAGCGACCTCCGTTACCACCATTTACGCGCGAAACGGCTGTTCAGAAGGTTCGACTGGCAGAAGATGCATGGAACTCCCGTGATCCAGAAAAGGTATCTCTGGCTTACACAATTGACTCGCGCTGGAGAAACCGATCAGAATTTTTGAATGGAAGGCAGGAAATTGTCGCGTTTCTCACACGCAAATGGATAAAAGAGCTGGACTACCGCCTGATCAAAGAGCTTTGGACGTTCGAAGGAAACCATATCGCCGTGCGTTTTGCCTATGAGTGGCACGATAACTCCGGGAACTGGTATCGCTCATATGGCAATGAAAATTGGGAGTTCGATGAGAACGGGCTGATGCGCATCAGGTTTGCCTCCATCAACGATCTGCCAATCACGGAGTCGGAGCGGAAATATCACTGGGCGCCAGGACGCCGTCCGGATGATCATCCAGGGTTAAGCGATCTTGGCTTCTAGGGCCAGATAGGCGTCTCGCAACGTGCAAGGTTCAGGATTGCCAGCCTCCCCCCAGCGCACTGTATAGCTGAACGAGAGCCAGGTCCTCACCCTCCTGCGCATTCACCAGGTTCAGCTGAGCCGCGAAGAGATCTGAATCGGTGGTCAGCACTTCGAGATAGCTTGTCGATCCTCCCTGGTATCGAAGGCGTGCCAGACGCGTCGCATCTGTTGCAGCTTCGACCAGTTTTTCCTGCTGTTCACGATAAGCTCGTTGCTTGTTCAGAGCGATCAGGGCGTTGGACACATCGCGAAATGCGCCCGCGATGGTCTTCTGATAATTCAGCACCATCTCTTCCTTGGTGTGCTGGGAAAGCTCAAGTTGGCCGCGCAGCTTGCCGCCTTCAAACAGAGGCTGCGTCAGTGTGCCGATGCCGTAGATGGTCTTTCCGGCAGGGTCGAAGATGCTCGCAAGGGTGTCACCGCCCACTCCCGCAGAGCCGCTGATCGATAAGTTGGGAAAGAACTGCGCACGCGCGACGCCGATTTGCGCATTTGCCGCGATCAGGGTTGCTTCCGCCTGCTCAATATCCGGGCGCCGTTCGAGAAGCTGCGACGGTATGCCGGTGGGAAGATTCTGGGGCGGAGGAGCCAGCGCATTCGGGTCTGTATGAAGAATCGGGCCGGGGTTCTCGCCAAGCAGAAGCGCGATTGCGTTCTCCTGCTGTTGAATCTGTTCTTCGAACTGGGGCACCTCGGAAGTTGCCGTGTACAGCAGCTGCTCCGCCTGGCGCACGTCGGATAAAGGTGCTGAGCCTCCGCTTTCCAGCGTTTTGGTCAGTGCCAGGGAGGTTCTCCGAGCCTTGATCGTTTCCCTCGTGATCTCAAGCTGGGAATCGAGAGCGCGGAGCTGCAAATACGCGGTCGCGACCTGCTCCACAAGCGTCAGGCGAACCGCTCGCTGGGCCCAGACCTGCGCCAGCAACTGGGCGCGGGCCGCTTCGGTCTGCCTGCGATACAGTCCCCAGAAATCCGGTGTCCACGATCCTGAGATATCGAGCGCTCCTTCCACCAGCGGGCTGGGGATCTGCGTTCCAAGAGAAGTGGGCAGCGTAGCGCCGATGCCGTTTCCGCCGACGGTGAAGCTTGGGAACTCCTGTGAGCGAGTGATTTTGACTTGCGCCTGCTGCTCCAGGATGCGTTGGGCGGCGATGCGGACGTCATAGTTATTGGCGAGAGCTTTACGGATGAGGTCTTGAAGCTCCGGCTCGCGATAGACAGCAGCCCATTGCTCATCACCGAGCGACTCTTTGGTGTCGCTAGCGACGGGTGCATTATCCGCTCCGCGAAAGGCCGGCGGTGCCGGGTAATTTGGCCGAACATACTTTGGGCCCTCCATGCACCCGGCCAGCAGGCTCATGGTCCCGGCGAGGAGGGTCAGCCGAAAGAGTTGGTAGAGACGCTTCATGCCGGGCCACCGTCCGTTCGGCCGTGAACGACGACTGCGCCAGGTTGCTCTTCGGATGGCACCGCCGGACCGCAGATCGAATCCATCGTCGTGCCCTTGCCGCCGCGCACGAACCGGTGCGACAGGAACTCGACTACCGCGAACGTGACGGGAATAAAAATCAATCCGAGGACGGTGGAAAGTGTCATGCCGCCGACGACAACAGTGCCCAGGATTTGTCGGGATGCGGCACCCGACCCGGTAGCAACCCATAACGGCAGGCACCCGACAATGAATGCCAGAGCCGTCATGACGATTGGGCGAAAACGCAAGCGGGCAGCGTTCAGGGCCGCATCGCAAATGCTTTGCCCCCGTTCGTAGTTCAATTTGGCAAACTCGACGATGAGAATGGCGTTCTTGGCCGAGAGGCCGATGAGCATGACCAGGCCGATGGTCGCGAAAATATCATTTTCGAAATGGCGCGCATGCAAAGCCAGATATGCACCCAAAATTGCCACGGGCGTGCTGAGCAGAACGCTAAAAGGCAAGGTCCAGCTCTCATACAGCGCAGCCAGGATGAGAAAGACGAAGACGAGCGAAAGTCCGAACACGGCCCACGAGGGCACGCCCTTCGCGGCCTGCTGCTCCTGGAATGACATGCCGGAGTAATCGTAGCCGGCTCCCGGCGGCATGGTCTGTTTGAAGACTTCTTCCAGCGCCTTTCGTACCTGACCGGAACTGTATCCGGGTGCGCCCGTGATGTTCAGTTGCGCGGCGTTGTATTCGTTGAATCGGTAGATAAACTCCGGGCCGGTAGTTCGCCTCACGGTGACCAGCGAGCTGAGTGGCACCTGGCTGCCGTTGGCGCTGCGCACGTAGAACTCGTCGATGTTTGCGATGTTGGTGCGCGACGTACCTTCGGCCTCGACGTAAGTCTGCCATTGACGTCCGAAGCGATTGAAATAGTTCACCAGATAGCCGCCCATAAAGGTTTGCATCGTGGTGTAGACGCTATTGAGGCTCACTTGCTGTTCGAGGGCCTTTTCTTTGTCGACATCGGCGTAAAGCTGCGGCACGGCTGGCTGATAGGACGGGATGGCGGCCGCGATCTCAGGGCGTTTAGAAAGAGCTGCGAGAAACGTGAAGACGTTCTTAGTCAGAGTCGCAGGATCGTCTGAACCGGAGCGGTCTTCGAGGATCATCGTGACACCGCCCGAGGTACCGATGCCAGGAATGGACGGCGGTGGAAATGCGAAGGCGATGCCATCCGGATCAGCAGCAAGCTGCCGCTGCAAATGGCTCTGAATATAAGCGAGTTGCTCATCTTTGCTCTTGCGGAGAGCCCATGGCTTGAGGTTTACAAAGAAGAATCCCGAGTTGGTACTCTGCACCTGCGTGAGCAGCGAAAAATCATTCACTGCAATCACGCCTTCAACGCCGGGGGTCTTGAGCAGAGCGGCGGTGATTTTCTGCTCAGCCGCATCCGTTCGCTGTGCCGAGGCGCTGTCAGGAAGCTGCAAGGCGAGAAACATGTAGCCCTGATCTTCGGTGGGAATGAATCCTGAGGGAAGACTGCTGCCCATGTACACGGCAGCTACGCCGACCAGGATCAGGCCGAGCATGGCGAAGGCAGACTTGTGAATGAGAATGCCGGACGTGTGAACAAATCCATCCGTGGTGCGCCGGAAGAATCGGTTGAATAATCCAAACCCTCTGTCGAGCAGACTCTGCTTGCTTCCCTTCTCCCTGGGTTTTAGAAGGAGCGCAGAAAGCGCCGGAGAGAGGGTGAGCGCGTTGAAAGCCGAGATCAACACGGAGATCGCAATCGTCACCGCAAACTGCTGGTACAAGCGTCCTGTGATGCCGGGAATCGCCGCCGTCGGAATGAAGACAGCTGCCAGAATCAGTGCGATTGCGACAACGGGGCCACCCACCTCTTCCATTGCCTTCTCGCTCGCCGACTTCGGATCCATGCCCTCTTCGATATGGTGTTCGACGGCCTCGACGACGATGATCGCGTCATCAACCACCAGGCCAATCGCCAGCACTAATCCGAATAGGGAAAGTGTGTTGATGGAGAAGCCGAGCGCCGGAAAGATGATGAATGTTCCTATCAGCGAAACAGGAACAGCCAGCAATGGAATGAGAGTGGCGCGCCAGCCCTGCAGAAAGATGAATACAACAATCACAACCAGACCAAGCGCTTCAAACAGCGTCAGCATGATCTCGTGGATACCCGACGTAACTGCCTTGGTGGTATCGAGCGGAACGCTATAGGTGATGCTTGGCGGGAAGGTGGCGGAAAGCTCCTTCATGCGCTGTCGCACGGCTTTTGCAGTCTCAACCGCGTTTGAGCCGGGCAATTGGTAAATCGCCATGACCCCTGCGGGCGCCTGGTTGTACCGTGCTGAGATGCCATACGACTGAGCACCAAGCTCGACGCGAGCGACGTCGCGAAGGTGAAGCACGGAGCCATCGGGATTGGCGCGCAGGATGATGTTCCCAAATTGTTCAGGCGTGACGAGGCGACCTTGCGTGCGGACCGTGTAGGTAAACTGCTGCCCTTTCGGAATCGGCTCGCCACCGATCTGTCCCGCCGGGTGGACATCGTTCTGCGTCTGTATCGCAGAAATCACGTCTGTTGCCGTGACCCCCAGCTTGGCCAGCTTATCGGGATCTACCCAGATGCGAAGCGCATACTGTCCGCCAAAGACCTGCACGCGCGAGACGCCATACACGCGTGCGAGCTGGTCTTGAAGATTGATGACGGCGTAGTTGGTAAGGAAATTCTGGCTCAACTTACCGCCAGGTGAATTGAGCGCGATCAGCATCAGCGGCGAAGTCAGCGCCTTCTGCACAGTAAGGCCAGCCGTCGATACTTCCGCTGGCAGTTCGGATTGCGCCTGGTCGACGCGCAGCTGGGCCAGAACCTGGTCGATGTTGGGATCGGTCTTGACGTCAAAATCTACAAAGAGCTGCACTACGCCGTTGTTGGCGCTCACAGAATCCATGTAGATCATGTTGTCCACGCCGTTCATCTGCTGCTCAAGCGGAGTGGAAACCGCCTGGCTCACGGTCTTAGCGTCCGCTCCGGGATACGTTGCGGTCACCAGAATCTCCGGTGGAACGATATTCGGGTACTGCGAAATTGGCAGTGTGAGCAGCGAGACGATGCCAACCACAACCGTAATGATGGCGATGACAATCGCGACGATGGGCCGGCGGATGAAGAACTTTGACATCATTTAGCTTCCCGCCGGTTGACTTGACTGAGTCGCCGTCGCCACCTGAAAGGTCGTGAGTCGTGGATCGACCGGCGCGCCTTCGCGGAGCTTCTGAAGATTGTCGGTAATCACCAGGGATCCGCCGGCGAGTCCGCTTTTGACTACAGCACTGTTGCCGTACTGGGGGCCGAGCGTCACGTTATTCGTGTGGACTATGTTGTCTTTGCCAACGGTGTAAACCTGCTCTTGTCCCTGAAACTCCGTGATCGCCTCCTGCGGGACAAGAACCGCATTGTGCAGAACTCCGGTCTCGGCTTTAATCCGGCCGAACTGGCCCGGACGAAGCACGTTGCCCGGATTCGGAAAAGCAGCGGCGATTCGAATCGCTCCGGTCTGGGTGTTCAACTGCCGATCGACGAAAACCACGTGGCCCTTGTAGGGATAGACTTCGCCATTCGAAAGAGTCAGCGTCAGGGGAAGCTTCGATGCTCCGTGAAGCAGGCCAGCGCCGCTCCCGTCCGCGCGCATTGTCAATGCAAGATACTCGCTGTCGCTGATGGAAAAATAGACCTTGATTGGGTTGAGCTGGGAAACCGAGGTCAACACCGACTGGGTATTCACTAGGTTGCCGACTTGAGTTGTCGCCTGTCCTGCAATACCGGTGATCAACGATCGCACCTTGGTGAATCCGAGATTGAGGTTCGCTGTTGTCACGGCTGCCTCCGCCGTCTCTACCGTTGCTTTCGCCTGAGCCTGCTGCTGGATATCGTTGTCGAGCTGGCTCCGTGCAATCGCATGAGCTTCAGCCAGAGGCGTGTCACGCTTCACGTTGATTTGTGCGAGCGCAAGCTCCGCCTGCGCCTGCCCAAGCTGGCCCTGTGCCTGTTCAAGCGCCGCCTCAAACGGGCGCGGATCGATCTCGAACAGGACCTGACCTTTTTCCACCTGTGAGCCTTCGCGATAATCCTGGCGGATCAGATAGCCGTTCGCCTGTGGTTGTATCTGAGCGTTCACATAGCCGTCGAGTGTGCCCACCCATTCGCCCGTCAGCGGCACATCGCTCGGCTCCACCTTCACCACACTCACTCTCATTGCGGGGCGAGGATGGGGAGATGAAGCACTTACGCTCTTGCCGCACCCCGCGAGGAGTCCGGTGCCAACAGCCAACAATCCCACCGGGATAGTCGCCATGGCAGTCTTCAGGAAATTCGTCAACGCCTTTGGCTTAAGAGACGCATTCATACTCATTCTCCAATCAAGCTTGATACTTTCTCTCAGTTAGGTTCTCTGTTTGGGAGCGTTCGCGCCGCGAGAACACGTATGCATGTTGAAGCTTGGATGAAGGGATAGACGCGATGGATTCAGAAAGTCAGCTCCGCGATAACATCGCATTGCACGCAGCATTTTTCTTTTAAATTGAAGAAACAGAAGTTCCGCTCAGCGGAGGATGTAGAAATTTCTCGGTCGAGGGCTCGCTCATTTGCGAAAACGAGGCGACTTTCGGGCGCTGTCGTTCGTCTCCACGCTGGAAGTCGCGACAAACCTATGCCGGCGATTGTGATCGTTTGCGGACCTGCGACGACCATGGCGAGATTGAATTCCACCAGCTACTAACAGATTGGGCGGGATAATGGCTTGTAGCTCAGTCCTATTGCGAGGATCTCAGGTTGGAGCTCGCAGTTGATCCGGTGCAGAGTCTTCAAACGCTCAACAAATGGTGAATGCTGGTTGGATCGGATTCGCGAGGTTTGCCTTCCTGCACAATATGACCTCGCCGCATCACATAAAACCTGTCCGCAATCGACCACGCAAAATCGAGATATTGCTCGACAAGTAGGATGGCCACCTGCAACCGTGTCCGAATTTTGCGAAGGGTCTCTTCAATCTGTTGGACAATGGACGGCTGAATTCCTTCTGTCGGCTCGTCCAGGATGAGCAGCTTTGGCTGCGACACCATCGCTCGCGCGATTGCCAGCTGTTGCTGCTCGCCGCCGCTGAGCACTCCTCCCTTACGCTGTCCCACACGGCGCAGCACCGGGAACAGCTCGAAAATGTGATCAGGAATGCCGTCCTCGCTTTGTGCTTTTCGAGAAGCCGCCACGCCAAGGCGAAGGTTTTCCTCCACTGTGAGATGGGGAAAGATGCCGCGTCCCTGGGGAACATAGCCAATCCCCTTGCGTGCGCGCAGGTAAGCTGGGCCGCTGGTTACATCCTCCCCTAAAAATCTGATCGTGCCTTCTGATGCCGCATGAAGCCCGACAATGGTCCGTAGCAGCGTAGTTTTTCCCACACCGTTGCGTCCCAGCAGCGTGACAGATTCTCCCTGGGCCACTGACATGTTGATCCCTTCCAGCACGCGACTCTTATCGTAGGCAGCGGAGACATCTCTCAGTTCAAGCAACGGCAACCTCCTTCGTCCGTCCTAGATAAATCGCAGCAATCTGCGGATCATTCCTGATCTCTTCCAGGGTTCCCTCCGCCATGAGCCGCCCCATGTGCATCACGCTTACCGGCGCATTCAGTTGCGCGACAAATGTCATATCGTGATCGATGACCAGAATGCTGTGCTCCTTTGACAACTCCCTGATCAGCGCGGCGGTCTGGGCCGATTCATCCTGCGACATTCCGGCGGCAGGCTCATCGAGCAACAGCAGGTCCGCATCGGAAGCGACGACCATTCCAATCTCAAGCCATTGCTTCTGCCCGTGAGATAACTGCACGGCGGGGGCTCTCCTTTTATCTTTCAGGCCGATCCTATCCAGCACCCGTTCCACACGCTCGCGCACTTCACGCGAAAGCCTAATGCTGAACGAACGCCAGCATTCTCGTTGCTGGCGCGCCGCCAGATTCAGGTTTTCCTCCACAGTAAGGCTGTCGAGGATTCCGGGTGCCTGAAACTTTCTGCAGATACCTTTGCGTACAATTTTGTATTCGTTCATGCGCGTAATGTCTCGACCCTTGAACATCACCTTGCCCGAGGACGGTCGCACATGACCGATGATCGCATCCAGCAATGTAGATTTACCGGCCCCGTTGGGGCCGATCAGCACTCGAATCGAAGCCGGCATAAGGTGCAGGCTCATGCCGTCGAGCGCGTTGAATCCGTCAAAGCTTACGGTTACGTTTTCGACAGAGAGCAGCGGAGATTCCATGTGTCACCTCGAATGTCAATTTTTCTCAGAGAGCGCTAAGCCACCTCTGTCTAACGAATGCGGACCTGTCTGCATTTTCTTTCGTCGCAGAATTGGTAGGAGGCTATCCGGAATTCCCGCCAACCCTTGCGGCAAAACTGTCACGACCAGGATGAACATCAGGCCCATTCCGAATTGCCACATCTCCGGCATGGCGCTGCTGATCCAATCCTTGCCAAAATTAACCAGCAAAGTGCCAAGGATCACTCCGGTAAAGCTGGACCGTCCGCCGACAGCCACGGCCACAATCATTTCGATCGAAGGAACAACACCAACCATAGCGGGAGAAATCACTCCTACATGCAGAACATATAAGGCTCCCGAGACACCCGCTAAAGCTCCTCCGATGGCGAATGCAATCGTCTTGTATGCTGCCGGGTTATAGCCCAGAAACCTGGTGCGGCTCTCGCCATCGCGGATGGCAAGCAGAGCCTTTCCAAAGCTGGTGTGGGAAATCCACTGACAGAAAAGAAAAGCGAGCACCAGGACAACCAGCGTAATCCAGTAGAGTCCACGCTGAAATCCGGGATCGACGATGTAGTGTCCCAGCAGAGTGCTGAAATCTGTCAACCCGTTGAAGCCCCCGGTATACGCCTGTTGGCTGATCAAAAGCGTAGCAAAGGCCAGCGCTAGAGCCTGCGTGATGAGAGCAAAGTAGACGCCACTTACGCGTCGATTGAATACCAGCCACGCCAATCCAGCGGCTGCGATGGTAGGAACGAGGATGACACCGGCGAAAGCAACTGCGGGATGGCGAAAGATGCTCCACCAGAACGGAAAATGGTCCAGACCGCTCCACATCATGAAGTCCGGCATATCTCCTGGAGCAAGGCCCGCCAACTTCAGGTGCATCGCCAGGACATAGGCGCCCAACCCCCAGAAAACACCTTGTCCCAGGCTAAGAATTCCTCCCCAGCCCCACACCAGACACAGGCCGAGTGAAAGAATTGCCATGGCTAGAAACCTGCCCAGCAAGGAAAGATGATACGAAGACAGATAGATCGGAGCCATCAGCAGCGCAACTAACAGCGCAACATCAAACGATATCTTGAGCCACTTATTCAATGTCAGGCCTCTTTCATCACTCGGCTGCGCTTAGAAATCATCCCTCGAGGCCGGAACTGGATGAAGACGATCACCAGAACCAGAAGCAGCACGTCTGCCAAACTTATGCTGGTGAACATCTGCGCTCCGGCGGAAATCAACCCAACCATCAATGCCGCCAGAGCGGTCCCCAGCAGGCTGCCGAGTCCGCCTACGATCACCACCAGAAATGCATAGACAACATAACTTTGTCCCACGGTCGGTGTTACCGGGGCGATCAGCGCCAGCGCAGCGCCCGCTAGTCCGGCGACTCCTGTGCCTACAGAAAATACCAGTAGATCAACCCATTTGGTGTTGACTCCCAGAGCCTGCGCCATCTCTCGGTCCTGGTGCACGGCGCGCAGATAAAGTCCCCAGCGGGTGCGCGCGATAAACAGAACCAGCAGCCCAAGCACAACGACCGTAAGAAGGATGATGAATATCCGCACGTAAGGCAGACTCAAGCCCGTCAGAAAACCGTGATTCAAGGAGAACGAGCCATTCAGCCATGCAGGTGCGACCACCTCATCTCCGATGGCTCCAAACAGGGTCCGGGCTCCCTGCTGGAGAATCAGGCTTACACCCCAGGTTGCCAGCAGGGTATCGAGTGGGCGTCCATACAACCAGCGAATCACAGTCACTTCAAGCAGCGCGCCCAGCAGACCTGCTCCGACAAACGAGACAATTAGGGCAACTAGAAAAGCAAAGGGACTATGTACCAGCTTGCAGGTCAGATATGTAAGATAGCCGCCTACCATCAGCATCTCTCCATGAGCCATGTTGATCACGTTCATCAATCCAAAGCTCAAAGCAAGACCTAGCGCCGTCAGCAGCAGAATGGAAGCGACACTGATGCCGTTGAATATCTGACCTGCAATGATTGCCGAGTGCTCCATGATTTATTTCACCCACTCATGGTTTTGTTCGTTGGCGTGTCTTTACTTTATAACGCAGCTTCTCCCCGGGAACGCGAGAGCATCATACGGTTCTGGACGGAGCGGCTGCTTGGATTGCCAGAGAATCTTGAACTGGCCGTCGGGTTGCAACTGTCCCACGTAGGCTGTCTGGTACAGGCTCTGATTATCAGCGAATTTGATCGGCCCCAGGGGAGAATCTGTCCAGCCCAGCTGCGTCGCGGCCTTTCGCACCGCCTGCGGGTCGAAGCTGCCTGCCTTTTTGACTGCTGCTGCCCACATGTAGACATCGATGTATCCATGCACCATCGGGTCGTCGAGGACAGAGTTACTGCCGAACTTCGCCTTATAGGCGGCGATGAATTTTTTGTTCGCAGGATTGTTCAGGCTCTGGAAATAGTTCCAGGCTGCATAACTTCCGTTCACCAGAGACGGCCCCATCGCCTTGGCTTCCTGCTCCGCAATGCTGAAGGACATCACAGGTAACTGCGCTTGTGTAATTCCTGCGGCTGCAAGTTGTTTGAAGAAAGAAACGTTGCTATCGCCGTTCAGCGTGCTGAAGATGACATCCGGATGGGCGATTTTGATCTTGGTAATGATGGAACTAAAATCCGTCCCCCCCAGCGGAACATACTCCTCGCCAGCCACCACGCCACCATCATGCACGATGTGCTTTTTCAGAATTAGATTCGCCGTCCGCGGGAACACATAGTCTGATCCCAGCAGAAACACTCTCTTCTTTCCCTTCTCAAAGGCCCAATCCAGCGCCGGAAGTATCTGCTGATTGGGTTGAGCGCCGGAGTACATGATGTCAGGCGAGCATTCATTGCCCTCGAACTGCACCGGGTACCATAGCAGGGAGTGGAAGCGTTCAAAGACTGGCAACATAGCTTTCCTGCTGGCCGAAGTCCATCCGCCAAACACCGTAACAACTTTATCCTGCTGGATCAGCTTTTGCGCCTTTTGCGAGAAGATCGCCGGGTCTGAAGCTCCATCCTCGATGACGGGTTGAATCTGCTTTCCGAGCACGCCGCCCGAGGCGTTGATCTGGTCGATGGCCAGCAAGGTGGCATTCTTCACCGTGACTTCGCTGATGGCCATGGTCCCTGACAAGGAGTGCAGTACTCCTACCTTGACCGTACCTTTCTGCGCCAAGATCGAGGTTGAATCCCCTGCCAAAAACATAACCGCCAGGATAGTTATGAATACGCCGACCGCCTTTATTCTTGAAAGCGTCACACCAGTTGCTGAAAGCTTCATAAATGTCCCCCTCTATGCCTCTCTTAGTAAGTTGATGAAACAACCGGACCATACATCTGTTACACCGTCCGGGAGCATGATAAGAATCGCTACTCGCCTACATATATCCGACCGCGGACATCTGACTCGGAATCACTTTGCGCTCACAGTGAACGTCTTGGACAACTGGACCTGTAGGCCGACGCCTGCCTGCCAGTTACTGGCAGTTACAGCGTTGTAGCTAGCATTCCGATAGAAGCTCATAATGCGAGCGTCGAATTGTTTAATGATGTAGTTGAAGTTAACCTCGGTGGTATTTTGCCGGTAACTCGACGGGCCGTTATATCTACCCGTGTACTCCGCGATCGCATATTTTCCAAGCAGTTCAAATTTCCCATTTCCAACCCGCTTTGGAATCAGAAAAGAGGCGAGCCCGTACGCACCTTCACTCTTGGGGTAGTTCGCGTCGTATCCGCCTAGGCCGTTGTAACGGGAGTATTCACTTTCGATGGTGAAGGCGCCTCCTCCAGGAACCTTTCTCTCCATCAGGAAATCGGCAGTGGTCGCCGTCTTGCCGGACTGCACCTGATTTGCACCCGCTATCGCCAGCAGGTTTTTGTCGCCGTAATAGGTGCCATTCAGGTAATAGCCGTTCTCCGGATCCCATAAGTCAATCTGCACGCGGCTTGCCCAAATAAGACCGTTCTGTTTATCTGCGGAGGTGCCGTCGAATGCGCCCGCCGACGCTTTGATTTTCGCTGGGCCCGCCTTAAAATCTCCCCAATATGCCGCGCCATTGTCGCGCCCCTGAAAAACAAATGGATAGCCGTCTTGAATGCCGTCGGTAAAAACGTCCCATTCGTTCGAATAGAACGGCCCGTACAAATTCGCGCGGTCGCTGGGCGGCAGGAAACGGCCCATCCAGACATTCACTTTCGGCGACCCGTGAAACTCTACAACTCCATCGAGGATTCCCATTTCGTTGGTGCTGCTTTGGTAGTCCGTGTTAAGCATGGCGCTGATATGGCTTGTCACATCTCCGCTGAAATAGAGGCGAGCATGGCCAAGCTGGAATTGATCGATTGACTTGGCTCCGTCAGTTGCAGAGTGGTCATAGTTGGTTTGCATTCCAGCCCCAACTGAAAACGTGGGTTGGAAGGCTTGAGCCTGCACAGGCATGATCGCCAGAACCAGCAGCCATAGCGGCCAATATCGGATCAATGCCGTTGCGGCACTGAGACGGTTTCGCCGGACGATTCCGGAAAATAACTCTCTCGTCAGGATAGACATGGGCTCCTTAAAAAGTCGTGAAGTTAGATTGTTATCGAGATCTTTTGATATTCCCGTGCAGATGGCTTCGGTCAAAAACCACGATGCGGGCCGATGATGCAATTGATTTCTACTTCACTCCCCACCTAACAAGCTTGCTTTGCCAGGGGATTTAGGCTCTCGCCCCGGTCAGAATGGATAGGAACTACGTTTATTAACGGCACAGTCGGAAATGGCTTTCCCTTTATGCGGTAAACATTGGAGCTGTTGTGAGCAACTCCAAGCGCCAAGCTTCTCGGCATAAGAAGCTCATCAGGATTTTGGTTTTTGCATGAAATAGATAGCTGTGGCACAGTTCTCCCCCTCATCTCAATCAATGGATAGCTTGGTTGCAACGGAGAGGCGTCGGGGCCTGCTAACAGAGGGGCGTCATGGCCTGTCTGATATGAACTACAACTTCACTTACAGTTTCTTGCGAAACTCTAGAGTGCGCTTCTGACTTAGAGAGCGATCTAAGGTTTCATAAGATTACAGTAGAAGAAACTATCCGGGCGACGCGGGCAGATAGTTATTTACAGTACAGATTGGATGTTTTCGTTGTACTGTATACAAGAGCGTATCCAAATGACTCCGATATGTAAAGACATTTTTTCTGGGTGGACTCTGGCCGAGTGGCACGACGGCTATCGGCGCGGCGCCATTCACCCGCGTAACTTGCTCGAAGCGCTCGACCTTCAGACGGATGACCCGGCATGGATTACTCGCATTGATCAGGCCAGATTCAGCGCGCAAATCGAAGATCTGGAGGCAAGGCTGCAGGAAGTAGGTGGAGATTTCCACAAACTACCACTCTACGGTGTTCCTTTCGCGGTCAAAGACAACATCGACGTCGCTGGGTGGCCGACAACTGCGGGCTGTCCGGACTTTGCTTACATCCCGGAAGCGGATGCAACCGTGGTACGCCGCCTCCGCCACGCGGGCGCTATCGTGATCGGGAAAACCAATCTCGATCAGTTCGCCACCGGACTCGTCGGCACTCGTTCTCCCTATGGAATCGTGCCGAATTCTTTTCGTCCGGAGTACATCAGTGGCGGTTCAAGCTCCGGCTCGGCCTCTGCCGTTGCGCGCGGCATCGTGCCCTTTGCGCTGGGAACTGACACTGCTGGCTCGGGTCGCGTGCCGGCGGGTATGAACAATATTGTCGGCCTGAAACCCACACGCGGTTGGCTCCCTATCACTGGGGTGGTGCCGGCTTGCCGCACGCTGGACTGTGTTTCAATCCTCGCGCTCACCATTGAGGATGCGGAATTGATTGCCGGCATCGCCGCCGGTTTCGATGCAGAAGACGCCTATTCACGTATTCAGCCTGCGTCCGCTCCGGTGGGCTTGGCAGATCGTCCGCGGTTAGGCGTTCCGCAGAAGCTGGAGTTTTACGGCGACGACGAAGCCGACCAGATTTATCAACGGGCTCTCACAATGGCCGAAGATCTCGGTGCAGAAATCGTGCAGATCGACTTCACACCTTTCCTGGAGCTGGCTGCGCTGCTGTATGAAGGCCCGTGGGTGGCCGAGCGATTTGCAGCCGTTGAGTCGCTGTGGCAGCTCACTCCAAACGCCATTCACCCTGTAGTGCGCTCCATTGTAGAAAAGGCGTCCAAGTTCTCCGCCACAGATGCCTTCCGAGCAGAGTATCGCCGCGCGGAGCTGACACGTCTCATTGAAACTGCAATGGCCGATGTGGACGCGCTGTTCGTGCCAACTGCGCCCACTGTGTTCACTATTGCCGAGGTCCTTGCAGATCCGATCGCACTGAATGCCAAGCTCGGCATCTATACGAATTTTGTCAATTTTGCTGATATGTGCGCGCTCGCTCTTCCTGCCGGAATCCGCGGCGATGGGTTGCCATCCGGGATCACGCTGCTTGCGCCGGCCTGGCATGATCGTGCGCTGGCCAGCTTCGGACTTCGCTGGCAACGCCATCTGAGCGAAACGGTTGGCAACACTACTCTCGGGGCAACTGGCCGCGCCCACTCCACCCCACGGGAAAGTCTGCACCCGCTTCCGCCGAATACCATCCGCGTAGCCGTGGTGGGCGCGCACCTTCGCGGCATGCCGCTGAACCATCAGCTGACCTCTCGCGGCGCCGCATTTGTCGAAGCAACAGAAACCGTCGACAAATATCGCCTATTTGCCGTGGCGAATAGTAAGCCTCCCAAGCCTGGACTCCTGCGCGTCGCCGACGGAGAGTTCGGCGCGTCGATTGCGGTAGAACTGTGGGACGTGCCCCGAGATAATTTCGGCTCGTTCACCGCGGAGGTGCCACCGCCGCTCGGCATCGGCAACGTAACCCTCGTCGATGGGCGAACTGTAAAAGGATTCATCTGCGAACCTTATGGACTCGCCGGAGCGAGAGATATCACCTCGTTCGGCGGCTGGCGAGCTTATCTGGCTAGTCTGTAACTTGTATCAACCTCTACGCACCGGAGATAGCGATGTTCTCTACTATTCTTGTAGCCAATCGCGGGGAAATTGCTCTCCGCGCCATGCGCACCTTTCGCCGGATGGGCATTCGCAGCGTTGCCGTCTACGCGGATGCGGATCGGGATGCGGCGCACGTGCGCACCGCCAATTCGGCGATCGCTCTAGGAGGAGTGCGACCCGCAGAGAGCTATCTTCGCATCGAGAAACTAATCGACGCGTGCCATCAGTCGGGTGCTGAAGCTGTTTTCCCCGGCTATGGATTTCTTTCGGAGAGCGCGGAATTTGCCGAAGCCTGTCAGGCAGCCGGGGTGGTCTTCATTGGTCCGACGCCGGCACAGATGCGCGACTTCGGTCTGAAACACCGCTCCCGCGAACTTGCGGCCAAGGCAGGTGTCCCGCTCACACCCGGCACCGGGCTTTTATCCAGCGTGGACGAAACTCTTAAAGCAGCAGAGCGCCTGGGTTATCCGGTGATGCTCAAGAGCACCGCAGGTGGCGGCGGTATTGGCCTGTCGCGGTGCGCGACGCCGGAAGAGCTGATCGCAGCCTATGAGAGCGTGCAGCGGCTTGGCGTGCAGTTTTTCCGCGATGGCGGACTGTTCCTTGAGCGTTACATTGAGCACGCACGTCACATCGAGGTACAGATTTTTGGCGATGGTGAGGGTCGCGTCGTCGCGCTGGGCGAGCGCGACTGTTCGATTCAGCGACGCAACCAAAAAGTTGTGGAGGAAACGCCTGCGCCGAACCTCGCCGGCACAACCCGCGCAGCATTGCTGGAAGCGGCGGTGAAGTTGGGCGAAACCGTCAACTACCGTTCGGCGGGCACGGTCGAGTTCATTTACGACACTTCCGCCAAGGATCACGAGAAATGGAATTTTTATTTCCTCGAAGTCAATACGCGTCTACAGGTCGAACATCCAGTCACGGAGATGGTCACTGGCCACGACCTGGTTGAAGCCATGGTGCGTGTCGCCGCCGGCGAACCTCTCGATTGGGATGCGCTGCGTCGTGCGCCACGGGGCGCTGCAATGGAAGTGCGCATCTATGCCGAAGATCCGGCCAAGTCCTTCCAGCCCTCCCCTGGAACATTGACGCAGGTGTATTACCCGGAAGACGTGCGAGTGGACGGCTGGGTCGAAACCGGCACCGAAGTTTCTCCTTACTACGATCCCCTGTTGGCAAAGCTGATCGTCCACGGCGAAACGCGCGAAGAGGCACGGAATAAACTCTCCGCGGCTCTGGACGCCACGCGCATACACGGAATCGAAACCAACCTCGACTATCTGCGCAAAATCGTCTCCAGCACCAACTTTGTCGCTGGAGAGATGACGACGCGATTCCTCGACAGTTTTGTTTATCAAGCTCCCTTGATTGAAGTGCTGGAACCGGGAACATACACAACTGTGCAGGATTATCCCGGACGCACCGGATACTGGGATGTAGGCGTACCACCTTCGGGTCCGATGGATGATTACGCATTCCGCGTGGCCAATCGCATTGCCGGCAACCACGGCCACTCCGCGGGCGTGGAATGCACCTTGCATGGACCAACATTGCGGTTCCATAGCGATGCTGTAATCGCGTTGACAGGCGCGGAGACGGCTGCCACGCTGGACGGACAGGCCATCCCGATGTGGTCGCCGGTGGACGTGAGGGCCGGTCAGGTATTGCGTGTGGGCCGCGCCAGCAGCGGCTGCCGCACCTACATGGCAATTCGCAACGGATTGGATGTCCCAGAATATTTGGGAAGCCGGTCCACCTTCGTTCTGGGCCAGTTCGGAGGTCATGCCGGGCGCATACTGCGAGCCGGAGATATGCTGCGAATCAGCAACCCACGACTTGCCGGCTGCACGACACCTGCGCCCACGGATGTGCCGCGCCCCCTGCCCCCTGAAATGATTCCCAGCTATTCAGACCACTGGGAAATTGGCGTTCTCTACGGGCCGCACGGCGCGCCCGACTACTTCACGCTGCAAGCGATCGATGCGTTCTTTGCCGCCGACTGGGAAGTTCATTACAACTCGAACCGACTCGGCGTGCGGTTGATCGGTCCTAAGCCGCAGTGGACCCGCGGAAGCGGAGGAGAAGCTGGGCTCCATCCCTCGAATGTGCATGACTGCGAGTATGCGCTGGGTAGCATCAACTTCACCGGCGACAGTCCGGTGATCCTCACCCGCGACGGCCCCAGCCTGGGTGGTTTCGTCTGCCCGGTGACGATTGCTAAAGCAGAATTGTGGAAGGTGGGCCAGGTCAAGCCAGGCGACCGAATCCGCTTTGTGCCGCTGCAATACGGAGATGCACTTGCGCTTGAGCGGGCGCAGGAAGAGCACATTCGTGACTTCAAATCGAAGCCAGTTCCGCAATCCTCAGTGCCATCATTGCTGCCCCGAGATAACGCATCGGCAACGCTGATTGCAGAGCGCAGCGCCGACGGACATCATCCTAAAGCGCAGTGGCGTCAGGCTGGAGACAACTACATCCTGCTCGAATATGGCGAGGACGTACTCGACCTGGCCTCGCGCCTGCGGGTGCATCTGCTGATGGAAACGATCCGTGCGGAGAGGCTTCCGGTCGAAGAGCTTTCACCCGGCGTGCGGTCGCTTCAAATTCGCTACGACAGCAGTCGAATGAAACAACCCGACTTGATGCGCCACCTGTTGCGGATAGAAGAGACGCTGCCAGATGTGGCTGACTTGAAAGTCTCCACGCGTACGGTGCATCTTCCTATAGCATTTGAGGATTCGGCAACTCTCGGAGCGATACAGCGGTACCGGGAAACGGTGCGAGCCGATGCGCCGTGGCTACCCAGCAACATGGAATTTCTGCGGCGAATCAACGGCCTGGAAACCATAGCCGAAGTGCGGGAGATCATCCGCGCGGCCCGCTACATGGTCCTCGGCCTGGGAGATGTATATCTGGGCGCACCCTGCGCTGTGCCTGTCGATCCGCGTCATCGGTTGCTTAGCTCCAAGTACAATCCGGCGCGCACCTTTACCGCTGAAGGCACAGTCGGCATTGGCGGCATGTATATGTGCATTTATGGCATGGACTCGCCCGGTGGCTATCAACTTGTGGGCCGCACACTACCAATCTGGAATAAGTTTTTGAAGAACGCACAGTTTGAGGCTGATCGACCCTGGCTGCTGCGCTTCTTCGATCAGGTATGCTTTTATCCCGTCGAAGAAGCAGAGCTGACAGAGCAGCGCGAAGCATTCCGCACCGGTCGACACCGCATTCGCATCGAGGAAGAGATCTTCGACTACGGAGCCTATCGCCGATTTCTGGAACTTCACGCCAATAGTATTGCAGCCTTCCGGGAGCGACAGCAGGCCGCCTTCTCAGCAGAGATCTCCCACTGGAAAGACCGCGAAACTGCCGTTGCGGCTACGCCGGCGTCCATCCCTGCGGCAGAGGAATCGACAGTTCCGGATGGGCATCGCGTCCATGCTCCAATGCACGGCAGCATTTGGAAACTGTTGGCTGAGCCGGGCCAAAGAGTGGAAGCGGATCAGGCCATTCTTGTTGTCGAGGCAATGAAGATGGAGCTCACTGTTTCCGCTCCTACAGCTGGCGTTCTTAAAGCCATCTGCTGTGCAGTTGGCCACTCTGTCGCTACAGGTGATATTTTGGCGGTAATCGAAATCTGACAGGAAATCCTAAATCTATATGTCTACAAATCTACGTCGACAAAACCTGGCGGACACAGTCTACGACCAACTCAAGTCTGAACTCTTTGAATTTCAGTTATTGCCTGGAGACAGGTTTACTGAAGCGGAAGTTGCAGACCGTACCGGAGCCAGCCGTACGCCCGTGCGTCAGGCTCTCTATCGGCTGGAGCGGGAAGGATTTCTGGATGTAAACTTCCGCAACGGATGGGAGGTGCGCCCACTGGATTTCGACCAGCTCGACGCACTCTACGAGTTGAGGATTCTTCTGGAGCGGACATCCATACAGCGCATGAAAGACCTGAGTGCAGAAGAATTAAACCTGATCCTGCTCCCACTCGAGGCCAGATGGCAAGTTAGCCCAGCAGAACGCAGCAACGACCCTCTGCAGGTGGCCATGTGGGACGAGCAATTCCATTGCAGCCTGGTCGCGGCATCGAAAAATAGCGAATTTGCGCGCGTGCACATGGAGGTGACTGAAAAAATTCGAATTGTCCGCCGCCTGGATTTTACACAGCGATCGCGGATCGTTGCGACATACAGGGAGCATGCGTCCATGATTGAGGGTCTGCGCCAAGGCGCCTTTTCCGCAGCTGCAGATCAACTTGCAACGCATATTGAAGTATCGCGAGTCGAAGCTCGAAAGCTTACATTGTTGAAGCTCCAAAATGCGCGCAGGAGCTTCTCGCCACATGAAGTGAATGCCGCCACGACTCATTCCTCCCACTGAGAAAGGGCTTCTTAGGTCTGCGGCGACGGATTGAGACTCATTACCTCGAGGAGGATTGCTTTGGATCAAAAATCAAGAGAGCTGGAAGAGACCAGCGATATCGACCTTTTGCACGACATCGGGAGCAGGATAGCCGCCGCCGACCCCTTCCATGCGGTTGCCGATCGCATCATCGAGGTAGTCGCCGAGGCCGTCCACTGCGATTCGTGCTTTATCTACGTACTCGAGAAGGATCATTTGGTGCTGCGCGCCTCTAAGAATCCTCATGCCGATGTAGTCGACCGCGTAGGTCTGGCGGTAGGTGAGGGCATCACCGGATGGGTCGCCGCTCACAACAAGCCGGTCGCCATCTCCGCCAACGCGTCCGACGATCGCCGCTTCACAAAAGTGGGGAATCTTCCCGAAGACCGCTTCGAGGCCTTTCTCTCGGTGCCCGTGCTATGTCGCGGAAAGCTTGTTGGAGTCATCAACGTGCAGCATCGCGCAAAGCACGCGCACACCCGCCGCGAGATAAAGCTAATCACCACGCTTGGTTATCTGGTCGGAGCCGAAATCGAGCTTGCGCGAATGGAATTTGAAAAATCGCAGCTCAGTGATCAGCTTGAAACTCGCAAATTGATGGAGCGCGCAAAAGGGATTTTGCAGCGCGATATGGGATTGGATGAAGAAGCCGCATATATCGCACTACAGAAACAAAGCCGTCAGCGCCGCAAGCCGCTTCGAGAAATAGCCGAGGCCATCATCCTCACTGAAGACTTGCGCCGGAGCAAGTGATAGAGTCTGAATCTGCAGGCCAGGACGCTCCATGGACAGCCCGTCGCCTGCACGGCCATCGGCTAGCAGCATTTTTCATACAGTCGAATTGCTACCCTTCTTCCATGAACGAGGTTACGATCTCACTCCAGTCATCCCCTCGCAAAACCTTGCGGCCTAAGCCCGACTGAAACCGATAAAAACCATCTGCGGGCTCGTATGCGGCAGCTTGACATCCACGGTGTTCCCTACGTCCAGCCCTTCTCTCCCTTGATCACACGACCCTCCACCGGCCGATCGATCACGCCAGCCCATTCGGGGCAAAATAGTCATCCGTCCGATGCCGAAGCAAGGACTCACTTCTTGGTACCGGTGTCCGCTTGAAAAATGGCGCGTCGTCGATCTGCGCAGGTCAGTTCTTGGCAATGGCAAGCGTCAGGACGGTGATGTCGTCTTCCTGGCCGAAATGCTGCGCGGTTTCTGCGATGTCGCGGGCGGACATTAAGGTAAGACGCGGAAGACGTTCGAAACCGTAGAGTTCTCCGCTGTCAGCGCGCGCTTCCGGAACGCCGTCGGAAAGCAGGACGAGACGTTCCGAGAAATCCAAATGGCCGTGCGCCAGCTCATACGTCTGATCCGCAACTAGACCCAGCGGCAATGCCGGCGGCGTGTTCACTTCACGGCCGGAAATATACGGTGAAATGTGTCCCGCATTCGCGACCGCATATTCTCCGGACAGCGAGATGCGAATGCAGCAAGCTGTGGTGAACCCGAGCTGCCCGTGCGCAACCAATGCATTGTTGAGGCCGGCAAGAATATCGCCGGGGTCGTGCGAGGTCTCACGTCGCAACGCACCGAGAATCATGGCAACGCGCATCGCGGCGGGCAGGCCTTTTCCTGAAACGTCGCCCACAATTGCCGTGAGGGAGCCATCCGGTGCCGGCGACACGAAGAAAAAATCTCCTCCAACTTCACTGGCGGGCAGATAGACAGAGTCCACCTGAAACCCTGGCGTGGGACGGGAGGCACTCTGCAACAGGAGTTGCTGAACGGTGCTCGCCGCTTGCAGCTCGGCGGCAAAAGCGGCGCGCTCGCGGGCGGTCTCAACCATTTCCGCGCACAACATTGAGTTCTCAATGGCGGCGGCAGTTTGCAACGCGATAGTATTCAGCAATTTGAGATCAGGTGTTGAATATGACGAGCCGGCCTTACTGCTAGCCAATGCAATGACCCCGACCGTCCGCTGTCCGCTCCGCAGAGGAGCACACATCAGTGCCTTCAGTGTGCATTCCGATTCAAGAGCACGAGAATCGGCGGCGCAGTTATTGACAATTTCTCCAATTCCGCGCTCCAAGGTTGAAGCAGCAAAACGCGAGGCTGGACCGAGGGGACCTGAGTCGTCTGCGGAATCGCCGCATGAGTCGCCGAAGGAAGCAGCGCGTTGCAGAATACCGTCGTCCTTTCCCATCACGAGAACGCTGCCGTGAGTTGCAGAAATCAATCGCTGCGCCTGTTCTAGTGCAGACTGACCCACGGCCTCCGAGTTAAGAAGAGCGGCAAGTTGTTCGGAAAGCTGTTCGATTAGGTGGACTTCGCGGTAGAGATGAAGAACTTCCGCAGCAAGGGCTCGCGATTCAGACTGGCGGTTCGCGAAATGCTGGACCAGCATTGCGATTGCCTCTGCGGGCTCCGATGGGCCCACGACGAATCCCAACGTTGCGTCTTCAAGCTGCACTGGAACACGAGAATGGCCGATTGAATCTTCCGACGAAATCTCGCCCATCAGAAGCTTACCGGCTGAGTCAACAATGGAGATTCTTTCGCCAACAACATTCAGTAAAGCCGAGAGAGCGGGACGACAGTCGGACCGAGGACCAATCAGCGACTTCAGTGTCAGAGCGGCCATACGCCTTATGCTCCAGACGTCGACAAACCCAGCACAGAGCGGGCTTTGGCGATCAGGGCATCCGGATCGAACGGTTTCGTCATATATAGGTCAGCACCAACTTCCTGTCCGCGCTGGCGATCGAACTCCTGCCCTTTGGCGGTTAGCAGGATGATGTGGATATGACCCAGGCCTAGCTCGTTTTTCACGGCGCTGCAAACATCGAAGCCGTTCTTCTTGGGCATCATCACGTCGAGGAAGACAAGATTGGGCTCTTCTTTGCGAATTGTATCGAGCGCCTCTTCGCCGTTGCTCGCGGTGAAAAGTTCCACACCATCGTCTTCAAGTTCTTCGAGCGTCTGCTGGATCAGCATGCGTAAATGCGGTTCGTCGTCGACAATCAGGATTTTCATAGGCGTCATTGATAAATCAGAAACAGTACGTTCTCCATTCCCTTCTCGAAGCGCAGAGCACGAACCGCTTCATCGCTGGAAAGAAGCGAATTCAGAATAATAATGTCGGGCTTGGAGAGAACTGCTTTCGCAACTAGTTCGGAGCCGCTGGATTCGACCACCGTATAGCCCCGAGTCTCGAGCGCACCGGTAAGAGTCCGGATGGTAGATGCGTCTTCATCGACAACCATTACCTTCTTGCGTGACTTTCCTTGATCCAGCAGCGTGTCCACTTCGTGGAAAAGCGAAGCGGTATCGATCGGCTTGGTAAGATAGCGATCTACGCCGAGCCGATATCCGCGTTCTTTATCTTCCAAAATGGACAAGATGATAATCGGAATATCCATCGTGGCCGGGTCATTCTTGAGCACCGCTGCTACATCGAAGCCATTCATCTCCGGCATCATCACGTCCAGAATGACCAATCCTGGCGGTTCCTCTCGAATCAGAGTGAGTGCTTTGCGGCCGTCCTCAGCCAGGCGAACGGAATAGCCAGCCTCGGTAAGCTCCTGCTGCAGAAGCGAGCGGATGTTGGAGTCGTCATCCACCACCAGAACCGACTTTTCCCGCGTCGGGTGGGAGATGACTCTCTCGCGTAGTTGCCGCACCAGCGTTTCGACATTGATCGATTGGCGCACAGAGATTGTTTCAAGCGCCGGCGCACCTTCGATAATTGGGAGGGTAAATGAGAATGTGCTGCCGTGGCCCGGTTCGCTCTCCACCCAGATCCGTCCGCCATGGTGTTCGACGATCTCCTTGCAAATTGGCAGCCCCAGGCCTGTGCCTTTAGGCTTGTCGGTCAAGGTATCCCCGACCTGTTTAAATTTCTCGAAGACTTTGGGCTGATCAGCCGAAGCAATGCCGATGCCGGAGTCCTTGACGCTCACCACCATTTCACTTCCCTGCTTGTGAACGGAGCAGGTGATCGAACCCGCGTCAGTAAATTTGACAGCATTCGATATCAGATTGATCACCACCTGAATCAAGCGATCCTGATCCCCGGTAATCGAGGGCAAGTCCGGTTCGATATCGCGTACCAACTCCAGCTTCTTGGCGTCAAATAAGGATGCGGTGGCCGCAATTGCGCGTTCAATCACATCCCTCACTGAAACGCTTGCCATATTCCAGGTAAATTTGCCCGCCTCAATTTTGGCCAAGTCGAGAACATCATCAATCAGCTTGGTAAGACGCTCACCTTCACTCACCACGACATCAAGATTCTCAATCACCTGGCGCTTCACCTGCTGCACCTTGCGATCGTCCTCCGGAATCAACGGGAACAGTCGCTCTTCTAGCCGACGACGAATAATCTTGGCAAAGCCGAGCACAGACGTCAGGGGCGTCCGCAGTTCATGGCTGACCGTCGACAGGAATGAGCTTTTCGCAGCGTCGGCCTGTTCCGCAGCTGCTCTTGCCTGCCCTGCCTCCTCGAATAGCTTTGCATTATGGAAGGCAACCCCGACCGAGATCGCAATCGTGGACAGCAGGCGCATGTCGGCGTCTTTGAAGCGTCCTTCCTGATCGACCGACTG
Organism: Acidobacteriaceae bacterium; assembly: GCA_049796755.1. Taxonomy (GTDB): domain Bacteria; phylum Acidobacteriota; class Terriglobia; order Terriglobales; family Acidobacteriaceae; genus JAKAAZ01. The sequence goes on from JBARFA010000107.1 coordinate 95,505, forward strand.
GACGCTGATCACGCCGATTACCTGGCCGCCTGATGGAATCGGGACCCCAAGATACGAGGCGGTGTGCCGTCCAAACTGCTCAATACCCAGCTTGGCACGGTTGCCTTGCATGTCTTCATTTATGAGTAACGGCTGGCCGCTACGAATAATCTGTGATGTCAGCCCCTGTCCAAAGGGTCGCGCCGGCGCATCTTCGCCAAATGCATACGGGAACTGAAGCATCATCGTGGCTCGATCGAGCAGCGAGACGTAGCAAATAGGCGCGCGAAATAGATTGCGAACTTCATCTCCAACAAATTGGATCAGACGATCCTTATCGAGTTGCGTCGCAAGCGCCTGCGTGATTCGGTTGATGGTCACCAACTCCGCGGCACGTTCACTGACTTCCTTTTCCTGCTGGTTGATGACCTGATAGGCATTCGCGTTGTCGAGTGCGATGGTGGTATACGCAGCCAGGTTCTCAAGCAGGCTCAGGTGCTGTTCCGTATAAGCATTCTTCTTGAAACTCTGAATGCTCAGAACACCGAGAACACGTTCCTGCGCGATCAGCGGCAGATAGATCATGGAGGCAGGCGGCTGCGCCTTACTACCGTCATCCAGCACCCTGTTTGTGTGTGTGTAGGTGGGAATGTATTTCGAGAACTCAGTCTCCACATCGTTAATCAAAATCGCCTGTCGGTGATCGATGCACCAGACGGCAAACTGATTCTTATCGTCCGTGCTTCGGGTGTAGGGCGCATAGCGCTTGCCGTCTTCGATGGCCAGGCTGTATTCAATCAAACGCTTCTCGGGCCGGTACAGTCCGACTCCAAAAATACTCGCGTCTACAATTTGGTTCACGCGTTGATACAGTTTGAAAAGGATGGTGTTCAGATCCAGCGAGGCAGTAATCTCCTTGCCGATCTCGCTGAGCAGCTCGATGCTGTCTTTTTGCGCGGAGATCTCCGCAGCCTGCGCGCGAATTTCCTCCGTGCGTTCCTTGACCGTCGCCTCGAGCGCTTTGGCCTGAGCTTCCAGTGCCTCCGTCTTTCTTCGAGCTTTCTCGCGCTCGTACATGCTGATCAAGCGCCATCCGGCAATCGCGAGAATCAGGAATAGAAGGCCGTACAGAACATAGGCCAGCGTGGTTCGATACCAGGGTGGAAGAATGATGAACGCGTAGGTTCCTTCCGGACTTACGATCCCATCAATTCCCCGCGAGCGCACTCGAAATGTGTAACTTCCAGGGCCCAGACCGCTATAGTTCGCCTCCGTCTGCTTGCCCCACGCTGACCAATCACTGTCCGCGCCCTCGAGCCAATACTGGTATCGAGTGTCGGCCGAGTCGCCATACGATGCGGCAGCAAATTCGAAGTCGACAGCATTGCTCGCCGGCGGAAGTCGCAGTTCCGGAGACCCCGGCGCGCTGTTTCCGCCGAACACAACCCGTGATCCAGCAGTTACCTCACGAACCAGCGCCGGGAATCGCTCCGATGCGGTCGCCTGCATGTGAGGGTTCAATCGGATCAGCGCCTCGCCCGTCGCCCACACATCGCCATCGGGGTCAACAAACGTGGGTTGCACCTGGAACCGCGTCAGCGGACGATATGTGTCCTCATCGATACGGTACGTTCCGCCGGCCTCCGGAAGGACTCGCCCGATGCGCCGGCTATCGGATGCGACCGTGCCAGTCCAGATACTGCCGCTATCCATTTGATACAGGAACGGAGTCGCCCCGGGGGAATTCACCGGCAAAAGAAATTGGTCATCGACCACAAACCTGTGAGCCCTTGCATCCCAGCGATAGATATCCGGCTTCCGATATATCCCGAGATAGATCTTGCCCATCACAACAACAATCCCTGTCACACCGGGAGGAACGCCTTCTTTACTTGAAAGCACCTCGGCCTTGGAGTCTTTCATTCCCGTGGGCGCCACGGTAATGCGAAGCACAGAGCCTTTGCCGCCGCCGGCCCACAGGTCCCCATTCGTATCCTCAGCCAGCGAAGTCGCCCTGTAGACAATGTTCGGCAGCTTTCCCTCATCGATCCACGCTTTACCATCCCAGTGCATGGAAGACACTCCATCACGGTTTGCAAAGAAGTCTCGATCGGGCGTTTTTCTGGACTGGAATAGCGTAAAGGCTGGCTCTCCCAGCCCGTGGACCGACGGCATCGCCGGCGTCAGGGTGTTGTTCGCTTGCACCCGCATCACTCCCTCGCTGGTGGCCACCAACAATTGGTTGGGAGTTTTACCCGAATGATCCCTGAAGGTCTGCAGTCCAAAACCTTGCGTGGCCCCGCCAATCGGGACCATGGAAGGGCGCTTCGTGACTGGATCGGACACCAGTCTTTCAACAGGAAAGGAACCCTCGCCAATGGCGACGTATACCGATCCATCAAATCGGTTCGCATCCAGTGCCTGATTGCGCGAGAAGAACGAGATGGGCGATGCAACCTCGACCCGGGTAATACCGTTCGTCGTCCCCAACCACAATTCCCCGTCTCGATCCTGCAAGTCACTCAAAACTCCCGCATCCAGCAGACCGTCCGCGGTACCGATGATCTGACGAAGGCTTCCATCATGCCCGAGGATGATGGCGCCACCGGTCAGAGTCGTCAGGCAGATGCTGCCGTCTTTCAATATCAGGGATTTATAGAGTTTGTGCTGCTTTAGGTAAGCATCCGCCTGGGTCGGAAAAGGAGTGGACTTTTGACCATCGTAGAGCGACAGCAGCCCCCCGCGCTCAGAAATCAGAATGTCATTATTGCCAAAGGGATGGAGATACTCTTTGATGGAGTTTTTATAAGCGTCTCCGCCCGGCAGATTCTTGATTTCATCGCCTACGATTTCCTGCAGGCCAACGCCATTTTGCGCCGTGTATACATGGCCGCGAACCGCGGAGAGCGCTTGAAAGCTGGATTTGGGCTCCGGCCTCCAAACGTGCATTGTTTTCCCGTCCCAGCGAAATAACAATTCATAAGACCGGAAGAAAATACCCTGCGGCGTCACCAGGGTCTGCCATACGTCGGTAAAGCTGTGCGCATTTTCCGGCACATGATCCAACAAGGAGACATAGGTCAACGTTCCGGAGGAATCCGGCGCTAGATACCCAAAGCCGCCGTCGCCGCCGACCCAGATTCTGCCCGAATCGTCCAGCGCCATCGATCGCACCACATCCATGGCGGTATCGATCTTTCGCCATGTCACCCCGTCATATTCCAGTATCTGGCCACCGCCCAGGCCCAGGTACATCACTCCGCGGCGGTCCTGCAGAATGCTCCAAACCTGGTTAAATTCGCTGACGTCCTTCAGCGAATGACTCACCACGACGGGCATGCCGACTTCTGGAGTTGTGGACACGACCGCGGATTTTGTAGTTGGGCTGACGGCCGCGAAGGAATACGGGGTCGCGATGGCAAACGCCATGAGCGCTGCTAGCGAGATGCGTCGAAGAACCATAAAACATTGAGGCAAATGGGCTTCCAGTGAGTACGGAAGAGGGAGTAGCAGTGATAGTAATATGGTGGCGCATTTTTAGTCGAGAAGTATTTTTCGAGCCCGATTTCCCCGCCCTGAGGATTCAGCAGCGATCCAGAGAAGATGTTGCAATCAGCGGTGATCGTTTCATCGAAGTGCAGACGCCGCGTCCAGCGCTGAAATACGTTTCGATGAACCAGCTTGTTGGCGCATTCCGATCTAACCTATAGAGGCGGCTGCTCATCCGTTTCAAGTTGGTGGCAAGGTTGTCGGACATAAAATGGAAGCTAGAGGTAATCAGATGCGTTACAAAAAAATAAATGTCGAACTAATCGTCGTTGCTGATGAGGCCGAAGCGGTGATCGGGCAGTTGAACGGGGCGCTCGATCTCCTGGAAGAGAAGCATACAATTTTCGGCGGCGGGATTGAGACGGTCTCTTTCGAGCACTCGGGAATACGGAAAAGATCGGCACTCGCTCATACGTTGGCTGCAGGTGAAACAGTCGCCGTTGCTCTCAAGACCGCACGTCAGAGCGTTGCGTCTGCCCTCCGCGCGGTCATCTGAGAGCGGCGGGTTTGGCACGCCGCAACAGCAATTCTCTCTCCCGCCGCGAAGCTCATGCTTGCGGTCGAGTGCGCACGCTGGGCTCTCCACAAGAGTGTCTAGCCTGTTAGCCCGTTGGCGAATCCATCTACAGTTCTGTCCATGAGAGCTCGCTGAGGAAATGCCTCCAGCTCGACTACAAATTCCCGCATCTCCTTCGCCCGAACCGAACGGTCAACTACTCCTCCGGTTTCCGCATCAGATCTTCTTTTTTTGCGGACCTCGCCTGAGAGCGTCCAGACCTCTTCTCGGCTGCGCGACTCACCGATTTCCCGAAGTCTCTTGCCTCGGCCACGAGCACCTCATTGCGCCCCAATGTGAACAGGACACGCGATACGTGGCGCTGCGGCGCCGGACCGACGTGCGCGAGATTCCATATGCTCGCTGGACTGGCGGCTGGCTTGACAAGTTGAACCAATAAAGGCACCATCTTAGCCGGCATATGAAATCGTTTCGCCATTGCATTTCCGGTTAAGGAGCTGCTCCATGTCGCCTGCGGATTCCCATCGGTCCACGCACCTTCAAATCGTTGTTCTGGCCGTCTTCCTCGCTTCCTTCTTGTGTGCCCCTTTCGTCCGCGCGCAGTCCGCATATGTGCGTGTAAGTCAGGTTGGCTATGAGGCCGGGGAGACTCCAATGCGCGCGTACCTCATGTCCACGGCTCAAGAAAGTGGCGCACAATTTAAAGTCCTGAATTCCGCTGGCGCGGCTGCATATAAAGGCGCGGTAGGTTCTCCAGTTGGCACGTGGAGTCACAGTAACACGTTGACCTATACGGTTTACGCGCTGGACTTTACCGTTCCGGCCGGTGACCTGTATAGCATCTCCGTGTCTGGCCCGGTCCCGGCAGTTTCCCCGAAGTTCGCGGTAGACAGCGCAAATACCCTCTATTCTGGATTGCTTCTAAACACACTGTTTTTCTATGAAACCGAACGCGATGGAGCCAACTTTATCCCGAATGCTTTGCGTAACGCCCCGGGACACCTCAAAGACGCGAACGCACAGACATATCAAACTCCTCCGCTCGACAGCAACGACTATATCGACAATGTTCCGCCCAAACCCCCATTGGCCGCCGCAAACAATCCAAACATCGATGCATCAGGCGGATGGTGGGACGCCGGCGACTACTTGAAATATGTTGAAACCGCCAGCTACACGGCGGCGCTCATGCAGATCGGCGTGCGCGATTTTCCCAGGCAGATGGGATCCGACGCTCCTCTGAATCCTCCGCCGCCACCCAGCTCGGTTTCCTACTCAGGTTCCAGCGGCCCTGGAGCGCCAAAGTCTTCCGACTTCACCAAGGAAACGCGGTTCGGAATTAATTGGCTCATGAAGATGTGGAACGACAGCACACAGACGTTGTACTACCAAGTCGATAACTCGCAAGACTGGGATTATTACGGTGAAGGCGATCCTACCTCCGCCGCTCCCGACTGCGGGGGAAGCTACGACACGCCTTACTGTCTGATTACCGAGTATGACATCTGGACACTACCTCAGGCGGCCGACAATTTCCAGCAAGCCGGAGATCCGGAACCTTGCGATCCACTGACGACGTTCTACATTTGCAATCGCCCCGTCTTTGTGGCCGGCGCACCGGGTTCCAAAATCAGTCCCAACCTGGCCGGACGTCTGACGGCAGATTTCGCCCTGTGTTATCAGCTCAATCGCACCTCCAAACCTTCTCTGGCCAACCGGTGTCTTAAAAATGCAGAGGATATCTTTGCGCTCGCAAATACCTCCTACCCGGATCCAGCGCCTGCAGTGGGCTCTGGATCATGCCCTGCTTGTCTACTGACCGCCGCACCGTTCGATGGCTATCCCGAAAACGTGTGGGAAGATGATATGGAGCTCGGAGCAACGGAACTGTACGTCGCGCTGGAATCGGCTGGCAGTCCTGACAATCTGCCTTCCGGGTTGCCGAACACAAACGCCATGAGCTATCTACGTCAGGCGGCGAAATATGCGAACGGATATATCTCGAACGTCTACGATGCCGGAGCTGCGGACACGCTGAACCTGTATGACGTAAGCGGCCTGGCTCACTTCGAACTCTACAAGGCTCTGCAGGAGGCTGGAGATCCAAGCGATCTGGCTGTCTCCAAATCGACCATACGCGCCCAGTTATTAAGGCAGGTGGATGACGCCATAACACAGGCTAATACTGACGTGTGGGGATTCGGCGATGCATGGAATTCCGGCGACATTACTTCGCATGGCGCTGGTTTGTCGGTGATGGCCAGCGAAGCTTATGCCCTTACAGGGTCTAGCGTCTACGACATCTACTCCCAGAGATGGCTGGCCAATATACTGGGCGCGAATGCGTGGGGCTCCTCGTTCATCGTCGGCGATGGGACTACGTTTCCGAATTGCATTCAACACCAGGTTGCGAATCTGGCCGGTTCTCTCGACGGAACTTCCGGAGGCACGCCCATTCTCTGGGGAGCCGCTGTAGAGGGTCCCGCCAGCAGTGCCACTTCAGGTCTTCTCCAAGGCATGAATTTGTGTCCGGCTAATGGAACAAACCCGTTTAAGAAGTTCAACGGGAATGACGGCACCTTCAATGCTTCGCAAAAAACAGTCTACAAGGACAACATGCAGTCTTATAGCACCACTGAACCGGCGATCGATCTGACATCGACGTCGTTTCTAATGTGGTCTTGGAGATTGGCTGCCGCGCAATCTCAGTAGGATCGCGAGCACACCCCCATCCGCGATCGGAATGACATGAACGGCGCCCATAGTCGAGGGACGCCGGAGGAGGAGTTTGCGAACGCCACCAAGCTCGGACGCTCTGCTTCGACTCCCCGCACAATGAAAAGGCGGGAGCAAGCTCAGACTGGTTAAGATATGCTCGCGCCAAGCGAGTGAACAACGGATTCTGTGACTTCAGACGCAATTCAATCGCGAGCTTCGTTCCCGGTTGAAGAGCCTGCCGGCCATTTGGGCTGATGGATCGATAAACCGCTTCACTTGCTTCAAGCCTTTCGAGCAATGAGACGGCTACATCTCGAACAGCCAATCATGCCATTACGGCGGCCTAGGGGCATACTCGACACAAAATCAGTTTGAGAGGGAAATAACATTGGGAGCGATGTTCCAGCCGCGCAGGGCCACCTGTGGCTGGCTTTTTGCCGCGTCTCCTGGATATTCAATGGTAATGGTCCGGGCCTCCCCCGGCAGCAGGGAGACATAATTGTCGCTCAGATAGGCCGGCAAAATGCGAGAGCCGTCGGATGCGTTTTGCAGCGTCAGCTTAATCGCGAGAGCAGCCGTTGAGCTCGGGTTTTTCAACTGAACATCCACTTCCCTTTCTCCAGTCATCGGTTTTGAAGAAACAGAAGCAGTCAGCTTTACCGTTGCGAGCTGGTTGAGCTCTGTATAAGCGGCTGCATTCTGCCCCAGCCAGTAGAAGTTGTCTGACACTTCGTTTCCGGTGCTGTCTTTTAGGTCCAGTTTGACGAAGATCATTCCATTGGACATGAGGGGTGCAAGATCTAAGCGGAAGCCCGGCGTTAAAGAATCTGCCGCGACGCTGATGCCCTGTTCATGCTGCTGAAGCAGCTTGTTTTGCAAACTATAGATTCTTGCGGTGACGGTGGCGTTCGACATGGATGCTCTGGTGGTATCCACGACCGAAACCTGATAATTGGCGAGATTCAACTGCACATGGATGGGTTCGCATGCTTTTTTTACACCGTAGAAGGATGCCTGCGTGTCGTAGTCGTGACTCAGGATCTGCCACACGGTACTGGGCCAGGCCGGTTGTGTCATCCACAAAAGACGGCCGCTGTTTGGCGCCCACAGGTTCGCGTTGAATCCTTCAAAAATGGCGCGGTGGTCCACATAGTTCAACATCTGTGCCTTGCGCTCGAAGTCCGCCAGGCTCGTAGGTGCACCGAACTCCGCATCCAGCTCATGCATGAACGGTGCGACGTCCCCATTTCCGGACTGATGCCAGTCGTGATAGGCCCACACATCGTCGATTGGCCACTGGTCGGGCGCCGGTGTAGTGCTGCGGAACGATTCCAATGTCGACATCGACGGCGTGCCTACCTCGACTGAAAATCCCCGATTCGAGGTTGTATAGAAATCACTTGGATTCTGATATTGGTAAGGACCGCTGTTCTGCAGATTCACACGATTCGAACTTGGGGAATAATACCGGGTTCCATCCAGAGAATCGATCAGATTCGCCAATCCCTCATTCAAGATCGGCTGTGGAACTCCTTCATTGCGGCCACACCACATGACGATGGACGGATGATTGCGATAGCGCAAAATGGTATCGCGCGCATTCGCAAGAAAGAGCGCCGGATCTTGCGGTTCCAGATTGTAATTCTCAGTTGAGTCCCAGAAATCATTCCACACCATCAATCCATATTCATCGGCCAAGTCGTAAAACACCTGCTCCGTATTCTGCCCGACCCAGTTGCGGATAATGTTCAAATTGGCGTCCCGATCCAGGCGAAAGTATGGCTCGAGTCGCTTGCGTGAAACCCGCTTCAGCATGTCATCCATACCCCAGTTGCCGCCCCGGACAGCGATACGGACGCCATTTACCTTCAGAATCAAATATGGCGCAGCACGAGTATCATCCACCGGGCGCACCGCCGGAGAATTTGTTGCCGCAGGAAGCAGCGATGCAACCCAGTTCTGCATGAAATACTGTTCGATCTCGCGTTGACGCGCAGGATCGAACTTTGCCGCAATGCTGGCGGCCACTTCCTGCGCGGCCCGCCTATCCTCACCGAATTTTGGGATCTCCCGCATACCGTTGTGGCTGACGTCAACGATCTGTTCGCCGCGAAGTTTCGCAACGGTGGGAGAAATCTCTACGCGACGAAGATGTCCAGTCGGATCGAGCAGGCTCAATTCATATGTAACTTCACGAATGCCAAAGTGCAGACGACTTGTGTCCGATTCCCCACCAGATCCGCTGAATTGTAACTTTAACTGATACAAATTCGGCTTACCGTAGCCGTTGGGCCACCAAAGGTTCGGATGTTCGACGGTGAGCTGAGAAAACTCGGCTGGAGAAAGCTTCACAACTGTTTCGCCCGGCTGCAAGCTTACGCTTTTCGTAACCGTTGTTTGCCCAAACGACGCTGTCAGATTTCCATGAACCACCTGAGTCGACATGTTTTCCAGGGGCACATGGATATAGACATCGGCCTTGGTAATGTCTGGCAGCGGCAATGTCGTAATCACCTGGACATCGCCGATCTTCACCTGCCCGGTGGCCTTGAGCGTTACGTCTTGCCAGATACCTGTATCGCGGTCACGGACTGCAGGAATCCAGTCCCAACCTTCTGTCGCAACAAAAGTTGGTCCGTCGAGGCACATCATCCCACCGTTCGGACCGGGGCCGCCGAGAACGGATTGTTCTTGTGGAATTCCGGGATGCGGCGGAGGAGAAATCCATACCGCCAAAGCGTTCTTATGCGCGGGGCTTAGCAAATCGGTCACATCGAATGTGCCGCGAATAAATGCACCCTTGATTGTGCCGAGTCTGTGACCGTTGAACCAAACGACAGCAGCGTAGTTGATACCGTTGAATGTGAGAGTGAGGTGTTGGCCATGGGCCAGCTTCGGCGAGGTGAACGTCACACGATACCAGTAGTCCTGCTTGTTCAGGGTTTCTGGAATTGCCATGTTATTCAAGCCATAGTCGGGATCAGGATAGATTCCGCGATCGATCATCGTGGTAAGGACCGTTCCCGGTACGGTGGCCGGCAGCCAGCCGACGGCATTGAAACGATCGCTGGCGATCTCCGCCCCGTCAGCCTTTACCTTGGCGGCTTCTGTAAGGCTCCAATTCCCTGCGATTGTCCATTGGTCGTCGCTGGTCTGCATCAGCGTAGCGTGTGCGGGTGGTAGCGGCTTGGCGACGGGTTTGCTGAAAGGAGCGTTGCTCCTCGGCAATGTAGCCGGGTCCTGCGGCGTGCTCATACCGACAGAGGACCTCGTCTGCACCGGCCAATGCGGCGATCCAAGTTCGAAATTGATCAACGCAAAGTCGGGAGGATGGCTATGAATGGTTTGAATCTGGCCTGAATCCAGAAGCTGCGGCATCCATGTAAAGGAAGCGATCTTTCCTGCAAAATGCGAACCGTCGTTCCATGGAGATATGGGAGGGGCCATTTCTAAAACGGGGCTGACTTGCCCAAACATGAGCTTGCCGCTGGCCACTTCATTGCCATCAAGATAAATGTGGGTCACAGTACCGTCAAAGGTAGCTGCCAGCAGATGCCACGCCATCGGGGCGACAGTTGAACTGGTCTCCAGACTGTTCGCCGCACCGGATCGAAAAACGAGGCGACCTCCCTTGAGCGCGAAGTAGCGCGCATACTCCTCCAGTGGATCTCCCATACCGGCCACCAGGGTGGGGCCAGAAATCGGCTCCTGCAACCACACCCAGCAGTACAAAGACCACGGAGCGCTAACATCCGCGGCCGCAGGCGCAGTGATCGGCTTGACCAGTCCGTCTCCACCGGCCAGGAAAACTCCGTTGTACCCATAAGAAATAGGTATCGGGGAAACAATCTGGGCATGAGATGAAGATGGGTATGACCCCAGACAGAACACAACCAGCAGCAAAAGAAAAGTGATCGATCTACGGCGTTGTAATAGCGAAAGCCCTGCCCACATAACTTCGCACCCATCCTTATGAAATTTTCCATCAACGAATTTCTTCCGCTGCGTGGCCATTCCATTTGTACGCCGCCAGTCGCTTCCCGTCACTCTACTCCTGTGTGACGACTGCGAGGATTGGTCACGCATTAAACAGCCACGCCATTGCCACTTCTCCGCACCTCCGACTGCGACTCTCCATCAATAAGAATCCGCCGCGCTACACTAACAATGAATCTGGATAAAAAGATCGGGCAGACCAAACCTTTACAACATATTCGAGCGAGATTCGTGGAAAAATCAATCGGTAAAGTAGCGTTATTTTTGTGTATCTTTTTTAGCGTTCCATTCCCAACTTCCATCTACTTGTTTGCGGCACACGTAAGAACTCCGACGCAAAGCGGGCTAGTGTATGGGGTTGCCGATGGCCAGCAGTTGACCATGGATTACTATGCGCCCAAAGGCGCAGGGGTTCATCCAATTGCCATTATCATTCACGGCGGCGGATACATTGGGGGTAACAGCAGGAACGGCAGCGAAGCGTACTGCGCGGATTTTCTTGCCCCTGCAGGTTATGCAGTCTTTTCCATCAATTATCGATTGGCGCCGAAGTACCCATATCCCGATATGGTGCATGACGTAGAGCGGTCCGTTCGATACCTTCGCTACAACGCAAACAGGTGGAACGCCGATCCAAATAAAATTGCGCTTGTAGGTGGGTCCGCGGGTGGTTATCTCAGTAATATGGTTGGATTGCTGAACGCACCAGGAAATCCCGCGGCCACCGATCCTGTGGACAGAGAAAGTGCAAAAGTTCAGGCCGTCGTCAGTCTTTTTGCACAGAGCAGTCTTGCAACAGTGCCCCTGAATGCGAATGTACATGCGCTGGTTGACCCGCTGATCCGCGAAAAAGGTAGGCAGGAGGCGTTGCGGGAAGCGTCTCCCATCACCTATGTTTCCAGACAAGCGCCGCCATTTCTGCTCATCCTGGGAGACAAAGATCAATACATCCCATTTACCGAAGCGACGAACCTGCAGACAGCCCTGCAAAAAGATGGAGTGCAATGCAAGATCATTCGTATACCGGGGGGCATGCACGGTACTGGAGGCTGGTATAAGCTTCCGCATGTACCAGACTGGGAGCGTGAAATGACAGAATGGCTCAATACCAACCTGCATCATCACGGTCCCATTGGAGAAGGAATTCGCAAACGTGAACCGGCCTCGTTGTAACGCGACGGATAATCGTATTTCTTGCCAATCATGGAGCGTGGTTGAACGAGCAAGGACAGTGGGTAAAGGGGCCGGAAGAGATTCGAAATCAACCCCGCGGAATCATCGGGACCCCAGCTGAGCCGTGGAAATAGCTGAGCGGCTTCCGAAGGAAACGAACGAAAACAATAGGCCGAGAATCAGGGAAGAGACAACAATAACGAGAGACTCTCGAAGACCTGGCTTTGCAGCTGTGAGCAGCACGGTTCCGATCACGATCCAGATTCTCGTGCTCAATGAGACTTTGAGGAACACACTCTGTGTCAGAGCATTCCATTCAGGCAGATTGACCTTTTCGCTCGCGGCGCACCGTCGGATTGCGCGCATGCGCACGCCGCTGAAAGCACCCAAAAGAGCGAACAGGACGATCTCCAGAACAGCAAGGCGAGGCCAGGCATACGCCCACGAGCGCAGGCTCGCGGTGAGCCAGGCTCCGGTTGCATAAATGATGACCAACGAAGCGATTGCCGCAATCGCGATCGATTGCGTCGCCTCGGTCCAAGGCTGCACCTCGGACGGGCTAGCAGCTCGCCGCAATTGCAACAGCGTCCACGCTTCCATGGTCAACGCAGCGGTGAGGACAAGAACCGCGATCGCATGGACAAAGAGAACTGCAGTGTAGAGGTTCATTCGATTCTCCTTCGCAGGAATGTCTTTGATAGTTCGCCCGCGGCTCCAGCGCCACGCTGAACTCGCCGCGCCGAACTCACTTGTCTGAACTCGCCTGTCAGCGGGCAGCGTTCTTCCCACTGACAGACGTGCGCTCGCGGCCAATCGGAACAAGCAAACGCTATTTGAAATCGCCCGTGGTCCGCGCTGCTTCATAAAGACTCGCGCTCGACGACTCAACCAGCGGCCGTAACTTGTCGATCTGCTGCCGAAGGGCCTCGTTCTGATGAACCTCCTTGTGGGCTTCGGCCGATTCGTACTGTGTGACCCGCACGACCGATCTGCCGTCCAGACTCTTGTAAAGGCGGCTGCCGATCACGCCTTTCGGCAGGCGAGTCGATGCAGTGTAGCTGCGGTCCAACTCGAAGAATTCATCGACTTTTTCAGGTTTGATCGAGATGATGTTGATCTGTGTTACCGGCTTCATTGGTGACTCCTTGGCTTGAGTTTTTGCAAGTGTGGATGGGGATTGGCTCCCTCCCCAAACCTCGCATATCCACTAGAGATGACTCTATTGAATAAAGGTTGCTAAAATTTTATGAATGCCGAAGACAGGAAGGCGTGTCTACAAATCGCCGGCTCGCCAGCGCCAGGCTACGGAAACCCGGCGACGCATAGTCGAGGCCACACGGCAGCTTCTCGAAACCGAGGGCTACGCCGGAATGACCATTGAAGCTGTCGCGCGGCAGGCCGAAGTGTCGGTGCAGACTGTGTATGCGGTCTTTGGCTCGAAGACGGGCATAATCGCCGAACTTCTCAACGAGGCCACTTTCGGGGCCGATTACGAGGACACTGTCCAGCGAACCCTGGAGGAAAGAGACCCGGAAACCCGCCTCCGGGGAGCAGCCCGAATCGCCCGGCAAATTCACGATGCGCACAGGACAGGCTTTGATCTGTTGCGCGGCGCCGGCGTGGTTGCGCCGGAACTGGCGCGACTGGAGCAGGAGCGGGAGCGCATGCGCTACGAGCGACAGGAACAGATGATCGTTTCCCTGCGTGATGCGAAGAGACTTCGTGCCGAACTGAGTTACCGTACCGCCCGGGACATCTTTTGGACACTCACGGGTAGTGACTTGTACCGGATGCTCGTGCGCGAGCGAGGCTGGAGTTCGCGGAAGTACCAGGACTGGTTGGCTGACACGCTTGTTCGCTCACTGCTCAGCCCTCAGAGTCTGGATGAGCTTCCTGGAAGCCGATAGAAATCGTGACTCGATCCGTGAATCGGGCGGCGGATCATGGACGCTGATTGCTTCAACCTCCGCAGTGACTGAACTTCTGGATCTATTGTCGGTTTCTGGGATGGCGTAGATTGTTGCCAGGTTCACGATGATCCGAATGGGTTCAGGTTGAAGCATAATCGCCAAGTCGCTCAATGAGCGCTTTGGCCTGAAGTCGCCAACCTAAGATTCCGCGGAGGCGAATCGGCGGACACTGGCCGACTTCATGGGATCTATCCGGCCAGCATCGTGGATTCGGCGGTACTTCCGGATGGTCGACGTCCAGCAGCGATCGCGCACCTCAGGATTACTCGTGACATTAACACCAATCAGTGAACTGCGCGACTGCATGGTTCCGCGTTTGCCCAAACAGAACAGACAAATGGAAGAGGGCCCTCGGAAGATTCCGATTCGTAGTCGCGGCAAACACGCGTGCGGCGCATCCCCACACTTGGTGGGATCTTCCGGCGGGTGACCGCTAATTTTCAGCACAACCGGTTGTACATTGCCTTGGCATACGATGACACATTTCCAGGGCGGTCAGTGTCAATGCACCGGCCAGCATTCGAGAATGCCACCCCTCGAAATTCTTATCACTCGCCTGCCGTGGCCGCCTTCTTGTGCTCCACGAAGATGTGCGCCTGGTGGCAGCTCACGCACGTCTTGCCGTTCATGAATGGATCGGACTTCAGTTGTGCCACCTGATCGCCGTGACAGGCGGCGCATGTGCTTAACGCCGGCGTGCCCGCGAAATCCGGTGCTGTTGTCTCCCCATGGCACACCGTGCATTCGACACCGTTGGCTGCATGCGGGCTGGCTTTCCATTGGTCATAAATCGCCTTGTGGCAGGTGGCACAGGTGTCCCCGGCTGGAATCCCCCGATGGAACACATGCTTGGCTTGATCCTGCTGACCCATGGCAGGTCGCACGGCAATAGCCGAAAAGAAACAAACGAACAGCGCCAGATCGAACATGCGCGCATAAAAACGATTCATGGAAAGACCTCCAGAGTACGGTCTCTAAGTATCAAGCCAGCGACGCCTGCCAATCAGTGATACCTATCACGTCTCATCGGAATGCCCTATGCGCACTGCCCGGTGCCCCATGCAAGCCCTTCTGTTTGAACCCCTCGCCAGGGTTAATTCATGCGGCTAGTGGAGGCTGTTTACGTTATGACTGCCAGAACGACGCGATGCGCTCGGTCACGATGCTTCTGCCTTGCACACGTCCAGCCATGGCCGCAGGCGCGGAAATCGCCGGATTCATCACGCCACCCGCCGCGGCGAGCGCCGCCAAAGTCTTTTCATCTGGATGGATGACTTCAACCAAAGCACCGCTGTCTTGCAGCGATTTCACCGTCTCATCCAGTGAAACTAAACTCATCGACGGAATCGGAACTCCCGGGGGCGGTTTCATCGCGAGGATCATCACCTGATCGAAGCCGGTCGCCAGATCCGCGTTGTTCGTGGAATAGAACCCGCCATCAATATAATGCTCGCCTTGAAACAGGGTGGGCGGCCAACCGAAGGAAGCGGTGCTGGCAATGACCGCGTCGACCAGATAGATGCCACTGTCGCGATCGAAGGCGCGTCGCTCTCCAGTTTCCGCATTGACGGTGGCAATAAGCAGCCTTTTTTCCGGCCATGTCTCCACCGGAAGCTGGGCCGCGACAATCTCCCGTCGGCTTGATCCATTCCTGCCAGAAGCTGCCGCTACCGCCAACAATCCGATTCTTTGCAGAATTTCAGCCGGGCTGCCGCCAGCTTGCTTCGCGCGAGCCACACCGTCGCGAAGTCCTACCCAGTCCACGACTGCAGTCCGCTCGGAAGACGGCGCCCCGGGTTGGAGGCGGCGTTGAAATGCGTCTTCGTGCGCAACTCCGCTCGCAAGATGGAGTGCGACCCTGGAGCCAGAAGAGGTTCCCACGAACAGGTCGGCGTCTCTGACGTCGAGACCCCCGTCAGCCATCCCCGTAATCATGCCAGTTTCCCACGCGCTCGCAGCGTAACCACCACCGGCCAGAACCACGGCACGTCGCTTACAAATCAGTTGATTCTCTCCATATGAATAGACTACCTGAGGGCTGGACGCGTTCGCGAATCAGTCTGGTCATTAGATTCAGAAGCGGCGCCGCATTCCGTCGATTGAACCATCCGAATGGACAAGCTGGGAAGCGCCGGACCCCGCGGCGTGGGTTGCGAAGGGTGATGCCGTGGTGAATAGCGTCCTTGAGAGTCTCCAAACGGGGATCATGTACGGTTGGGCGGCCGGCCCGGCGCGGCTCCATTTCCTTGGTCTCTGGGGCATTTACCCAAGGGTAAAATGCTTCTTCCAGGTTACCAGTCCTATCAGATAAATTATGAAATTCCTTGTGGAGTAACCAGGGCAACTCGAGGCATTTGCCCCGTCGGGAGGCGGCATGGCAAGGGAACTGGGAAGATTCATTGCGTCCGGTCGTACCGCAGAGGTACATGAGTGGGGGCCAGGATGGGTCCTCAAGCTGTTTCGCGTAGGTATAGACTTGGCGCTCGTGCAGCGTGAGCACGGCATTGCCGTCGCCGTTTTCGAGGCCGGTGCACCTGCTCCCGAGAACAGGCGCAATCGTTTCGATAGGCCCGCGCTACGGAATCGAATACGAAAGGATCGAAGGAGTTCCCTTGCCGCATGCCATGCGCGCTTATCCATCGAAGCTGTTTACTACGCCGACCTGATGGCCGACACGCAGCTTCAGTTGAACAGCATTGAGAATGTCGAAGGCATTCCCCTGCAGCGCACAACCTTTGAGCAGCGGCTAAACGCCGAAATCGCACTTGATTCCGAGACAAAGATGCGCGTTCTTGCTCGGCTGAACGAACTTGCGAGGGGGAGCAGTCTTTGTCATGGCGATTTTCATCCGGAAAAACATCATCCTGCAGGGAACCAAAGCAACTGTTCTGGACTGGACCGTTGCAAGCTGCGGAGACGCCTCTGGTGATCTGGCGCAAACTCTAGTCATTTTGCGCGGGTATTTGGAAACGATAGGGACGCACGCGCCAGAGGCGAATGCCCTTCATCAATTCACCCAGCGATATTTGTCCCGGTATTTGCGTTCGGATCGCGTCTCGGCCGAAAAATACGGCGATTGGATCCCAATCGTAGCGGCCGCGCGCCTGAGCGATGGAATTGAAGAGCAAAGAGAGTGGCTGATGGCTCAAGTTCGATCGGCATTCGACGAACAGCCGAAATGAGTCGAACCAGTTTCACCTACACAGCGTTAGGTTCACGCAGAGTTGTTGACAAATCAGTCCTGATATCAGACTTGTTCTTGGTGGTTTCGGTACGAAGGAAATCGAGAAACAGGCGAAGATCATAGCCAGCGCTTTCCGCGGTGCGAGCCAAACTCACGACTTCAGTGACAACTCGATTCGCACGCTCAGAGACGGGTGCCGGACCGTGTGCAATTGCAACCAGGGCTGGTAGCTGGAGCCAGCAGATGAGTGCCTCGAACTCCTCCTGATGGAGGTACTCCTTGCCAGCGCTGCTGTTAATCCCGGCGAGCCAGCGAACATCTGGATCGTCCCAGAACTCCTCTGAACGGATCGCGGCCGAAGGGGAAGATTCAGTGTTCATTCGCAGCAGCACCCGCACCATCGCCGCTGCTCGCCAGGTCTGCTCACCATGCAGCCCGACGGTGGAAAACGTTTCAGCCAGCGCGTGCCTGAGTCGCAGTTCATCATAGAGCGCGAGTGAAGAAGCCGGCGAAGGAAACACACGAAGGGCAATCCAGGCCATTATGGGCGCCCATACGTCAGCGGCAGCGGTGCGCGAATCGCTGCTCGGCAACACGGAACGAGCGGCGGCCTGTAGCGATTCAGGAAAAGCCGTAACCATAGAGGGTAAATGTACCGAGGCTGCTGCGATCTCAGCAAAGCCTTCTCTTTTATCTGACGGTTCTGGTCTTGACGTTTTTGAATCAGCTGAATCAGGCAAAGTATCCGAAGCAGCCGAACCGTTTTTCTGGGATGCTGCCTGCGCGAGTCCGGTCGCTGTTCGGGCGAAGGTCTGTACCTCCCTTATGAGAGCCGCCAGCCTTGGATCTGAATCAGATTCTTCATTCCTGGCAGGCTCCACCTGTTTGCCCAGTTGCGCTTTTTTACCGTTGGAGAGCTTGCTTTTCGCCGAGCTCTTTTTAGGTTTGCGCGACCGGACAGCCAACTCCTTGGCCACATCCGAGAACGCCTGTACATTCGCATCGCTGATCACCTGGTGCAATGCATCCACAATCGGTCGCAGACGAAGTTGAGACAGCGCCTCATCCACGCTGTGAACTCCCGAACCATGAAGCGCATCGCAAAGCTGATCCCATGGCTCGGTCGATGATGGCCGAAGCTCGCGCCAATTCAGCAATACGACGTGTTGATATCCCCGCAGATCAAGCGTGAGGCCGTGGTCCCGGAATGCCGATGCCCTGCGCAGATATTCGAGACCAAGAATCGTATCGCGGTATGCGATGATGGTCGATTCATCCAGAGGCAGTCGAAGCCCATCGGCCAGACTCTTCTGTTGCAGCGTGCCAGTCTGCTTCTCCAGAAAGCCAACCGACCTGTGTATGGTGCCATGAGTCGACCCGTAGCGGTTGTTGTAGAGAATGATCGCGCGCTGATCGCCGTGCGTATTGGAGTAGGCAAAGACATTCTCGTCCACCGTGCTATAGCCGGTCCAGAAGTCATACAGCACGAAATTCGTGCTTTCCGCAAACAGCCGCCGGTTCTTTAATAGAGGCGCGATGATTTCCTGGTGCCGCGCGATCAGGCCCTCGTTCGGAGATTCCTGCAGTCGTGCCTGTTTGAAGTCCATGCCATAGCGTTCGGTGTAGCCTTCAATCTGACCGTGACCAAACATCGGCAGACCGGGCAGCGTTGCCAAAAGAACAGAAACCCCGAAGTACTTATCCCCCGAGCCAAATTGATCGATCGCCGTCCGCTCATCAGGATTGCTCATGAAATTCACATAGCGCTTAAGAATGTCCGGATCGAACTCCACCGTCTTTTTAAGATAAGAGCGATACTTGGCATTCTCTTCATCGCGCAGCATGTTCATAAATGCGCTGTTGTATACGCGATGCATGCCCAGAGTGCGAACGAAGTAACCCTCCAGCAGCCAAAACGCCTCGGCAAGCAGCAGCGTTCCAGGCACCTCCGCGGCGACGCGGTCGACAACCTCGCGCCAGAACTCGCGCGGCATCAAAGCGTCGAATGCTTCTTCCGACATCGCGTTTTCCGCCCGCGACGGAATCGAACCGCCGGCACCAGGGAGAGGAAACCAGAGGCGCTGCACATGACGTTTCGCCAGCACCATCGCTGCATCGAACCGAATGATCGGAAAGCGTCGCGCTACGTTGAGAATCACTTGAATGACGTGTTCGCGAACCTCGCCCTTCGAGTAATCGAGCTGCGCGGTGTCGTTCCAGGCGAACATCGTTCCATCGTTTCCGTGATAGATAAAGCGGGTGTCGCCCTCTCGATACCGCCGCAGACGAAAGACGACGGCTGCATCGGAATGATCGTAGTAATGGTCTTCAATCTTGATTTCGACGCGACTGTCCGCGGATAGATCGGGTCCCTCAAAGGTGTAGGCAGGAAACGGGCTCTCCCAGCGTGACAGGAACCAATCGGGATGCTCGATCACCCAGTTCGAATCGATCCCCATGTGGTTGGGGACCATATCGCTCGCCAGTCGGAGGCCGGCCATGGCGGCTCGATAGCGCAGGTTCTCGTACGCGCCCTCACCCCCCAGGTCTTCAGCGATTGAATAGTCCTTCAAAGAATAGGCCGACGCCACGGCATCGCTATTTCCGCGCAACCGCTTGATGGTCTTCGAAGCACGGCTTCGTTCCCAAAGCCCAATCAACCACAGACCGGTGATACCTCGAGAGGCCAGCAACTGAAGTTCCTCGTCTGGAATCTGATCCAGTCGATAGATATGGCGCAGGTACTTCTGTGACAGCTGCTCCAGCCAGACGTAGGTACTCTTGGCAATCAGGACGACCGTGGGCATCCAGGCCTGGTCCCTGCTGAAAGCTTCGTATTCATTCAGCGGCGCCTGGTAGCCGGCAGCATAGCGGCGCCGACGGACGCCATCCGGGCCAATGTCGAACTCTGAATCGAAGCCGACAAACTCGTTTCCGATGAATCCTTCTCCTCCGCGTCCCGGCGGTGCATGACGATGCCTGTCAGGGCCTGGAGGATGGAACCGCATCCAGATTGCGACTTCTTCTTCACGAAGAACATCGATCGCGAGCAATACTCTGCGCAGATCGTCTCCAAGATATTGCGACCAATTTTCCCGTATGAACTCCAACTGACCGGTAAGCGAATCGGGCGAGGCAAGCATCGGGGCGCGCAACGCATCCAGCAAGCTTCCTACCCCCGGTGAGATCGGGGGACGAGTGAGGAAGAAATCGGGAAGACGCCTGGTGGCTCCTCCATAGGCTGTTTGTCGTTTCAGGTTGTGATCCCCAAACAAGATGCGAAACCGTTCGAAGGCAGGGTTTTTGTTGGCGAGCCACAACAGCAACATCTCTTCGAAAACAATCTGCCGGTTGGGCACTCCTCCTGTACTTCCGTCGAGCCACTGGGCGGCGCTGAGTTCACCGCGATAGACGGACATGCCCGGAAACTGCTCGACGAAGGCAAGAAGAAGCCGCTCGATTTCAGCCGGGGTCAGGCGTCCGCTAAACCAGCGAACCGCCTCCGACATGACGGCTGGGTCTATGTCGTGCCGATAACGGGCGATGAGCGCGTGGCTCAGCTCGTCAATCAATCCCATGGCAAACAGCGCGCCCGCATTCACTGGCGGCTTAGGGTCAGGCTCAGATTCCTGCAATTGGTTCAGGCGCTGCGCAAGCGTTCGGCTGGCGGCGACGTTCGCAAAAACAACATTTCCGTCGAAGCTAAACAACAGGTCTTCAAGACTTAATTTCTTTCGGATTGCGCCAGAGATGTGAAATTCCATTCGAAATGTTCCTTCTGGCGGTTTTCGACCGCGAGCTAGAGTGCTTCAGAGATGCTTAAGTAAGACTGCGACTGGGAGCACGCACGATCCTGCCCCGACTGACTTCTACATAGAGATAGATGCAATCCAATACGAGAGATTGGCCCAGACGTTTCCTTACGGAGAGGAGGATCAAGGGGCAACTTCTCGTCATACTCAAATGTAGCTTGGTCAATCGGCACGGTCACGCTGGCGATCGGACTTGTGAAGAGAAAACTGTCCGTTTTCAATTGAGTGATGCGTCCTTTCAGGCAGATTACCTCGGTGGCCCGGGTCGCCTGGAAGTTCAACCGCACAGCCGAGCCGTCCTCAAACCACTTCCCAAGGATCATCAGAGCTTCCTGTTTAGTGCATTGCATGCTTGTCCTCAAGAAGCCTATATCGCAAAATCTCCTTCGACGCATGGTCTCGCTCTGCGCGGGTCAGCCGCGTAATAGATATATGCAAATCGATCTTTGCACCGTCTGAATCGGATGATCAGAGCCGGCATAGTTTAACTCCTTTCGCTAAACGGTTACCCAGGAACTAATCAAACTGATGCAAGGGGCTGATCGACGGTTTTCTGAAACAGTAAAGTGCTCGAGAGTGCCACATATCGCCGTCAGCCTCGGGCGACACTGTCCGCAACGCGAAAGATGGTCCTCGAAACCTTCGGCTGCTTTCCGCACGTCTGTGGGGAAATCGTCCATCTCTTAGATCTGGCTCACTTCGACGATTTCGTGATTTCGTTGTTGGCAATCGGTGCTCGCTTGGCCGTCTCGATCGCTTCTGTCTATCACTCAGATAGGAACGACTAGATGGCGGTGTAGGTCGTCTGCCGACAGCCAAGCTCCGGACCAAATTCCCTGCTAACAGGGAAATTAACAGGGAATTTCAAAAATTTGGCGGACACATCTGCGCTCCAGACCCCGCTATCCTAACGAATCTAGGGCAGTTGCCTTCACGCGCACCGATATTCTTGCGCAAAGTAACAGGGAATTAATTCCGAGGTATCAGGGAATGGCATTTCCCTGATACGGCTATTATGACGAGCCGCAAAAATAACGCGGGTCATAATACGCTCATCAATTGCAGCGGTCGTGCTTGCAATCTGCAGTCTCCGGGAAACAATTCTGCCAGCCAGTTATTACCCAACTGTGGCAAGAGTACACGCGACGGAGCGCCATATTTGCTTTGCAAGGATCAGGAATGCGTGACTGTTGAGTTGTGCATCAGGTGCGAAAAAAGGGGTGCATCTGAATCTACCTCGGCACGGCGCGCGAGCCACAAGGTCTTGTAAACCTCAGGCTCCAGCCGGCACGCCGCGAGCCGGCCATCTCGGATTTCTGAAGCGCAGGACGACGCCAGCACAATCGAAATGCCTAATCCGGCTGCGACGGAGCGTTTTACGGCTTCTGTACTGCCCAACTCCATGGATGGAGCGGGCAAAGCTACGCCGTTGCAGAGCATCTCGCGAAGCAAACGTCCAGTTCCAGTGCCGGGTTCTCCACCGATCATTTGTGTGTCGCGAAGATCGGAGAATGTCACGGCATCGCGGGTTGCCCAGGCGTGTCCGGGCGGGGCGATAACCACCATCGGTTCACGGCGCCACGGAATCGCCAGCATTCCTGGGCGCGGTACCCACCATTCGAGCAGGCCAATATCTACCTGCTCGGTTGCAATCGCCTCGATAATTTCTGGGTTGGTACCGATGCGCAGCGCTGGTGCGGGATGCTCCGCGCAGAATGACGCGAGCAACTGCGGCAATAGATAGACGCCGATATTCGAACAGGCCCCCAAACGCGCAGGCGGTGAAAGCATCTGGCTGGCTTGCCTGTCGGATTCGAGCAACGACCGCGCGATTGGCGCCAGCCGTCGACCCAAAGCAGTCGGCACGCAACCGCGCGTGCTTCGTTCAATCAGCCTGCCGCCGATGTGCGCCTCGAGCCGCTGGATATGCTGTGTGACTGTTGGCTGCGATAGAGACAGCTGTTTGGCGGCAGCGCGAAAACTGCCGCTTTCGACGAGTGCCAGCCAGCTCTCGACCTGTTCAAGATTCAGCCGCCGCTTCACGACGAAACTCCATTCGGCAGGTTGAGAGCGTCGCGCGGCGCCAGGCCCTGCGCCCAATCGATGATGTTGCCGGCAGCGCGCATTTCGATTTCTCGTCGAACGCGCTCGACCGCCGACCCAAGATGGGGAGTGAAGAGTGTCGCTGGATGGTGCAGCAGTCCGGGGAGGATGCGTGCCGGGTGGTCCGCAACGGACAAGTCCTCGCACTCAAATACGTCCGCCGCATAGCCTCCGAGCTGTCCTGTCTTCAGCGCGTGCAAAACCGCCGCCTCCTCCACCACCGAACCGCGAGAGGGATTGATCAGTAGCATTCCTTTTTTGCAGTTAGCGAGCGCGCGACCATCGAGCAGGTGATGAGAGTCCGCATTCAGTGGCATGGCGACGATCGCGTAGTCGCATTGTGTCAACAGCGTGGCCAGATCGCAGCGAGTCAGCTGCAAGCGTCTTGCTGTGGCAGCCGGTGCAGCGCGCCGGTCGCAGTAGAGCAGTCGCGCACCAAATGCATGCAGGCGTTCAGCCACCGCCTGGCCGATCATCCCGAGTCCAAGAAAGCCGATGGTACTTCCATGAATTCCTACACCATAGAGGTCAGGACGCCAGCGCGAAACACCCCGCCTCCGCACCCATGCGTCGCCGGCGCGGATCTTGCGAGCGAGAGCGATCATCAGGCCGATGGTGAGCTCCGCGGTAGGAATCGTGAGCAGATCGGGAACATTGCTGACCCATATTCCGCGGCGGGTGCATGCATCCAGATCAAGATTGTCGTAACCCTTGAGGGCCCCAGCGATGATGCGCAGCTTCGGGGCTTTCGCCAGCCACGCCTCATCGACTTTGTCCGGCATGAATGCGAGAAAAGCGTTCGCACTCGATGCCAGTCGATTCAGTTGCGGGCGCGCAAATCGCTCGGCGGGATTTGGTGCGAAGACCTTCCCTGCCTTTGCCAACGTGGTTTTTGTCTCAGCAAAAATTCGATGGCTTGCGAGGATCGTTGCATCAGCCGGAACCGATCGAACGGAGCGCTTCCTCATGCAAGCGCTCCTCTCTCCAGGCCATAGGACCGGCGCAGCCGGTTGTTCAGGGCATCGAAGCCCATCACCAGCAACCAGGTGACGAGCAGATAAGCCATCATGGTGCGATAGAAGAACAGCTGCTGAGCGTTGTAGAGCGCTTGTCCAATGCCGCCACCACCGATCATACCGACCACTGTAGCCATGCGCAGGTTCCAATCGAGTCGAAATAACGCGTGGGCGGACACCGGTCCGAGCGCCAGCGGTGCGGTTGCATATGCAAAGACAGCGCCCGATCTGGCACCCGTCGCTGTAATCGCGGCCACCGGAGCGACGGGAACATTTTCGAGGGATTCTGCGAACAATTTTCCCAGGCAACCGGCTGAGTGCAACGCCAGGGCTGCAGCACCGGCGGCAGGCCCGACTCCGATAGCTGCGACTAGCAGCAATCCCCACGCCAGCTCCGGAATCGCGCGCAAGATTTCCAAAAGCCGCCGCGTCGGAATCGCCAGCCACGCAGGTGCGAGATTGCGGCAGGAGGCAGCTCCCATGGGGATCGCAATCAAGACCGCCAGCGCCGTACCAATCACTGCCATCAGAACTGTCTGAACCACCAGCAGCGGCAAACCGTGCAGTTGCGACAGATTCAAGCGCGGCGGAAACATGGTGCCGAATGCTTCCAGGTTGTGCAGCTTGAACGTGAGTTGCGGAGCGAAGTGCACAACGCACGCCAAGCCCAACGGAAGCAACGCCCAGATCATTCTGGGATGACGCCGTAACCAGACGGTAACTTTATCAAACACGACAATCACCAGCACCAGCGCAAGTACCTGCGTCGTCACCCGATGATAATCCATCTCGGCCAGCGAGCCGACGAGTTCGCTGCCCAGTCCGCCGCCACCGACTGCGCCGACGATCACGGATGCTCGAATGGCGCTCTCAAACTCGTACGACCCATAGCTGAGCACGTCGGAGCGGGTCAATGGCAACAGCCCATAAAGAGCAATTTGCAGGCGCGAGGCGCCGGTGGCCGTCAGCGCTTCAACCGGTCGACGCGGCGCAGTGACGAAGAGATCTCCCAGCATTTTGCTGATCGCCGCAGCGTAATAGATGCTCAATGCCAGCGCGCCGGCCCCAGCACCAATGCCGAAACCGATCACACAAAGAATCGCGAGCGTGAGGTCTGGAATCGCCCGCAGCGCGGTCAACAGAATGACCAGAATGCGGGAGCCTGGGAGTCGTAGTCCGATACACAGGCCCAATGGAACACTGACAGCAAACGCCAGGGTTATGGCTGCGGCAGCCATGCCGATCGATTCTGCCACTGGCAGGGCCAGCGCCCGAAGATAGAGCACCGAGAGATCGGGCGGAAAGAACTGGGCGAAGAAGTGCAGCAAATCTAGCGGGGACATATTGCGAATTCTCCCGAGGCGGCACGGGAGCTCGCATCTCGTGCAGGCGTGCCTTCGTAGGTGCGGCCTTCTCGAACCTCCACGATTCGCTCGAAATATTGTCGGGCCAGGTCTGGCTGGTGCAGCGTGCAGATCAGCGCCATGTTGCGATCTACGGCCACCTGAATCAGCAGCCGTAAAACCTCGTGGCATTTGGCGGGATCGAGAGATGCCACCGGCTCGTCGGCGAGCAGTAGGATCGGTTGCTGCACCAGCGCGCGGGCAATCGCGACTCGCTGCTGTTCACCTCCCGAGAGTTGCGCCGTGCCCACATCACATAGATGAGCCAATCCCACTGCGTGTAAAGCTTCTTCCGCACATCTCCGCTCGTCGGGCGTTGGCCGAAGCAGATAACGGAGCGCATGCGCGGTCGACCATCGGCCGAGCGCCCCAGCCATTACATTCTGGCGCACCCGCAGCGGCTCTACCAGATCGTGTTTCTGAGCAACAAAACCGATTTGGCGGCGCTGTTCACGAAGCCGACGGCCGCGCAATTTGCTGATCTCGACTCCGTTCAGCAGAACCCGCCCAGAACTGGCCGGCATCAAACCGACGATAGCCCGGAACAGCGTGGTCTTGCCCGCTCCGCTTGAACCTAGAATCGCAACCCTCTCTCCTGCACGCAGGCTCAAGTTCATACCGCGCAGAATTTCGGCATTGCCGGTACCCCGCACGCGCAGTTCTTCCACCTTCAGCACTTCATGTTTCATCTCGCCCAGCATCTCGTTACTGCTTTTCCATCAGGCCAAGCTGCACGGCGAGCTTACGCATATCGACATACTCCGCATCGTCGGCCCGCACAAAGTATTCCGCCCGCAAAATTTTCAGGATGGCCGAGTTGTTGGCCTGCTTCAGGTTAAGGAAAGCATTGGCGAAACGCTGCTGGAGAGCGGGATTTATGTCTTTCCTTGCCGCCCATACATAGTCTGGAAAAGGTGGAGTGATGTAGAACACTCGCAGCTTCTTCCCATCGACTTTCCCGTCCGCAATCATCTCCTTGTAGACGGTCTCATCCACGCTTCCAGCGTCGGCGGCGCCACTCGCGACCGCCTCTATGGTAGCGGCATGACTGCCGGTGAAACGCTGCCACTTCAGGTCCTTTTCAGGATTGATGCCGGCAGCCATCATCGCCTTGACCGCGAACAAATGGCCGCTGGTGGAATTGATGTCACCGAAGGCCATGCGTTTGCCACGAAGGTCCGCCAGTGAATGGATGGAGGAGTCGGCCTGCGTGATGAGCAGGGCATGAAACGTGCGATCGATATTGCGCTGCACCAGGGGAACCACTCCGAACCGCACATGGGCCTTGCAGTAGGTCAGGCCGCCGAAGTAAGCAAAATCCAGAGAACCATTGCCCATGCCTTCCACAGTTGCGTTATAGCTGGTTGGGATCACCAGTTCGACGGGCTGGCCCAAAGCGCGGCTCAGGTAATCACGTAGCGGGGCCTTTTCCTCGACTGATACTTGTGTGGCCCCCGCATCGGGAACCATGCCAATGCGAATTGGAGTGGCAGCCCGCGAGCGGCCAACAAAAATAATCATCACAATAGCGAGCACGAGCCATTTCGCACGATTCCTCATCCACTCTCCTTTTCCGCTCAGCCATATCCATTGTCAAACTCAATCCTGGAGGGCTTTCGATCAAGGATCGCAAATCTAGGAAGCGTATCTGTGAAGGGAGCGTAAAGTTCTGATGAATGTCTGATTCACGGTTGAGAATTTGCCGTCGAGGTCTTCTCGCGCCCCCAATGCTTCGCATTGGCAATTCTTTTATGTGTGATTTCAACCGCTGCAGACCTTGGATGCGGTGCGAGCGGAGGTTCTGGCAAACGCCCCGTCACTACGGGCGTTCCAGCTACATCTGCGGGCGCCTATACTTTCACTGCAACAGGGATAGACTCAGTTGACTCGAAGATCACGCTGTCTTCGTCTTTACTATGGCAGTCCAATGACAAGAAACCAGCAAATTGTGGTCTCTCTCCGAGGTCGAGTCGAGGGCCTTGGAGTTTGCCCATCGACATCAGAGGCACTCCGGGGAGATCAGACGGAGTGCTCGTGCGCGGAGAGACGTTTCCACCTCGCGGATTTGAAGCCTAAGCGCCACCCGCTGTAAATTAGTCGCTGACAACCGCCGCGAACACTTCTGCAGGTGAGGACCAGACTTGATTGTTCGCGCCGAGACTATCCCTAATTCGCAAAAGCGAGAGAATTGCCGGGCCTGGAGGCGGACCTGGTTTCGAGAGAGCAGCTTTACGAACTCGTTTGGTCGATGCCCATGACGAAAGTGGCTGAGAAGTTCTCGGTATCCGGGAGCTACATGGCGCGGGTGTGTTCAGTTCTTCGAGTTCCGCGCCCGGAACCGGGCTACTGGGCGAAGCTGAATGTTGGAAAAGCGCCAGCGCGTCCTGCGTTGCCAGAAGCGCTGCCGGGCGATCAGCTTATCTGGTCGCAAGATGGCGATCTGCCCCTAAGCGCACCCAGCATTGCAATCACCTCAACAATTCCAGTGGCATCACGAGCACGGCGCATCGTTACTGGAACACATGGACTGATCCGCGGCGCGAAAGAACACTATGAAAGGGGCTACAAGGTAAAAGACGGCCAATTACTCCGGCCGTATAAACGCATGCTCGTTGATGTAATTGCATCGCTTGCTAGCCTCGATAAGGCGCTCTCCTTCGCGAATGACCTGTTTAACGCATTGGAATCTGCGGGTCACCGGGTTTGCCTTGCGCCCTCGAGCGAGCGGTTTTATCGGGCTCACATCGACGAACACGAGGAGCCCAAACC
>JBARFA010000108.1:0-85916 GCA_049796755.1 Acidobacteriaceae bacterium
GTGTGGAACTTCCAAAGCCCATCCAGCGGAACGGTCGCGTTGCCCAGCGTGATCTGCCGGACAGCACTGCTCCCAGGCGCAGCCGCGTTTTGAGCCGGCAGCGGCAGGCTCGCGCACACCAGGGCGAAAACAGGAATCCAGGACCTAAAAAGTTGCAAAGGTGGGCTCTTTCCGGGGGCACTCCACAAATACCAGCCACGCCACGATCTTGGCAACGAAGAAATATCACGCTGGCGAGAATCCTTCTCCAGTTCGACGTGCACAATCTCAGGCGCTTTCTGTGATCCCGGAATGCTCCTTGGCAATCGTGGGTGCGAGCATGGTTGCCGAGGCAACTATATTTTCCCGCCTCTAAATCGGCCTCAAAATAACCTCGTCTGCCTTCGCATCCCGCATGGAATACCATGGCCGTAGGGTTGCGCCTGCCGTTCCGGAGCCGAAACAACAATGACGAAAGAAGTCATCACCATTTCCAAAGAAGATTATTTAAAAGCCATTCTGGAAGCCGAGTCAGAAGGCCAGACGGTCATCTCTTCCACCCTGGCCCATTGGCTATCTGTTTCACCTCCCGCAGTTACGATGGCCCTCAAGCGCTTGAAGCGCGACGGATATGTGGAGGTGAAACCCGACGGAATCGTTCGCCTGACGCCAAAGGGAAAAGAGACGGCCTATCACACCGCGCGGCGCCATCATTTGATCGAACGCATGTTGTCGGAAATGTTCGGCATGGACTGGTATCGCGTTCACGATGAGGCGGAGCGACTGGAACATGCGGTTTCACCGGCGTTCGAGGCCAAGCTGATTGAAAAGCTTGGAGAAAAAGGAACTTGTCCACACGGCAATTCCGTGCTGCCGGAAAGTCCTGAACAGCTACGCAAGCGCGGCCTGGTGCCGTTATTCGATGCCGTAGAAAATGTGCCCTACACAGTCTCTTGTCTGCACGAGCGCGATCCTAAGCTGCTGATTTTTCTTCATCATTCCGGCATCGGCCCCAATGCGCGGGTGCAATTGCAGGCGCGCAACTACGACGAAACCGCAACCATCCAAACGCCTTCCGGAACCATCACATTAGGAAGACCTGCCGCCGAGAGAGTCTGGGTGAAGCGACGCAAACGTTAGCGTAAATTAACGTCTATGCTTAACTATCGTTAACTAGTTGTGGCATACTGCGGTAAGAGGGTTTTTCCGCCGGAATGCCTGAACTCCAATCCCAAATTGAAGTAGAGCCCAAGCCGCGGCGGCCTTCCCTGCCCGACGTCTTTTCGACGGTGCGGGTATCGACCTCCCCGCAATTGTGGCGGCGTGCTCTTGGCTTCATTGGCCCGGGCTTCCTTATTTCCGTGGGATATATGGACCCCGGCAACTGGGCGACTGACCTGGCTGCGGGTTCTCGATTCGGCTACAAACTCCTCTTCGCCATCATGGTGTCGAACCTGCTGGCGATTTTGCTGCAAGGGCTATCCATCAAGTTGGGAGTCGCGACAGAACAGGACCTGGCCCAGGCCTGCCGCGAACATTACAGTAAGCCAGTCACGATTGGACTTTGGATCTTTGCGGAAATCGCCATCGCGGCGTGCGACCTGGCAGAAGTCATCGGCTCCGCCATCGCACTGCAACTTCTATTCGGCATTCCTCTTCTCGTCGGTGTAGTGATTACCAGCGCAGATGTACTGATGATCCTGCTGCTGCAGAATCGCGGATTCCGCTACCTGGAAGCACTGGTAATTGTTTTGATTGCAACCATCGGGGTGATGTTTGCGATTGAGATTTTCTTCTCCCATCCGCAATGGAGCTCCATCGCCTGGAATTTATTTGTTCCCTCGCGCGAGATTCTTTCCAACGGCACCATGTTGTACATCGCCATCGGAATTCTTGGCGCGACGGTGATGCCGCACAACTTGTATCTGCATTCCTCGATTGTCCAGACACGGGATTACCCGCGCACTTCAAAAGGCAAGCGCGAGGCCATCTGGCTCGCTAATCTGGATTCCGCTGCCGCCCTGACCATGGCGCTGTTCGTCAATGCCGCCATCCTGATTGTTGCCGCTGCCGTGTTCCATAGCACCGGGCACGATCAGGTTGCTGAAATCGGCGATGCCTACAAACTGCTAACGCCTCTGCTTGGCGTCGCGGGCGCCAGCACCATGTTTGCAATTGCGCTCTTGGCATCCGGCCAGAATTCGACCCTGACGGGAACACTTGCGGGCCAGGTGGTGATGGAGGGCTTCCTTCATCTGCATCTTGCTCCCTGGAAGCGGCGACTGCTGACGCGCCTGCTTGCAATCGTTCCGACTGTCATCGTAACGGCGTTGTGGGGCATGTCTGGCACGGCGCGATTGCTAATCCTTAGCCAGGTGATTTTGAGCATGCAGCTGAGCTTTGCCGTATTCCCGCTGATGGCATTCACCAGCGATCGAAAGAAGATGGGAGAGTTTGTGAATCGACCCTGGCTGAAAATCCTCGGATGGTCCTCCGCAATTTTCATCGCTGGCCTGAATGGATGGCTGCTGATTCAGATTTTTCTAGGACATTCTTAGTTAGCTCCGGTTCATTTCGATCGCGCAAGCTACCCCGCAAGTCCGGACAGCATCCACACCAAAGATGCGGGCTCTTTGCGAGAGTTACGCCCTTCAAGCGAGGATCGAATGAACACCCAGGAAAAAGAAAAAGTTGAGAACCGCGCAGAGGATCGCAAACATGCGGTACAGCCATCCGGCTATGACGGAAAAAATCCTGCGACCGCCGGTCCAGGAGATACAGCCGTGCGCAGCCCGACGCCGGAGACGGAAAAAGGCGAGATTAATCCCTCCGCGCCGAACGACGTGAACCGGACGCCCGAGAAGAAGTAAACGCTTCCAGCAGTTTCGCCGGGATGGCTTGGCGCTTCTGCAACATCGCCATCCACGGATCATGACGCAGCCGCGATTTCCATTCTGAAAAATCTGCGACTAAAAAGCGCGGCGGCTTGGCGGACTCCAGTTCCTTCCACTCCATCGGCACGGCAACCGGCGCACCGTGACGTGCGCGCGGAGAAAACGGCGCGATCGACGTCGCCCCGCGGTCATTGCGCAGATAATCAATAAAGATTTTTCCCTTGCGATCGGCCTTGGTCATTTTCGTCAGATACAAAGCCTTATTTTCGGCCGCCATCTGATTGGCAATGTCGTGCGCAAACTCTTTTATGACCGGCCAGTCGTGCTCCGGAGCGATCGGTGCGACAACATGCAATCCCTTTCCGCCAGTGGTCTTTAGAAAACTTTCCAGCTTGCAATCTTTCAGTCGAGAGCGAACTTCCTTGGCGCTCTCAGCCAGCGTCTTCCAGGGAATCGCCTCATCTGGATCCAGGTCAAAGACAAGCCGATCAGGTTTTTCAATGTCGCTGTTGGTCGAACCCCACGGATGAATTTCGAGAACGCCCATCTGCGCCAATCCGGCGAGGCCGAGCGCGCTCGACAGAGTAATGTAGGACTCGACAACTCCGCTTCTGCGGCCTCGTATGTCGATACCGTCAATGCCATCCGGCAGACTATCCGTGACATGTTTTTGGAAGAAGCACGGCTTGGTGCTGCCTTGCGGACAACGAACAATGCTGAGCGGCCGATCAACAATGTGCGGCAACATGTGTTCCCGTACCGCCCAGAAATAATCTGCCAACCGCTGTTTGGTGAGCTTGGTTTCTGAATCGACCTGCTTGTCAGGATGGGTCAGTGCAATTGGAAAAGTGTCGTCGGCGCTGCTGGATTTGCTCGCGTTTGTTTTGGAAGCGATCGCTCGGGCAGCGGTTCGACTGGAGCGATGGTTTCGCGGCGAGACACTGGCGGCGTTGGGCTTTTTCTGCGGCGCGTTTGACGGTGCGGATTTTTTGGTTTCTGATTGCGGCCGTCGCTTTGCCGATGCTGTTTCCACAGGCGTCTCCCGCGTCACCTGCTTCGCCGGCTTGTCTTCTCGCAGACCCTGGAAAGAAGCCTGTCGAACGAGATTGTCCGCTGTCCATGTCGCGAACTTCACTTCGCACACATACTTTGGCTGCACCCATCGCGCGTCGCGAGCACCATCCGGCGGCACACTGGAAAACGCCGGATGCTCCTGACGAATTTCCTCCAGCCGTTTGCGCATTTGCAGACGCGCCTTCTGCGTGAAGCCGGTGCCGGTGCGGCCGGCATAGATCAGTTCTCCGTCGCGATAATAGCCCAGCAGCAGCGCACCGATGCCCACGCCAGTTTTTGAAGGCGGAGTAAATCCACCGATCACAAATTCCTGCTGACGGACACATTTAATCTTGAGCCAGCTGCCGCTTCGGCCCGAAACATAGGGCGCAGTAGCCTTCTTCGACACAATGCCTTCCGCTCCCAGCTGGCAAGCCTTTTCGAAGATCTCCCCACCGCGTGTGCCGAGGTGCTCGCTGTACCGCAGAATTCCTTGATGATCGCCATCGGGAGCCTGGGCCAGAAGTTTCTCCAGAATATTTTTCCTCTGCTCCAACGGAAGACTGCGAAGATTGTGGCCATTCAAGTGGAGCAGGTCAAAGATCACATAGGTGAGAGGTTTTTTCTTGCCTTCCTGAAACGCGGCCTGCAGATCGGCGAAACTGGTCTTGCCCTCTTCGTCGAAAACCACCACCTCGCCATCGAGCAACGCATCTTCTACCGGCAACTCTGCCAGAACGGCGGCGATGTCCGGCATGCGATGCGTCCAATCGAGCCCTCCGCGAGTGATCAGCGTCGCAGTGCGAGATTTCTTGTCGCGAGCCGTTACGATCCGTCCCTGCATGCGATAACCATCCAGCTTTAACTCGTGAATCCATTCGGAACCGTCCGGTGCTTCAGCCACCTGCATGGCCAATTGTGGCGGCACAAATTTCGGCAGAGATTCTTTGGGCGCGTCTTTCAATTCGCTCGCAAAGGGCAAAACCTGGGATGCGTCACCGTTGCGTTTGTCATGGCGGTGACTCGAATTTTGAGATGTATGCGCAGATTTTTCCGTCTCTGCGCGCGACGACGATTTCTGTGGCTTCGTCTGCTGCTGACTCCCTTGTGTGCCCCAAACATGATCCTGATTTTCGGCGATCGCATCCAGGTCGCGACCGGTGACAACGCTGTCAGGCTCTTCCTCTGTCACTGGGGGATCATCAGCACCGCGCTCTTGCCCATCGTGTTCCTTGATCAGCAGCCAGTTGGCCTTCTTCTCACCGGCAGCCTTGCCGCCCATGCGGATCAGCGCCCAATCGCCGTGCAGTTTTTCGCCATTCAGAGTGAATTTCAGCCGGCCCTTTTCGAGCCCCTCGTCCACATCGCCGTGCGGCTCCCAGGTTCCGTGATCCCATAGCATCACGGTCCCTCCGCCATACTGACCCTTGGGAATAATGCCTTCAAAGCCGCCATATTCCATCGGGTGATCTTCGACCTGCACGGCAAGCCGCTTGTCTCCGGGATAATAGCTGGGACCTTTGGTGACTGCCCAACTTTTCAGCACTCCATGCCAGCCGAGGCGAAAATCATAATGGAGCCGCGTCGCCGCATGCTTCTGGATGACAAACGGCAGTTCGGATTTTTTTTCAGCGCCACGCTTTCTACTTTCCCCGCGAGGCTCGGCGGTCACGTCGAAGTTCCGCATCGAGCGGTAACGCGAAAGCTGTTTCTCAATGGCGGCAGAGCTGCGAGCGCGCGAAGATTTTTTCCTGGGTTTAGCGGTCGCCATAACTTTATGCAGTCTTCTTTCGACGGGCGTGAGGTTTGACCAGCTTCAAGCCGGTGGATTTCGACTTGCCTTTCTTTTCTGCCGCAGTATGTTTCGTTGCAGTCGGCCTGGTATTACCGGACGAAGGATGTTCACCGACGCTCTTGCGCAGCGCATCCATCAGGTTGATCACCTTGGCGCGCTTGGGCGCTTTCTCTTCCTTTGGAAGCGGATGATGCTCAATCTTGGCGTCGATCAGTTTGCGGAGGGCGACCTCGTAGTCGTCTTCAAATTTTGTCGGTACAAATTTTGCGGTGCTGCGCTGGATCAATTCCTTCGCCAGCGATAGTTGATCCTTGTCGACGCTATGTTCTTTGATTCCAGAAAAATATTCGGACGCATCGCGCAGCTCCGCCTGGTAGCGCATGGTGTAGGCCATCAGACCCCGCGATTTTGGATCGGCGGGCGGCATCAGCGCGATCAGGTGCTCGCGGCCGGCAAATGCGGCCTCTCCTAAGCCGGCTTTGCCAGTTTCCCGCAACGCTTTTTGGATGACGGCGAAGGCCTGCTCCTGAGCGTCGTTCTGCGGGACGACAAAATATGGTTTCTCAAAAAATGACGGATCGATTTCGTCGATGTTGATGAACTGGACGATCTCGAGAGTTTTCTTGCTGGGGATGCGAAGGTGCGCAATCTCCTCCGGCTCAATGGTGACGTATTCGCCTTTGCGAACTTCGTACCCCTTCACAATATCGGCGCGATCGACCGCTTCCTGATCCTGGGCTACGTTCTGATGGCGGATTCGTTCGCCGGTTCGTCGATCGATTTGATGGAACGCGATCTGGCTGGCGGCTTCTGTCGCCGGAAACAAGGAAACGCCAAAGGAAACCAGGGAAATCTGAATCTGTCCTGACCAATATGGGCGTGCCATAAACGATGCCTCGCTTCTAAAATTTCTACCAGACACTAGGATTCATGCGGGTGCGCAGAAGGTGCCAAAGCCCGCGAAATTGGCTTCGTGAGCGGACAACGAACTAGCGTCGACGGCCAATGACGTAGCCAGCGATGCCGGCCAGCGTGAGCGCCACGAGAGGCAGCACGATTCGCGGTGGCGGCCAACCAGGAGCGCTGCCGAAAACCGCCTCTGCCTGCGGAAGATCGGGTTCGTTGCCGAACGCGTCCGTCACAGCGGCGATGGTTGCCAGGGTTCTGCGGCTGTTGCGGCTGTTCATACGCTGCAGCGATTTCAGTAATGAAGGCGGTTCGCAGCCCGGTTCGTTCTTGCGGCATTGATCCTCGGTGATGGCGTTGGCGACGGCATCCACCTTTTCCGGATTGAGGTTCGCGAACACCCGCGACAAGGCGAGAAAATTGCGCATGGCGCGAATCCCCTCAGGTGTGCTCGAGAATTCGGAGACTTTGTCGACGATGGCATCGCCGGCTCCGATCGCGCCGCGCAAAATGTCGAGCACGCCGTGATCCTGCGCCTCCTGTAACAAGTCGTATGCCGCCAGCACCGCCTGGGCATGTTGCACTGGAGCATGCTCCACTCGTCCGCGGAGTTCTTCCTGATCGTTGCGATGCGGAGTGTAATTGCGAATCGGCTGGGCCATGGCGTTTTCTCCTGTTTACACCTGCAAATTGGCAATCTGTACCAGCTTGTCGTCCGCTGCGGTTCCGGGCAAGCGATAATCCTCGCGCTGCCACTTACGTTCCACTTCAACTCCATTTTGCGGAGTAGGATGGCCGAAGCGGAAATTGATTCGAGGCAGAGGATTGGCTCCCTGCTCATCTAACGGAATCATTTGCACAGTGGTTTCTTTGTATGCGGGCGTATGCGTGGCGCGGTCAATGCCGGTGCCGGTCAGTCGATTGACAGGCTGCTCGCTTGAGTTGAGCGGCAGGTAGATTTGTTTTCCTTCAACGCGGTCGGTGACCAGAACCTGTACCTTTACCTGGCCATATTTTGAGCGCAGGCGGACCCATCGACCGGTTTTGATGCCGCGATCGGCGGCCAGCTCAGGTGAAATCTCCACCCAGGTATTCGGTGTCTCTTCCATGATTCCTTTGGAACGGAAGGTCATGTTTCCCGCTTCAAAATGCTCCAGCAGGCGCCCGTTATTCAGATGCAGATCGAATTCATCCGTGACCTGCTCACAGGGCTCGATCCATTCCAGCGGATAGAATTTTGCTTTGCCGTCGGGGAACGGAAATTTCTCGGTAAAGAGAAGAGGCTGATCTGAGCCATCCGCAGCCACCGGCCACTGCAGCGATTTGTAGCCTTCGAGGCGCTCATAATTGACGCCGGCAAACATAGGCGTCAGCGAGGCTACTTCGTCCATCACTTCGGAAGGGTGGCTGTACCTCCAATTCGCGCCCAGTGCATTGGCAATATCCTGAATGATGCGCCAGTCGGGCTTGCTTTCTCCCAACGGTTCAAAGACTTGATACAACCGCTGAATGCGGCGCTCGGTATTGGTGAAGGTGCCATCTTTTTCCAGGCTTGGGCTGGCCGGCAGCACCACATCTGCCAATCGCGCGGTATCGCTCAGGATCACCTCCTGCACAACGAAAAACTCCAGCTTTTCGAGGGCATCGCGAACGTCGTTTTCGTTGGCGTCAGAGGTAATGGTGTCTTCACCCTTCAAGTACATCGCTTTCAACTTGCCCTGATGAATCGCGTCTATCATTTCGTGATTATCGAGACCCTTCGTGGTCGGCATCTTCACATTCCACCCCTGCTCAAAGCGCGCTATCACCTCCGGATCGTCCACCTTTTGATAGCCGGAGACAATGTTCGGCATCGAACCGAAGTCGCTGGCGCCTTGCACATTGTTGTGGCCGCGCAGCGGGTAGGCGCCGGCACCTGGCTTCATGTAGTTGCCGGTGACTAGCAGCAGATTTGAAATC
This sequence comes from Acidobacteriaceae bacterium, assembly GCA_049796755.1. GTDB lineage: Bacteria > Acidobacteriota > Terriglobia > Terriglobales > Acidobacteriaceae > JAKAAZ01. The sequence goes on from JBARFA010000108.1 coordinate 8,587, forward strand.
GCCGTGGACGTGTCAGAGCCGCCGCAGTGTTGCGTAACCCCCATAGCCCACAAAATGCAAACGCTACTGGCCTGCGCAATTTCATGTGCGACCTGCTGCAATGTGGCGATGGGAATTCCGGTCAGCCGCTCCGCATATTCCAACGTGAAGGGAGCCAGGCTGTCGCGATACTCCGCAAAGCCGTTCACCCAGCGATCGACAAAGTCCATCTTCGCGAGGCCGTTGTCGATGATGTATTTCGCAACCGCGGAAAGCCATACCAGATCCGTTCCGGGCTTCGGGCGCATCAGAATGTCCGCCCGGCGCGCCATTTCATGTTCGCGAAGATCGGAGACGATGAGGCGTTGGCCGCGCAATTTGTGCGACTGTTTGACCCGCGTCGCTAATACGGGATGACTCTCCGTAGTATTGCTACCGATGATGACCACCAGGCCCGCTGCCTCAATGTCTCGAATGGAACCGCTGTCGCCGCCATAGCCGACAGTCCGGGAGAGACCCATGGTGGCGGGTGTCTGGCAGTAGCGAGAGCAGTTATCAATATTGTTGGTGCCGATGACCGCCCGCGCCAGTTTCTGCATCAGGTAGCTTTCCTCATTCGTGCATTTTGAGGAAGCAATCAATCCAATGGCATCCGGACCATGCTCGTTCTTAATCGCAGATAATTTGTTTGCGATCAACTCGAGCGCTTCCTTCCAGGAGGCTTCACGAAATGTTTCGCCCTCGCGGATCAGCGGCTTGGTCAAGCGATCTTCCGCGTTTACATAATCCCAGCCGAATTTCCCTTTGACGCAGGTGGAAATGCCGTTGGCAGGTCCTTCTCCCGGTTCAATTTTGAGGATGTGGCGATCCTTGGTCCAGATGTCGAAAGAACATCCAACGCCGCAATAGGTGCAGACGGTCTTTGTTTTTTTGACGCGCTGTTCGCGCATCGCCGCTTCCACCTGAGACACCGCAAGAATCGGGCCGTATCCGATTTCGGGTTCGACCCCTTTGACGACGTCGATCATGTTGTTCAGCGCCTTGGTGGGCAGGCCGGTAAAGTATCCAGCGTGGCCGATCATCGATTTTTCCATGAGCGCATTGCACGGGCAGACCGTGATGCAGTGCCCGCAAGAGACACAACTGGAGCCGCCGATGGTTTCTCCACCATCCCACAGCACTCGGGGATGCTGCGATTCCCAGTCGATGGACAGCGTCTCATTCACCTGAAAATTCTGGCAGGCTTCTACGCAACGGCCGCACAAAATGCACTGGTCCGGATCGTACCGATAAAAGGGATTACTGTTGTCGACTGGATAGGGCTTGGGCTTATACGGGCGCTTCTGGTGTTTCACATCCAGCAGGGCGGTGGTGTTGTGCACGGTGCAATTTTCATTGTTGTTATCGCAAACCGTGCAATAGAGCATGTGATTCCCGAGGATGCGATCGAAGGCTTCGCGCTGGGCCACATCGACAAGTTCGGACTTTGTCACGACGAGCATGCCGGCCGTGACCGGAGTTCCGCAGGCCCGGGCGAGGTTTCCGTTCACCTGGACCATGCAGGTATCGCAGGTTTGGATAGGACCAAGCTGAGGGTGATAACAGACCTGGGGAATGATTCTATCGATCCGGTTGAGAACATCGACCAGATGCTCGCCGACTACAGCCGTGCGGGTGACGCCATCAATTTGAAGTGTGCAGGGAGTAGCGGAGGAATTGGGTCCGATTTTGTGGTCCAAGGAATGATTGTCCATCGTGGATGATCCCGGAAGAGGGTTTGCGGTGCCAGCAAATTGTCGTCCGCTTCTATCGATTGAGATGCGGAAGTCTCGCGCGGGGACGCTTTTCCTGTGCAAACGCCATGCGCAGCTGTCGGCGCAGCTGTCGGCGCAGCTGCCGGCGCGGGGATGATTCTCATCACGATATTACATGCAATGTATGTTGCAGGAATGCGAACAAATCTAGTCGGCAAATGCGGCGCAGGCCGTTGCCTCATCCGGATGCAGGCTGGTGTATTTGTTCAGGCCGACCATGGTAAAAACCTTCTGAAAATGCGGCGACAAACCGTAGCTCTGCACCGAACGGTCGGATTTATTGGCCGCCATCAGAAGTTCAATAATCAGCGCGATGCCGCTGGAATTCATGTATTCCATTTTTGAGAAGTCGAAGACCAGCTTGCGGGTAGCGGCCGGAACTTGCTGGTAAGCACCGAACACAACATCACGAGAGGTGCTGGTGATATCGCCGGTAAAACGCAGCACGGAAACCGGGCTTCCGTCGGGTCCTTTCACTTCATCTACATGGGCTCGGGTGTTCAGTTGCGGTTGCATGGCCATATCGCTATCTCACTCCTCTTCCTTGTCTAGGCGAATCATCAAGCGTACGCAATTCCCACCGTGCGGCGTCTGTGTCCATTCGGCTTCGTCCACCAGCGCCTGCATCAGAAACATGCCCATGCCGCGCGCCTGTTCTTCGCCGTGCATTTTCCGATCGATGTCAGGCGGATGAATTTTCTTATGCAGGCCTGAACCGGAGTCCAGGATTTTCACTTCCAGCTTGCCGTCTTCCATGGATAGAACGATTCCAATGCTCAGCCGTTCGTCGAAGCGGTTGCCATGTTCGATGGCATTGATGCAAGCCTCGGCGACCGCCGTCTTCAGGTCTTCAATCCGGTCGTCTGGAAATCCCATCAACCGGGCAACACCTGAAGCAGTCTGCATCGCAACCTTCTCAAATCCTAATTTGGAAGGAAGCCTCAACTCAACTGCGGATGTTATGTCCTGCACCATACTCAACCTCCGGAAGCAATCCTTCCAACTTGCCTGCACGATTCGACGCGTTTCAACAAACTCCTGTGGAGCTACTGCACTCGCAGCAATGCCAGGGCCGTGCGATCATCCGTGAGTTCAACTTCCCCATCGAAGGATTCTACTGCGGACCAGACGCTATTAAGCAATTGTTCTGCCTGTGTACCACGCCAGCTACGGACTTCTTCAACCAGGCGTTCGGGGCCAAACTCCTCTTCCCCGCGAAACACCTCGGTCAATCCGTCCGTATATAAGAGAAATCGGCTGTTTTGCTCCAGATGATACCGCATCGAGGTATAGGTCATCCCGGCCAACATGCCAACGGGTGTTCCGCTGGCGCCAATTTCTTGAATATTCTTGCCATGCACTAGAAAGCCCGGATTATGTCCGGCGTTGACGACATCCAGGGTATGTTCGGCCGGATTCAACTGGGCGAAGATGGCGGTAACATACCGGCGTCGGGTTTCCGCCCCATCAGACTCCTGCACATGATTCAGTCGCGCCGCCATTTCCTCCAGCGGAAGGCCTGAGGCAGCCATGGCGCGAAATGCCGAGCGAAAGGACGTGCCCACCAGGGCGGACGCCAATCCCTTGCCGGCGACATCGGCGACGACCATCATCCATCTGCCATCGGGCAACGAAAGGATGTCGAGATAGTCTCCGCCGACTTCATAGCAGGTCTGGGAGCGCGCAGAAATGCTGTATCCGGGAATCGCGGGCATGGATTGCGGCAACAGGCTGCGCTGAATTTCCCGAGCCGAAGCCAGATCCTGCTGCACCCGCTCCAGATCGAGCGTGCGCTCGTGGTAACGCGCATTCTCAATCGCCACGGCGGCCTGCATGGACAGGTTTTCCAGGAAGTCCTGCTCATATAAGGAGAGCGGCGCGCAATCCTGGGTAAGGACAATCATCTCTGTCAGCAGCGCTCCGCTGCGATCGACCAGGGGAAAGCGAAAACAACCGCGTTTGGGGTCTGAGGTCGGCGGATGAAGCAGAAAGCGCGGCTGAATCTCTCCGTAAGAGAACGGGAACGCGGTGAAAAACGCGCCCGCCATTTCAAGTTCACGGACGCTCAACTCGAGCACGGCGCGCAGCACGCTGTCGAGCTCGATGGTGCTGTGAATTGTGTGGCTGGCCTCCAACAACGCCTGCAGACGGGCGATCTGCTGCTGCAGGTGGAGGGTACTTTCGAGTTCCATCACAGCTCCTTCAGTCGTGCCGTCCGTTGAGCGCGGAGATGCATCGTGCCCAGGGGAGTCCGCTTTACCGGATTTGTTCAATGACTCTATGAACAGCAAGATACATGAAGGATGAGGTTGCAGCTAAGCGAATTCGGTATCTAACGGGTCGCCTCGAATCCGGGAGTCTACCGGCGGACAGACGGCCGCACAGCGATCGGACCGCCGTCACCCCTGGCAGGTCCTGCGAGGCCGTCCTGGCGGGCCCGATTCTTTGCATCGAAGGGTGAGATTGGAGTGGTATTCTCGTGGCATGTTGCTCCCGGCGAAGATAGCGGCATGTGCTTTCCTGCTGGCCGCCTCACACTTCGCGCAACCGAAGGAAGTGCCTGCGCCGCAGTCATCCGCCAAAGCTGCGCCCCCCGTGCTGACTGTAGCAGGGCTCGGACAGGGCGCGATTTCCCTCGATGGCCCGTGGCAATTTCACACCGGCGACAATCCCGAATGGGCTTCCCCGTCATTCGATGATTCCCGGTGGGAGTCGATCCAGGTCAACGGCCCCTGGGGCAGCCAGGATCATCCCGGATACACCGGCTATGCCTGGTACCGCCGCCATGTGCAGATCAACACCCTTGCCGGCAGCAAGACGAAGTATGCCCTGCTGATGCCGCCGGTCGACGACGCCTACGAAGTTTTTTGGAACGGCAAGTCGATCGGACAATTCGGCCAGTTTCCGCCGCGGCCGCGCTGGTACTACTCCAGGTTCATTCGCAGTTTTCCGGTCCCTTCCGCCGAGTCAGGGACAATTTCGGTTCGAGTGTGGAAGTCGCCGCTGTTGTTTGTCGATCCGGACTTCCTCGGCGGCATGTATGGCGCCCCGCTGCTGGGCGACACCAACACGATTGACGTGCAATTGGCGGCCTCCAATGCCCAGGACATGAAACAGAACCTATACGACTTCACCCTGGTGATTTTGTATGGGTTTGTCACCGTGCTGAGTCTGCTGCTCTGGAGCCGCAATCGAAAGGTAAAGCTGTTTCTGTGGCTAGCCATCTTTACAGCGACGCCGGTTATGCTGTTTCTGATCCAGGGTATGCTCCAGATCCCGATTGATTACGGACTGGGCCGAGGACTGAATCAGCCGATCTACGCCCTGAACCACGTCTCTCTCTGGTTTTTGTTGCTCTATTTGCTGCGGCTGGATGACCGTCCAACCTTGGCCCGGTGGACACGGGTGCTAGCCATCGTCACCGTCACCGCCGGACTACTGGATGGGGCGCTGGCATTTTTCTGGGGTCAAGCGGGCGCCGGAATGCTGGCCCTGGATGCAATTTTGACGACACTGATCCTGGTGGTGGAAGTCTTCCCATTCGTCATCATTGGAATCGGCATTCGTCAGCGGCTGGAGCCGTCGCGCTGGTGGTTGGCGATCTCCGCCTTCGTCTCGCAAATGATCAATACGATTGCCGACGCTAGCGCGGCAGGCCAGCGATTTACCCACTGGACGCTCTACAACAGGGTAATGACCCCGCTGTTCACCGTTTTCGGCGTGTACTTCACTGCCGCCGACCTTGCCGGGATCGGGTTGTTCCTCTCCATTCTGTACGCCGTCTATCGGTACAACATGGAACAGCAGGCGCGTCAGACCGCTCTGGAGCAGGAGATGCAAAGCGCTCGCGAAATCCAGCGCGTGCTGATTCCTGAGACGCTGCCATCGTTGGAAGGATACGCCATGTCGAGCGCCTACCAGCCCGCGCAGGAAGTGGGTGGAGACTTCTTCCAGATCATCCGTGAGGATGGAGGTTCGGCGATCGTTGCGCTTGGGGATGTCAGCGGTAAGGGCCTGAAGGCTGCGATGAGCGTGTCTCTGATCGTCGGGGTGCTGCGCTCCTTGTCTGGCGAAAAATCCAGCCCAGTGCAAATGCTGCAGGCGCTGAACCGTTGCTTGTGCGGAAGGCTTCAGGGCGGCTTCGTCACCGCGATTGTGATGCGCCTGTTTCCAAATGGCAAGGTGATCCTGGCCAACGCCGGCCACCTGCCGCCGTTCCTGAATTCAGGAGAACTGGAGATCGAAGGATCGTTGCCGCTGGGCCTCATCTCCTTCGCCGAATACAGCGAAATGCAGATTCATCTGCATCCCGGAGACCACCTCAGCCTCTATACAGACGGCTTGGTGGAAGCACGAAGTTCAACCGGAGAGATCTACGGATTTGAGCGCTTGAACACGTTGTTTGCAACCCAACCCACCGCGCAGCAAGCGACACAGGCAGCGGTTGCCTTCGGGCAGGAAGACGATATCACCGTGTTGACGCTGACCCGCCTCTCCGCCGGCGAGGAATCCTCAACGTCGTTGACTGCCCCGTTCCTGGAGCCCGCCCCGGCCGAAGCATAACTCGACTCTGTTATGTTGGAACATCAAACTGCAAACTTGAAATAGAAAAGGCCCTCCCGATTCGGAAGGACCTCTTCTGCTTTCGGAGTTATTTTACTGCAACTGTAATTGTTACAGAAGCGGTTCCACTGGCGTAGTTGGCGCTCCCGCTGTAGCTGGCAGTCAGCGTCTTGCTGCCATTCCCCAGAGACGATGCGGTCACCGTTGTCGCCGCAGTTCCGCCGGCACTGACGGGCACCGTAGCGAGCAGTTTGCTGCCGTTGTAGAAGGACACCGTGCCAAGTGCATTCGGCGGACCCGCGCTCCACGATTGAATTGCAACACTCAGAGTTACATTCCCTCCCGTGGCGTACCAGGTGGAAGGCGTCAGTTGAAGAATGACCGGCGCTTTGGTCACCGTGAAATGCTGGGTGCTGGAATTCGCAGCGGCATAGTTTGTCTGCGCTGCATATCCCATCACCACAGTGTGATTTCCAGCCGGCGGCATCGGGATGATGAAGTTTGCCACACCATTGGACAGCGGCAAAGTAACGGTTGCGCCACCGTCGTATTGATAGGTGACGACCCCTTGTGGAGGCCCAGCGGCGGAACTAGTGTAAACGCCGCAGTTGTAATTGGCTCCGTACGGGAAGTTGGCGTTCCAGCAGGAAGTACTCAGCTGAACCGGCACAGGTTTCACCGTAAGGATGACCGGCGAGGATACGCCGGCCGGATTGTAGGAATCGCCGGAGTAAGACGCGGTGAGCGAATGATTGCCGACGTTCAAGCCCTGGATATAGAGATAAGCGGCGCCGTTCCCTTGCAAGCCGGAGGTCTGCAGCAGGCTGGTTCCGTCATACAGCCTCACAGTTCCCGTGGGTGTGTGTCCGCCGGTAGGCGAAACCTGAATCACAACGTTGGTTCCTCCCGGATAAGTGACCGTCGACTGGCTGAGCGTGACGTGGATCGACGAGTCATAAGCCGTCACGACATAGCTGACCGACTGCGAGGATTTATTGCCGGCCGCATCGACCGCCATGACGGTGAAGGTCTTGTTACCGGGCGTAGACGTATCGACCGGGCTGTTAAGAAGACCTGTGCTAAGCGGAGCCGAATCGGCGGAGAACGTTGAAGCGCCGCATGTCACAATCCCGGAACGATCATCCGTGCAACTGTAAGTTGCCGTCACGGGCTGCCCTACGATATAGCTGCCGGTCGAAGGAGACAGTGTCGGCCCCGAATTCACGACGGGAGGAACTGTGTCCACATTGATCGGCACGGTGTAGTACGAAGTCGACCAGGTGCCGGTGCCGTCTTTGACGAAGTCGAGTTCCTGAGTTCCGGCGCAATCCTGCGCGAAATAGTACAGCAGGTAATTGCCATCAGCATTCAGCGCGACCGGTTGCGCTGGCGGCGTAAACGCTGGGGGCATGCCGCCCGGAGGAATGGTACTCGGGCACGAGACAGGGTTCGTGATAGCGATGCCTACAGATCCCGGGACGCCGGGCGTCGGCAGGTTGCCCACGGAAGCGGTGCCGTACGTGATGGATTGAATCGGAGCCGCGGCAAAGGTGGAGACACCGGGTAGTTGGGCTTCCGTCAGGCCGGTGAGATTCGGCGGCTGACTGGAAAACGTGACGTTCGGTGTCTGCGTGTTCACCCAGTTTCCTGGCTGCAGATTTGCGACAGTCACTGTCGTCAATGGCTCCGGCACACCGGTCACTGGAATAAAGGTCGAATTGGGATGGGACGTATAGCTGGAAGAGGTATAGATTCCCGGACCGCTGAAGTTGGCCAGCAGATTCTGCGGGCAAGGCAAATTCTCCAATCCGGACGCTGGATCAAAAGCGCACGGTCCACCATTCCAGGGTTCGCTGGCCATCAGGAAGCCGATGCCTTCATGAAACGTGGGTCCACTCGGCGTGGAGATGTCCTGCAGGCTGAAACTGGGTCCGTCGAAAATATCTTGGAACAACTCATTCGGAGCCGACGAAATCGGGCAATTCGCGCCACTTTCGGTGGGATCCGTTCCTACCGCGCATTCCAGCGTAAACAACTTGCAGGCCGGTTGCCCACTGGGCAGCAGTTCGCCGGTGTGAATCAGGCAACTCGAAGTCGAAAACGGTGTGTCTTGCCCGTAGGCAGTCTGAAATGTGCTGGGATCGACAGCCGCATCTTCAACGCCTGGGACGGTGCCATTCTGAATCGCCAATGTGTCAGCCGTCTGCGCCGTCGATAGATCGTAAGTGAACTGGACTTGTTGGCTGGTGCCCGTATTGAAGGTAAAGTTCTGCGTCAACTGCTGCGGCGTTGGATTCGTCTGAGGGATGGGATTGCCAGTAATGCTACCTCCACCCGTCACACCCACCTGAGTGCAATTCGTGGTCAAGTAGAGCGAAGAGCTGGCAAGGAAGCCGCCGCCGTCCACCTCGCTGATGGTGATCTGATTCGTGCCCTGGACAAGATTGCTGTGAATGTCGATGGGCGGAACGCCACCATTGGCCAGGGTAACTCCAGTCGAGGCGGCAAACGAGTCGGGATCTTGCCCGGTCACCTGTCCATTGGTTGCAACACCCTCATAGACGGAACTAAAGCAGTTCTGTGAAGGCCCACTGTCAGTAGAATCCGATGTCCCACCGGTGCATACATTGGTAGGACCTGTCATGGACGGCGAGCTGGTGCTCACCTGAATATTGTTATCGACCAGCACATTACCGCCATTGGCGGAAGAAAGCACAGCGGTCGGAGCAGCGGGGCAGGTCAGATTCAGCGTGTTGCTATTGAAAGTACTCGGCGACTCATCGGTCGTGCCGTCGACGGAAGCACGCACGTTCACGGGACCGAAGAGCTGGATGGTGGAGGTCTGTGCGGACAACGCCGGAACAATCAAGGCCATGCAGGCAGCGATGGAGCCGTAGCAGAGAAACGCAGATTTCTTCATATGAGTGCTGCTCCTTGTGCGAAACGGTGAATCGTCGGGGCGCGACTCGCCGTTGTGACAAATCTCGGGTGAGCCATGCGCTTTTCTATGGGAACTGGGTGGCTATCACTGGGACCAAGAGGGGAGCCTGGCCGAATTTGAAACGAGCGCCAGTGAAGGCGAGCTAATCGTAACGTCGCGAGCGGAGACGTGTCAATACACATCGCGTGCGCAAAGTGATAAAGGTCACGCCCGTTGGTGCGCTAGAACACGGTCATCGGTAACCCGGGAGCCTCTAATGGAACCGGCGAGCGTACGGTCGCAAACTTGCCTGAAACTGTGGCGATCGACGCGCTGGGCAAGGAGATCAAAGCGCCCGGCCACCACGAGGTGAAGCATGGCAATCCAGCCACGCGGGAAAGTTACCATTGATGCCGAAGAATGCAAGGGTTGCGGATTGTGTGTTGCGTCCTGTCCGCCCCATTGCCTGGAGCTGGCGCCGGAATTGAACGCCAACGGAGTGCATCCAGCGCGTTGCAAAGGAGACATTTGCACCGGGTGCGGTATCTGCTTTTATTGCTGCCCGGAGCCAGGCGCAATTACCGTTTACCGCACGAGGGCGAAGGCGATTGGAGCGAAGGAGGGCGAACATGCGCCAGCTTTGTAAGGGAAATGTGGCGCTGGTGAAAGGTGCGATCCTTGCCGGATGCCGCGGCTACTATGGATATCCAATTACCCCGGCCAGCGAGATTGCCGAGGCTGCGGCGCTCTATTTCCCGCAGGTGGGCGGAACATTTCTACAGGCGGAAAGCGAAACCGCCGCGATCAACATGGTCTATGGAGCAGCGGCCACTGGGATGCGTGTGATGTCTGGCTCCTCGGGACCAGGATTGAGCCTGATGCAGGAGGGAATCTCCTACCTGGCGGGCGCGGAATTGCCGTGCGTGATCGTGGATGTGATGCGAGGCGGTCCCGGCCTGGGCAACATCGCGCCTGAGCAAAGCGACTACTTCGCCATGGTGAAAGGTGGAGGCCATGGCAACTATCGCAACCTGGTGCTGGCTCCAGCGTCCGTGCAGGAGATGGCTGACCTTACCATCCTGGCATTTGAGCTGGCCGACAAATATCGCAATCCGGCGGTCATCCTTGCGGACGGATTTATTGGGCAGATGATGGAGCCGCTCGACCTGGAGTATCGCGAAATTGCGCAGCCGGAAAAACCGTGGGCGGTGAGGGGTACGCATGAGACTCGCGGCAACCTGATCAGTTCTATCTTCCTGGAGAGCGACGGACTGGAAGAGCATCAACGCAAGATGGAAGCCAAGTATCGGCGAGCGCAGGAAGCCGAACCGCGATACGAAAGCTGTTACGTGGAAGACGCTGAGATCCTTCTGGTCGGATACGGCATTGTCGCTCGCATTCTGCATTCCGCTGTCGAAGCACTGCGCCGCCAGGGCGTCAAAGCCGGCCTGTTCCGTCCCATCACGCTGTGGCCTTACCCTTCCGCCACGCTCGTGGAAGCGGCCGCCAATGTGGAAAAGGTGTTGGTGGTGGAACTGAGCAACGGGCAGATGGTGGAAGATGTTCGCCTGGCGCTTGATGGCACCGTCCCGGTGGAGTTCTACGGACGCGGAGGCGGCAATGTACCTTCCGTCAAAGAACTGCAGGAGCAAGTACTGTCTAGGATCGCAGCAAGAGTTTGACGTCCGGCAACAACGGCGGCACGGGACTGGAAGCGAGTGTGACCATGGAAAATAAAATCGGGATCAGCACCGCAGTTGCAATGAACGGCGCCAAGGCGCAGCCTGGGGCTGGGTCGGTGGCCGGCGTGCAAGATGATGACGAAGCCTACGAGGTCGTCCACTCCAAGTCGACCGTGTTTTATGACGAATACAGCCGCAAAGCCGAAGGAAAGAAGCAGACCCACTATTGTCCAGGGTGCGGGCACGGCCTGGTCCACAAGCTGATCGCCGAAGCTTTGCAGGATCTTGGCGAGCAGGACAATACCATCTTCGTCAGCCCTGTCGGCTGCTCCGTGTTTGCGTATTACTACTTCGACGTGGGCAACGTGCAGGTTGCGCATGGTCGCGCGCCGGCATCGGCTTCGGCGATCAAGCGATCCTGTCCCGAACGCATGGTCATTTCCTACCAGGGAGACGGCGACCTGGCTGCGATTGGGACTGCAGAAATTGTGCATGCGGCGAATCGCGGCGAGAAGATCACTGTCTTTTTCGTGAACAACGGAATCTACGGCATGACCGGCGGCCAGATGGCGCCCACCACCATGATTGGCGAAAAGAGCACGACCTCTCCATGGGGTCGGCGGCCGTCGAATGAGGGCTACCCGGTGCACATGGCGGAGATGCTGGCCACGCTGGAAGCGCCGATCTATATCGAACGGGTGGCACTGTCCGACGGCAAAAACATCATGAAGGCGCGCCGAGCGATTCGCAAGGCGCTGGAAGTTCAGCGCGATGGCGCCGGATTTTCATTCGTCGAGATTTTGTCGCCGTGCCCAACCATCTGGGGCAAAGATCCGGTTGCAGCGCGCCAATGGATTGCCGACAAAATTATCCCTGCCTTCCCGGTGAACGTTTTCCGCGACCACCCACCCGCTCCGCTCGCAATCAAAGAAGCTGTGCCGCCGATTCATTCCGTCGCACACGTGCTTGGAATCGCCCCTAAAGAAAATGCAAGCGCGCCGGCAAAACTGGAATTCGAACATCGCTCTGAGGATGTCAAGATCAAGCTCGCCGGCATGGGAGGCCAAGGGGTACTCCTCCTGGGTCAGCTCCTGACTGAGATGGGGATGCGCGAGGGACTGGAAGTCAGCTGGCTTCCGTCCTATGGGCCTGAGATGCGTTCCGGGAGTGCCCATTGCCACGTGTGCCTGTCGAGTGAACCGATCGGATCGCCATTGGTTTCGCATCCCGACGTGCTGGTGGCGATGAATGAAGTCTCATTACGCAAGTTTGCCCACGAGGTGGTTCGAGGCGGCGTGATTCTTTACAACGGTGACTCGGTGCCGGAAGATTTCGTCGCCCCCGGCATCCAGGTGGTCACCATTCCAGCTTCTGAAATCGCGGACAAACTCGGATCAACCAAGGTCGCCAATATTGTGATGATGGGAGCGCTGCTGGAAGAAACGGAATGCCTGGCTGCCGGAACCGCCTGGAGCGTGCTACAGGACAAAGTGAAGAAGTTGGACCTGCTGGAACTGGATCGCAAAGCACTCAACGCAGGACGGCTGTTTATCGACGAGCACGCCCACATCGGCGCACTCGATCAGCCGGATGGATTCGCATAGACCGAGCGCGATCTTTACTTGACGTTCGAAGAGAGTTCAGCATCGTTCGACTGTAAACGGAACTTCGAGAAGTCCCCTGTTTCATCGAACGAACCGAGGCCGACCTGCCCGCATGTAAATGTGTGGTCAATCACAGAAAACCTCGGCTGTTTCTCATTGTCCATGAACACTTGAATCGATCCAGTACGTACATTGCGCACGATGCGCACATGGTGCCAGGATTTATCCGGCAGCGCGGGTGCAGCCTGTAAACCAGCGATTCGATAACGAGGCTTGCCATTCACAATAAAAAGGCCGTTGTGAACCGAGATCTGCGTACCGGGATTTTCAGACAGATGGACGTAATAGAAGTGAAGGGTGTCGACGTAATTGAACACGATAATCATGGAGCCACCGGCACGTCGCACGTCGACGTTAAGAGTGAAGCTGCCCACCTTGACGCCCTTGAGGCGCGCAAACTGCATCGGTCGGCGCGGCACTAGAGGCTCACGGTTGCGCTTCATGTGCAGGTAATGCAGATTGCCTTCCTGCAGAATCTCCCAATCTTCTGGGAACGGCATATCCCAGGCCTTCAGGCTGCCGGAGGTGAAGTTATGCTGAATCGAAATCTTCGTAGGATGCGGACCGCACTGCGCGAGCGTCGATAGGCTCGAAACGCAGACAAGAAATAGGCAGACTGCGATGGAAGTCGCGATCTGAACCCGCGTTCGATTTGACTTGATTGTTGGATTACCTTGATTCATTGAACCTCCGAAACTTGATCCGCGACGCAACATCTGCCTTGCAATATAACTTTACGACGCGTCGAAACTTCGCCTGAAATTCACGCAGAAAATCTGGCACGCCGCTCTTCCCATCCTAATGTCAATCCGCCCCAGCAGAGACTCTCGCGGCCCTTTGGCTGTACTGTGAGGGTGCATGCGGTCCAGGTCTGGATGGATCGCAACAAAAATCCGCTTCATTGACTGTCACATTCCGCACACGCTAGTCTGGGTGCGATGCGTGGGCGAGCCTTTGCCATGCTGGAGCAGTAATGAATGCAGCAATTAATCCGTTTGACCCGTCGCCCCCCGCAACGATTCAGAACCCCAATCCACAAGGAGATGCCGTGAGATCCATGACTCGATTGCTTTCGACCGCTGCGATTATTTGCCTGTTCTCTTTCGCAGCCCATGCGCAAAACAAAGGCGCGACACTGTTCCAGTCCAACTGCCAGATGTGTCACGGGGCCGATGGAAAGGGCTCGACGCCAACCGGGCAGGCGATGAAGGTGGCGAATCTTCACAGTGCCCAAATTGTGAAGATGACTGATGCTGAATTGGCCAACGTGATTAGCAAAGGCAAGAACAACATGCCTGCCTTTGGTTCCCGGTTGACCCCGCCCCAGATTGAAAACCTGGTTTCGTACATTCGTACGCTGCAAAAACAGTAACGACCGGCGGAATTGGTCCGCGACTTCACCTACTGACAAAGAAAAGGCGGATGACCATGAAATCAAGAAGAGATTTTTTGAAAGCCGGCACTGCCGCGCTGCTGTACGGTTCCGCGTTGATGCGCGACTCCGCATTGCATGCGGAAATGAAGACGAAATACCTGAACCTGCCATTGGGGATTCAGTTGTACTCGGTTCGCAAACAACTTCCGACCGACTATGAAGGCACGCTAAAGCAAATTGCCGAGCTTGGCTATCGCGAAGTGGAAGCTGCGGGCTTCTACAATCACAGCGCCAGCGATGTGAAGCAGGCCATGCAGCAGGCGGGCCTTCACTGCGTGAGCGCGCATTATTCTTACGACGCTCTGAATGGCCACATCGACGAGATCGTCGCGTTCATGAAGGTGATTGGCAGCCATTACATCATTTGCTCCTATCCGGGGCACCACGGCGGCCATGGCCCAACATTCACGCTGGATGAGTGGCGTTGGAATGCGGGCGAATTCAACAAGTTTGGCAAACAAATCAGCGCCGCGGGATTGAAATTCGGATATCACAACCACACCATGGAATTTCAAAAAGAAGACGGCGTGCTGCCGTACGACGAACTGATGCGGTTGACCGATCCGCAATACGTGACCATGGAAATGGATCTGGGCTGGGTCATCGTGGGTGGGGGCAATCCGATCGAATTGCTGCACCGCTATGGAAACCGCATTTCCATGCTGCACGTCAAGGACTTCAAACCATTCAAGCCGCCGCAAACCATCGAAAATCCTCCTATTGCAACTGCACTGGGGCAAGGCAGCATCGACTATCGCCCGATCTTCGCAGCCGCCGCGCAAACGGGTCACATCAAGCACTGTTTTGTCGAGCAGGAAGAGTACAACATGCCCGTCATGCAGGAACTGAAAATTGACGCGGAGTATATGCGTAAACTTCACGCCTAGGCATTGTCACGATGGCCGAGTCGATCGGCGTGAAATGCAGCTGTAAAAACGGATGAGGACAGAATGCAATCTGTCCTCATTGTCTTGCGGCGAAAAAAAACAGCTAGATGTGCGGCGCCCAGCCTTTCTCGTACTCTCTTCCCCACATCTTCATGGCCTGCGGATCATTCTGGACTTTTCCGTCCGTCGTATCGAGATGCAGTTCCCGTTGCACTTCCCACGCAATATTGGAAAGCTGCAACATGGTGACAGCGACGTTACCAACGGAAACCGGAGCATGGAGCGGTGCGCCCGTGCGAATTCCGGCGATGAAGTTAGCAAAGTGTGCGTCGGTCATAGAATCGCGACCGACAAGATCAGAAGATGAAGCTGCTTTGCCGACTTTGAATTCGCTGGTCTTCTTGCCCGCGAGATCGTAAATCTCATAGCCACCGCGATCGACCAGCACCGTTCCCGTGGTGCCCATAATGGTGGATCCGCGGTCGCGCTGATAGAACTTCATGCCCTGGCAGCTCTTCCCTTCCCAATCGATCATCTTGTCAGGATATTCAAAGTTGGTGACCAGCGTGTCATAGAATTGCCAGTCATCTTTGAACTGATATCTGCCGCCGGAGGACGTGACGCGTTGCGGATAATCGACACCGAGCGCCCAGCGGCACACGTCGACTTCATGCGTGCCATTGTTGAGCGCCTCACCTGTGCCGTAGATTTTGAACCAGTGCCAGTTATACGGCTGCACATTACTTTTATAAGGACGGCGCGGCGCCGGGCCCTGCCACAAGTCCCAATCCAATTGCGGCGGCACAGGCACCACTTTTCCAATGCCAATGGACTTTCTGGTGTTGCTGTACCACGCCTTGGCGTAATAAGGCCGGCCGATCAAGCCGTTGTGAATCTTGTCGACAATTTCAATGGTGTAATCCGACGACCGTTGCTGCGTGCCCATCTGCACCAGCTTGCCGTACTTTCGCTGCGCCTCGACCAGCAGCGCGCCCTCGGCGGGATTATGGCTGCATGGTTTTTCCACGTAGACATTCTTACCCGCCTTCAGACCGTCGATGGCGATCGGCGTGTGCCAATGATCGGGCGTGGCAATCGTGATGGCATCCACATCTTTCTGCGCCAGAACTTCGCGGAAGTCCTTCGCAGAAGCGGTTGGATAGCCCATCACCTGCTGCACGCTGTCGGCAAATTTTTTCAAGGTGTTGCTGTCGACGTCGCATACGTGCGTGATGTGGACGGCGTCGCTGTTGGCTTTCAGCGCGGACAAGTGTGCGTAGGCGCGGCTGTGCAGCCCAATCACGGCAAAGTTCAAACGATCGTTCGCGCCTAGAATTCGTGCATAGCTTTTTGCCGTCGATCCAACAGCCAGGCCCGCAGCGCCGATCGCAACTGTGTCAAGAAATTCTCGTCGAGTGACCATCTGTCTCCTTTACTTGCATGTTTTAAGGCTTACATCAGCATGAGCAAAAGAATCGAACCCGGCAAAATTTGGATAACTTCAGCCGGCGATTTCGTTCGCAAGTCGCGTGCAGCCAGAACTAACGTGGCCTAAACGGTCGAATACTTCTGGCAAAGAGTTCGTATCTGCGCCACCAGCTTCGGCACGCCAGTGTCGGAGTCGGGACCTTCATACTCGGCGGACATATAGCCCTTGAAGCCTGCATCGGCGAAGAGTTTCCAGACACGATCGAAATCCACCGGGCT
Source organism: Acidobacteriaceae bacterium (assembly GCA_049796755.1). Taxonomy (GTDB): domain Bacteria; phylum Acidobacteriota; class Terriglobia; order Terriglobales; family Acidobacteriaceae; genus JAKAAZ01. The sequence goes on from JBARFA010000108.1 coordinate 25,238, forward strand.
CTTGTTGTACTCGAAGCGATCGCGAATGTGCGTGTTGGTCGCGTACCGAATGCAGGCAGCAATTTGCGCATACACATTCTGAGTAGCCGTCGGAATGAAGTTGGTTATATCGAGATTAATGCCGGCGTACGGCGAATTCACCCGCTGCATAATTTCAAGACAGACGTCCGCGTGCTGAGTTACGCCGTTGTGATCCTCTACGCCCAGCATAATGCCCTTTTCGCCGGAGTAGTCTGTGGCCGCTTTCATCGTCTCCACTGTCCAATCGATTCCCTGCTGCAGCGTAGCGCCGGATGGCAATTCGCCAGCAAACACGCGCAGATGAGAAGCACCAAGCCGATCCGTGACATCCACCCATTTCTTGATTTCCGTCAAACTCTGCGCGCGTTTCGACGGATCGGCCTGAACCATGCTGACCCCACACGCGGATCCGGAAAAGGGTAATGCATTTTTGTACGCCAGGTGGCGAAGACTATCGAGATATTCCGGGTCAGTTGATTTCAAGTAGTAGGCCGTCATATCGACACCATCCACACGCAGCTCGACCGCTTTATGGATGAAGTCTTCCATCGTCATCGTGCCTTTTCGCAACGCGTGATCATACGAGTAAGCGCAGCAGCCGGCGAACAGTCGTGGCATTTTCGATGCGTCCGTGTCCGCCGCTGCGGATGACTGCGCCTTCGCGGGTGAACCGAGCCATTGCGCCCCTGCCCCGGCGAGTCCTGCGATTCCTACAGTCTTCAAGAATTTTCGACGCGGTATCGAGTGGTGCATTGCGCCTCCGTGAACGAAGAGTGATTGAGGTTGATTCTTCCTGCTTCGTGCAGCATTGCGTCGGCAGAAACGTTGTTGCGGACGAGCGCTCGTGCGAAAGAAATTATAATCCGGAGCTAAGATGCCTGGACGAGCGCGGTGGGGCAAATACGTTTTACAAAGGAGAAAGTCCCAATGGAAGATGAACAGAAGAAGATCAATCGTCGCGACTTTATGGGGCAAGTAGGGCTGGGAGTTGCGGCCCTGGGGAGCTTTCCCGGGAAGCAACTGTTCGCCTCGAACCGGGTGATTGGCGCGAACGATCGCATCCGCATTGGAATTATCGGCGCTGGAGATCGCGGGCAGGAAGACCTGAAGAACGCGTTGCGACAGCCGAATGTTGAATGCGTGGCCGTTGCCGATGTGTACTCGCGGCGTCGCGACCAGGTGAAAAGTTTTGTTCCGAATGTTGCCGCTTATGACGACCCGATGCGGTTGCTGGATCGCAATGACATTGACGCGGTGATTCAAGCGACACCGCAGCATCTGCACGCAAAGTATTTTCTGGCAACGCTGGCTTCCGGAAAGGATCTGTATTCCGAGAAAACCATGGCATGGGATATTCCTGAGGCGTCTGCGTGTCGCGTTGCCGCAAAAGCCTCCAGGCAGATTGTGCAGATCGGGATGCAGGACGAGAGTTCCGGAGAATTGGCGGACGCGAAGCAATGGATCCAGGAAGGCCTGCCGGGGAAAATCACCATGGTCGAGTCCTGGATGAGCCGCAACACGCCGCGCGGCCATGGACAATGGGTGCGGCCGGTGCCGAGCGACTGCAATCCGGCGCATGTGAATTGGGACCTGTTTCTTTCCGGGCGCCCGAAGGTTCCCTTTGACGGCTATAAATTTATCAACTGGCGTCTCTATTGGGAATTTTCAGGCGGCAATATCACAGAGAATATGGTGCACCAGATTGGATGGATCATCACTGCGATGAACCTGGAATTGCCGAAGGCTGCCAGCATGATGGGCGGCGTGTATTCCGAGAAAGATGGGCGGCAAGTGCCGGATACGATCAGCGTCAGCTTTGAGTATCCGAACGATCTGCTGGTTGCATGGCAATCTACCTTCAGCAATGAGCGGTACGGCTTGGGCGAGCACTTCCTGGGCAGCAACGGAACGATCGCACACGTGAGCGGTTCCAACACCATGGAGACCGGCGATCTAAAAGCGGCCAATCCGAACTGGGACGAAGAGAATGCTCCGGGACCGATCAATTATTTTCCTGAGAAGACCAACAATCCGGGCGGCGTGCCGCTGCAGGGAAAAAATCCAGGTGTAAGTCACATGGCGAACTGGATGGCTTGCATTCGAGATCGCAAGCAGCCGAATGGAACCGTCGAAATCGGATACTTATCGGCGGTCGCTTGTCACATGGCGAACCTTTCCTACAAGCAAAAGCGTCGCGTCACGCTGGAAGAAGCGATGGCGGCAAAGCCGGAAGCCTGGATGTAACGCTGTTTGCCGCCAATGGAGCTCACAAGAAATTCCGCACGCTCCATCAGCCGAATTCAGGCCCAATGGCGGCGAGCAATCGAGCCGGATCACCTGGAAGTTGGGATAGACCCAGCGCCATGCGAGTGAATCGCCGCTGAGGTCGAAAGCCAAGCGAGGTCAAGGTTGGGATTAGACCGTTGCCCGCGTCAAGCAGATCAACAAAGACGCGGCCAGAAGCAGCGCGGATTGCGGCGATCGCGAGCGCAGAAGCTTCTGCGGGATCGGCGACGATCGGTCCGACATGTGAGGCAACCGCACCGCGGCGCAGTAACGCAAACCCATGCGCCGCGCGGAACGCGAGGCTATCGCGCCGCGCAAGAAAATCATCCAGCAGGAACCTTCTGTCGGCGCCGAAAGCGGCCTGGTCCAAGGTTAGATCGACAGCCTGCGAAACCGTCGCAGTGCCACCTCCATCACCTTCCCATCGCTCCATTCGGCACAGCGGCACGAATCCAATCTTCGTGTAAATTTCCGTCGCGTTTGGCGCAGCATCCAGCAGAGCAGCCTTTCCACAATCGCGCAGCAACGACACGCAAGCATCAACCAGGCGGCTGGCGAGTCCACGTCGACGCCACTCGGCCGTGACCAGGACCATGGAAAGCCAACCGAACTCGGCGCCATAAGGCAGCACCGCGGAAGTTGCCAGCAGGCGATCGCCGTGCGTTATGCCGAGCACGCTCCCATGCGCGAAGAAAACTTTCCAATCATCCATCGTCTGGTTCCAGCCAGCATCGTCTGAGAGCAGCATGGCGCGAGAAATCCAGCTAGCGTCCAGATGAATTGGATTTTGTATGTCCATCGCGAACCAGTCGATCACCTTTCTAGCTGTTGCGGCGCATATTGCAGAACCGAGTCCTATCCGTCCATCGTACAAGTGCGTTTGTAACTCACGTGCGTCGAAGCAGAGCTCTACGGCAGAATCGCTGTCCATATGGCATAGCTGTGTCAGTCCGTTTTGAAGTGCCATGTCTGTGCACCAAGCTGATTGAATCACTCGTGATAGAGAAAAACGCCACCACAATTTCTTTCCGAGGAAGATCGCCCGACTTACTCGAATGGCTGCGGGTACATCGGGGAGCTCTCAGGTTGACAAGTACTTTTACGGTGCCGCGCAACCATGGCGCAAGGCTCGAACGGTTTCGTCCAATCAGCCGACTCACCGAGGATTAGGAAGAACTCGCGTTTCGCCTGCGAAATCAACGTTACGAGAGTAATCTGTCTCCGATACGAGACATAGACTCCGATCAGTGTTTGTCCAAATTGCCCTAGGCGGAGTTGGCACGTCATTGCGGCTTACTGCACCTTCTTCATTCTTGCAGAGATAGGCTCTTATCATATGTACTTTCAATGGATTGAACCTCACATTGAACCCCTGGCGATGTGCGTCAAAAGATGACTCCTCTCGGATGGGTGCCCTCACCCCAGGCATCGAGATAGTTACTAGCGTGTACTAACGTAACTATCATAATGGGTACCTCTGTGCTGATTGTGAGCTACTATCAGTCACCACCAATTTTCAGGAAAGTCTCGATCGTCCTCGGCGACCTGGTGTTTCTGCGCGGAGGGACTGTTCGTGTACGCCTTCAAGGAGAGTCCCGTGGACATCTTCAAGGTACTTATTTGTCCATTCGGCGGGTACAAATTCCGCCGGAGACCTGCTGGACCAATGTCAACCCGCAGTATCGATCGATCTGCATGCGATAGCCTGAATCGTCAATCCAGCTCGAATTCGAAAAACGGCAAGTTTCCACCGTTCCGACCGACGCACCCACAACCGCACAGTCTAGTTAGCTTTCATTTCAAGCTGCTGGGATTGATAATCGTTGTTCTTCTAGTTCCCACCTATCTCGTAGGTTGTGGCGGGGGTGCAAGTGTTAGTTCTCAACTGACTCCGCCAGCATCGACCTCCACTGGTTCCGGCACTACAGGTACCACGGGAACAGGGACAACTGGGACTACTGGGACTACTGGGACTACGGGAACCACTGGAACGGCCGGTACGGGAACTACTGGCACAGGTGGAACTGGAACTACTGGGACCACGGGCACCGGAGACACCCAGGGTACCGTGATCGCGAATATCCAGACAACATCTGGAAAGTGGAGCAGCTTCGGACAGGTTGGACCAAATTATGTCGACTGCAGCCCGTCTCCATGCGAAGGCATCGCGTGGTCGATGAAACAAAATATCACTCTGCCTTCGCTGAGCAACAATGCGACCGAGTACAGTCTGGGCGGAACAACCGACTATGGCGACGTGCTGTTCACCGCAGCACTGATCGGACAAGGCGCGCCACAGATTCAAGACGCCAACCACACACTGCTGCCGACGCTGCATAACTTCACCTATGACGCCGATTTCTACGTGACCAACCCCGCGATTACTCAAGCATTGGAGTTTGACATCAGCTTTTGGATGGGCGATACAGCCGGCATGACATTCGGCACGCAATGTAACTATCTCGGCGACAAGGACTGGGACGTGTACGACAATAGTAAGCGGAAATGGATGTCTGCCGGAGTCCCCTGCAAATTTATAACTGGATGGAACCATGTCACCATCCAGGTTCAGCGGCAATCGGATAACAGCACTCTATACAAATCGATCACGCTGAATGGAACACTCTACACGCTGAATCAAAGCTACCCAAGTGTTCTCGCACATGCCTCGTGGTGGGGAATCAATCTCAACTACCAGTTAGATGGAAATTCTAAACAGGCCGCAAATGTTACTTACCTGGACAACCTCAATTTCACTTACTGGTAACGTTGGAGAAAACTCGCTCTTTATTGCAAGCGGCGCACTATTGTGTCGGCGCGCCGCATGGCGATGTCAGTAAGTCGCATAAATCGCCGCTCTGCTGCTCTCGTGTCTGTTGAGCTGTGGCGGGGATCACTCCCAGGTTCCAATTCCATTGAATGAATCGAAGGATCGAGACAAAATCCATCTGCTGATGCGAAATGTAGTTCGTCTTGGCGTACGGGGAAATGATGATGACCGGCACGCGCATTCCCAGGCCCTGTCCTCCGGGCAACGTAGCGGTGTCCGTGTCTGAGAGTTGAGGCGGCGGGACATGGTCATACCAACCGCCGCTTTCATCCCAGAGAACGATGATGGCAGTATTTGGCCATGCGCTCGAGCTTTTCACTGCCTGCACCAGCTGGCTCAGCCATTCAATTCCATCCAGAATATTGCCTCCGCCTGGATGCATGTCGTGGGCTCCGTCCGGCGTGATCCAAACTACAGCGGGAAGGGTTCCATTGTTGAGCACAGACTCAAAGCCTGACATGGTGAAGTTTTGAATATTCGAAGAGTTTTCTGTACTGGTGAAATATTGAAACGGATCTTCCTGCGGCACGTAGTCCGTGCAGGTTCCGTTCAGCGAATTAGCGTAATTGGTCTGATAGAACGTCCACGGTATCTGCTTCGCCGTGAGCTGGTCTCCAACGTTGGTCTCGGTCATAGGAACCGAAATTGTACCGGCACCCTGTGCTTGCTGCTCGTAGGCACTGCAGGGATCGTAAAAAGGAAGAGCTGATGCGTTGTGGTTGCTATCTACCGTAGCCGCGACCATGTATAACTCCTGGGCCGGCTCGCTGTTCATAGCGGACATATAGAAATTGTCAGCCAGCGCATACTGCTGGGCATACGACCACAGGTTGCTGATCCCCCAGCTGGTGTTGTCAGTCGCGAGACCGGATAGCGAGGTGTTGTAATATTGCATGGCAAGATCGCCTTCCTCGAAGGCGAATTTATCCATCTTGCCGTTGTCCCAGCTCTTCGAATAATGGGGCTGATCGTGGGTCAGGTCCGCAGTCGCTAAGGTCGTAACAGGTGTGGGTGACACCGTATTGCCGGCGGCGTCTACCTGTTGATAGCCGAGCGACGTGGTGGTCGGCCCATTTGCTCCAGGATAGGCGCCGAACAAATTATCCAGCGAGTGATTCTGATCCATGACGATAATCAGGTGGTAAATCGGCGAGTTGGTCGTGCCGGGAGATTGGACCGTAACAGTTGTGCTAGCGGTCGCGGTGGTGCTCCCGGTCGCCGTCAAGGTGTACTTCGTAGTAGTCGTTGGGCTCACCGTCGTTGAACCTGACGCCGAGACGACCCCTATACCTTGATTAATCGAAACCGTGGTCGCATTCGTGGTGGTCCATGTCAATGTCGAAGTATTTCCAGCAATGATCGTTGCCGGATTGGCAGAGAGCGTAGCCGTCGGAGCCCCTGCCTGCACTGTCACCGTAGCGGTGGAAGTGACCGTATTGTTACCCGTCGCCGTCAACGTGTAGGTCGTGGTTGAAGTCGGGCTGACTGTCGTGGAACCGGACGCAGCGACAGTTCCAATGCCGTTATCGATGGAGACTGAGGTAGTATTCGTGGTCGTCCATGTAAGCGTGGCGTGGTTTCCAGGTGTGATGGTCGACGGGGAAACGGTGAAAGTTGCCGTCGCGACTGCCGGCGGCAATGACGGTAACGTCCCGACGCCACGGCAGCCGGACATCAGGCCTAGCGAGAGACAAACCGCTATGAACGACAAGCACCGTGTCGGCAGACGCACGCTTTACCATCCTTCGCGCTCATGGCAAAAACCATGGCAGAGTTTTGCAACCAAACATGGCAGAACAAAAATCGGAAACCCCGACGAGCTCACGCCGAGGACAAATTCCAACCCGCGTTTGGATGCTGCTCTCTATGCCTGAGATGCCTGTCGTGCGAGTTCATTCGGCCAGCTCGCGATGGGATGGCTGAACGTTGACGCCGCCGGCGTGGAAAATCTCACCTCTTCGTCGCGAAGTAATAATGCATGGAGTTACATCAGGTTGCATACCTCGAGACACTCTTTCGCAAGGGCCTCTGCTATGTAAATCTCTCCACTCGTCCTAAGTAATTTTTTCTAATTCACGCACAATTTGCACGAGTGGGAAAAAAGATGCCTGATATCCACGATTTATTTCACAAAGGCCTTTTCTTCATTGGAGATTTCTGTATTATCCAGTGTAGCGATCCCCCTGTAGTGTTCCTGCCTTGAGCCCATTTCCAGGTCTCAGGGTGGAGAAGTGAATGCGATCGGTGACGGTGCTGTGGAGAATCTTCGCACCAGCGCTTCGCGAATCTTCTTCGCTCTTGAATGCGACTTCGATTCGGGTCTAGTACGTTGCATGACCTCGTAGTCTCCGCGGCATGCAAAAAAGAGGTTGTCGAGTCTTTCTTAGACGCACCGCGTCTCGTCGCTCAGATCAGCCCGCCCCTACAAACGAAACTACTCGACTCCACCGCTGACACGTTTGCTGTGGAGCTATACGCAACCCTCAACATTGCACGCGCTTAAGTCGTGCTGAGGAAGATTGATGAAGACTTTCCCCTACGCAATCCTGATTCTTTTAGTGTTCGCAACCCCCGCATTCGCAACCATCAACATTAGCAGCCCATCGAGTGGTGAGCATGTAAGTTCCCCATTCACACTCTCTGCTTCCAGCTCGGAATGCCAATCGAAAGATGTCAGAACGATAGGCTATTCGCTCGATAACAGCCCTGACACAACTCTGTTTCGCGGCAGTACAACGCTCGATACCAAGGTCTCGGAAACGGTTGGCTCGCACATCGTGCATGTCAAGACCTGGAATACCAGCGGCGCTGTGTGCGTGGAAGAGGTCTCCATCGATGTCACAGACGCGACCGATGATGCCGCGACTGCCAGTGTTCCCTCGGATGCACTCACGAACAGCAGTCTGCAAACCCTGGGTAGCTGGAAGGCCGTGCACGACACCTCGACCAGCGGTGGATCCGTCGGCTATATGAGCCTGGTTGGCTCACCGGAGCACAGTGGGCCATCGCGAAAATTTACAACTGACTATTCGAACTATGGCGGCGAGCGATACTCGATCACATTCGGAGATGATCGAACCTCGACAAATTTTTTGTGGGACGGGTGGGTGTACCTCACCAGTAACTCTGGGAACATCGCCAATCTAGAGATGGATCTGGATCAGACCATGAGCAATGGTCAGACAGTTGTCTTCGGGTTCCAGTGCGACGGCAACAATGGCACGTGGGACTACTCAGAAAACGTGGGTACGGCGAAGAATCCCAAGGGCTACTGGAAGCACTCAGGCGCGGCATGCAACCCGCGAAGCTGGAGCAAGGACACGTGGCATCACGTTCAGATCAGCTATTCCCGCACCACTAGCGGTTCGCTCACCTATAAGAGCGTATACCTCGATGGCGTGGAAAAAACCCTGAACGCCACGGTATTCGGTGCGCGCGACCTGGGCTGGGGTTCCTCCCTGACGATCAATTTCCAGGTGGATGGACGCAGCGGCAGCGGGACGGCCACGGTGTATCTGGACGATCTTACCCTCAAACGCTGGTGAGTACATATCCAAGCCAAAAAGCTGGACGGGCTGATCGCTCGTCCGGCTTTCTTTTTGTAACCAGCGTCAGTCCACGAGCCTGACTGGTAGTTCGACCGGAAGCCTTTCGCCAGACAATAATTCCAGCACAGGATTCATGACACGCTGCTTAACATCCCGAATCGACATCGGAGGTATGACCGTGATCCCACCAAGCAAATCGCTCAACGCCAGATACGAAGCACGGTTAATGTGGAGAAAGTCAAGTGGGTACTCCGGCTTTCTTTGGCGGGTCAGGACGGGATCTGCGTCGAGGATGTAGCTGATGTCCGGCTTCGGAACAAGCTTCATAATCAGCCGAACATAGGCGCGCGCGACTGGATTGCTCAGCGTCAGGTTCGCAAGCTCGTCATAGATATATCGATCGCAAATTACGAAATCGGCGCCGGAACGCAATGCTTTCGCGACTGTCGCTCGCAGCGAAAGAGCGTCCAAGAAATACAGACCGAGTCTCACGCCGCTCATCGGCCAGGATCGGACATTTTTATCTCGACGGTTGATGGGTGCCGTCGGTGAACCAACTCCCTTGTCTCCTTTAAACAGTTTGTGTCCGGTCGCCTCCCGCATTCGCGTCAGCGTGGCAACATCGTCCCAGAAGGTGATCAACCGTACGCGTAGACCCGCCGCTTTCAATTGGGTGCAAAGACTCTCGATCTGGGTGCCCTTCCCGGCGCCGTCGATGCCAGAGAAACTGATCAGGTTGCAGCGCCGTTTGTCACGCGTTGCACTCATCGTGTGCTCCTGGGTTGTCTCGCAATTTTCTCGGGTCATGGATGTCATTGCGGCCGGCTGGGACTTCCTTTCGAGAGCGCCGCTACGGTTCCAATGGCAACGGCAGCTCCCACAATCACGCTGACTCTGATCAGAAAGGAGCGAGCTCGCCTCTGTTTTGCTGGAGCCAGCACGGCTCCAGCAGGCCTCGACGCGGGAATACCCTCAGGTTTCTCATAGGGTGCCGCCGCGGTGCCGACCGGTTGAGACGTACTGTTTTGCTGTTGATTCGGGCTAGGCGGTAGAGTGCCGGACTGCGGATTCGAATCTGTTTGCGCGATTAAGGAAGTCGAGTAGCCGGACGGGTTTTTTGATTCGGAAGCGTCCGCTGGCGGTCTCTCGGCCGCACCTGCCGAATCTGCAGACTGGGTCTGAACCGTAGGTACGCTTTCCGTCTGCTGCTGCCGTACTATGGCCGCCTCCCCGCAAGGGGCAGCCAGGCATACGATGATGCCGGCAGAGAGCAGACGTCGGAGCCAATGGCCCGAAATATTCATCGATCGGTTCCTCAATATCCGTCCAAACGCGCAGCTGTCAGAGCGAGAGTAACTCAAAGGGGTTACGCCACGATTCCTGATTGCTGCGGTGGCAACACCGTTTCCGTCAGACGTGCAAACACGCTGGCTGGGAGCCGGTGGAAGCTGTTCACGGCCTCGGTCGTGGTTTGATAGATATCGAAAAGGCGGCCGGCTCCAGTCGCGTGGAGCATCTCCGCCGCTCCGGGGGGTAGATCTGCGAGTTTAAGGTCGCCATTGCACTTCATGACCTCTTCCAGGCAACTTAGCAGCAGGAGAATCGTGGGCCTGTCTAATTGGGGCAGATTCGAACAATCCAGAACCAGGCGGGGGCGATCCTCATCGATCGAATTCCGGAGGTCGCGAAGAAAAACGCGCCCCTCCCTTGTGCTTCGTATCTTCGGAATTTGCGTGACTCCCACAACCCGCATTTTGATCGGCATAGTTTGACAACCCCTTTCAAATCTTTGATGCTGTTTTGCGTCTCAGCAGAGAAACATATTCGAACGAAATTAACCCATATCATACATACCCCGATCAGCATTCCCTCTGATCAGACTTCAGCCTCCCCCAGCACTAGCCGGCGCTTTGTAGCAGGCGGGCAAGTTCGGCCTTTGGACGTCTTGCAACATTCCTCACGACATTTCTTCCATACCGGAAAAGAGTTCCCAGGTTGGTGTTGTACCAACAACACTCCATCATCCGGGGCGACAGACCGCACAAGAACCGAAGTCTGCCAACTCCATCCGGCGATGCCAGCATGGCTGCTAAGAGCCGATGGTTCCCGTCCAGAATTGTGAGAGGTTCGCTCTCGCTGATCCCAATCACAATCACCGGGCCCAGGCCGCTGTCGGGGCCCAGGAGCCTATCTCCAATTTGAGAAATTTTCAAGGAGAATTCGCCGTCGATTTCGTGTGGATGAGTGCGCATGTGCTCGGCGACCTCTTTGATCGAGAAACTGCGTTGCGAGAGGTTCCTCCACTGCGCTCGGGGGAAAACTCTCACCCGGGCTATGTCTGCTTCCCGCAATTCCACCTGATACCACTCCGTGTCGGCAGGCAATTCATTCCACAAAGCAAGATTGCGAACGAAGAACAGAGCCCGCCGCTTGGCGTTTTCAGCTGCATTCTCCAGATTCGGCGTGACGACCAGTTCGTGCAACGACCGCCAGTAATTCCGAAAGACGGGATCCCTGAAATCGCTTTTTAAGAACTCTGCAATGACTTCGTCCTCTGAAGCGCGCCGAATCAACCGCACCGGAGGAAATACTCCACTCGGATGATTGGTATATGAATCGGCCAGCAGTCCGATGACAAAGAGCGCTGCCACAAGAGCCAGCAGAATCAGCATCAGGACTAATTGGACTAAGATGACCTGCCGTAGAGACGAGTGAAAACGCCAGATTCCCGCGATGACAACCGCGCTGAACGCCAATTGAATCCAGCTGCCGTTTGAGATCTTGTAGGACATTTCGAACGTGATGATCACCGCACTGAGCGAATAGATCACCGTGGTGATGGCGTACAAGGCCAGCAGATAGGGAAGGCCGTATGTCCCGGTTATCTGGAATCTGGCGCCGAAAAGCGTGGTCCAAATCACTGCAGGAGCAAAACGCATGCCAATTGCGATGGCGGAGCCGATCGTCAACACCAGCATGAGCGAAGTTGCGATGACTTTGAGGTCTCTTCTTTCTTCCTCGCGTGTGCCGGCCACGAGCGGAAACATACTGTTTACAACGGCCTGGGAAAAGGAATAAATGACGCGCCCCACCATCGCTACAGCTGCGTAGAGGCCGGCCATGCCAGGAAGAAAAAAATGCTTCACCAGCACGATGTCGCAGTTGTTGATTAACACCTGACCAGAAAAAAACGCCATCGCCTGTGCGATCTCGCGCATGGCATGGAACATCCGAAGTGGGCTGGGTAGCCGGACCTCAGATTTCGGGACGATAGCGAAATAGGCCATTGCAACCGCTGCGGAGTTTGCCGCGATCACTCCCCGAACGCCCATACCCAGCAAAATCAAAAGCAGCGACCCGCCCAGCCGAACCGCCCCTTCCAACACCAGATTTGTCGCAAAACGGCGAAAACCGTAGGCCCCCTGCAGATAGCCGCGGCGGCATCCCAGCGGAACATAAAAGGCCACACCCACCGCGAGCAGGATTACCAGAAGCGGATCGGCCAGATTCAGCCAAGCGGAAATTGCGCCATGAAAGGCCAGCAACAGCGAGCTTGCCAGAATGCCGCAGATCCATCCACCGTGATGGAGCCCTTGATAGGCAGCATACTTCCCGTCCGCCGTTCTCTGTTGCGCCACCAGCTTGGCAGAAATCAATTGGAAGGAGAGCGTCACCGCCGAGATCAAGGTGAGCAGGGTGTAAACGGCGGTGGCGTCCCCAAAGCCCCTTGGACCAAGGAACCGCGCGATGGAAATGTTGTAGGCGAAACTGAGTGCGGTCGCCAGGCCCGAGCCGGACAGCAGGACGAAGCTGCCCGACAGGATGCGGCCTTGCAGAGTTTCCGACTTCGGGATCGCACGCTTCAATACGGTCATGAGTCTCCAGCAATTGAGTGGGGATTATTCCAATGAGGTCTTGCCTGGGCCTGATTACTCGGCCAACGGGATCCCTCGAATTTCAGCAGATTTCAGAAAAAGCCAATTCCAAGCGACCGGTTCACTTGAGTGCAGAAAAGCTAATTGATCCAATGGCAATTCACCTGCGCAAAATAATGTATGCACTGTTTCTCATATTCACAGTCACGGCAATAAACCAAACCCCGGCATGGCTACCGGGGAGTGTCAGCTGCCGTGGTCCGAATCCGTAACAATTCTTGTGTGATGCGCAAATCGAACCTGCGGCTGCCCGAAGCCGACCGTAGCGGCCGGGAATATGCTTTGAGTCTTACAACCCCTGAGATTCATATATGCTTCCAATGGATATCGTTATGCTGAATTTTGCATGCAGGGCTCTTTTTTGCTTTCTCCTCCTGCCTCACGGATGCTTCGGTATCGGATCTTCCGAGCCGGCACGCTTGAAGTACACAGCAACCGGAAAATCACCGGAAACCCTTGCGCTGTACGAAGGATGGTTCGGATCCCCAAAACACATGTCCGTCGGCTATTCGTCGCACGATCCCGCCGTAATTCGACGGCAGATACAGGAAGCGAAAGCCATGGGCATTTCCGCGTTCGTGGTGGACTGGTTCGGGGATCGCGATCCCTTCATCGATCAAAGCTACGCACTGATGCAGCCCATCGCCGCAAAGTCTGACTTCCATGTCGCCATGATGTACGAGGAGCCCAGCGAAGACGATGGTTCGACCGACGAAGTCCTTGCCGATTTAACCATGTTCTACGGAACGTATCTTTCTCCCAAATCGCCCGGACATGAGGCCTACCTCACCTATCAAGGCCGTCCGATGATCTTCATTTTTCCCAACAGCGGGCACACCGACTGGAACAAGGTGCGGGAGGTGGTGAATAAATGGAAGCCTGCCCCGCTGCTGATCGACGAAAACCTTCCCGGCCAGTATGGCAGCGCCTTCGATGGGTTCTATCCCTGGATCAATCCTGGACCGAAGGGCTGGGCGCCGGATGGCAGCCACTGGGGGAGAGAACATCTGACTGACTTTTACAAGACGATGGTATCGAAATATCCAGACAAGATCATCGTCGGTGGTGCGTGGGCAAGTTTCAACGACAAGAAAGCGGCGTGGAGCCTCAACCGGCACATATCCGCGCGCTGCGGCCAGACATTTAAAGACACGTTCAATATGTGGCGCGAATTTGTCCCCGCGGACCAGGCGATCCCTTTCGTGCTGATTGAAACCTGGAACGATTACGAAGAAGGTTCCGCCATTGAGGGCGGCATCCCCACGTGCGGAAACGCAGCATCACAAAATAGTCTGACAACTCAACCGGCGAGCTCGCCAGCATCCCCGACAAGCCCATCGCAGAAGTGATCGCCCAGGAATGCAGCTCGCTTACTTCAAACCATACACATCGATTTCGCCCTGCGGGGTTGTCGCAGTCACAGGATCATGGCCGGTCGAGATGTAAACCTTCCCGTTGGCAACCATCGGCGAGCTAAATTTGATCCCGTATCCCGGAATGTCTGCGGTATTGGTACTGCTGTTGTATAGCTCTTTTGTCAGATCGCTGGCATCGTAGGCACGAAGAACTGCGCTGGTTGGCGCATCACCGTTCGGATTCTGTAGCGGCGATCCGTGATCGATCATCCACAGGATTCCGTTCGTGGTGCCATTGGCGGAAATGAAAGGAGTCGTGCCATAGCTGTCTCCCTCGATGCTGGGAGCGGTATAGTCAGCTGGATACGCACCCGGCGTCAAGGTTTCGTTCGAGTAGCTAAATTGTCGAACGCCTGCAGGTATGACACCCTGGCCGTTCGGAGTCACTCCCAGATACACCGACCCGTTGAAGTACGCAGCCGTCGAGTAACTTTCATAGGGGCTGACTTGCGTCGTGTTCACTCCGGTGCTATCGGTGCAACTATTCGAGTATGGAGCTTCTAAATCGGATTCAAACCATAACGTCTCGGTCGCTCCCGCATCGTTGGCTTGCTCGTGGCCCAGATTTCCGGTGTTCACGAGATAGAGCTTGCCAGTCTTTCCACCGGCCAATGCCTCCGTGGTTCCCGGAATCAACAGCAGGCCGCCCGATGCCAAATCCGCGTCGTTGCAATCCATGTACTGGAATGAGTCGGGAGTGAAGTAGTCCAGCATCTGCAGCTGCGCGTTAAACTTCAATACCGAATCGCCCCACGCCGTCTGGCCATCCCACGGGCCGTTGCCGGTGGTGACGTAAATATCTCCCGAGCTGTCAGCAACCGGGCCACCGCCGCCCATCCAAATGCCGCCCGCGCCCCCATAGGTGCCTTCGCCATTCAGGTTGGGGCTGGAGTTGAACACCCCTGTCTGGGCCAGAGTCTGCGCATCATAGGCGACCAACCACCCACTGTGGCAGCCACCGAATCCGATATACACATTACCGTTCGCCAACAGTAGAGCCGCCCTTTGCAGGCACGGCGGTGCCAGCGTTACCACGCCGCTCACCGCGTCCGCATTCGTCCCGGCAACAGAGGCTTTGATCGTCACCGGGCCGCCGAACTTCTGGGCTCCGGTGGTGAGGTCCAGCGCATTCAAGCGGTAAGTTGCGGCGCTTCCCGATTTCACTTCCACAGAAACTACGTAGATGGTGTTTGTCGTCACATCAATGACTGGCGTGGAGGTGACCCCAACGTATGGTTTGATCGAGCCTCCGATGGGCGCTTCTCCAGTTTTCAGCAGCGAGACCTTCCACAGTGGCGCACCGGTGCCGTAATTGTCGGCGTCGAACGCGTACACACTGTCATTCTCCGTCGCCACATACAACACGTTGTGTTTGCTGCCGTTGATGGTGAGATTTGAGACCAGCAGCGGCTGCCCGTACACATACCCATCGACTAAATAGGAGAAAAGTTTTCCAAAGGTTTGTGCGCTCACGTTGGCCGGAGTCAGCGACAACTCACCCGGATTTAAACCGCTGCGATTCGAGTCATAATGCCACGTCACCACGTTCACCCCAGTACCGGGCGCAATGGTTACGACAAACGGGACAGTTCCGCTCGCTCCGCTGAGTGAAGCTGTGATAGAGGTTGAGCCCGACGCCACCGATGTTGCCAATCCGTCGGAATTTATTGTTGCCACGTCCTGATTCGCGACCGTCCAGGTTGCGGTCGAGGTCACATTCGCGGTCGAGTTGTCGCTGTACGTAGCCGTCGCGGTGAATTGCTGCGTAGCTCCCAGCGCGATGCTCGGGGTTGCCGGCGTAACCGCGATGGAAGTAATGGTCTTTGTTGTGGCGGCGGTCACGGTCAGTGTCGCTTTACCGCTCACTCCGCTCAGAGAAGCGGTGATCGTGCTCGATCCCGCGGCCACTGCAGTTGCCAGTCCAGATGCGCTGATTGTCGCTGCCGCTTTGTTGCTGGATGTCCAGGTTGCGGTCGAAGTCACATTCGCAGTCGAGTTGTCGCTATACGTCGCCGTCGCAGTGAATTGCTGCGTCGCCCCCGCCGTGATGCTCGGGGTCGCTGGCGTAACTGCGATGGCCGTCAGTGTCTTCGTCGCGGCGGTCACGGTCAGTGTCGATTTACCGCTCACTCCGCTCAGAGAAGCGGTGATCGTGCTCGAACCCGCCGCAACTGCGGTTGCCAGTCCAGATGTGCTGATCGTCGCTGCCGAATTGTTGGAGGATGTCCAGCTCGCCGTCGAGGTCACATTCGCAGTCGAGCTGTCGCTATACGTTGCTGTCGCGGTAAACTGCTGCGTCGCCCCCGCCGCTATACTCGGGGTCGCCGGCGAGACTGAGATAGACGTGAGTGTCTTGATTGGCGATGGGTCGGACGAACCCCCGCCGCCGCACCCGGTGCCGGCTATTACAAGAGAGAAAGAAAGGAAGAAAGCGACGCTGGATAACAGAAAACGAAGGTGACGCATAACTGCCTCTCGAAATGGCTTTTCTTGCCCTTCCCCATTAGTTGAGGGTGCGGGGTCGTTCTTGTTCTATGGGGGAACAACATAGGCCGCCATTTGGCAGGCTTCAAAAATCGTGGTTTAAGCGTTCAACTTTATAGATACGCAAGGCGTTGCAATCGGTGGGTCACATGCGAACTCACCTTTCCCACCTGGGATGTACGCCAACCTGTGTCGCGCACGCAAAAACCATCATCATTCATGGGTCTCTGTGATGACGCTGGGCCGACTGGAGTTGCCCTATTGGAAGGCGTTTTTTCAGAATTCGACCGGAGAAAAGGTATGCAGCACCGCGATGCTGACCCAGGCCGCAATCGGCGCTCAGGCGATTGGCTCCGCCTGGAATATTCGAACTTGCCATCGCGCTTCGGCAGGGGTCATAACCACAAGGTAGCGCGCGCGTATGTGTTGCGTCGTCAGGACCTTGCCATGATCGAGGACTTGCTCATCGTATTCGACGGTGTCGATCATCTGCAGAGACAAGCCTTCCGGCGAATAGAAAACGATCTGCAGATCGTGAGAGCGATCCTTATACCGGGTTCGGAGTCCAAGCTTGGCTTGATCCTGAATTGTGTCCGTCAGCTTGTCCTTGGCGGTTCCAACAAAATCCTCATTGAGCAGATCGGCGCGGTTCTGCTGCATCGCCAATCGCAAGCCCTGCCACGACTGCAGATAGTCGCGAATCACTGCCGCCTCTGTCTGCTTTTCGACGGGGCGGGATCCCTGCAGATTGGGAGGCTCCACTTGCACAGATGGCTGCGCCGCCCAGGTCGCCATGGGCATGGCCAGCACGCAAGCCGTCAACCAACTCATCAGCAGGACTCGCGTGATCACCGTCCTCCCTCCCATCGAATCTCATTCCCAGCCACTACTCCGCTTGCGACGGAAATCGTCGCTCCCCTGTAGGAGGGCATCTCCGCGCGCGCGATTCCTTGCTTCAGCGGAGCGTCGACTGTGGATTGCATGCCATCGTAGTTTTCTGTGAAGGTAACGATGGTTCCATCAGGAACAGCATTGCCGCTGCAATCTTTCACCGGAGTGGTCTGTAGCTCCACCCTCTGGCCGTCGGGCTTGGCGCTCATTGTCAGGCCGCAAGGATTTCCGGGAACCTCCTCAATCACGCGCGTACTCGATACGTCGCCCACGCGGGCCAGGAATTTTGCGCTGCCCTGTTTGTCCGCGGAATTCATCTCTGTCCACGCCACGCCGTTCCGCGTGGTCGCAGTTTGCGCCTGCACCGTGCTGCCTTGATTCGAGAGTTCAAAAGAAACCGCAATCGGCGTGGTGATCAGATTGTGATACGCATCGAAAACGTACGCCGCGCCGCTGATCCCGTTGTGCAGTCCGACCGGAAGACGAGACGGCTTCGCGAGAAAACTGAGCGCCTCCGGTTGGGTGGCAGGAACCACGTTGAACTCGCGAGCGGTGGTCGAAGAGCCTGCAACCAGAATCGCCAGATAGCGGCCAGCATCGTAAAGATCACCCGAGTCAAATGACGCCGCTTGTCCCAACTGCACGTCGCGCCGAAGTGCCTGCGCCGGCCCGACGATATAAATCGCGGCTTTGCCATTTCCGGCAGTTGGAATCGTGAAGGCGCTTCCCGCGGTGACGCTCGCAGGCACGGTCATATTTGAATCCTGCGCAATGGCTACGTGAGCAGCCGCCAGAACGATCCCCGCGAGCAGCCATGCGAGTGCCAACCTCACAGGTCGCTCCTCCCGGTCCGGTAGGTGGCCACCACGGTTCGCTCACTGCTGATTTTCTTCGCAAGATCTTCAGGAACCGGAATTCGGAAATCAACTGGGATCTGCGGCAAAAGTGCGCGATCGACATATTCACCTGCGACCCACACCAGCTGGCCATTTTTGTCATAGAAGGTGGAGAGCACATGCGCGAAACTAACGATCTGGCCGCTTTGATTGGAAACCTGCCCGGTCAGTGAAGCATGCGCCCCAGGATTGTATTTCTGATTCTCGATTTCGATCACCGGGTCCGCCGAGGCGGAGACCAACACCGAAACTGGCTCCATGCGAATGCTGCCGACCTGGGACAGGTCCACGTTAGGAAATCGGATGAAGAACGGCGTGACCTGCTTCGGCAGAAGCGTGTGCGAGATCATATCGAAGCTGCCCTCGCTGCCAATGATCGATCCGTCCTTGCCGACCAGCGTGGCTCGCACCGATACGAATGCGGGAATAACATCTTCATTCAGGAGTTCGCCCAGTACGACGACGCCCTCAGCGCGGTTCACCGGATGCATGTCGACGATGCGAACGTGCGGTGCCCCCACGTCCTGCGCTCCCCAGTCGTCTCCCGGACCGCGATAGATCACATCCCAGCGCAGATAGTTCACTGCGATCACCTGCGGTGGCACGTGCTCTCGCTTGACAAGCGGCCAATCCACAGCCCACCGGTTGCCATTCCTGACAACGTGCAGATCGCGGGTGACATCATGCATTCCGACGATGGTCGACCAGTGCAGCCTCATCGCGACCTCCGCAGAATCGGCGGATTCGTGAAGCGGATGCACTTCGAAACTCTCCAGAGTCGCGAAGGTGCGAAGGCTCAGATGGTATCCCGTCAGGTCGTGGAAAAACTCCGACTCGGTGAACTCCCCCTTATTGCCAAGGCTGGCGTAGGCTGCCTGCCACGCCCGCAGACGAATCTCGTCGCCCAGGTTTTCTACGGCGGCCGTCGGTGTGGATGAAGGGCGTAGCAAATTCTTTCCACCTGCCCAGTAAATCGCGGTCTTGATGGGCCAGAGGGTGCCGATGACCACCAGCGCCACCGTCGCAACAGCAATCGAAATAGCGAGCAGAGTTCCCTTCTTCACGAGACCAATCTCCCCGGCACGAGATTCTCCTCTTCGACGGAGCTGCTCTCCCCGCCCACCTCGTCCCGCCGCTCGTCAGGAATCAGCATCACCAGAATTGCCAGAATGCTACTGCCGAACGGCAATGTGCCCCACAAAATTCCCTGCCATTGGGGAGGCTTTTGCGACGCGTTCATCGGTGTCGCCGGAGGTATGCCATCTTTGCCCCATACGGTGACCGTATTGTCATCGAGCGAGTCTACCTGGCGCCAGCCGGCAAAGGCGAGCAGTGGGTCATAGTAGGGATCGTGGACAAATACCCACTTGAGTCCATACCTGTCGGCGTGGCGCAGCATCGCGTTCAAGGAATCAAGCCCCCCGGCGCCGAAATATTTCGCGTCGGTGAGTGCGCCTCCGCTGTAGTGAGTGAGTTCCGGCAGCATGCGCGCGGAGTTTGATCCTCCGTCGACGCTGCTGGCGTCCGTCAGCATTGCCAGCCGTGAAAGTTTGTATCCGAATCCAAGAGTGATGTAACGGAATCTGTCGTGGCCGTCGTGGTCCAGCCAGTAGGCAACCGGTCTCACGTCAAAGTGAGCCGCGTCGGTGGGGTGGAACGTCGACCATGAAACGGCCAGGGCGCATGTGGAGGTCGCCAGCACGGTAAGCGGAATGACGGCGCGCATGCGGAATCGATCGATCAGCTCCGACGCGAGCAAGCCTACGAAAGGCAGGGCCAGCAGAGATGCCCAATAGCTGAACCGCTCAAACGTGAGTACCTGAAACGCGCGGCCCAGAAGCACGCGGCCGACCGGCGTCGTGCCACCGAGTCCAATCAGAAATGCCATCCAGCAACCGATGAGCAGCGGACGCAGGCGAACTGACCTGGAGCCGCGCACCAGGATAAACGGAAATGCCAGCAGCAACGCGCCATAAGGAACCAGGAAATAATTCACTCCGAATTGCGGACTGAGAATGTAATTCGCCCGGCTGGCATGCGGAATTGGAGTCTGGGTTACCGGATAATGGATCAGCCCGATCCAGAACGGAAGAAGCACGACAATAATTGCGGCGGTCACAAGCACAACGATCGCCACGGTGCGAAGTATAAACGCCGTCGCCGGGGTGCGCTCGCCGCCTGTACGATCCAAAAGCACCAGAGCAAGGACGGGCAATGCAAAGAAGAAAGAGCCGAACAGCAGCGTGACGTGGTGCGCAGCGGCGGCGCAGGTGAACAGCACGCTGGCTTTGACAAAAGGTCGCCACCCTCCGCGCCGAACCCATTCGAACAAGTAAGGAAGGGCGAGCAGATAAATCGGCGCCGATGCGGTGGTGGCTAATTGCCCTGCGGAGTAAATCAGGAAGCTTTCCGAACCGACGAATATACTGGCCAGAGCCGCAAAGGAGGCTGCGCGAGGACTGACCCATAGCAGCGAGAAGCGATACACACCCACAACAAGAAGCAGTATGGCGACCATTTGCACGGCCATATACCCCATATCCAAGCCGGTGATTCTGGATAGGATTGCTATCCACTGCTGCGGCAGGGGTGGATACGTCGTCTGGGAGAAACCTGCGAACCACTTGGGATTCCACGGATTGAACCAATGATGGACGTAATGGGAGGCAAAGAAAATATGGAAATTTGCGTCGTAGGACTGCAGTGGCAATTTCATCAACAAAAGCGGCAGATGCACCGCTAGAGCCGCCAATAGTATCAGGCCTAGCGGTATGGGCCGCGTTGACGGCGCAGACGGCGCAATCGACTCTATTCTATTCAATGGCTACTCTCAAAAATTCCGAATTAAAGAACCAACGCAGCCGCTGTGGCGACGGCACGTCGGCATCGACTTTGTCGCACATCGCGTAAAGACTCTTCGATTCCAAAGCGGCCACGCCGGTTGCTTAGTGGCTGGAGCAAAGATTTTGTATCCATTCAAACGTAGCCAACACTGCACCCGCTTTCGGAATCCAATACCCCGAGAATCAGGATATTAACTCAGGAGAGCCATTGATTGCCACACCTGGAATTCTGAAGACTGCTTGTGTTTCCCTATTTGTCTCCGCGTTTGCCTGCTCTATGCTACAGGCACAGACCTACAACGTAGGATCAGGCGCTTCCGCGAAGCCCCAGAAGCAGACGAAGCAATCGCAGGCGTCGGGCCAGCAGCTGGGATTTGGAACAAATATTCAAAACGCACGCCTCGCGAACGCAGCCGAGTCGGCCCTGAAGAACAAAGATTATGTGCTCGCGCTTGACTATGCGCAGCGCGCTGTGCGTGCTGCCCCCAATGACCCCCAACTTTGGTTTTTAGTCGGTTATTCAGCGCGGCTGGCCCGCAGGTATACGCAGTCGGTGGACGCCTACTCGCGAGGTCTCAGTCTAAAGCCGGGAGCCATCGAAGGCATGTCCGGGCTTGCCCAGACCTACAGCCTGATAGGAAAAAATGACGAGGCCGAAGGACTGCTCAAGCAGGTGCTTGCGTCCAATCCAGACCGTCGGAACGATCTGTTGTTGCTCGGAAATCTATACATGAAATCCGGAGATTACCAGGGCGCGCTCCAGTGGTTGAGCCGAGCGGAACGGATTCAGCCCGATGCGCGTTCGGAATTGCTGCTGGCGATTTCATATCAGCGTTTGAAAAAAATGGATCGGGCCAGGCATTATCTCAACCTCGCCCAGCAGCGCGCCCCGGACAATCCGGACGTGCAGCGATCGCTGGCCGGCTACTATCGCGAGGTCGGGAATTATCCAGCCGCAATTGCCGCGCTCAAGTCGATCCGCAATCCGAGACCGGACGTTACGGCGGAGATTGCGTATACCTACCAACTCGCTGGCAACCAGGATGAGTCCGCCAAATTTTACGCGCAAGCCGCGAATGCTGAGCCGCGAAATCTAAATTTGCAGCTTTCCGCAGCACAGGCGCAGGTCGCCACCGGCTCCATCCCAGGCGCAACTCCATTCCTTCAACGTGCCGACAATTTGAATCCCGATTATTATCGGCTGCACGCAATCCGCGGAGAAATTGCGCAGCTCAAGGAACAAAATGAGGACGCTGTCCGGGAATACAGCGCCGCCCTCGCTCATCTGCCGCCAAATCCGGCTGAGGGCCCTTTATATGGAATTCAGCTCCACATGGATCTGATGGGGCTTTATCGCACGCTGAATGACGACGCATCCGCGCAACAGCAGCTGCAGACAGCACAGACGGAAATCGGCGCGCTCAACGAACAGGGTTCCGACAGAGCCCCATTTTTGAGATTGCGAGCATTGATCGAGATGAATGCCGGCCATCTCGACAGCGCGTTGAACGATGTGAAGGAAGCCATTGCGATCAGTCCGCACGACCCCAGCAATCTGCAGCTTCACGGAGATGTGCTGATGAAAATGGGCCGCACCGAGGATGCAATCGCGCTCTACAAGCAAGTCCTCGCAATGGATCCGCGGAACAGATCGGTCCTCATTTCTCTGGGTTACGCTTCGCGCGCCGCAGGCAATGATCAGGATGCCGAAAAGTATTTCAAGCGTCTGGCACAGCTCGATCCTTCGCTGTACGTGCCCTATCTGGCGCTTGGAGATCTGTACGCCGCCCGCCACCAGTACAAAAAAGCAGAGGCGTCCTACCGCAAAGGCAACGCGCTCGCTCCTCGAAATGCATTGATTGTTGCCGGAGGAATGAACGCGGCGATCGAGTCGCAAAATCTGGAGTTGGCCGAAGCGTGGCTGGGCCGCGCTACAAGCAAAATGCAGCAACAACCGCAAATGCTGAAGGAGCGAGAAAGGTATCTGAATCTGAAGGGAGACTACCGGGAATCTGCTGAGGTCGGCCGAAAGGCGATCCAGGTCCTGCCTCAAGACAGGGATGTGGTGGTCTACCTTGGGTACGATCTGCTCCGTCTGGAGAAATACCAGGAACTGCTGGCTCTCACTTCGAAGTACAACAGCGCCTTCCCCAAGGAAGCCGATATTCCGCTGTTGGCCGGCTACGCCCATAAATATTATGGGCAGCGTGAACTGGCTATCGAGGACTTTACCGAGGCGTTGAAGCGCGACCCGACTGTAGTTACGGCGTACGTGAACCGCGGATACGTTTTCAACGATCTTCACAAACCCAACGAGGCCGCAGCGGACTTCCAAGCCGCGCTCAAACTGGACCCGAAGAACGGCACCGCTCACCTGGGGCTCGCATTTGCGGATCTCGAACGGAACAATTCGCAGGGCGCGCTGCGCAATTCGGAGCTGGCGCAAAAAGAACTGGGCGATTCGCAGCCAATCCACATGATTCGAGCAACAGCCTATGGGCGAGAGGGCAGGCTGACCAAAGCGGCCGCGGAATATCAAGCCGCCTTGAAGTTCACTCCCAACGATGGCTCGATCTACCGGGCGCTAGGGAATATTTATTTCGCCCAGCGTCGCTACCATCAGGCAATTCACGATTTGCAGATCGCAGAAAAACTCTCTCCCAACGATCCTGCCGTCTATGCATTGCTTGCTCGCACCTACGCATACCTGGGCGACAAAGCGGAAACGATGCGGAACGTCGAGATAGCAGAACGGCTCGCCCTGCAACCGCCGCCTGCGGGGGAAAACCTGAAATCGGGACCGAACCCGGCCAGCGAAATATATGTACAGACCGGAGAAGCGCTGAGCACGCTGGGAGATCAGAAAGCGGCCATGGAGCGGTTTGCAAAGGCACTTGCAATGCCGCAGAGCGACCGAGTGGATGTACGTTTGGCCGTTGCTCGCCTGATGGCGCAGCAAGGACACACGCAGGATGCGGAGCGCCAGATTGCGTTGGCCCAGATGGAGGCTGAAGCAGGAGACACAGCGCCGCCGACCGGCGACCAATACATTGAGGCCGCCTCCATCCTCCAGGGGATGCATGAGTATCAGCTATCGCTGACATACCTTGATCGCGCCAAGGCCGCGGGCGCTCCCGACATTGCCGTGCGCGTCTCCCGGGCGAATAACTACCTCGCTTTAGGCGATACGACGCGCGCAGCTGCGGAATTAGCGGCTGCCAAGCAAGTGGACCGCAGTGAATTGGACTATTACCCGTATCTGCTTGCCGAAGCCAATGTGTTTGAGCAGCAGCATCGAGGCCCTCAGGCCCTCTCTGCATTTGCAGAAGCGGCGAGCGCCGGCGGCGAGGATCAAACTGCGGAGCAAGGTCTACTGCAGGCAGGAGCCAGTGAAGGTTTCAGAATCAATCCGAAATTAAGTCTCCTCGGCAATTTCACTTTGCAACCGGCCTTCGACGATAGCACGATTTACGTTTTGGACTCCAAGCTTTTCGGCCCGACTCCAGTGCCGCCGACGGACCTGTCCCTTCTTCCGCCGCCACGCTACAACCTGGTTACTGCAGGAATCGCCGCCTACCATTTGCATCTTGGAAATATTCCTACCCTCGGTGGCTTTTTCCAGATCCGTAACTCCCGCGGCCTCATTTCCTCGCCCGCGACGAATTCTATCGTGAATCGTGATACGACCGATTACTCATTGAATCTCGGGGTCAATCCAGCCCTCCGTCTGGGCCGCAACGTGATCAACTTCGATACCGGCATCCAGGGAACGATACGCCGCGACTCCAGGTCTCCAGTGCAAATGGATCAGAATTTGTTTCGAACCTTTGCCTACATGTCCACCACTTCGTTCTTCGATGCGGTATCCGCCAACGGCTATCTCATTTATGAGTTTGGCCCCTTTACCCAAAGCGATCTTCATTCGCGGATGTTGGCCGGTGCTTTGAATTTCCGCGTCGGCAAGCCGTGGGCGAAAACTGCTCTGGTGACCGGGTGGGGATCGAGCGATCAGCAGTTCACGCCGAATGGAATTGAAAACTACAACACATCTTCGTATATCGGCCTCACGCATCGATTCTCGCCCCGATGGAATGCTGAAGCGATCGTGCAGGATCTGAGAGGTTGGCGAATAGTGGGTGCGCGCTCGGGCAACGCGCAGGCGCTCCGACCGGCTGGACAGGTTGACTTCTACCTCACGCCGCATTGGGATATACGAGCATCGAGCTCGTATGACTCCACCCGCAGCTTTCACGTATATGACATGACGCAGAACGGCGCCTCAGTATCGTATATCCAACCTTTCGGAAATAAGTACAACGACCAAACGGGAAAAATCGAGCTTAAATATCCCATCCGGTTTTCCGCAGGATTTCAAGAGCAGACTTTCCCCAACTTCTCCTACGGGAGCACTCAAACCATCTTCCGGCCTTATGTCAGCATCACGGTGTTTTGAAGAGGCAGCGACAGAAATCCCTCGGGGCGTCTTGCCGCACGGTCATCGGGGAGCATCCATCTCTCACGAACGATCTCCAGCCACGGGAATTTCCCTTGCCTGGGCAACGGCTCGCACGATGAGCACCCAGCGTGAAGCCTCATGAATTTCTCGCCGCGCAAGCCATCACCCGCACGGCAATCTTGCCTCACCACTGGCCGGAATGTCTTAGCGAATAAGGCCTTACAGCCGCAACATCGCCGGGTATATGCAACCTCGCCCGAGGCAATGGCCCCCACTGACCATTCGTCTGCGGGTAGTCTCATGACGACCACGGACGCTTGGATTCGCATAGCAACCTGTATGCAAAAAAATGCACACGTTACAAAATGGTGAATCTTTGCATCTCATGTTGAATGCCGTGTGAAGTGAACCGGTTCGATTGTTAGAACACATTGGCTGACTCGAAGTCACGAGACTGCGAGCATCAATCATTTGAGGCAGAGAATCGATGAGAATTTGTTTAGTCGTGGCGTTCCCCCCCAGCAACGGACCATTGAATGAATATGGTCTTCACGTGGCCAGGGAACTGCAGAGCGACCCTCGAGTTGAGCTGATCATCCTTGCGGACGAACTGGCCGATTATGAGTTTGCCACGGACGCAAATGGCAAGCCGGTCAGCACTCCGCAGCAGGAATTGCCTGGTTTCAATGTAATCCGCTGCTGGAAGGTTGGCAGTATGGCAACTCCGGTTCGTCTCTTGAACACCGTGCGCCAATTGAAACCTGATGTTGTGTGGTTCAATTTGGTCTTTTCTAGTTTCGGCACACAGGCAAACCCGTGGGCCGCTTTTACGGGACTCTCGGCCCCCGCGCTTACCAGGGCTGCCGGGTTTTACACCCACATCACGCTGCACCAGGTGATTGAAAATGTCGATTTAGCTGCCGCCGGAGTGCGCCAGGAAAGAATCTACCGCATGGGAACGGCAGTGGCCACGCGCGCCCTGCTCAAAGCGCATTCCGTGTCGGTGCTGCTGTCCGGTTATCGGCGCACGTTGATCACGAAATATTCTGCGCGAAATGTTCTGCTCGGGACTCACGGAATTTTTTCCGCGATTTCCGGTATGCCGGATTTCTCTAAGCGCGGCAACCCGGATCATCGCATTTTAGCCTTCGGAAACTGGGGCACCTACAAGCGACTTGAGGCGTTGATGGAAGCTTTTCCATCCGTATTGAAGAAAGTGCCAAATGCGCGGCTCATCGTCGCCGGAGCCAACCATCCCGCAAAACCGGGATATTGGGAGTCGATCCGCGATGGGCTGCCAGCGGGTTTGCCGATAGAATTCCGCGGGTACATACCGCGGCAAGACGTTGCAGAATTGTTTCGCACCAGTTCCGTTCTGGTGATGCCCTACTACTCCGCGACTGGATCGAGTGGTCCCGCCCATCAGGCGTGTGAGTACGGAGTTCCCATTGTGTGTGCCGACATTCCTGATTTCCGCGAAATGGCGGCAGACGAGGATATGGCGATCAGCTTCTACAAGACAGGCGATGCTACTGACTTGGCGGACTGCCTCACCGCCGTTCTGCAGTCGGACGATTTGTTGATCAGCATGGCGGAGCGCAATTTTGCAGCGGGAATCCAGATGACGATGGAGAGTGTCGTCCAGAATTATCTTCGCTGGTTTGAGCTTAAGAAATGCAAGAAGGATCTGCTCGCTGCTGACGCGCTGTTCAGGCGCTTTGGTGCATGGCTGCGTCCCTTGTTTTCAAGCTCCGCAGGCATGTTGGACTCCAGTGCGCTTGCTGCAGACGGAAATGGCACAAATGCGCTGGTCAGCCCCGATTCGGCTGAAAACGGCCTTCATGCCATTGGTTTCCCACATCCCGTCGTCTGGCGCAAATCAGATACTTCGCATGAGCATCCTGATTTCGAAGGAATTCGCGCATTGGAATCTCCGGATGGCACGGAACAGCAGTATGGGTAAAGTGCACCAGGTTTCGATGACGGCTTTAGATCGACAGTGATCTACTGGGAAGCGGCAATCTTCGTCTCTTCTTCGAATGAGCCCGGGAATCGTGGTGAATCCCCTTCCCTGGCAACGCAGCCCCGCGCGTCGCTTGTTTTTTTGATAGCGGTGAAGTGACGCAGCTCGTTCAACTTGCATCTAAAAAACTAATTATCCTTTCCTCGTTGCAATCGCCTTCTTTTGGACTTTTTGCATCCCATTGGTTGACGCCGCTGGAAGGCAAAATTCGGTCGGGCGCAGCGGCACATCAATTTGGCAACTGCAAGTGCCGCGGGGTAATGGAAACGAATTTGTGAGGCGAAATGAACTTGTTGAATTTGCTGCCAATGGCACGCTATAGCACGTCGGACCTTCGATTCTCCTATGAGCCAGTGAATAAAAGCAATTTGGGATGGCTACGTGTTTCCCGTTCCATTCCTCGTCTTGTCGGCTCCGTGGCGCTATTTTCCTGCCTTCCCTTGTTATTGCTGTTCACCGGATGTTCGGGTATGGCCCCGAGCAACGCTAACGCAGTTCCACCTCCAACGGTGAACATCACTGCAAATCCCACCTCGGTTGCCTCGGGAAGCCCGACTACATTGACCGTCTCCGCAACCAATGCCACTCAGGTGACGGTGACCGGTACGGACGGCAGCTCGTACACCCTGCAGTCGACCGGCGGAACGCAATCCGTCAGCCCGACGGCGACGACCACTTATACCGCGACCGCAACTGGAACCGGAGGAAAAACCTCAGCAACTGTGACTGTGACTATGGGTGCAGGCTCGGGCCCGGCGCCTACCGTCAGCATTGTTGCCAATCCCACCTCCATCGCCTCCGGTACTCCGTCTACATTGACCGTGTCCGCGACCAATGCCACCCAGGTGACGGTGACCGGCACAGACGGCAGCTCGTACACCCTGCAGCCGACTGGTGGAACACAATCCGTCAGCCCGACCGTAACGACCACCTACACTGCCACGGCGACCGGCGCAGGCGGAACGATCACAGCAACTGCAGTCATAACGGTGGTGGCATCGAGTGCTCCGCCGACCGTCACTATCACCGCCAACCCGGCTTCAGTGACTGCGGGGAGCCCTTCTGTATTGACCGTGACCGCAACCAACGCGACTCAGGTAACGCTGACCGGAAGCGATGGCAGTTCGTACACCCTGCAACCGTCCGGCGGAACGCCATCCGTCAGCCCGACCGCAACGACCACCTACACAGCCACAGCGACCGGACCCGGTGGAAAGGTCACAGCGGCCGCAACCGTAATGGTGCAGGCGAATCCGGCGCCCACTGTCAGCGTCACCGTGAATCCCGGTTCGGTGACTGCAGGAAGTTCCGCTATTTTGACGGTGACAGCCACGAACGCGACTGCGGTGACGCTGTCTGGAACCGATGGCAGTAAGTACACGCTGCAGGCGACCGGTGGAACGCAAGCCGTCAGCCCCAGCACCACAACAACGTATACGGCGACTGCGACTGGACCCGGAGGGACCGCGACTTCGACGCCTGTGGCCCTGACCGTCACGCCAAATCCGCAGCCAACCGTCACCATGACCGCCAGCCCCACTTCGATCGTTGCTGGAAACTCATCGACGTTGACTGTCAGTACAACCAACGCCACTCAGGTCGTCATCACTGGGACCGATAACAGCTCGTATACGCTGGCTTCGACCAGCGGCGCGCAAGCGGTGAGTCCGACCGCAACAACCACCTACACCGCCACGGCAACTGGACCCGGTGGGTCGGCCACAGCGACAGCGACTGTAACGGTGACTTCGGCTCCGGTACCGACAGTCACTATTCTCGCGAATCCGACATCTGTGGTGTCGGGAAATTCAGCGACTCTCACCGTGACCGCGACGAATGCGACACAGGTAGTCGTGACCGGCAATGACGGCAGTTCCTATACCCTGCAGCCGACCGGCGGCACACAATCCGTGACTCCGACGGCCACGACAACCTACACTGCAACTGCGACCGGATCGGGAGGCAAAACAGTCACCGCCAGCGCCAGCGTGGCAGTCGTCCCGCCAGGCAGCATCGACTCCATCAACCACGTCATCTTCATGCTGCAGGAGAACCACACCTTCGATAATTATTTCGGCATGCTGAATCCATATCGCATCGCCAACGGATGGACAACCAGCGAAGACGGAAATACGTATAGCGTCGACGGTATCGATGACAAGCTGACCACCATCAGCAACAAGGACGACGAGGGCGACGTCTATCCGCTGTTCAAGTTCACCACCACCTGTATTGACGACGCCAGCTCGGCCTGGCTGGAGAGCTATGGGGATGTGAATACCTATGACTTTCTGGCGACGCGCCCCATCCTGATGGGCGGCTTTGTGCATACCGCCGAAGGCTACGCCAAATCATGCAACGCGAACGGCGGCTGTTCCGGCAGTTTCACCGACACTACGGGTGAGCGCGCCATGGGCTACTATGACCAGGGATTCCTCAACTACTACTACTACATGGCATCCCAGTTCGCGGTGTCCGACCGCTGGTTCTCACCAGTATCGGACAAGAGCATTGACAACCGCATCGCGACCTTTACCGGAGGCACCACTCAGGGACTGGTTCAGGATCCGCAAAATGAGGATCACTTGACGCAGCTCCAGATCGATAATATTTTCGAGGAGCTTGACCAGGCGCATGTATCGTGGAAGATCTATTACACCGTAACGGATGGTCACTGTCTCGAGGAGGATGACTGCACCGGGGGTGCGAATGCAGCCTATCCCGCGACCGACTTCTCAAACCTGGGATATTCCTATCAGTACCTATATACGCCGGCTGCAGGAGCTTCCTGCACCGCCCCGACGCAGCCGTCCAGCGTCGTAGGCGATCCCACGAACTCCTTCTGCATTGATCCAGACCATATTGCGCCCCTGTCGCAGTACTACACCGATCTGACCAATGGAACCCTTCCCAGCTTCGCCTTCATTGAAGCCGGTTACGGTCAAAATGACGAGCATCCAGGTTCCGGCGGCAACATCCTCAGCGGACAGGCGGAGGTGGCGAAGGTCGTGAATGCGTTCATGGCCAGCCCCGAATGGAAGGATTCCGTATTTTTCCTCAGCTATGACGAGGGCGGTGGACCGTACGATCACGTCCCGCCGGTCCCCGGTCACTCCAACGACTTCACCGATGCTTCTCAGGTTGCAAACTATCCGGATATCTCATCGATCGCGGTGAATCCCGACAGCTACTTCCCCTGCGTGCCGGCCACTCCCGGAACACCGACGCGCCATTGTGACCTGAAGACGGACTGGCCGGGAGCCAATCCGACCGATGCGGCCGCGGAGCAGGGTTTCGCCGCGCAACTCGGATTCCGGGTGCCGAATATTGTTATCTCGCCATTCACTCGCAAACACTACGTTTCGCACATTCCGATGGACCACACTGCGGTCATCAAGTTCGTCGAGGACCGCTTCATCGGGCCCTCCGCGCATTTAACGGCTCGCGACGCTGCCCAGCCCAACCTGCTGAACTTCTTCGATTTCACAAACCCTCCTTGGATGACTCCACCGACTCCACCAACGCCCGCCCCGGCGAACCAGAGTCCCAGTACCTGCACCCCGGCCAGCATGGGTCCGTAGAGAGGAAGACGTAAACGGAGGCTATTTTCATCTCTCAGGTGGGTCGGGGCAACGCCACATACGCCTTGTCTCATCTGAGTGTTTGATTGAACGCGCACCTGAAGAATAAAACTGCCGACACGCATTCCTGGAGTAGTCAGCTGTACCCCAACGGCACCTTCTCAAGGCAACGAGACCTGTTGCAGACCTTTCCCGTTTCAGGAACGCGCAAATCGAGAGTTCCCGATTCGTGGAAGGCCAGCCATGAAGATTCTCCGCTACTCCATACTCCTACTCGTATCTTTTGCTGTTCCTGCCTTGGCGACCGTAACCGTCACCAGCCCAACCAATGGCGCCACCGTCACTTCTCCAGTGCAATTCACTGCGACCGCCACGGCGACTACGTGTTCTACAGGCGTATCGTCCATGGGGATTTACGTGAACAACAGCCTGGTCTACTTCGATAAAGGTGCGCAACAGATCAACACATCGCTGACCTTGAGTGCTGGAGCCCAGCACACCGTCGTCGAGGAGTGGGACCACTGCGGCGGAGCTACGTCCACGCCGATCAATATCACCGTCGGTTCTCCTTCCAACGGCCAGACCAACGGCGTCGTGGTAACTTCACCGGCAAATAACAGCACCGTGACTTCGCCAGTGCAATTTGTCGCGTCAGCAAGCACCAACACTTGCGCTGCGGGCGTATCCTCCATGGGAGTTTTCGTGGACAACAAGGAAGTTTATTTTGACAAGGGGGCGCAGCAAATCAACACTTCTTTGACCTTGAGTACGGGAGTCCAGCACACTGTCGTCGAAGAGTGGGATCATTGCGGCGGGGCTTTGACCACCGCGGTCAACATCACGGTGACAGCAGCTTCGACTCCCACCCTTACACTCACCGCGGACCCATCGTCGATCGCTTCAGGGAATTCCTCTATATTGACTGCGACGGCGACCAATGCCACAGAGATAGTGATCACGGGAACGGATGGCAGCCAGTATACCCTGTCGGGAACCGGCGGAACGCAATCCGTCAGCCCGACCGCTACCACTACTTACACCGCGCAAGCCAGTGGATCTCTAGGAAGCACCATGCGGAGCGCGACCGTCACCGTGATTCCCGCGGGGAGTGAAACAGCCATCCAGCACGTGATTTTCATGCTGCAGGAGAACCGCACCTTCGATAGTTATTTCGGCATGCTGAATCCATATCGTGTCGCCAATGGATGGAATCAGGGTGACGACGGCGTCACCTACACCATAGATGGCATCGATGACAAGCTAAACACCATCAGCAACAAGGACGACGAGGGCACAGTCGAAAAGCTGTACAAGTTCACCACCACCTGCATCGACGACGACAGCTCGGCGTGGGAAGAGAGCTACGGGGATGTGAATACCTACGACTTTCTGGCAACACGCCCAATCCTGATGGACGGCTTTGTGCATGTCGCGGAAGGGTTCGCAAAGTCCTGCGCCAACGGTGGCACCGGTTGTTCCGGCCAATTCACGGACCTGACCGGCGAGCGCGCCATGGGCTACTATGACCAGACCTTCCTCAACTACTACTACTACATGGCATCTCAATTCGCGGTTTCCGATCGGTGGTTCTCGCCGGTAGCAAGCTATAGCATTTCCAATCGCATCGCGACCTTTACCGGAGGCACCACTCAGGGGCTGGTCCGGGACCCGGAAAACACAGACCATCTTACCCAGTTGCAGATCGAAACCATCTTCCAGGAGCTTGATGACGCAAAGGTATCGTGGAAGATTTATTACACGGTGACGGACGGCCACTGTCTCAGCGAGGATGACTGCACCGGCAGTTCCAACGCAGCCTATCCCTCAACCGACTTCTCCGTCTTTGGGTATTCGCTTCAGTACCTCCATGAAAATACAACCGGGACCTGCGCCGCTCCTACTCAGCCATCCAGCGTAGTCGGCGATCCCAAGAGCTCCTTTTGCATCGATACAGCCCACATTGCGCCGCTGTCGCAGTACTACACCGATCTCACCAATGGAACGCTTCCCAGTTTCAGCTTCATTGAAGCCGGTTACAGCGTGAACGACGAGCATCCCTCCTCCGGAGGCCATATCCTGGCCGGTCAGGCGGAGGTGGCAAAGATCGTGAATGCGCTTATGGCAAGTCCGGAATGGAAGAATTCCGTCTTCTTTTTCAGCTACGACGAAGGCGGTGGACCGTACGATCATGTTCCGCCAGTCCCCGGTCACTCCAACGACTTCACCGATGCTTCTCAGGTCGCAAACTATCCGGATATCTCATCGATCGCGGTGAATCCTGATAGCTACTTTCCCTGCTTGCCCCCTACCGTGGGAACGCCGACGCGTCATTGCGATCTGCCATCGGCCACCGAGCCGGGCGGCCATCCAGACGATGCCGCCGCGGAGCAGGGCTTCGCCGCACAACTTGGCTTCCGCATGCCGAACATCGTCATCTCGCCATTTACCCGCAAGCACTACGTTTCCCACATACCGATGGATCACACAGCCATCATCAAATTTGTCGAGAACCGCTTCATCGGCCCCTCCGCGCATTTAACAGCTCGCGACGCTGCCCAGCCCAACCTGCTCGACTTTTTCGATTTCACCAATCCACCCTGGGCCACGCCTCCGACCCCGCCCACGCCCGTCAGCGATGCATCGCTGGGCTACAGTTCTTGCCAGCCTACGGATATGGGCCCGTAAGTGCCTGTTGCGGCATCCAACAAATTGCAACTATTGGGGGCATTCGTTGTCGAATTCGGAGTTGTTCTCGATCCTCTTTAGCTTGCTGCTGCTTGTAGGACTTGCGCAATTGCTGGGCTACCTCTTCGCAAAGCTGCGGCAACCAAAAGTCGTCGGCGAAATCTTCGCCGGTATCGTACTCGGTCCTGCGTTGCTTGGCCGATTGCCCTACGTTGCGAACCTCTTCAAGTCCGCCGATGCTGGTCATACATTGGGCTTCGTCTACTGGCTGGGCCTGCTCTTGCTGATGTTCTTGTCTGGTGCGGAGACGCGGGAGCTCTTCAGCCGGGAAGAACGTCGAGAAGTGGGATGGCTGGCGATCGTGGGCACGGGCGTGCCATTTGTACTGGGCCTAACCTTCGGTTCATGGCTGATCCGGCCTGCTCTTGCCGGACCGCACGGAAATCGAGTTTCCCTCATCATCATTCTGGCGGTTGGGGTGGCCGTCACGTCGGTGCCCGTGGTCTCCAAGATCTTCGCGGATCTCAAAATCCTTCACACCCGCTTTGCGCGACTCGTTCTAGGAGTAGCGGTTCTGGAAGACATCGTTCTCTGGCTCGCACTGGCGGTGGCGACTTCAATTGCCGGAACGTCCGTGCTCAATACGCGCGCGATGTCGCTTCACTTGGCATTGACAGTAGGCTTCTTCCTGCTGGGCCTCACACTACTTCCACGCGCCGTGAAAAGGTTCAACAAGGCGCGCATCAATGTGCTCGCCAGGCACTCACCCGTGGGATACGCGATTGCGGTTCTGCTCG
Organism: Acidobacteriaceae bacterium; assembly: GCA_049796755.1. Taxonomy (GTDB): domain Bacteria; phylum Acidobacteriota; class Terriglobia; order Terriglobales; family Acidobacteriaceae; genus JAKAAZ01. The sequence continues at coordinate 59,929 of JBARFA010000108.1, forward strand.
CCTATTGCGTGTTGGCAGGTGCGCTGGATGTGAGCCTGGTGTTCGCTGCCTTCCTGGCAGGATTCGCCGTTGTGCACAAGAAACGCAGACTCTTCGCCGACGCCCTGGACGCGATTGGCAAGGTATCGTTCGCGGTTTTCATTCCGGTTTACTTCGCGATCGTAGGGCTCAAGCTGGACCTGGTGCATGGAATATCTCTGCCGATGATCGCTGCGTTCATTCTCGGCAGCTGCATCGTGAAAGTGCTGTCCGTTTCACTGGCCGGGCGGCTTGCCGGATTCCGCGGTCTCGACCTCATCAATCTCGCCGTCACCACGAATGCTCGGGGAGGTCCCGGAATTGTGCTGGCGAGCGTTGCCTTCGAGGCCGGAATCATCAGCCCGAAGTTCTACACCACCCTGGTTCTGGCAGCGATCCTCACGTCGCAGGTTGCCGGTGCCTGGCTCGACTATGTTTTGCGCAAGGGCTGGCCTCTTCTCAGTCCAGCTGGCAGCCTCAAGCCAGAGATTATCTCGGCGGTTGAGTTTCCGCCGGCAACCTGAGCTTCACATAGTCTCTACGCCGTATCGGCTACAACTTCATACGGCCGCATCATGTCGTTGTCCTCATGTTCCAGCATGTGACAGTGGTACACATAGCGGCCAGTGTAGCCTTCGAATCGAACGATAATGGTGAGCACTTCCGATGGGCGAACAACTGCCGTGTCCTTCCATCCAGCCTCGTTCGCGGCCGGTGGGCGAGGCGTTCCAACAAACACCAGTTTCTTGTTCACGATGTAATCGCCCAGGTTGTAGCCCTGACGATGCAGAATCTGAAATTGCACCAGATGCAGATGCATCGGATGGGCATCGTCGGTGGTGTTGATGAATCGCCACATTTCAGTGGAATCGAGCTTGGGCGTTTCTGTTACGGGATCGTCGTATCCCTTCCCATTGATTCGCAGACCCAGCGACTTTCCCTGCTTGTCGACCAACTCTGACAGCACAAAATCCCTGGTGATGACCGATGCCGCCGCGTCCAGTTTTGGTAACGGCTGCTCTGCCGGCATGCTGAAGGACTTCCCTTTGCTGCTGGCGGCGAGACTCACGCGAAACTGCATCAACTCCTCCAATGGCGGATGGATTGGATTCAGCAGGTCCCATCCGGGAAACGGAGCTTGAGCATTGTTCGACAGGGTCACAACCTTGCCTTCAAGTCCAGAAAAATCCACAATCAGATCCGCGCGTTCCGCAGGTCCCATCAGCAGCCTTTCGATCTCAACTGGCTTGCTGAGAAAACCTCCATCCGTACCGATCTGATGGAATTGCACGAGCGAAGGGATATCCGTAGGGTGCTGGGCAAGATTCAGGTAGAGATTGTAGAACCGCGAGTTTGAACCATTCAATATTCGAAATCGATAGCGGCCTGGTTCGACGTCCAGATGCGGATAGACAGCGCCGTTGATGACCGCGAGATCACCGAAAAATTCCGGCGCCCAAACACCGGCCGGTGGTGAAGTACCATCCTCCCAGGACGGCGAGTAGGTAAGTTGTCCTTTGTCATCCAGCAAGCGGTCGTGAATGACCATCGGAATTTCATAATCGCCGGAAGGCAGATTCATGCTCAGCTCATGAGCGTCGCGGAGAAGGTAGAAACCCGACAGCCCCGCATACACATTCAAGCGTGTGATGCCGAGCGCATGGTCGTGATACCACAGCGTCGCCGCCTGTTGATCGTTCGGGTAGTGATAGCGCACCGACTTTCCCGACACGAACCACTTCTCCGGCAATCCATCGCTTTCCGATCGCGTCCGCGAGCCATGCAGATGCGGTACTGTTCTGACCGCTGGCGCTGGCGGCATCGCGCCATGAATGTGCGGATCAACCTTGAAAATATGTTCGGTAGGCAGACGGTTTTCCCAGATCACCTCGACGGGAACGCCTGTCATCGCTTCAAGGGTTGGACCAGGATATTGCCCCTCGTATCCCCACGCTCTCGTGAGTGGAAGCTGCGAATGCATCTGGTGCTTGAATTCCACCATGCGAACGCGATATTGAACTTTATCTTTCCGAGAACCCTGCGGAGTCAATCGTTTCGGAATCGGGAGCGGGTCGATGAAGCGGTCGATCGTGGAAGGCGTGCGATATACCGGTCGACTCGGCGCACCGGTCTGGACTTCTTCCGCGACTCCTGCGTTTGCGATAACCAGCGCGGGCACCGATGCTGCACATAGTTTCAGAAAATCGCGCCTGTTTCGTGAACCCATTTCACCTCAGGCAGGGATACCCCGTCTCGAAGAAGCTGCTCTTATTAGCTTACTCGATCGACAGCCATCGAAATTCCACTAGAAAATGTCGGCAGGCAGCGTAGATCGCCGCTCTGCTGCTCCTGAGCTTGGAATCCCCTGCCTGCAGAAGCTAAATGATCTTGATCGAATTCGCCACATAATGGGCGCCATCGAAATTCGTGGTCACGGTCACATGCGTTCCAAGGTGGAGATCGCGGCTCATAGGAAACCGGCCCGGATCGAAAACGATCGCATAAGTTTGATCGTCCTTTGGATCGAGCAAGACGAGGCGGTTCTTAGCCAGATCGAGCGAAACCACATTGCCGGTGAATACAAACGACGATCCCGGAGTGGCGAGAATCGAGATCTGTCGTGCAACACCTCGCCCATTATTGCTGGAGTCGAACCGAACAGATACCAGAGTTCCCTTCACCAGGTCTTGAAGGCCCGCGCTTGGCGAAGAAATCTTAACCTGTCCAACGCCAACGACTGAGATTCCGGCTGGAACGTGCAGCCTGATCGGTTGTCCTGATAGAGCCGCAGTCATAGTCAAGAGTCCAGTTCCAGCATCGTAATCCAGCACTTGCCCCTGGGTTTCACCTTCCGGAGCCTGCGACAGCATGTGAATGCTCAATGCAAAAATCTTGGTGCCATCCAACACCGTTTGCACCGAAGCATGGTCGTGGGCGTGCAGGTCGCTCAGCGGAGCTTTCACTCCATCCCGGTACACCTGGGTTCTTGCGTCATACAGAATTTTCATCGGCTTGGCGCCATAAACTTTCAGGGTTAGCTGGTCGCGCACCGGGTCGACACTGCGGATGGTGCCGCCCTCCACCGTGCTTCTCCCCTGGGGCGGGGCTGGCAAGGCAGGCAGATCGACCGCAGTGGTCTCGGCCACGGGCGGCTGGATGTCCGGAATTTGCCCTGGATTTTGTGCTGCCAGCGATACTTGCGCGATTGTCATGCCAGCTAGCACTATCATTCCGGCGAAAAGACGAACCATTGCCACACCCTGACCGATCCATATTTTTTCAGCATCACTGTTTGATGGTCGCAAATCGAGCCGGGTGGCTTGGCACCAGGTGCAATTTTTCTTTGGCAGAAGACCCCCAATAACAGGCTTTAGCCTTGGCAACACATTTGGATATTGCGCATCTTAACTATCTATTAATAGTCCCCCCACATGGCTCGCGCTTTTCAGTCGAGCAGAAAGGTGAAAAACTCGCGATGACTTTGACACGTGTTCGGCTGTTGTGTGCCATTGTGCTGATCGCGGGCACCGGATTTCACCACGCATGGGGAAAAGATATCCGAATCACGATTCCCAGACGCAGCGAGCTGACGCCTGTCCAACGATTGAATCGCGAGGGCGTCGATGCCGTCCGCAAGCATGATTATGAAAAAGCCGAAGCCCTTTTCTACAAGGCTTACCTGTACGATGCTGCGGACCCTTTCACCCTAAACAATTTGGGATACATTTCCGAGCTTCAGGGAAAACTCGACCGCGCACAAAAATTCTATAAGCTCGCTTCAGAACAGGGCAGCACGGCCAGAATTGACCTGAGTAACGCCAAGGATTTGGAAGGAAAGCCGCTGACATTTGCGCTCAACGACGTGAAGGATAAGCCGATGCGCGTGAATCGGATGAACGTCGAGGCGATTCAGCTCTTGGCACAGGATCGAAATTTCGAAGCGCTCGTAATGCTTCGCCAGGCCTTCGCCCTGGATCCGCAAAATCCCTTCACCCTGAACAATCTGGGGGTAGCGGAGGAAGCCACTGGAAATCTCACAGGCGCCCTGCAAAATTATGATGCGGCAGCCGATTCACACTCGACTGAGCCCGTCGTCGTTACACTGAATCGCGCCACCCGAGGAAAGCCGATTAGCAAGGTCGCCGCTGAAAGCGCGCAGCTATTAAGAAAACGCATTCACAATGAAGCCGACACTGAGTTAGAGGCAAGTATGTTGACCTTGCATGGCGTTTTCGCGGTCAACCAAAATGACTGGGCGGCAGCGAAGAAAGATTTTCTGCAGGCCTACTCGCTCGACCCTAACAGTGCGTTTTCACTGAACAACCTGGGCTATGTCGCCGAGAAAAACGGAGACCTTGAGACGGCGCAATTCTACTACTCCAAAGCGCGCACCGCCGATGACGCGAACGCCCGCGTCGGCCTGGCTACAGAAGGGTCCGCCGAAGGTAAGGACCTGGACACAGTTGCGAGCGAGAGCCATCAAAAAATAGATAGCGAAATCGACGCGTATCGTCAGGCAGCACGTCGGCAGACGGGCCCGATCGAATTAATCCGTCGCAGCGATCACCCGGCAGAACCGAGCAACGCTCCCCTAAAAGCTCGGCCGCCCGTAGTTCCAAATTCTGAAGTACCAGCACCTAACTCAAAGTGAGAAAACTACTGCCTTATGCCTAAGCCGACAGCCCAGTCCATTTCGTCTAAATCCATGGTCACCCTCTCTCGCTTGCTTTTGTCGAAGCATGCCGGCGATGTATCCGTGCAATCCAACCCCGCCCTGAGTTCGGAAATTATTGGAATCGGCCGGGAAGAGTTTGCTGACCTGGTCGCTCTGGCGAATTCAAACCACGTGGTGGTGCGTGGATTCGAGATCGCCCTTAAAATCTTTCAGGACGCTCAGGACGGCTCGCGGGTGGAGTGGACTGAGGCAGCATTGGCCGCAGAACGTGCGCGCATCAAGGATGCGCTTCCCTTTCTGCACGCCATTTGCAGCGCCTTTGAAGAACAGGGCCTTGACATCGCCGTTATCAAGTCGCTGGATCATTGGCCGGACCTCGGCAGCGATTTGGATTTGTATTCGAATGCCCCTCCGGAGCAAGTCGTGTCGTTGATGAAGCGGCACTTCCAGGCGGAACTGGCTGCCAGAAGCTGGGGCGATCGACTGGCTTGCAAATGGAACTTCCTGATTCCCGGATTGCGCGAATCCGTCGAGATTCACGTTGGGCGTCTCGGCCAGACCGGAGAGCAGATCACCCTGGCAGACCGTCTGATGGGGCGTACGCGTTTGATTCGCATTGAGGATTACAGCTTCCGCGTGACATCGCCGTCTGATCGGCTCATGATCTCCACGCTGCAACGCATGTACCGGCATTTTTACTTCCGCCTTTGCGATGTGGTTGACTCTGCAGCGCTGGTCGAATCCGGCGCGGTCGATTACGACGACCTGCGATATTCCGCAACGAACTGTGGCATCTGGGAAGGTGTGGCAACCTACCTGGCGATCGTGTCAGACTACGTGAAGCAATATCGCGGCACGGGCCTCGATCTGCCGCGATTCGTCAGAGAATCGTCAAAGTTCGGCGGCGAGGAAATCTTCTTTCGCAAGGATTTTCTGCGGGTGCCCATTATGCCGCAATCTGCAAGCCTGTACGGAACACAACTGACCGGGTTGCTGCGCAAGCGCGAGTTGCATAGTAGCGCCCGTCTCAGTCTATTGCCATGGCTGGCCACTGCGGCTGCCGTGGGACAAAAGATTACCGGAAGCGACAAGGACATCTGGTAATCAAAAATTTCAATTCCGGCCAGCCATCTTGATCATCCAAGTTATGGTGTGGCCCGGAAAACGATTGAGTGGTTGGTTTCACATTCTTGAAGGAGATGCTGGGGTTCTGCCTCCCAGCGAAAAGTTATGGGCAACCCGGCATTGACAAATCCTGAGCTAAGACCGTCCCTTGAACCTTTGCACGTTCGAAAACGGCCCGACTCGTTTCCGCCAAGACCGGAATTGCAGCTGACGTCGACGCAGCTACCTGTGGGACGGGAGTTGCCGCACGAGAGCCTGTTCACATGCCTGTTTGGAAATCTTCGCGATTTCTTCTTCCCTGAAAAATTGCCACCGCTGGAGCTGGTTTCGCAGCCGATCGCAGTTGCCGATCCCATGGCAGTCAAGCGCAGCCCTGCCTCCAGCATGCTCTCGTTCCTTTTACATGCCGGGGTTTTTGCCGCCCTCGTTTGGTTCATCATCCAGGCGCGCAACCACATCGTTGTTCCTCAAAAGGCAGAAGTGACTCCGGTCGTCGTACAGCCCTACATTCCACCCGTCACTGCGCCTGCGCCAAAATCCATGGGCGGTGGCGGTGGAGGAGGTCTCCATCAGCCGGTCGAAGCCGAAAAGGGACATTTGCCGCCAGTCGAGAAGGCGCCGATCAATCCTCCGGAGCTTCAAGTCGATCATCCGAAGCTGGCAGTGGCGCCGGCCGTAGTGATGCCTCAGCAAATTAAGCTCCCCAACAACAACATGCCCAACTTGGGCATACCGCAGTCAACGCAAGTCGTCATGAAGTCGCAGGGCACTGGCAGCGGTTCTGGCTTCGGCGTCGGCGGTGGTGGTGGCATCGGCGCGGGCAACGGCGGCGGGATCGGATCGGGAACCGTCGGTGGCTACGGCGGCGGCGTAATGACAGTTGGCGGCGGCGTAACAGCACCGGTTGTCATCCACAGGGTTGTGCCGGAGTTCACGGATCAAGCTCGACGCGTGAAATTTCAGGGCGTAGCTTCCATCGGATTAATCGTCGACGCCCAGGGGAATCCGGAGGATGTGCATGTGGTGCACCCTCTCGGCATGGGACTCGATCAGAAAGCGGTTGAAGCCGTGCGCCAGTACAAGTTCAAGCCAGCCATGTTCCAGGGACATCCGGTCCCGGTTCAGCTGGTCATCGATGTCGACTTCCACATGTTTTGATGTCTGACCGAACCTGCGATGCGGCGACGTTATCGCGGGTTTGCATCATCGACAAGTGTAGCGTCGGCCCCATGCTACAGGGTTCCACTTCGCCGCAATCCATCGCTGATTGAATCGCCTATTCGTTGAACTTTGATCCGGATGATGCTGTGCCAGCCACACAACCTGCGGCTCGCCATTCTCAAAAACACACGCTGACCCCCTTGTAGAGGGAGTCGCGTGTGCCTTGCCGTTAAGGCTTCGGCTCGATCGGCTGCACCTGCAGCATCTTTTGTTTCTGCTGGATTTCCACCTTGGGGTAATATCCTTTGCTGGTTCTTACGATCAGCTTGCCGTACCCCGGCGCTTCCGCCTCCACCCGAACCACTCGGAAGCCGCCCAGGGTGACCGATCTCGTGGGATGATAGCCGATCGTGTACTGGTGGCGAATATCACGGGCAATCTCAGCCGCAATCTCATCCACGTCCTGCAGCGACTGCGGAAAGTACGCGATACCGCCCGTGTCCGCCGAAAGCGTTTCCAGATCCGACTTCGCGCGCGCTGCTTCGTCTTTATCGTCGCCAAACAGCAGGCCAACCGAATACACAACCGGACCGCCCATGTACTGAACGCGATGAACAGCCTGTTCCAGCGTCAATCGCGATGCATTGTCCGCCCCGTCAGTAATGATGATCAATACTTCTTTCGGGTGTTTCGCGTTCTTAGACAATTCATCCGCGGACGCCACCACCGCATCGTACAGCGCCGTCATAAACTGCGGGTCGAAGTGTTCCAGACCCTGTTGCAGCTTGGAAATGTTGGAAGTGAAATCCTGATCGAGATACGCATGATTGGAAAAATTAACAATGAACGCCTCGTCGTCAGGATTCGACGCCCTCACCAGTTCCAACGCGGCTGCATCGACAGCGGCACGCTTATCCCGCATGGAACCTGAGCTATCGACGAGGATGCCCATGGATACAGGTAGGTCCTGAAACTGAAATGAGTCAATCTTCTGAGGTGTGCCATCCTCCCACACGTGAAAATCCGCGCTCTGCAGGTCCTTGACCAGCTTCCCCTGCTCGTTCACCACGGTGCAGTTCAGCACGACTTCATTCACATCTTCCCGCAGCGTGTAGACACCGGACTTTCCCTTTTGAATTTCGCCGCCCTGGGTGGTGGCTGCAGCAGTTCCGGGAGCGACCGGCGCTTTCACTTCCATATCGGGCGAAAGAACCGGATCGCGGTCCACAGTCAGACTGGGCTGAACTTCGGGCTTGGTCGGATCGTATGGGGTGACAGGAGTTTTTTGCTGCGCCACTGGACTTGCACTCGGCGGTGGCTGAGTTCCCGCAGGAATCTGATCCATGGGCAGTTCTAACGCGAACAGAGACGCATCGCCTTCAAACGCACGCACCCACATGCCATGAAACGCTTCGCGCAATCCAGGATTCTGCTCCAGTAGCGCCGTCATCACATCGATCACCTGCTGCCTGGCAGCCGCAGGATTGTTCAATTGCGCCTGATGCGCCGCGTCGGGAACATAGTGAACTTCCAGGTCCCATGGACCCAGTTCCGTAGTCGGCTGCATTCCTGTGATCTGGAAAGTAATGCCATGAACATTCAGCGTCATCGGCGTGGCGCCGGGAAGATTCGCCAGCCGAACTTTGCTCGCTTCTTCCTGCAGCTTCTGCAAATTCGGGCTGGCCAGGAATGGCACCGGATCCAACAAATATGCGGCCGTCTGATAGTAGAACCATGCCGCCATGTTCCATTTCTTTTGCGCGAATTCTCGCGCCCGCTCCCAATACCAAAGGCCGTCATGGCCGGCTTCCGTCATCGGGCGGTTGAAAAATCCAGCCAGCATCCATTGGTTTGGCGTGGTTTCAGACAGCACCAGAGAGATTTGCTGCGGCTTCGCAACTCCGGTGGCGTGAAGAATCGCCAACGCATACTTTGCCGGAGGCAGATTCGTAAAGTGAAAGACAATGATTGGATTTCCGCAAAAGAAATCCGTATCAGCGCTACCAGCCGGGTCCGTCGACGCGTCCAGCGAATACAGGTCATCGACCGTCAGGGTGGCGTGCTCCACAAGTGGTTTTAGATTTGCGACTGACGCGGCAATTCCCCCGAAGTTGGCGGCCACTGCGGGAATGGTTTTTGCCTTCAGAGCTTGCACGTCGCCGCTCTGCACCTCGCCAGCCATCGCACGCGCGGCACTCGACAAGGCATCTCGCTCGGCTGCCGTCATTTCCGATTGGCTTTTGCAGGTGGCCGCATACGCACGCGGCAGCGACAACATCGCAAACACAATCAAGAGATAGAGCAAGGCGCGTTGTACGTTCCAGAATCTCAGTTGCTTCACTCCGATAATCTTCCTCGGGAATCATTTTGTGGGCGGCGCTGGTGCATTGCCAGTCTCGCAAATCCGGCAAAGCCAAACGCTACTTCCCACATCCGCGATATTACTTCTGTTTTCATGCTCGATGTGACATGCCGCCGTTCAAACCCACAGCGGAAGCAGATCAGATATCGTCGCGGCAATCAGTCACTTAGATGCTCTTTTCTCAAATTTGTTGGATGCATTGTGCCTAAAATATTGAGCCAGGATAGAAATGCGGGGTTTGGGCCTTAGTGGGCGGCAGGCACCGATTGCGGCGCGGAAGGCTTCAGATATTCGTCGAAAAACTTCGCCCCCGCCGTGTAGGCCGCTAACCAGCTCCGATGCAGCAGGAAACCGTGCACTTCATCGGGGAAAATCAATTCCTGAACCGGGACCTGTTGCTGCCGAAGCGCTGATGCCAACTCCACAGTTTGCAGAAATGGCACTTCCGGATCGTCATCGCCCTGGATCAGCAACACCGGAGAGCGCCACGTCTTTACCGAAGAGAGCGGCGAAGATTCCCACGCTAGACGCCACCTGGCGTTAGGATCGGCCGCGGTGTCGGAAATGGCAAAATTTTCTGGATGATCAATGTTCCAGTCATGCACCCCCGACATATCGACGCCGGCGGCATACAAATCCGAGGCACGCGCCAAAGCGAGCGCTGTCAGAAAGCCACCCCAGCTTCCGCCCCAAATACCGATGTGTGCGGGCTCGACGTCACAACGGCTTTGCAGATAAAGAGCCGCGCCTTTCACATCTCGGAACTCACTCGCCCCAGTTGCGCCAAGGTGCAGCGCTTCCCGAAAGTCGAGCCCATAGCCGATGCCGCTGCGATAGTTGATGGAAAGCACAACATATCCTTGACTGGCCAGGTATTGATTCATCGCATAGGCATTCGAGTAATAGTCCATGTCATGCCAGCCCAGCAGCATCTGGCGCTGCGACCCTCCATGAACAAAAACCACAGCGGGATGGCGAACACAGTTGTCAACGCCATCGGGAAGAAACAGCTGCCCGTGAATTTGCATGCCGTCGGTCGACTTGTAAAGGATGGGCTGTGGAGTGACCATGCTGGACGCGGGAAACGTTGCAGGAATCGTATGTGGCGCCAGATTCTCAAGCTGGCCACCGCGCGCAATCACCGCCGGACGCATGGGAATTTTGGCATCGGAATGCAACACTGCGACTGTGCGATTGTCGCTTGCAACCACCGGCGCGGTTTCGATTCCAGTTCCGTGGGTCAGCTCGTCGGGAGCTCCTCCCGCAGCCGAAAGTTTCCATACGTGTCGCCGATCCATGTCATTTTGATTGGAAGAGTAGACGATGGTTTTGCGGTCGGGACTCATGGATACGTACTCGACGATAAAATTTCCCGGCGTCAGTAATTTTGCCGGGCCGCCCTGCACCGGAATGCTGTAAAGGTGGGTCCAGCCATCGCGCTCCCAGGGAAAAATGAGATGGTCGTCCGAGGTCCAAAAAACCTGATGGAAGCCGACGATTTCCCAAAAAAAACTGCCCGGCCCCGGATCGGCCTTCCAAACCTGGTGACCATTGCCGGTGGCAACATCCGCAACCCGAATCGACCATGGCAGGCCGGCGCGATGCGGTTCGTCAAAGTTCTCCTGCTTGTAATACGGAACGCGAATGAAGGCGATCTGACGGCTGTCGGGCGACCACATCGGGTAGCGATCATGATCGGAGCCCGGATCGAGATACTCCAGCGTATTTGTGGCGAATGAATAGACGCCGATGAAACTATGGCTGGTGCGATCGCTGACGAAAGCAAGGGCCGTCCCATCCGGGGACCAGCGAAGCGTTTCGCAGGTGCCAAGCGTATGCAGCAGTTGCGTGGGCTTGGCGTCGGTACCGTTCAAATATAGAAACCAGATTTGTCCATCCAGCACCCACGCAACAGCGTCCCCACGGGTAGAAAATGCGGGCGAATTGCCCGGGCCAAGCTTGCGCGGAGCGCTTCCATCGAGTGACGCCAGCCACACGTCCTGCTCCACACCTTGCGGAAGCAACGCAGGATTGGCAGACATTTTTTGCGCATTATCGGGATCGCTGCCGCGAACATAAACGATGGAATCTGCCTCGGGCGACCATTGCACCCCGGATATTTCCTGACCATCATCGTGCGGATAGTTTGTAATCGCGCGGGATGTATAGCCGTCGCCGGAAGGCTCGGCGACCCAGATGTTCCGCCGTCCCTCAGCATTCGATATCCACGCAAACCGATTCTTCACAGGCGCTGCGATCAGCTCGGAGTTGAAGGGCGCGCTCAGCACCTGCTGCAGCGTGAATTGTTTCCGCGTCGCCTGAGCAACAAGTGCAATTGACGACGCCAGCCCCAGAGCGACGCCAACGCAAGCAACCCGCACAAAGCCTGGCGCGACAAAGCCTCGCGAGAGATGGCAATCGAAGTGACCGAGTGATTTCCGACCCACGATATGCAAGCTCCTATGCTGACAGCAGCCCGAGTCCAGGCCGGTTCGGCAGAATCAGTTGCCCGTCTTTCACGGTGACGCCTCGATAAGGATCATTCGCGACAAGAAGATTGCCGTCGAGATCCGCGTAATCGACCAGCGGAGACAGGTGAGCCGCGGCAGTGATGCTGCACGAACTGGACACCATGCACCCCAGCATCGTTTTGAAGCCCAGCGCACGCGCCATTTGAATCATCATGTAGGTCTGCATCATGCCGCCGGTTTTATCCAGCTTGAAATTCAGCGCATCGAACACGCCCACCAATTTAGGAATATCGGCCGGGTGACGGCAGGATTCATCACCCATCAGCGGCAGGCTGGCGCGCTCATGCAGCCAGCGTAGATCATCGATTCGGTCTGCGGGCATCGGCTGCTCCACAAATACAACACCCTGTTTGGAAAGCCAGTCGATCTTGCGTGCCGCCACTTCTCGATCAGTCCAGCCTTCGTTGGCATCCACACGCAGCGGCTTATCGGTCACGCTGCGTACTGCCGCAATCGTCTGCTCGTCCGTGTCCAGTCCCACTTTGATTTTCAAAATCGGAAACGCCGCCGCTTCCTTCACCTTCTCGCGCGTAATTGCAGGAGTATCGATCCCGATGGAGAAATCTGTCACCGGCGCATCTTTCGGGTCCAGCCCAAAATACTCATACAGCGGGACTCCAAGTTTCTTCCCCATCCAATCCATCAAGGCAATGTCGATGGCGGCTTTCCCTGCCCATTGTCCGGGCACGCGAGTGAAAACTTCAGAGATGACTTTTTCAAATTGTGTCGGGTCGGAGGAATCCAGCATGGGCAGCACGGAATCGACAGCGGCCTGCGCGCCCTTAGCGTCTTCTTTGTAGCGCACAATCGGCGCGCCCTCGCCCACTCCGCTGATGCCGTCGTGGTTGTAGTGAACATAAAGAATATCGCGATAGGTGCTGGAAGACATCGTAGTCGTCCAGGTATGGCGCAGCTTCAGACGATAAATATCTGTCTCGACCGAGGTACCTCCCTTGGATGTTTTCTTTTCGTCCGCCAAGGCGAACGACTTCCCCGGCAGGCATGCAAGCAGTCCACCCAAACCGGCGGTCTGCACAAAATTGCGACGATTCATTATTTGACTCTCCGTTCGACTACCAGCAGCTTGCGCCAATGTGCATCCAGCTTGCTGATCTGAATCACCGGGTGCTCATGCGTGGTCGCCTGAATAAATTTTCCGTGGCCTATAAACATTCCAGTGTGCGTGATTTTGCCGTCACTGCCGAAGAACAACACATCCCCCGCGCGAAGTTTTGAAACCTTCACCGGCTTGAACCCACTCCACGCAGCCTGCACATCGGCATCGCGCGGGATCAAATAACCGCGTTGCCGCATCAGCATCTGCACAAATCCCGAACAGTCATACCCAAAGCTGGAAGTGCCTCCCCAGGTATATGGCAGGCCCAAAAAGCGATGGCTGAACTTCACCATCTGCTTAATTGCCATGTTCGGGGCAAGATCCGCGCCACCGTTCGCGCTCAAGGCAACATCGCCCTGCTGCTCCCACGCCACGCGCTGATCCGGAAGCTCCACCTTCAACCAGCGTCCGCCCGGCATTTCCTGAAGCACTTCCATACGCGCCTCGAACGGCAGCGTCATCAAGGGCGCTTGCGTTGTCACGTTTGGTTCCCGATAGAGATGCGAACGAAGCTCTTCGACCTCAGCAATCTCGCCTGTCGTGGCATACCCAGTGCCCCCGTGAAGCTCCACCAGGTCGGCGCGAGAAACCCAGCCCGTGTATCCATCTCGTGGAGTTCGAATCTTCACCCAGCCGGGCTGCTCCGCAACTTCATCGACGTTCATCGAGAAGATGGCCTGTGAAACCACATCGACATCGGCAGAAGGTTTGGAAAACATGTTGGCGACGGGAACGGAAACCACAAAGCGCGTACTCGTTTCCTGCGCCTGAGCCACAAGGCAGGCCAGCAGAAATGCGGGAAAGACAAGGCAACAGCGCCGAACGCGCGAGGCAGTTTTTTTCATCGTTTCCATGGATTTCCGGATTGCTATTGCAATCCATTGATCGTCTGAAATGCAGCAGACGATTCACTTAGAAGGTCGAGCAGGACATCCCACAAGAAAAAACCAGAGTAGCACCTGATCTCCGTATTCGACCATTCACTTGCAAGCAGCGCCCTGGCTGAAACGGACGAAACCATCGATGCAAATATATTGTAAGAAATATTTGTAGCAAGAGATTGGAGCCCCGCATGCGTTTCCATCTGCACCCACCACGATTGACGCGTCCCAGGACAGCGAGCGTCGCAGCCGCACTCATTTTTTTCAGCGCCGGCTTTTTTCGCGTGCATGCGCAGAGCGCGGCTCCGCAAGCAGACATTAACTCCGGAACGTTGCAAGGTGCATGGGCTGCCGGGGCGCCACATATTGCGAAATTTCTCGGTATTCCCTATGCTGCGCAACCGGTCGGCAAGTTGCGCTGGAGGCCGCCGCAGCCACCTCCGGCGTGGTCAGGCATTCGCAAAGCCACAAAGTATGGCCCGGCCTGTCCGCAAACGCCCAGCCCCTGGCTACCGGAAATGTTGGGCATTCAAAAAATGGTGACTAACGAAGCTTGTCTCTACCTGAACGTGTGGACGCCGAATTTGCATGGCGCGGCGACGCTGCCGGTCATGGTCTGGGTACACGGTGGCGGAAACGTGGAAGGCTCCGCCGAGTGGCCGCCGTTGGGAGCGACCCTCGCTCGGCAAGGCGTGGTCGTCGTCAGCCTGAATTATCGGCTGGGAGTTTTTGGATTTTTCGCCTATCCCGCGCTTGCCGCCGAATCACCGCATCACGTTTCTGGAAATTACGGTCACCTGGATCAGGTCGAAGCTCTGCGCTGGGTGAAACGAAATATCAGCCGTTTCGGAGGCGATCCCAACAACGTCACAGTCTTCGGCGCTTCCTCCGGTGCATTGGATATCTGCAACCTGATGGCCTCCCCCATTGCCGCCGGTTTATTTCAACGAGCCATCATGCAAAGTGGCGTTTGCGTCGATTCCGTGTACCCAACAATACGACAGGCAGAAACGAATGGAGAATTACTTGCCAAGGATTTCGGAATACAATCAGGCCCAAAATCCCTCGCGGCATTGCGCGCGTTGCCTGCAGAAAAGCTTCTGATGACGGCCGCAAAAGACGACCGGATCGATCTTGAGCCGGTTGTCGATGGCTGGTTCTTTCCGGAGCAACCCGCGACTACATTTGCGAACGGAAAGCAGGCAAAAATTCCAGTGATCGTCGGCAGCAACAATGACGAGGTGTCAATCTTTGCCAGCCCGCTGGTGGGCGGCAAATCCAATCGCCCCAAAACCGTCGACGAATATTGGCAGTGGCTTCGTCGCGAATTTGGCTCGATGGCAGACAAAGTGTTCCTACAGTATCCGGCAACATCGGATAAGGCCGTCCCCGCTGTGTTTCGAACCATGGATACGGACTTCGACTTCGGCTTCGGCGCGCGCCTGCTTGCGATTGAAATGGCCCAAATTCACCAGCCCGCCTACCTCTATCACTTCACCTATGTTGGAGCCGGAGAGTTCGCTTCTCTTGGCGCGTTTCACAGCGAAGAAAGTATGTTCCTCAGCAACAAGTACTGGACTACCTGGGTCCATCAGCCCTACGACAAGACACTTTCAAACGCCATCATTGGATATTGGGTGCAGTTTGCGAAAACAGGCAATCCCAACAACTCCGCGTTGCCGGCGTGGCCGGTGTATCAAACGAACACAGATTTGTGCCAGGAGTTAGGCCGACGGATTGGGCCGGAGCGGGTACCGCGTGCCGAACGGTTCGCAATCTTCCAACAATTTCTCAACTCTCGACTTGCAAAACTGCCGAAGTAGGCTTTCGCATCGAACGGTATTTTGCCGACATCCGTCTACGTCGCGAGTTCCCGTTGCGCGCGCGGCTGTTGCCCCCATCGCGTGCGCGCCAACAGCAGACTGAATACATATCCAACGCTGAAAGTGATCACTGTTCCAATCACCACATACCAGGTCCACGCGATCCTGGGCAACACGCCGTGGATTCCCGCAATATGAAACGCGATGGGACCGGGCTGACGCCACAGAAAAATATTCACACCCAGTCCTAGGATCATGCCGACAATGCTTCCGGCCTCATTGGCGCGGCGGGTCAGCGTACCTAACAGAAACACTCCCAGCAAAGACCCATAGGCGACCGACGCAATGGAGAGCCCGACTTCGACCACGTGTTTGCTTCCGCGCGAAATGAAGGCAAGCCCGCACAACGCGACCGCCCAGAAGAAGGTGGAAATATGCGAAACACTCGACCGCTCCCGCCCTGCGGCGTTGGGACGAAGCTTCATATAAAAGTCGACGACAGTAGTGGAAGAAAGCGAATTGAGCGCGGCGCTTAAGTTTGACATGGCTGCGGCCAGCACAGCCGCGATGATCAATCCCGAAATGCCCGCAGGCATGTGATCGACAATGAACGCTGGGAATATCCTGTCGGGGCTGGAAAACGTCGTCCCCGGTGCGACGCGCGTGTAATACACATAGAGTCCCGCGCCCACGCAAAGGAAGAGCAGGAACTGCAACGCGACGATGATCCAACTGGACAAAAGCGCGAGGCGCGATTCGCGTAGATTTCTCGCAGCCAGCAAGCGCTGGACCATCAACTGATCCGTACCATGGCTCGCCATGGTTAGAAAACACCCGCCGATGAGTCCCGTCCAAAATGTATAAGTCGTCGTCAGGTTCAACGCAAAGTGAAACACGGTGAACTTCCCTGCCGCTTGCCCCACCTGGTGGATCATGCTCCATCCACCGGGTACCTGATGCCCCAGCGCCCACAAGGCAGCAAGGCTACCTCCGATATAAATGAACATCTGCATCACGTCCGTCCAGATGACAGCCGCCATGCCTCCTTTGATCGTGTACAGCAGTGTCAACACGGTAATGATGACAATCGAGGCGATATCGCTGGTGCCGATTGCAATGCCGATCAAAATCGAAATAGCGAACAGGCGCACGCCTTCCGCAGCCGCGCGAGTAAGAAGAAATACGGTCGCCGTGACTTTGTGCAGTCTGGGACCAAACCGCCGATCGATCAGTTGATAAGCAGTGAGCAGTTCGCCATGGAAATACGCAGGCAAAAACACAAGGCACAGCACAACACGGGCAACAAGGTAGCCCATGACCAATTGCAGAAATCCAAAATCGCCGGTGAAAGCCAGACCTGGAATACTAATGATCGTCAGCGTACTGGTTTCAGCGGCAACAATGGACAACGAAATCGCCCACCACGGGATCGTGCGTTCCGCCAGAAAATAGCTGCGGAGAGAATCTCCCTTACCGCGAAAGTGCAGACCGAATAAGGTGATGCCCGCCAAATAGAGAACAACGATCAGCAGATCGATGGCGCGGATATGGTTCAGGCCGGCAATGGCAAGATAAGCGATAGGCTGCATCCTTCAGAAAATCCTACGATACGCTGGCTGCAAAGTAGCTGTGAAATTCCAGCCTTTTTTGTAGCTCGGCTCACCCCCTGCGTCACCACTTCGATGCGCATCTGGCGGCAACGAAACCATTGCCGCAGGTCAGTTGCGGTTGACACACCAACTCCACCAACAATTACACTCGATGCCATGATGCGTTTCGCCTGCCTTGTCGTCGTTTCTACCGCCGCCTTCACCTGTTGCGCCCTGGCGCAATCAAAACCGCAAGCGCAACCGCAGCCGGTGCCGATGCCGCCGCCAATTGTCGCGCCGCTCGACAAGCCGTATATCGGCCCGATTCAGTTGACCGTTGACCTGACCAACATCGTGGACCGCGTGGAAAAGGTGCATGAGGAGATTCCCGCAGAACCGGGCGCAAAAGAAATGGTGCTGCTCTATCCGGAATGGATTCCGGGCGACCATGAACCCTCTGGCCCCATCGAAAGCCTGGCCGGCATTATCACCACAGTAGATGGCAAGCGCGTGCAATGGGTGCGCGACCGCGTGAACATGTACGCCTTCCGCGTGCCGCTCACCGCAGGCGCAAAAACCGTGGGTCTCGACTTCGACTACCTGTCTCCGATCAAACCGAGTGCCGGTCGCATTGAAATTTCCGACGCCATCGCGGACCTTGAATGGAATGAAGTGGTGATGTACCCAGCCGGATATTTTTCCCGCGATATTCCCGTCGATACCACCTTGAAGCTCCCCAGCGGATGGAAATACGCGACAGCTCTCGAGACTGCGTCTGACCAGAGTGACACCGTCAAATTTCAACAGACCCCACTCAACACTCTGCTGGATTCGCCTCTGTATGCCGGCCTCTACTTCAAGCGGGTTGACCTGTCGCCCACCTCGACCGACATCGTACATCTGGATTTGTTTGCAGATACTGCGGACGATCTGAAAATGACTCCCGAAGAGTTGGAGGAACACAAGAAGCTGGTCTCTGAAGCTGACAAGCTGTACGGGTCCCACCACTACAAGCACTACGATTTCCTGTTGTTGATGAGCAACAAGGTCGGTGGAGTGGGACTGGAGCACCACCAATCGAGTGAGGATGGACAACCCGCGAATTACCTGACGGATTGGCCGAATGGCGTGCTTGAGCGCGATCTGTTGGCGCATGAGTACACGCACTCCTGGAACGGAAAATTTCGCAGACCAGCGGATCTGTGGACACCGAATTTCAATGTGCCCATGCGTGACGACCTGCTATGGGTGTATGAAGGCATGACGGAATACTGGGGCAACGTGCTGACCGCGCGTGCCGGCATGCGCACGCCGGAGGAGACGCGCGATATTTTCGCGCGCATCGCCGCGAACTATGCCATCAGCCCCGGTCGCGACTGGCGCCCGCTGGTCGACACGACGAATCAGCCGATCATCTCCCAGCGCCGCCCGGTGAGCTGGGTCAGTTATCAGCGTCAGGAAGATTACTACATGGAAGGGCTACTGATCTGGCTGGACGCAGATACAAAGATTCGTGAGCTGACCGACGGCAAAAAGTCACTGGATGATTTCTGTAAGAAGTTTCTTGGCGTCTATAACGGCAGCATGATTACGGACCAGTACACACTGAACGATGTGGTGAGAGACCTGAACGAAGTTGCACCCTACGATTGGAAATCCTTCTTGCAGAAACGTGTATACGATCTGCACCCTCCCGTCCCGATGAACGGATTCACGCAGGGCGGCTACAAGCTTGTCTACACAGATAAGCCCACGGAGTGGCTGGCAAAAGAACTAGGGCAGCTGGGCTATGCGGATTTCTCCACGTCTCTCGGTATCTCCATGGGCTCTTACCACGGACATGGGCCGGCCGGCATGGTATCCAACGTCTGGTGGGATAGTCCGGCGTTCAAAGCCGGCATCACTCCGAATATGGAACTGATTTCCGTGAACGGCACTGCCTATAATCCGAAGTTGCTGACGGATGCAATTCTGGCTGCGGAAACGGATAAGAAACCGCTGCAGTTGCAATTCCGCGATGGCAAGCAATACAAGACCATCAACATCCCGTATTACGATGGCATGCGCTATCCTTCGCTGCAGCGCATCGACGGAACTCCGGACCGGCTCGACGATATCTTTGCGCCCAGCAAAAGCCCGTTGCCCGCGATGTAACGAATCAAATCGGCAGATCAGGTATGCTTCTGAGGGACGCATTCAGCAGTTTGAATGGGCCCGACGGAGCTGCTGGTCTTGCCTTTCCGGACTGTACCCGCGATTGTCCGAAAAGTATTTGGCCGCTTCCGATCACCACTCACACTTCTGAATAAAACGCACGACCCTTGTGAGCGTTCGTTGTATCGCAATAGGGCGGAGGCCATTTTTGCCATCTCCAGAATCAGGCGTTTCTAAACCGGCGACCAGCGGCTTCGTCACCATGGTCTCGTGGATCTCCGCGCTGGCCGGCTTGCTGTTCGGCTATGACACCGGCGTCATTTCCGGAGCCATTCTTTTCGTGCAGCAAGATTTCCAGCTCACGAGGGTCCAGGAAGAAGTCGTTGTCGCCGCTGTCCTTTTGGGCGCGGTGATCGGAGCGTCCTTCGGCGGCAAATTGGCGGATCGATTCGGACGCCGCAAAATTCTCATCCAGGTCGCAATTCTCTTCATCATCGGCGCGATCGGTACCGCTCTTGCGCCGACGCCAGCCTGGCTTGCGATCGGGCGCGTTGTGGTCGGGGTTGCCATTGGCATCGCATCCTTCACGGCGCCGCTCTACATTTCAGAGGTCTCGCCAGCCAGCATCCGCGGCAAACTCGTCTCTTTGAATCAGCTGATGATCACCATCGGCATTGTCGTCTCCTATCTGGCCGACTACGGATTGGCAGACGCGCGTGCGTGGCGCTGGATGTTTGGCCTGGCCGCAGTTCCCGCGCTGGTGCTTGTCATCGGCTTGATTTTTGTTCCGGAAAGCCCGCGCTGGCTGATGAGCCAGTCACAAACTACAAAAGCTCGCAGCGTGTTACAGAGAATTCGAGAAACGACCGACGTCGGGACCGAACTAGCCGACATTGAAGCCGACCTGCAATTGCAGGAGGGCGGCTGGCGCGAACTTCTGGCCCGCTCCATGCGGCGACCCCTGATCGTAGGCATCGGGTTAGCGATCTTTCAGCAGTTCACCGGCATCAACACCGTCCTCTATTACGCACCCACGATTTTCGAGTTCGCCGGCCTTCATTCCGCGTCTGCTGCGATTCTGGCAACCGTGGGAGTCGGGGTCGTCATGGTGTTGTTGACCGTGGTTGCGTTGCGATTGATCGATCGCGTCGGAAGGCGGCCACTGCTGCTGTATGGCATCTTCGGGATGGTCATCAGTCTCGGCGTGCTCGGCTTTTCGTTCCTCTCTCCAACACTCTCGAATATCGTTGCCTGGGTCGCAATGATCAGCCTGCCCGTTTATGTCGCTTGTTTTGCAGTCAGCCTCGGGCCGGTGTTCTGGCTATTGATCTCGGAAATTTACCCGCTGAAGATCCGTGGCCGTGCGATGAGCATCGCTACGGTCACGAATTGGGGCTCGAACCTGCTGGTGGCTCTTACGTTTCTCAGCTTGCTGCATTCGCTGGGCCGCGCGTGGACCTTCTGGCTCTATGGAGTGATCGGTATCATCGCATGGGTTTTTGTCTATCGCCTGGTACCGGAGACAAAGGGCTGCACGCTGGAAGAAATCGACGCACGCTGGCACAACATCGGCCAGCGCGAAACATAGCTGTCACTCGCGCGCGCGAAGCCGACGTCGCCGGCAACCGGGCATAATCCCGCGCTTCCTAATTGAAGCGGCCTTGATACGCCCATAGCCCCAGCGCAGGATTTGAGATGAAAAAAATCTCTTCCCCGTCAACCGTATTCCAACCATCGGCGAGCTTCGCAGGATCGTATTTTTCCGAGTATTCGCGCAAGTCGCCATAGGCGTAGTGTGCAGACTCGATTTCTTCACGGGTCAAGTGACCGGGACAATAACGAATGGTGAACCGGCCTTCGCTGGATCCGTGAATGAGATGCGCCGCGGCAGACAAATTATTGGCCAGCGCCGGATCATTCTTGACTGCTTCGAGAGTTGCTGGCGTGCCGCAGTAGCCATATTTTCGGATGAGCGCATCAATGGCCCCATCTTCTCCAAAGGAGTGCACACCCGGAGCAAGCACGATGAGTTCCGCGCCATCGGCCAGCGCCATGCGTGTGCGATAGACGCTTTTGTTGCCAAGCCACGTGGATTTGAATTCGTGCGGATCCAGAAAAACGACCGCCTTGCGAATCTCCCGATCCATCATAAAGAAATTGACCTTGAGGCTCAGATCGGCCGCACGTTCAAAGCACTCGAAATCATCGCCGACATACAGACCGTTCATCACCAGCTTGCCGGCTGCATTTTTGCTGACGACGGTCAGCACATAAACAATCGGCAGATCCTGCGCGAAGTGGTCGCTGGCATAGTTGAGAATTCGTCGCACAGGTGTATCCGCCCGCCCCATCATGCGCTCCATGCCATACACTGCGCCCAGAAAATGCGTGCGGTGAATGCCGAGAACTCCCCCGGTACCAACAAATATATTTTTGTTGAAGTTGGCCATGCCGATAACTTCATGTGGCACCACCTGCCCGATGGAAAGTATCAAGTCATGTCCGCCGTCGCGCAGCAGCTTGTTTACCTGCACGGGCACTGGATATTCCAGCTTGCCTTCGCTGACTTCGTGGATGAACTCCGATGGAACTTCCCCCAGAGTAACGACGTCGTTGCGCCAGTCATGCACGCGAAATAAATCGCGGGGCAGACTGCCGAACATGGTTTCCATCTCATATTCGGTCATGGGGTTGTGCGTGCCCAGCGCCGGCAGCACGTCCGTGAGGGCGGCTCCGTAATAATTCCATGCGTGCTCGGTCAGGATGCCGCTCATGGAGTGCATGCGCGTAAAGTCTGGCGGCACAGCCAACACCTTTTTACGAGGACCGAGTTTCTCGAGCGCGGTGAATAAGTTCGCTTTCACCTCGGCAGGAGAGAATTCTGTAGTCGGCGATCCGGCGGCGAAGAAGAGGCTCATCAGCTGCTATGGTATTCCTCCTGCACCCGCTGGTGAAGATCAACTGCCGCAGGTTGAAGCCGATTCACTGGCGAATCAGTATATAAAATGCTACTCAAGTACTGCATGAGTGACCGCCAGATCGAAGCGCTGACGTTTTAAGCTGGAATCAACAAACTTTTTTCTGCATCCGGTCGGCTTTTTCTATTGCGCGTCTCGCATGCAACGCGTCCTGAAGTCCATAATTGCAAGATCGAGAACGTTCTCAATATGCCGGCTTCTAATGAATGGAAGCATTCAACTGCGATAATGGAGCGCAATGAGCATCGAAGTTGTGACCAGACAGGATCCC
The DNA here is from genome assembly GCA_049796755.1 of Acidobacteriaceae bacterium. Classification (GTDB taxonomy): domain Bacteria; phylum Acidobacteriota; class Terriglobia; order Terriglobales; family Acidobacteriaceae; genus JAKAAZ01. The sequence goes on from JBARFA010000108.1 coordinate 82,614, forward strand.
CGCTTTCCAAGCCTAAACCAAGGCCACAATGCCCGATTTCCCCCTTCACTGTCTGAGGCTGCCGATCGCATTGAGGTTTGCGACACGGCCGAGGACGTCGCGCAGGCGCTGCAGCGAGTTGTCGATTCGGGCCGCAGGCCTACGGTTCGAAGTGGTGGCCATTGCTATGAAGGTTTCGTCTATACCAATCCGCACGGAACCATTCTTGACCTAAGCTTGTTGACCCAGACGACGCCGGTAGCCGGGGCGCCGCGCTACAGAATTGCAGCCGGAACACAACTCGCCACCGCCTACCTCGACTTATATAAGCGCTATGGAGTTACACTTCCGGGCGGATCCTGCGGCACTGTCGGCGCAGGAGGACACATCTGTGGTGGAGGATACGGCGTGTTGTCGCGTCTGCATGGACTAACATGCGACTGGGTTTCTGCTGTCGACATTCTCACCGTCGATAATCATGGAAAAGTGATCTCGCGTCGTGTAGATAAAGATAACCATCCTGACTTGTTTCGGGCCTGTCGCGGCGCCGGCGGCGGTAACTTCGGCATCATTACCAACTATTATTTCTCTCACCTTCCAACTGCTCCGCAGCAGGTGATCTCCGCTTCCGTTGCCTTCGCTTGGGCTGACATGACGCCAGAGCGGTTTTCGGGCATCGTGAGTACTTTTGGAAATTATTGGGAGACCCGCGGCCTCGATAAGGAGACCTGGGGCCTATTTTCGGTCATGGGTCTGACACATTCCTCGTCCGGCCATTTGGGTATCTCAATCCAATTTTGTAATCCCGATGGCACCTGTAGAGATTTACGCGTGCTCAATGAATTCCTAAACCTGTTTGAACCGTTCAATCCAATCGCGGGCACGCGCGCCAATATGGCTTCCGCGACAGGTGGTCGCCTGACAACCTTGCATGCGTCCGGAAGTAACTCTCTCGAAGCAAGATACAACATGTCTAGTCACTTATGGCTCAATGCTACTGTGCGAGAAGCTGAAGGTGGGGGCGGCAGCGAGCGGCGCGGCAAGTATAAATCCAGTTATATGAAACGGAACTTCACTCCAGCCGAGATCGATTGCTGTTACAAGTATCTGCGCCGCAATGATGCGGGAACAGATCTGCGAGGATTTACTATATTGGTCGATTCCTACGGCGGCGAGATCAATCGCAAAGAACTTATCGAAAGCACGTCTGTAACCCAACGCTCCTCGATCATGAAGCTGCAATTTATCGCGATTTGGGAGCATCCGGAGAACGACGCCGCCAACATGCAGTGGATGAGAGAGTTCTACACCGATTTATATTCGGGCCCGAACGCCGATCCCAATCATAAAGGAACCCCTTACTGCAGCGACCGATATGAAGGTTGCTACATCAACTATCCCGATAGCGATATGTTGAGTTACCCATATTGGCCGCAGTTATATTATGGGAAACAACAACTCTATCCATTCTTGCAAGATGTAAAACGACGTTACGATCCCAACAATATCTTTCATCACGCCATGTCTATACGGACTTGAATCCGCATCAAGGGGCGGCGATGGTTACGGTGAAGGAGTCCGCGAAGAATTGCTTCGCGCCGCGGAATGCTGCTCCCGTTTGGCAATCATCGCATCAAACTCGCTGCGTGGCATCTTCAGCATCGTCGGGTGGGCATCGATCCATTTCACGAAGGCATCGTACTTCTGCTGAGTCCACCCACCCTCAAATTGCGCCCCGTTCTTGCCTTCACGATTCAATTCAAAATTGAACGCATCTTGCAGCGCTGTAAATTCAGCCGAACTAATGGCAGCTTCCGCCAGGATTGCGGGAATAAAGATCACTCCCTGCGGCTTCACCAGAACCAGATCTCCCGGCAGCACAACGGCTCGCCCAATGCGGATAGGAGCATTGATCGACGTAAGTTCCATCTGGTCCCAGGCCGACGGATCATAACCACGATAGAGACCGTTGAAGTCGGGAATCTCCCGGTTTTCCTCCTCATCGCGAATCCCGGCGTCGAACACGAAACCATCATGACTACGCGCAGCAATTGCGTTGCCCAGGTTCGACCCGATGAGCGTGCCGTCGATGACTTTTCCAAATCCGTCGGCTACGTACACATCGCCCGGCTGAAGTTCGGCGATAGGCCATGAATTCGTGTCGCCCACGCGGTGCTCCTCCTTGCCCTCGGTGGCGATGGCTGCCGCCATATCCGGACGTAAAGGCATGTACTGCGCGGTCAGCGCTCGACCCGCAAAAGATTGTTTAGGGTGGAGCGCCAGCAACCCACCTTCAAATTGATTGTCGTAACCGTGAGCGCGCAGGAAATCCCAGATGTCCTCGATCGTCATATTCACGGCGCGCTTCAGCAAATCATCCGGCAATTTCGGACGTCCATCCGGGAAGCGTTCGCCCTTCCAACCCGAGGTATAGAACAGAATCTGCTGCCGCGTCATTTTCACTTGGCCGAAAACCGGCGCTGTCCCCAATACCGTGCACGCCAGCACGGCAATCCAAATCATCCTCTTCACGCGATTCTCCTTTTCAGAGCGCATTGGCCACAGAAACTCAGCAGTCCCATCGCAGGCACGTTCACTGGATTCTCGTTGCTCTTTTTCGCCTCTTCACCTTCAGGAAGCCTGCGTCCCGGCAGCCTTCATCAGAATCTGCCGCAAGCGTTTGGCGACGATTAAATCCTGGCCCGGCTGCAGCATCCATACACCAACGACAATCGTGTTTGCGTCGGATGGCAACCCGGGCTCCGGTGCCCCTGTACCCGGATGCAACTCGATACTCGGAGAACCATCACGGCACATCTTCGCCACTTCCAGCGGAGCAATCTTCACTTTCGCCTGGTCGTAACGCAGTAACAGAGTAGGAACATGATTCGCCACTTCGGGAACATAGATTTGCGAAGTCAGCGTCGGTACACCGGAAAGGTAGTTCGTGATTCGCTCCGCGCGCCCGCGAAATTCCTTTTCCATCCCCTCGTCCGTTTGACTTAGAAGCCAGTCCACAGCGGCTACCATCCCTACAATTTGCTCCTTCGCCACCTTCTGCCCACGGCTAACCACGTCATCAATTGGGTTATTATTCCGTGCCGCGGCCGCGATCAGTTCCTTTTTGCCGAGTAACATGCCCGCATTCTGCGGACCTCGAATACCCTTTCCACCGGAAAAACAAACCAGGTCAAATCCCATTTGGGTATATTCCCAAAGGTTCGATATAGGAGGTATATCTGCAGCAGCATCGTTCATGCTGGGGATGTTGTGTTCATGAGAAACTCGAATCCAATCCTCGCGACTAATTGTTCCACTTGTAGC
>JBARFA010000109.1:0-5358 GCA_049796755.1 Acidobacteriaceae bacterium
ACCGAGCAGCAGCGCATCGCGGCCAAGCGGGTTCTGGTCGCAACTGACCTGGCTGCCACCTTCGACGTGTTAACCACGGTGAAGGGCGGCGGAGTTACCGCACAGGCGGACGCCGTGAAGATGGGCACCGCTCGTGCATTGCTCGAATACAACATTGAACTGCGCGCCAGCCTGAAGGAACAGGGCTTTTTGACGCGCGATGCCCGCATGAAGGAACGCAAGAAGTACGGGCAGAAGGGCGCTCGCAAGCGCTTCCAGTTCAGCAAGCGATAGTTCGCAGCTTGCAACTGGCAACTTCTTTGAGACAAGCGATGGCTGCGCTCCTGACGAGTGCAGCCTTTGCACGTACAAGTTTCTCAAGCGAGTTGCATGACAGGTTTAGGAAGTAAATTTCCCTACGGGGATAAATTCGAGTCAGTTTTGACGAACTGGCCGAATGCAAATCACAAGGAGGTCGTTTGGCCACTATCACCATGAAGGAACTGCTCGAAGCGGGAGTCCACTTCGGGCATCAGACAAAGCGCTGGAACCCAAGGATGAAGGAATATATCTTTGGCGAACGGAACGGAATTTACATCATCGATCTGCAGAAGACCTTGAAGATGTTCAAGGAAGCCAGCAAGTATGTGACGGACCTGGCGCTCGACGGCAAGACGATTTTGTTTGTGGGCACCAAGCGGCAGGCGCAGGATGCGATTGCCGAGGAAGCCACCCGTTGCGGCATGTTCTACATCAATCAGCGTTGGCTGGGCGGTCTGTTGACGAATTGGGCGACCGTGCAGAAGTCTGTGAAGCGCCTTCAGGAACTGGATGAGATGGCCACCGACGGCCGCTACGACCTGATGACGAAGAAAGAAGTCATCAAGCTGGAACGCGAGCGCAAGCATCTGCAGGCGAACCTGGCCGGCATCAAGAATATGCGCCGTTTGCCGGATGCGCTCTTCGTTGTGGATTCGAACAACGAGACCATTGCAGTGAAGGAAGCCCGCAAGCTGGGCATTCCGGTGGTCGCTGTTGTGGATACGAATTGCGATCCGACACTGGTCGACTACATCATTCCGGGCAACGATGACGCGCTGCGCGCGATTCGCTTGTTCACCTCCAAAATTGCCGACTCGATTGTTGAGGGCGTGCAGATGAGCGGCGACAAGCAGCAGGCGGAACTGGCCGGAGTGACGGCGAGCGCGGAGGAAGCGCCGGTCGATGGCGCTGCGGCGGCTCCGGACAGCTTTAACGCGGCGAAGTACGACCCCGAGCTGGCCGATGACGATGTAGATCTGGAGCAGGCGCTGGGCGGCGGAATTCGCAAAGCTCCGACGGCAGTTTCCGCAATTGCGGATGAGCCGGAAGCTGCTGCGGCTGAGAGCGGCGTCTAGATTCTGCTGTTGCACGCAGGCGCGCTGGATGAAGTTTCGCCGGCGAGCTGACCGCACCAAAGTTACTTTCCGTGTTCTTGAGGCGGCCTGAATCACCTTGCACTGAGAGGTTCAGGCCGCTCTCGCACACTAGCTCAAGCGTAAAAAAGATTGGACGTATAAGAGGATGTCGACTGTGACAGAAACAATTTCAGCTGGAATGGTGAAGGAGCTGCGCGAGAAGACCGGCGCTCCTATGATGGACTGCCGTAATGCTCTGACAGAAGCCAAGGGTGACATGGAAGAAGCTGTGGTCGTGCTGCGCAAGCGCGGCATGGCATCGGCGGCCAAGAAAGCCAGCCGCACCGCCAGCGAAGGCGCTGTGGGAACCTACATCCACGCGGGCGGCAAGATCGGTGTGTTGCTGGAAATCAATTGCGAGAGCGATTTTGTGGCGCGCACAGCAGATTTTCAGGAGCTGTTGAAGGATATTGCGATGCACATCGCAGCTACCGATCCGCGCTACATTCGCAAGGAAGATGTGACTGCGGAAGACCTGGAACGCGAGAAGGAAATTTATCGCGCGCAGGCAGCGCAGACCGGCAAGCCGGCTCCCGTGATCGAGAAGATCGTCGAAGGGAAGATGTCGAAGTTCTACGAGGAAGTCTGCCTGCTGGAGCAGCCGTTCATCAAGGAGCAGACAGTGACCATTGCGCAGTTGATCGCGCAGAAGGTTGGCAAGCTGGGAGAAAACATCCAGGTGCGCCGCTTTGCCCGCTTCAAGGTTGGCGATGCCAATTGGACTGTGGCCCAGATCAAGGCGACTGCATAAGCGGTTTACATTTCGAAAAAAAAGCCCGACAACGTCGGGCTTTTTTTTGTGGCAAGACTTGTCGGCAACTTGGTCACGCCGGTCTATTGTGCCCAGGCGAGGCCGTCGGCACCGGCGCCAACGTTGATGAGCTTCTGTACCTTCCAGTCGGAAAGATCGATGACGGCGACCTGATTTTTTACGTTGCACGAGACGTACGCGACCTTGCCGTCGGGACGCACCAGGATTTCCTGCGGGGCGCTTGGAACGGGAATGGTGTTGACCACTTTCAACGTGGCGAGATCGACAACCGCGACCAGGTTCCGTCCTGGAATGGCGACTAACAGCGAGCGGCCGTCTTTTGTCGGCGCGGTGCCGTAGCCCGTTCCTGGTAAGGGAACCCAGGCTTTCACTTTGTTGGTTGCAGTGTCAATGACGGCGAGGCGGGGCTGGTCCTGATCGGAGGTAAAAGCCATGCTGCCGTCGTTCGATACGGAAATGCGTTGGGTATTACCGGAGATGGGAATCACGGCGAGTGTTTTGCGGGCCTTGATATCGAGCACAGAGACGGTGCCGGGGCCGACGTTGGCTGTGTAGCCGCGGATTCCGTCGGGCGAGATGGCGAGCATGTGCGATTCTTTCTGCCCGGTAGGAATGGTGCCGACGACTTTGAGCGTGCGCGGATCGACGAGCGTCACATCATCATCGAGTTCGGTGGTCACGTACAGCAGGCCGTCATGTTTGTTGTAGATCACGCAATGGGGTCGGACACCGTGCCCGAAGTCGACATGGCCAATGACTTTGCGCGAGTGCAGATCGATGACCAGCATCTCGTGGCCATTGAGGCCGGGTCTGCCGACACCGACATTGCCATAGATGGGAACATAGGCGATGCGGCCGTCGGGAGATGCAGCGGCTTCATGACCGTGCATGACCGTCACGCCTTCGGGAATGGTCGCGATTTGCTCTTCGGTTGCGGTATTCACCAGGCTGATATCTTTATCTCCCTGGTTAACGACGATCAGAAGAGGCACAGATCCAAGTGCGGCGTGCGCTCCGGTTTGGGCGTGGACGGTGAGGGTAAGAAGGCAAATACCGGTCAGGACAAGAACCAACGAGATGGATGGGCGCATGGCAACCGCAGTATACCCTCCGACGGTCAATGGAGAAGTCGGTTTCTGCCGAAGGTATAGGTGACTTTCCAAAGCGCCGAATCCACGCCCGGGTTCGCTGTCCCAAGGTTGCCATTGGATAAGTGGTGATAACGGATCTCCGCCTGAATCGACTGGGTCGGCGTGCGATACCATTGCAATCCCGCTCCAACTTCAAATGTAAAGTTGAAAGAAGAACTATTGACAACGGGAATGTCGCGGGGCGAAATCAAGAATCCTCCATTGCCCATGAACTCCGGCTGGATTCGCCGATGCGTGAAGCCATTCAGCTTCCAACCGACAGGGCTGGCGCCGCCTGTATACGTCCAGCGCCGCGAATAGGTGGGAGTAAACGGGTAGCTCTGGGCGCCTCCGCCTGGTAGAAAAACGGCAAATAAGACTGGATTGATCGGATCGACCACAACCAACGGCGGAACAAACTGAAACGTCCCTAGCTGTGGATTGGTAATGCTGACCAGCGTCGGATCGCTCTCCATTAGCATGGGTCGGACTTCAACAAGATAGGCCAGTTCAAAGGAATCGCGACTCATCAGGCGCCAGGCGAGTGAACCGCCGATTCCGACGAGTTTTCTCTGCCGTGCGTACCCCAGCAACATATGCGAAGAAGTCGGGGAATACTCGCCAAACACGCCCAGATCGTACTTATGGGTCCAGGTGGTTTGAGGGGATTGCGCGAATGCCACGCTTTCCATGCAAAACAATACGAACAAAACGAGTGGAAGAAAAATCCAAGGCCCAATGGTCCCAGTTTTCATAAGAATCTAGAGCACCAGCCTAGCATGCCGAGTGTGAGACAACGCAACGAGCCGGGAACGGTTTCCCCGCGTGATCCACATCTGCGATACTCAAAGGGCATGTACAAACGAGTTCTTCTTAAGCTTTCCGGCGAGGCATTGGCGGCAGACCGCGGCTTCGGCGTCGACGTCGCACGGGTGTACGAAATTGCGGCAGAGATTGCCGACGTGCATTCGATGGGTGTGGAACTGGCAATTGTGGTTGGCGGTGGTAATTTTTTTCGTGGCGTAGCAGAACAGGCGCAGGAAATGGATCGCGTATCGGCCGATCACATGGGAATGCTGGCCACCATCATTAACGCGCTGGCGGTGCAGGATGCGCTGGAGAAGCAGAATGTTTTTTGCCGGGTAATGAGCGCCATTGAAATGAACCAGGTATCGGAACCATATATCCGCCGCCGGGCGATTCGGCATCTAGAAAAAGGAAGAGTCGTAATATTCGCCGCCGGTACGGGGAATCCATATTTCTCGACCGACACCGCCGCGTCTCTGCGGGCAATGGAAATCAAAGCTGACGTTCTGTTGAAGGCAACCAAGGTGGACGGCATTTACAGTGCCGACCCGGTGCTGCACAAGGACGCGGTAAAGTTTGAAGAAATCAGCTACATGGAAATCCTGCAGCGCAATCTGCGAGTGATGGACATGACGGCTGTGAGTCTTTGCAAAGATAACGATCTGCCGATGATTATTTTCAACATGAACCAACCGGGCAACATTCGGCGGGCAATCGCCGGCGAAAAAGTTGGCTCCCTGGTCACGACGTAGACACAATGGCAGTCGCTATTCCTATACCCCGCCGGCCTGTAATGCCCGCATTGACGGGCCTTCGCGCGTTTACTGCGACCAACATCGTATTCTTTCATTTTTGGAACCCGGCCTGGTTCGGCCCGCTGGCTCCGATGATGGATAACGGCTACGTGGGCGTGAATTTCTTTTTTCTGTTGTCGGGATTCATTCTTGCCTACAACTACTCCGACCGATCCGACGCGGGGCAGTTCGACCGCAAACAATTCTGGCAGACGCGGTTTTCGCGGCTGTACCCGGTGTATGTGGTGGGACTACTGATTTCGATTCCGGTTCTTGAGTTGGAATGGAAATACCGGACGCATGCGCAATTTTTTCAAGGCCTGGGACTGACGGCCATCATGCAGCAGGGCTGGAGCCCGCGGCTGTGCACGTTCTGGAACACGCCGGCATGGACGCTCTCGTGTGAGACGGTCTTTTAC
>JBARFA010000110.1:0-2339 GCA_049796755.1 Acidobacteriaceae bacterium
AGTGGGAAGCCAAGATTGATGAGCTGATGGAAGCGGTCGACAAGAGCGTGCCGATGCCGGCGCGTGCCATCGATCAGCCGTTCCTGATGCCGATTGAAGATATCTTTTCGATCTCGGGTCGCGGCACTGTTGTTACAGGTCGTATCGAGCGCGGCAAGGTGAAGGTGGGCGAAGATACGGAGATTGTCGGCTTCCGCGAGACGCGCAAGACAGTTGTGACCGGCGTTGAAATGTTCAAGAAGCAGCTGGACGAAGGTCTGGCAGGCGATAATGCGGGCCTGTTGTTGCGCGGCATTCCGAAGGAAGATGTGGAGCGCGGCATGGTGTTGGCTAAGCCGGGATCGATTACGCCGCACACCAAGTTCAAGGCAGAGATTTACGTCCTGAGCAAGGAAGAGGGCGGACGGCACACACCGTTCTTCAATGGCTACAGGCCGCAGTTCTATTTCCGGACCACGGACGTGACCGGAGTGGCCAAGCTGCCGGAAGGCACGGAGATGGTGATGCCGGGCGATAACGTGAGCCTGGAGATCGAGCTGATTACTCCAGTGGCGATGGAAAAGGGCTTGCGGTTTGCGATTCGCGAAGGCGGACGCACGGTGGGCGCCGGAGCCATTGCTGAGATTTTGAAGTAAAGGCAGACGGCAGGGACCAGCGGACAGGGATCAAAGAGGCGCAGCAAACTCCGATGCACTTCCGGGTCGGTGATGCATCAGAGACGAAATGAAAGAGATGAAGTCATGATTGGACAAAGAATTCGCATCCGCCTGAAGGCGTATGACTATCGCGTGCTGGATACTTCGACCGGCGAAATCGTGGACACGGCCAAGCGGACGGGCGCGCAGGTTGCAGGGCCGATTCCGTTGCCGACCGTGAAGAACAAATATTGCGTGTTGCGGTCGCCGCATGTGGACAAAAAGTCCCGTGAGGCATTCGAGATTCGCACCCACAAGCGGCTGATCGACATTCTGGAGCCGACCCAGCAGACGGTGGACGCGCTGATGCGCCTCGATCTGCCTGCCGGTGTCGATGTCGAAATCAAGGCCTTCGAAAAATAGGGCTAGCCGGGACTGACCGTCCAGGCAACTCGCCCTAACGGGCGCAAGACAGGAAGACCTACAGTGCGGTGCTCTCGAGCACGCATGATGAGGGGAGAAAACGATGGCAGTTGCAGGAATGATTGGCAAGAAAATCGGCATGACCCAGGTCTTCGATGAGAACGGAGAAATTCATCCGATCACCGTGGTGCAGGTGGGTCCGTGCGTGATTACGCAGGTGAAGACGCAGGCGAAAGACGGCTATGATGCGGCGCAGATTGGCCTGGTTGAGTTTGTGAAGAGTTCCAAAATCAACAAGGCGATGGCGGGTCACTTTGGCAAGAGCAATGTTCCTCCAGTACGGATCTTGCGCGAGGTTCCGATCGAAGCCGCGGCTAAGCCTGCGGACGGCGAAGAGTCGACTGGCAGCAAAGCCGGCGATCGTGTTCTGGTCGATATTTTTGCCGATGAGAAGTTCGTCGATGTGCTGGGCACCAGCAAGGGCCGCGGATTTGCGGGCGTTGTTCGCCGGCACGGATTTGGCGGCGGACCGAAGTCGCACGGACATATGTTCCAGGTACAGGGATCGATCGGCGCTTCGTCTTTTCCTTCGCGCGTGATGAAGGGAATGCGGATGCCGGGTCACATGGGCGTCGATAACGTGACGGTGCGCAATCTTCGCATTCGCGGCATCGATACCGATGAGAATCTGCTGATGCTGGAGGGTGCGGTCCCCGGACATCGTGATGGGTATGTGCTGATCACCAAAGCAAAGCAGCCGCCTCGCGAACGTCGTGGATTCAGCGGCGCGACCACTGTGGATCCGTTGAAGGCTTCGAAGAAGGCTTCTGCAAGCAAGAAAAAATAAGAAAGCAGCCGAAGGGCAGCCGCTAGCTTTTAGCTGCTAGCTAGAGGCTAAGAGCTGGTAGCGAAGAGCTGAAGAGAGTGTAGAGCGATGGCAAACATTGACGTAGTGGATCTGGGTGGTAAAAAAGTCGGGACCCTGGAGCTGGCGGACGAAGTTTTCGGGCCGGCCGAGGTGAACGAGGACTTGATCTGGGAGGCGGTGAAGCATTACCGCGCAGCCCTGCGTCAAGGCACGCACGCCACCAAAAATCGCAAGCTGGTCTCTGGTTCCGGCAAGAAGTTGTGGAAGCAGAAGGGAACGGGCCGGGCGCGCGTTGCCTCGATCCGCTCGCCTCTTTGGAGGCATGGCGGAACGGTGCACGGACCGGTGCCACATTCGCACGATTATGCTTTTCCGCGCAAGAAGCAGTTGGGCGCGCTGCGCTCCGCAATTGC
>JBARFA010000111.1:0-11525 GCA_049796755.1 Acidobacteriaceae bacterium
GCGACACAGAGCGCGGTAAGCTGGAAGGTCGCTGCCGCGATTCTTGGAATTGGCCTGGTCGCCGCGGGTACGGCAGCCGCCAATCAGGTGATGGAGCGGCATACAGATGCGAGAATGCGACGCACCGCGCAGCGTCCACTTGTCACCGGTACAATCCCCGTATCGCACGCTATCGCTGCTACGGTTTTACTGATTGTGGGCGGCACTGTGCTCACAGCATTCTCCGCGAATCTGCCAGCGGCGCTGCTCACACTGGCAACTTCACTTGTATACATCCTCATCTACACGCAGCTGAAAAAAGTAACGCCGCTGTGTACTGCGATTGGCGCCATTCCCGGAGCGATGCCGATCCTGCTCGGCTGGGTTGCAATTCGCGGTCAGGTGGATTGGCAGGCAGCACTGTTATTCGCGATTCTTTTCTTTTGGCAATTTCCCCACTTCCACGCCATCTCTCTTTTATATGCGGAGGATTATCGCCGTGGAGAGATCCGCATGCTGCCCGTGGTTGAACCTGACGGCGTTTCCACCCGTCGGAGAATCGTCGCCTATTCTTTTGTGTTGCTCGTCGCAACGCTGCTCCCAACGGCGACGCACATGACAGGGTCCGCGTTCGGATTCGTCGCCCTAGCGCTAGGCATGGGTTTAATCGTTCAGAGTTTTCGCATAGTGATGCAGGCTGGGAGCGAGCGTCTGGGTGCGAAGGTTGAGGCCCATCGCATGCTACTGGCCACAGTGGTTTACCTTCCCGTGTTGATGATCGCCTTCCTTCTCGATCACGCAAAATAAAGCCCCTCTCCCTGAGCGCGGCTAGGATGTGTTTCGTCACCTCGCAACCGATGGAAACGCTTTTGCGATCGACAAGCCACAGAATCAATCGGGTGATGAGGTCTATGCGGCCTTCTCAGCCCACGGGTCAATTACGATTTTGGTTACACGCTCTTTCTTGTCTCGCCAAACTTTATACATCTCGGGCGCTTCTTCCAGAGTAATTCTGTGGGAGATGATATAGCTCGGATCGATCTGGCCCTTCTCGATGCGTTCAAGTAAAGGCCTCATGTACTTATGCATATTCGTCTGACCCATCTTCATGGTGATCCCTTTTCCGAATGCGGCTCCAAATGGTACTTTATCGAGCAGTCCACCATACACGCCCGGAATCGATAGCGTTCCACCTTTGCGCACCGCCTGAATCGCTTGTCGCAGTACGCTCGGCCGATCTGTTTCAAGCATCAATTTTGTCTTGATCTCGTCATAAATTCCCTGTAGTTCGGTGGAATGAGCTTCTAGGCCCACCGCGTCGATACATGAATCCGGACCGACCCCTCCAGTAAGGTCCTTCAGAGCGGTCAGCACGCTGACATCTTCGTGCGAATAGTCCACGGTAACTGCACCCAGCGAGCGCGCCAATTCGAGACGCTCTTCCAAACGATCGATGGCAATCACTCGGGCAGCACCCAGCATAAAGGCACTCGCGATCGCGAATTGACCCACCGGGCCACATCCCCAGACCGCCACCGTGTCACCAGCCTCGATCTGAGCGTTCTCAGCAGCCATGTAACCTGTCGGAAAAATGTCGGATAGAAACAACACCTTCTCGTCCGGTAGGTCGTTTTCGATTTTCAGAGGACCAACATTCGCAAACGGAACCCGTACATACTGCGCCTGTCCGCCCGCGTAGCCACCCATCATATGCGAGTATCCAAACAATCCCGAACCTGAGTGGCCATAGGCAGCCTCCATCAAGTGCGCGTTCGGGTTCGAGTTGTCGCAGGCCGACCAGATATTTTTCTTGCAGAACAGACAATTGCCGCAGGCGATCGTGAATGGGACTACGACTCGATCTCCCCTCTTCAAGTTGGCTACTTCCGGACCGACTTCCTCAACGATTCCCATGAATTCATGACCGAGGATATCGCCGGCTTCCATAGTTGGAATAAATCCGTCGAAGAGGTGCAAGTCTGAACCACATATCGCTGTCCGAGTAATTTTGATGATGGCATCATGCGGATTCAACAAGGTTGGATCCGCCACGTTCAAGGTTTCGACTTTGCTTTTACCCATCCAACATACGGCTTTCATTTTCCACTCCATTCCAGAGGCTGCCAGGTATGATTTCGTTCCTCTTCCGGTACGGTTCTTAGCTAGCTTTGCGATCGTTCCCCTGCGGGGTTTCAATCTTTTCGCCATACAAGGATTTCTTCATTCCGCCGATTGCGCCACGCGGACCATGTGGCTGGCCTTCCGTGCGGGCGATCTCGCCGGTTTCTGCAAGTGCTTTGAAATGCCGCAAATTCTCGATGACTGCCTGCTTCGGATTGCGACCCACCAATGTCTCCCAAGCATTTGCGAACTTACCTAGTTTGAATTCCTGAAGAACCGTCACGGTAGTGCCATGTCCTCCTGGAACGGATTCGAAAATCACTTCTCCCGCATTGTCGGAATCGCCCGCGATAGATCGCCACGCAATGCGCTTTCCGGGTTCGTCCGCGAGCACTTCCGAGTCCCACTCGAACGATTTGTCTCCGACTCCCATGATCCAGTGGGATGTAGTGTCACCCGTGCTGGTGACCTGCGAAATTTGCTCCTGCCAACTCGGAGCGGATTCCACATCGCGCCATCTCTGATAGAGATCTTCGGCGGTTGCCTGCACTAGCGCACTGGTTCTGACCCAGCGTTGACCGTCTTTGTCTTCCGGCGGGGCCAGATAACGGCCGTTCAGAATCATCCCTGCGCTACCCGATGCAGGTAGGGGCTCAGCATTCGGTTTTTCATTCAATGAGTCTGGCATCTTTTCTCCTCAGGGTTTTATTCAACGCATTCGTCTCGGCCGATCTGACGTAAGCCAATCCTATTTTTGAATGGACTTTCCATGGTCCGGAAGTACGGTTTCATTTCTCACTTAACGGCTTCGCCATCTTCTCGTGCATGGAACCCTTGACGACACCGGGAACCACATTGGCGAGCATGCCTTCCAGTTTGGTTTTCACGGAGGCGGAATAGACGTGATCTTCGCCTGCTAGAAGAGCTCCGATTCCCTGGCGTGCAACGTCATCCGGCTGGCTCTCAGCCTTCCCCTTCGAACCCACTTCGGTGTTGTCCATCCCCGCCCGGTGGAAGAAGTCAGTATCGGTGGGTCCGGGCTGAAGCGCGGTCACAGTAACGCCTGTGTCGCGCAGTTCATACCGAAGGCTATGAGCGAATGAAAGCACAAACGCCTTGGTCGCTGCGTAGACAGCTTCTCGAGGCGCAACCATTTCGCCGGCGATTGAGGCGGTAAATAATATTCGGCCGGAGTTTCGTTGAAGCATGCTGCGAGTGACATACTTTGCAAGCTGAACGGTTCCTGTACAGTTCAATTCCACTGAATTCAACTCCGCTTCCAGATCTGTGTCACGAAACAGCCCACCCACACCGACGCCGGCATTAATACACGCGATATCGAGTGGCCTGCCCGTAGCCTCAACGGCTGACCACAACTGATCGACTCCTTCACGTGTTGCCAGGTCGGCCTGAACGACAGTCACCTGCACACCCTGTCCATCCAACTCCCGGGCCGCCGAATTCAGTCGATCGTCTTCCGCACAGACCACTAGATCGTAGCCTCGACTCGCCAGTTCTTTTGCGAGCGAATATCCGATACCACTCGATGCTCCCGTTACCACGGCAAATTTGGTCTCCACTTTCCCTCCGTAGCTTCTCGATCCCGCTAATTCGGATAGGATGCGAAGGAGGCGATGGCACGCTGCGAGCATTGTTGACCAAAGCAAAAAGTCAGCTCACCTATCCGTCGCCTTCGAAGCGAGCCGCCATGCAGTGAAGGTTGTTTTCACTTCAGATCAGCAGCCCGAACCCGCGGACTGAGCATCCAAGACAGCGACGCACGATTCCCCATTGTTTCCTCGAATCAGGACTATGATCATCCCCCTCAGCCAAGAAGCCGACTGGCAATCAACATTCGCAGTTGCTCGCGCGTGGTCTGCTCCGCGGCGAAACACGATCGTTATTTCGCCACACCCGGACGATGAAACTCTGGCCACAGGCGGTTTCATCAGTGCGCAAAGGTCCAAGGGGCTTGATGTCAAAGTGGTCGCGGTGACGGATGGCGAGAACGCGTATGGGGATAACTGCGGCTTAGGAAAAATACGCCAACAGGAGCAGGAGAAAGCCCTTCATACGCTTGGTGTGAGTGCCACTAACATTATTCGCCTGGGGCTTCCGGATTGTGATGTTTCATCCTATGCAAATGATGTGGTCGCGGCCTTACTTCCCTTCATGTCTGAAGAGTCACATATCATGGCTCCTTGGCCTGGAGACTTTCATCCTGACCACGAGGCATGCGGGCGTGCCGCGAAACAAGCCGCGGAACTATGCGGCGCACAGCTCACGTTTTATTTTTTCTGGATGTGGCATCGCGGAACTGCAGAGCTTCTCCATTGTCTTCCAATCCGTTCCTTCGCACTCACGAGCGCACAGCAATCCATCAAATCCCAGGCATTGAGACATCATCATTCGCAGCTTTTTCGTACGGATGGGGAACCAATTCTGCCTGAGTATCTGCTATGGCCCGCCAAACTTCCGTTCGAGATCTACTTGCCCGCATGAACCCAAATACGACGAGCCAGGCGTTTTTTGAAAATATGTATCGACGCAATTCCGATCCTTGGAGTTTCGCCAGCAATCCCTATGAGCTCAGTCGCTACGCGGCTATCCTCCGAAGGATCGGGCACAAGACCTACAAGCACGTCTTTGAGCCGGGTTGCTCGATAGGCGTGCTGACAGCGCAACTCGCATCCGTTAGCGAAAGACTCGATGCCGTTGACATTTCTCCAACTGCGGTCCTGCGCGCGAAGAAGCGCTGTCAATCTTTTCCTAACGTACATGTCGTTTGCGGCGCGCTTCCGCATCAGGTTCCAGAAGGGGCCTTCGATCTCGTAGTGTTCAGCGAAATCGGCTACTACTTCGCAGAGGCAGCCTTACACGACATCATCCTTCGTATCGTCGCTCCGATGTGCGAAGGAGGTACTTTTTTGGCAGCGCATTGGTTGGGCTCATCTCCGGACCATCTACTTAGCGGGTATCACGTGCATGAAGTCATCGACATGTCGGATGAATTAAAGCATCGCAAGGCGGAATTGCACGAAGGCTTTCGCTTAGACCTGTGGGAGCGTCTATGATCGTAGGCTCGTGGCACATATGCGTGCTAGTTCCTGCCCGCAACGAGGAAGAACTTCTGCCGAGATGCCTCGATTCCATCGCTGCCGCTTGCGCAGTACTCCCACGTACAGTGACGTTTGATGTGATCGTAGGAGTCGACAGTTCTTCTGATCGAACTTGCGAGATTGCGGAGCGAATGCTCGCCGGCTGCGGCACAGTGGTCACCACAGAAGCGCGAGCAGTAGGTCGCGTGCGGTCGCTTGCCACCAACGCTGCACTTCAACGTGTCGCTGGGCCATTGCGGCGGAGTTGGTTGGCGAATACAGATGCCGACTGTTTCGTGCCGCACAATTGGCTATTCGATCAACTCAACGCCGCGTCCGAAGGCGTGGAAGCGATAGCGGGAACAGTCGACGTGGATTCATTTTGCGAACACCGTCCCGGCGTCGACTCGATATTTCGCCGTAAATATTTGATTCATCCTGATGGTTCGCATCCTCATGTGCATGGGGCCAATCTCGGTGTTCGTGCAGATGCATATATAAAAGCTGGCGGATGGGGTCACCTTGAAACCGGGGAGGATCATGATCTTTGGAACCGCCTGTCAAAAACCGGGGCCCGAACACGTTCCAGTAGTGCGATTACGGTCCGCACCAGCGGTCGGCGGATCGGACGGGCACCCAATGGATTTGCCGAAGCACTCGCTGCACACAACGAGCTAGTCGCATGATGCGAGGATCATTACTCGAGCGTCTCCGGTCTATCGTCAAGGATCCGATGCCGCGGCCGGGTGACGGTGATACTCCCGGTCGCCATCGTCGCCTGATGGCAATCGGTCGCGCCGACCTTTCGCTCGCTCGTCTGGCAGAAGCACATTGGGACGCAGTGGCCATTCTTTCCGAAGCGGGCCGGGAACCTGCACCAAATATTATCTATGGGGTTTGGGCTTCGGAGAAGCCAGGGCAATCTCTATCTCTCGAGCGACAGGGAGAAAGATACGTGGTCCGGGGCAGAAAGATGTTTTGTAGCGGATCAGGCCTCGTGGATCGTGCGCTGGTGACTCTTAACACTCCCGAGCAACAGCTTGTCGACATCGATTTGAAAGCCAATGTAAATGAAATTCAGTTTGAAGAATCCGATTGGAAGACGTCTGCCTTCAGTGACACGAAGACCGCGACAGTGGTTTTCAATGGCGCTCCGGTGTGCCGACAAGATCTCATTGGCGATTCCGGATGGTATCTTCAACGTTCTGGCTTCTGGCATGGAGCATGCGGACCGGCGGCATGTTGGGCTGGCGGTGCTGCCGGGCTCTTCGACTACGCAATAAATCAATCGCGCAACGACCCACACACCCTGGCTCACCTCGGCGCAATCCACGCATCTGTTTGGGCAATGGAATCGTACCTGGATTCCGCTGGCCGCCAAATCGATGCGAGCGCTAACGATCGTGAACTTGCGATGATACGGGCATTGAGCGTGCGACATCTGGTCGAACAGGCATGCACAGATATCCTACGGCGAATAGCGCGAGCATATGGCCCTCATCCGCTTGCTATGGACGAGGATGTCGCTCGGCGTTATCAAGAGTTGGATCTCTATCTCCGTCAATCGCACGCGGAGCGGGATCTGGAATCGCTTGGGCATGCTATTCAGCAAGGAGAAGGTTCGCAAGCCTAGAAACTTCTATTCAGGACGCTAGGCAAAAGCATTGATCATCGATCGCCGAGCCGACCAGTGTCATAATTCGGTCCGGAAGACACCGCCTCACCTGGCGCTTCACGAGCGATGACCACTGGCCCCGGCTGCGGCAACTTCGATCACTCCAGGTTGATTGAGCTGTTCAGCAAGGGTGACCTATTCGAATTTCGGATCATTGAAACTCGGGAATTCCTAAAATCGTCCACTAGGGCCGACCATTCTTTCTCACACAATTCAGGAGACTTACGCTATCGAGAAGTTGGCCGGCGCTGATCTTTTGCGGACTGGTCGATTGCTTGTGAGAGCGCAGCGTTTGATTGGCGATTGCAGACACGCGGAGAGTTGGTCCTCGCCCTTGGGCTTCGGCATCCACATGTCTACGGTGCGGTCTTTTGCGCCTCGCCTGGAGGTGGATACAAGCCGCCTGGCGTTATTAATGCCGAGTCCACGCTACGCCTACTTCGCCCGCCTACACATTATCGACATCGAAGTCGTCAATGATTTTCAGGGCGTATCGATGTCTAAGTCTGACGCTTTCGGCTCGCAAGATGTCTTGAAGTGACTTTTCCATTCGGCGTTGCTCCCCAATGACCTTGCCGCTATCTGCGGCGTCGACTCGCAAAAAAAGTATGGACCCACGATCGCTGGATACTACTTCTTCCACAGAAACCTGCTCCGGGAAGTCGACGAACGCACGAACGATGGTTTCAATCAACTCGGTGGGGGTTAGTACAGGAACTAGCTCTGACATTACAGTGCCCTCCACAACCGGTCATAGAAAGCCGGAAGAGTGAAAATGCAGTCGCCGCAGAAGGTGCAGCCCTGCTAAAGAGGAGGTTGGTGTCAGTAAATGTAGGCTCGTTCGAGCTACCTCGCGTGTGACATTTGTCACAGCTGTAAAGGCCAAGACACGGAACTATCTGCTCTGACTCTTCAAGATTTTGAAAGAAACCTCCGCGGGCCACTCGGTGCCCGGCTACCGGGCGTTGAATTTGAGAGCGCACCGCTTTACTCAGGCGTCTCGCGGTTACGTCATTGCCGCAGCAGAATCGATCCAGAAGGCAATCGCCTGCATCCATGAGCTTGATTTCGATTTGGTGTTGCTGGGTCGTCGGCTCTCTTTGGGAGATCAGGAGCGACTGACCTTTCTGCTCCGATCGAGTGGTTGCCGTGTCCCAGTGATATCGATCACGAGCTCGTCCGATCAATCCGACATTTCCTCAGACGCAAGTATCGAAAATAATCCAGAGACATTACTCCGCTGCATCGCCGAAGCATTGGCCGAGATTGCAGTAGAGCCCGAAAGCTGTACCAGCTCGACAGTCTTAGTCAATGAAAGCGATCCTCTATGACTCGCAAACACTCAACCTCCGGGGGTTTATTCTATGCGTTCTGAACTTGTATTTGATGCCGCCACGCAAGTTCCAAATCGCTATCTGCTCGTGCGATTGACGTCGAAAACCATGCGTATGTTTCATACACCGAACGCCCGGTTGGAAGAAACAGCCAACGATGTCCTGCGCATTTTTTTCCTGCACGAAGGATGAAAGTGCGCTGACTCCGCATTTGTTTGCAGGTCCGGAAAGTCCTACGGATTGTCTCAGAACGGAGGCTTATTCCGAACAGAGTCAATGCTCGCAACCTCCGAGTCGTAGGGCCACACCGCCGAACTCGAAGGCGCGAGAATAATGACACACCCTAAGCCCTTCATCTGAAGGAATGCGCGACGCCGCTCTTCTGGAATTGTTCACAGCTATTGAGTAGTCGACAGCAGACGAAATTAGTCTCAGGCCAGTGCGAGAGACAGGCCTGTGTCGCTGGACATATCGACCAGGTCAGTGGACCTGATGCCCCAATAACGACATTCCAGGTCGCACGAATTCTTATCAGCCAGTTCGCATGATAGATCGAAGTTGGTGTGGGTCAGAAGATTTAATGCGACGAGCCAAAAACGACCATTGCGACCTATGCCACTGCGACCTCGGTTCGATCAAGAAGCAGATCAGTTCCCCTAAGTAGCGCGTGGCGGAGAGTGCATCGACAGACGATCCCAGGGGCCGTCCCACTCACAGGGTCTGCCCTTGGTCCGGAAAGATGTAAGGTCGTCCGCCACCGATAGGCTGACGTAAGTATTGATTCCGACGTTGGTGTCCACCCCAACTGGCCCGGAGCTGTGCCGGCACAGGTTTGCGGTATCGGGAACCAGGTGGACCGGAATTCGATTGGCGCCATCTTCGACGTAGTCGTGACGGGCATCCGACGCGTCGTAGACGAAATGCGTTCTGCGCCACTCCTGCACCATCTCCACGGTGATCTGACCGTAATTCCTCTGGATGAGCCACATGAGAGTCCAAAAGCGCGTGCCGGTGCCATTGAGCCCGAAATGGGTTGGGTTTTGTGCGGCGTTTCCATGCTGGTTCATCGGATGGCCGGGGTCGTGAAGGTTGTCTTCGTTGTAGCTGTCCTTAGCTTCGACATTGTTGGTGGAGACCACGTAGTGACTTCCTGTCTCTCCCATTGCGCCCGGGACGCGAATCGCATAACGCGCTACGCCCTTTTCATCTGCTGGAATGCTCTCCACCACAAATGCCTCGTGACGGTCGGAAATGACCCAGTTCGCGCCGCGAGTGCATTTCCCGATGACGATCCCGTGTCCGGATTTGGCCCGGTATTCCGCGCGGCCAACCGTGAGAAGCTCGACAGCCTGCCGGGCCGAATGGGCGAAGGCTGCCGCGTAGAAGTTTCCCAACTGCCAGTCCAGACCCGGCCTCCGATACCCGGTAAACGGGGCATCGAGTGTCGGCCCGAGGATGCCCAAACTCCCGCCTGCATACCCGCTCACGGTCAAACCGCGATCATTCTGTGCATGCTCGCTCCCGATCTCGCCGGCGGAGTCCGTGACCGTATAGCGAACCGCCCGGCGATCTGTCGGATTGACTATGAAGGTGACAAGATATTCCTGCGGGAAAAAATGCTGGTCCTCTGAGCTGACATGAATTGCCTTGCCGTCGCGGGTGGCGGGACCGAGAATGACGGCGCCGCTGCAGCAGTGGATGGCATCGTCCGTCGATGCCAGCTCCGCGATGGAAGAGACCGGCGGTTTCCCCTTCAGGCCGTAATAACTATTGATCATCAGGATTTTGTGGAAATGGCTCAACTCTCTCGGAAAGGCTGAAGCGGAGAGTTCGGTCGCCGCGCCCTCGGCAATCCCCTGCATCATTTCGAGTACTTCAGGTAAGAGGAGTTCATAGTACCGCTGCTGCTGAATCAAATAGGCAGTTATGATTTCGCTGCTGCCCTGAATCGGCAGAAGCTCCCGGTACCATCCCTCGTACACCAGGCGGATAAGGTCGCCCGCCCGTTCGCCATATTGCCTGCCGATTTGAGACCAGGAACCGCGCAGTTCACCCAGGTAACGCGGATGCGGTTCATAAGCGGGATAGCCCTGAGCGAGGAAATATTCGCCCAGTTTCCGGTTATGGCCAGTCCATTCGGGAGGAGTCGGATATTTGGCGGCGGCGGTAGCAGGTGTCGCGGACCATGCCAGACTGTCGATGGGATCGGCGGAAAGAGCCATGACGCCCGCCGATGCAGCGAGCTTAAGCCAAGCTCTGCGGCTGAGTCCTGAAGCCGCAATGCTCCGATCGAAGCTATCTTTGCCATCCTTCGCTGCGTTACTGGATTTCACCACGCCCGACCTCAGTCATGGGGAACGTGCTCGTGCGTCAGCACATTGCTCGCCAGTCTCCAGATTATAGAGGCACCGGGCGTCCGCTCATGGGCTTCCGTTGACAAATCTCTGGTCGTCCATGCACGCTCCAGGCGCCGACTCGCCGATGGGATGGGTTGGGTCCCGTTCAGAGAATCATTACTGCAAACCACGATTTCCTTGGAGTATCCGGCTGTTGGCTCGCAGATTGTCGATATTTGGATCATCGCAAAGCCACTCATCGACGCGTTCTTCCTTTTTGGAGTGCTTGGGTCAGTTTTGACTTGCCACGAAGCCATGATCTGCCGATGCCTACCTTGACGTCGCTGGGAACCGCAAAACCTGGCGGTTCCCAGCCTCTTTTTTTCGGCGTTTCTCAGTGAGACTTTAGACTTCGGTTACCTGTACACACTTTAGTAACCATTCGGACAGTTACTCCTATGGTATACCTTGACTCACCCAATCACCTGACTTAGCGATTTCACAGCTTTCCCATGCTGGTTTTTCAGTTCGCGGATGGCTGCGCAAATTCGAAGGAGAGGCGTGTCATGTGGCGCTTCAAAGAATGTGTTTGCGTAGTTGCTACCGGAAACCACCCGCCGAAACCAAACCAAACCGCTAGCGGACGTGGTCGCGCACCTCAAAAACGTTCTCCGCAAGGAAACCGGCCCCGCATGGCCAGCCGCGACAGCGAAAACTTTCTCGCTAGAATCGTCTCTCTGCTGGTTTGGCCCCTTTCAAAGCGAATGCAGAAGCGGCTGGTCTGTTCGTTGGTTGCGCTGACCGTTCCTGTTCTCCTGGCTGGATGCGGGAGTGCGAATGGCAGCCTAAATCCGCAAGCCTCCACCTCTTCTCCTTCCATCGCCGGAACAGACGGAAGCGGTGGGTCAACTGGCAGTACAGGCACTGGCAGTACGGGCACGGGCAGCACCGGCACCGGCAGTACAGGCACGGGCAGCACGGG
>JBARFA010000112.1:0-2382 GCA_049796755.1 Acidobacteriaceae bacterium
GGATGGGCTTTGGAAGTTCCACACGGGCGATTCGCCACAGGCGAACGGCGCAAGCGCGCCGCGCTGGGCGCAGCCGGGGTTCGACGACTCCGGCTGGGGGACGATGGACCTGACCCCGCCGCCGGGCTCGTACGATCCGGTCATAGGCAGCAGCGGCTACATTCCGGGATGGACGGCGCGCGGCTACAAAGGCTACTCCGGCTATGCCTGGTACCGGCTGCGCGTCAAAATTCAGGATGGCCAGAGCGCGCTGGCGCTCAAAATGCCGGACAACTTCGACGATGCGTACCAGGTGTATGTCAACGGCCAGCGCATCGGGGAGTTTGGCCGGTTCACGATGCGCGGTGTTACTGCCTACAATTCTCAGCCGCGCGCCTTCCCGCTGCCCGCGAATCTCCGCAGTGGTTCCGCGACGCTCGCCATCCGCATGTATATGATGCCTTTCACGGCGCTGGTTGATCCCGATGCCGGTGGACTGCATGGGCCGCCGGTGCTGGGGCATGCCTCGGCCATCAACGGCCTGCTCCATCTGGATTGGGACGCGGTCGATCGCCATTTCTATAGCGGTTTCTTTGAAATGGCTATTCTGCTGCTGGCTCTGCTGGTGGCCTTCGGCCTGTTCTGGCTGGACCGCACGGAGCCGGCCTATCTCTGGTTGGGTCTCACCTGCACGGTCATCCTGGCCGCCACGACTATTCCTGCTGTAGGGTTCTACACCACCTGGATCGATGCAAGCCTCTCGTTTTTGCTGCAGGATGCGGTTCTTACCCCGGCCATCATCGGACTGTGGGTGCTCTTCTGGGCCTATTGGTTCCGGTTGGAAGGCATGGCGCGGTTGCACCGCTTGGTGTGGGGGCTGGTGGTGCTGTTGGGCATCGGCACGGCCATGCTGCGGGCGCCACTCTACGGCAGCCTGGTTCCCGTCCACGCCATCGTCTGGCTTTCGCCGCTCACGTTGGCGCTCAAATTGCTATTGGGCGCGCTGCTGGTCTGGGTCACGGTTCGCGGCATTCGCAAAGACAAGACGGAAGGCTGGCTGGCGCTGCCCGCCGTGGTGCTGGTGATCCTGTCGCTGTATGAGGAAGAGCTGCTTGTGCTGCATGTGAAGCTACAATGGTTCCCCTTCGGAGTTGCAATCAGCCTGAGGCAGATCGCGATCATACTTTCGCTGGGCATCATTACGGTGCTGCTGCTGCGGCGTTTCCTGCGCACGCAGCGGGAGCGCGAGCAATTCAAGCTGGAAATCGAGCAGGCGCGACAGGTGCAGCAGATGTTGATTCCGGAGGCGCTGCCGAACATTCCAGGACTGACCATTGAGAGCGAGTATCGTCCGGCGCAGCAGGTGGGCGGGGATTTCTTCCAGATCATCCCGGACAGCAGCGATGGCAGCGTGTTGATCGTGGTGGGCGATGTGGCTGGACATGGGTTGCAGGCCGGGATGCTGGTGGCGTTGATTGTCGGCGCGATCCGCACCGCTACGGACACAACTTTCGACCCACTGTCTGTTTTGCGGACGCTGAACCAGCGGCTGTGCGGGCGCGGGGAGGCACATGCGACGTGTCTGGCGATGCACATTACGGCTGACGGCGAAGTGACGCTGGCCAATGCCGGACACATGCCGCCATATCTGAACGGAAAAGAATTTCCAATGGAAGGCGCGCTGCCGCTGGGCATGACGGAGGGCGCGGAATTTCCTGTGATGCATTTCCAACTGGCCCCGGGCGACACGCTGATGCTGCTGTCGGACGGAGTAGCGGAGGCCCGGGATGCGCAAGGGCATCTGTTCGGCTTCGAGCGCATTGAGGCAATGCTGCGTCAATCGATTACCGCGGCGGAAGTGGCGACGGTGGCGCAGGCATTCGGGCAGCAGGACGACATCAGCGTGATGCGGGTGGTGCGCGCTGCCAAGGCGACGGAGCGGACGGAAGCGGAACCCGCGCTGGCTGCCGGTTGAGAACCTGCTCAGATCGCACCTCTTGCGAAACAAGAAATCCGCATTGTGCGGCGCAAAATTTGTCGAATCTGTGATTTCGCCGATTCCGGGTGGGGCAATATCCACGCTGGAACGGCCGCCAATCCAGCCGAAATCGATCGCGGAGTGGAGCGGATTGGCGGCGCCGCTGTTCGGGTTTCCATCTCAAGGCATAAAATAAGGTGTTCGCTGCAGTTTCCGAGTCCGGGGCGAGGGTCCTGGAATGACTCTCCCGCGCGGTATCAGACCTCCGTGTGACAGCGAACACAAGCGAACCCTCACCCGGCGTGAGAACATATTGAAAGCGAAACCTTTTCCATTGAACGAAAGAGACGCACGATGACAGTACCCACAGACCTTTTTATGGTCCGATGCGGAAGCAGTTCCGGCGGCTTTGCCCGCACTTTTCA
>JBARFA010000113.1:0-1864 GCA_049796755.1 Acidobacteriaceae bacterium
GAGATTACGATAGAGATAGTTGCATCCTTGCGAACGGATCGATTTTCGCAAGCGAATTGAGGGACAGGGATCATGAATTTATCGAACTTACGGGCACCGAAAAAAGCGAACTCGGGCAAGAAGCGGATTGGCCGCGGTATGGGATCGGGCATGGGAAAGACGTCGACCCGAGGCCACAAAGGGCAGGGCTCGCGATCGGGTTCAAGCCTGATGCGCGGATTTGAAGGCGGCCAGATGCCGCTGCACCGGCGCCTGCCGAAGCGCGGCTTCACTAACATTTTTCGCACCGAATATACCGTGCTGAATCTGGATCGCATTGCGGAATACGCGCAGGAAGAGCTGACCTACGAAAAGCTGGTGGCGCTGAAGCTGGTGCGGAAACACAATGCGCTGGTCAAGGTGCTGGGTGTGGGCGAGTTGACGGTTGCTGTGACCGTGCATGCTCACAAGTTTTCGAAATCGGCCCAGGAAAAGATCGAAAAGGCCGGCGGAAAAGCCATTCTGATCGGCGAGTAAGAGAACTGCGGATTCTTTGATCCCACTCAAGCCAACCCGTTCGACTTCGCTCAGGGTGGGATTGAATGGGGCACCCTCAGTAGCAGGGCGAGTAAGACAGGCAGGAGTAGCATGCTGGACAAGCTGTTAAATATCTTTCGAATTCCAGATCTGCGCAAGCGGGTATTGTTCACGCTGTTTATCCTGGCCATCTACCGGTTGGGATCGCATATTCCTACGCCTGGTGTGAATACCAAGCTGCTGGAGCAGTTCTTCGCGCAAAACAGCGGCAGCTCCCTCGGCCTGATTGATATGTTCAGCGGCGGAAACCTTCGCAAATTGACTGTATTTGCGCTGGGCATCATGCCGTACATTACGGCTGCCATTATTTTTGAACTGCTGACTGTTGTGTATGAGCCGCTGGCCCGCCTGCAAAAAGAAGGCGACATGGGCCGCAAGAAGATCACGCAGTGGACGCGATACATGACGGTGTTTCTTGCCGTGGTGCAGTCGTTCGCCATCGCGTTGACGCTGGTGCATGGCTCCGGCACGGTTCCGTATGTCAGCAACCCGGGCCCGGGATTTGTATTGATGACGATTCTTACGCTGACCACCGGCGCGACCTTTGTGATGTGGTTGGGCGAGCAGATTACGGATCGAGGAATCGGCGAGGGAATGAGTCTGCTGATCTTTGCCGGGATTGTTGTTGGCATTCCCAACGGCATCGGCGACCTGGTCAATAAGGTGCAAACGCAGGCGTGGGGCGGATTCACGATACCCGCCGTCATCATATTGTTGGCTGTCATGCTGGTGGTGGTTGCGTTCATCGTGTTTGTCGAGCGCAGCGAGCGGCGCATCCCAGTGCAGTACGCCAAGCGGATCGTAGGGCGACGCCTGATGGGCGGCCAGTCCACGCACTTACCGCTGCGCGTGAATGCCGGCGGTGTGATGCCGGTGATCTTTGCGGCTTCCATCTTATCGGCGCCGTTGCTGGTGCAGCACATGGCTTTCTTCCAGGACAGCCGCTTCTTCCGTCCGATCTTTGACGCGTTGAATGTGGGCGAGCCGTGGTATGAGCTGCTGTATTGCATCGCGATTCTGTTCTTTGCTTACTTTTATATTTCCATCATTTTCCGGCCGGACGATATCGCCGATAACATGCGCAAGTACGGCGGATTCATTCCAGGCATTCGTCCCGGCAAGCGCACGGCAGACTACGTCAACGATATTCTGACGCGCCTGACGCTGGTGGGTGGACTGTATTTGATTATTGTTTCTCTGATTCCGCAGTTCATGATTAGCGGGATTCACTTGAATCATCTTTGGCTAGTGGGCGGATTTTTCGATCGGCTGCCCACGTGGGTGACGA
>JBARFA010000114.1:0-67071 GCA_049796755.1 Acidobacteriaceae bacterium
TCACCATTCTTGAGGCGCGCGGGCACGGCCGCCAAAAGGGTCACACCGAGTTCTATCGCGGCCGCGAGTATGCCGTGGATGTGCTGCCCAAGATCAAGTTGGAAATTGTCGTCACCGATGCCATGGCGGAACGCGCGATCCAGGCGATCCTGACCGCTGCCCGCACCGGAAAAATTGGTGACGGCAAGGTTTTTGTGTCGCACATCGACGAAGCCATTCGCATTCGCAATGACGAACGTGGAGAAACAGCTTTGTAAAACGGCCCTTCCATCCCTCAATTCCGCGCAAAGGAGCCTGCCATCCCGATCTCGGATTCATCTTCGATCCAGCTGCTGCGCGTGGAGTACCAACGTACTTCGGAACAGATGCGGCAGTTCTTTTCCGAATCGCAGGATGGACCAATTCTGGTGCAGCGCCGTTCGGAGCTTGTCGATCACCTCATCGAGCGCCTGTGGCTGGAACACATTGCTTCTGAGGAATACGGTCCTCAGGGGCTTACCCTGGCAGCCATCGGAGGATATGGTAGACGGCAGCTCCTTCCCTACTCCGACATCGATCTGCTTTTTATTGCCGCCGACGCCACCACCGAAGGCGCTCACAAGGCCGGAATTCGTAAGTTGTCGCAGGACTTGTGGGACATTGGATTGCGTGCCAGCGCCACCACCCGCACACTTGCCGAGTGCGAAAGGGTCAGCGAAGAAAATCCAGAGTTTACTCTATCTCTCCTGGACCGCCGCTATATCGCGGGCGATTTCGCCCTGTTTGAAGAATTGGACCTGGAGCGAATTCCCGCGCTGGTGGAACGCCGCCGTTCTCAACTATTCGCCGCCATTGCGCAGTTGACGCGCGCCCGTCACGCAAAATACCAACGAACACTGTTCCATTTGGAACCCAACGTCAAGGACGGCCTTGGCGGCCTGCGCGACTTTCATACGTGCGCCTGGTTGAGCCAGCTATTGCCGGAATCGGCGCGCTACTCTGCCAGCAGTTACGAAAAAGATCTGCTGGTAGAACGTCAGGATGACTCCGCCCTGGCCCACCAATTTCTCATCACAGTTCGCAGTTTTCTCCATTACAGAAGCCAGCGCGATGACAACATGCTCTACTGGCAGGCACAGGACGAGGCGGCGAAGCTGCGTCTCGGCGTGTCGACCGTCCGGTCGCGCCTGACAGACAAGCGCCCCGCCGATACTGCCGGATGGATGCGTCAATATTTTCGCCACGCTCGCTCGATTGAATGGCTCTCCCGGCAAATGCTGGATGAAATCCCCAGCGGTCGTCTTCCCGTGATGGATCAAATACGCCAGTGGCGCAGTCGCACCGTATTGAGCGGCTGTCCTGTTGCCGATGGCAAGATCGCTCTGAAAACTGTGGCCGAATACGCCGATCCCGATCGAGTGCTGACGCTGTTTCAGATGATCGCGGAACAGCCGCTGCAACTGACCCGCGAAGCGGAAGGCCATCTCAGCGATTCGTTGGCCGTGCTGGCTGAACGCCTGCCCGAAGGCGCCGCGCTTTGGGAGCGAGTTCGCCGCATTCTGCTTGGACCTGAAGTTGCCAACGCGCTCCGCGTGATGCATGCGCTTGGAATTCTGGAACTGATTCTGCCGGAATTTCATGGCGTCGACGCGCTGGTGGTGCGAGACGCCTATCATCGCTACACCGTCGATGAGCATACGTTTTTGATTCTTGAAAACCTGCACGCCCTAAGCCAGCCGCACGACGAGTGGGAGAAGGGTTTCGCTTCGATTCTGCGCGAAGTGGAAGAGCCGGAATTGCTGTACCTGGCAGCCCTGCTACACGACACCGGTAAAGCTCGCAGTGAAGGCAGCCACACCGATCAAAGTATGTGGATTGCGGATGCAGTGTGCGAGCGTTGGCATCTGACACCGGCTCAACGTGAAACCGTCTTACGGCTGATTCGCAATCACCTGGAGATGTCGCTCGCTCTGCGCAAGGATATCTTCGACGCGGAAACGATCCGCATGTTCGCTGATCTAGTCGGCACACCGAATAATCTCCGCCTGCTTACCCTGCTCACCTATGCCGATATCCATTCCGTCAATCCGGAAGCGCTAACGCCATGGAAAGCAGAAAATCTGTGGCGCCTTTATATGGCCACTTCGAATTATCTGGATCGCAATGTCGACGAGGATCGCATTCAAGCGGATGCCGACACGGCCGCCGTACAACAGGTGATCGCGCTGTCGCCCGAGAATTCCGCGGCGATTCATAGCTTTCTCGCCGGCCTTCCCCAGCGCTATCTGCGAACCCGCTCGGCAACAGAAATTCTGACCCATTGGCAATTGGCGTCGCAACTCGGCGACACTCCTTCCAGTGTGGTGCTCACACGCAACGATGCCTGGTGGGAGTGCACACTGATTACCCACGATCGCCCGTTCCTGTTTGCCGACGCGGCCGGCGCGCTGACCGCCTGGGGAATGGACATTTTGAAGGCCGATGCGTTTTCAAACGCTGCGGGAATCGTCATTGATCACTTCCGTTTCCTTGATCGTTACGAAACCCTCGCACTCAATCCGGCCGAAACAGAGCGCTTCCAGAAAAGCCTCACCGACGTAGCCAGCGGCCTGGTTTCAGTCGAAAAACTTCTCGCGGCGCGCGCGCATTCCGCTCGCACCCAGCACCACAAGACCCGCGTTGAAACGCGGCTGTCTGTGGACAATGTCTCGTCGACCCACAGCACCATTCTGCAGGTGATCACTCAAGACACTCCCGGCCTGCTGCGTCGGCTCAGCTTGATTCTGGCGCAACAGACATGCGATATCTCCGTTGCCCTGATCGACACCGAAGGTGAAGTCGCGATCGACGTTTTCTATCTGACAAAAGGCACCGATCAATCTGGTACATCCTCGCTCGGCAATCGAACTGAAAACTCAAAGCTCGATCCAGAATTTCTGGATCACCTGCAAAAAGTTCTCACCGACGCGCTTCAAATGTCCGCAACTCTACGCTGAAATTGCCACGCGGATTTCTTCATTCATCTCTTCGTTTTTCGCGTCGCGTGCATTCCGTCTGCCTATCGCGCCGGAGTACACTGGGGACGTTGTTCGCGCCGCAAACATGCATATCGAAAGTGCGAACTCCGATCACCTTTTCCGACGGCTGGAGCGCATTGATGAATCCGACTTCCCTCTCTCGCGCGCTGCGCCATTTCGTACTATGCCTGGCGCTGGGTTGCATGTGCCTCCCGCTTTCTGCGGCTACCCGGACGAAGCACCGGCATGCAGCGCCCCCGCAAGGCAAGCCCACGGTCCAGCAGGTACAGCCACCCAATTGGTGGAGTAATCTTCCCAACCCAATGGTGCTGCTATACGGGAAAAATCTCATTGATGCGCGCATTAGCAGCAGCGTCGCTGGAATTTCTGTGCGGCGCACAAAGATTTCTCAAAACGGTCATTGGGCTTTCGTCTGGCTTGATACCTCCGATGCTCCTCCGCAGCATTTCGACCTGATCCTGCGCACTGCCTCTGGCCAGGCACGCGTCCCATACGAACTGGACAAACTGCACGACCCCAGCCAGGGCTACCAGGGTTTTACGCCGGCGGATGTAATGTACCTGATCATGCCTGACCGTTTCTCCCAGGGAAATACAGCCAGCCCGCAGCTTCCGAAGCCGGCTGCCACTGTGGATCGCAGCAATCCACACGATTACCATGGCGGCGATTTGCGCGGCATCGAAAATCATTTGGACTATCTCAAGCAGCTTGGCGTCACGACTCTCTGGATCACACCCCTCTACGCGCCCGACCCGCTTTCCGAGGACTACGACGGATACGAGCCGGTCAACATGTACCAGATCAATCCGCACTACGGCACATTGCAGGACTATGAGGACCTGGCCGCCGCCATTCATAGCCACGGCATGAAGTTGGTCCTGGATATCGTCGCCAACCAGGTCGGCCCGAAAAGCGTTTGGATCAACGATCCCCCCGCGCCGGATTGGTTCCACGGCACTCCAGCCGATCATCTTGCCGCGACTGACAATTTTGCCTCCATCGCCAGTCCGCACGCCGCTCCAGCCGCCTACCAGCCGGTCGTGGATGGATGGTTTCGCAATGTGCTGCCGGATTTGAATCAGTCGAATCCGCTGGTTAAGCAGTACCTGATCCAGAACGCAATCTGGTGGGTCGAACTTGGCACACTCGACGGTCTTCGCCTGGACACATTTCCGTACGTCGATCGTTCCTACTGGCAGGATTTTCACTCCACCATGCACGCCCTCTATCCCAACCTGACCACTGTCGGCGAAATCTACAGCTCTGATCCGACCGTGACCTCGTACTTCTCTGGCGGACAGAAGCACGTAGGCATCGACACTGGACTCTACACCGAGTTCGACTACCCAAGCTACTTCGCGTTGCGCGCCGCCCTCACTGCGCCTCCTACTGCTGTCTCATCGATGGCAAATCTCGAAAACATCCAGCGTCAGGACTGGCTTTACCCTCACCCTGACGCGCTTGTGACATTTTTCGGCAATCACGATACTGCGCGGTTTCTCTCCGTTCCCGGAGCAAGCGTCGCCAGCGAACGACTCGCCTTTGGATTGCTGGCCACCATGCGAGGCATGCCGCAAATTTATTACGGAGATGAAATCGGCCTCTCCTCTGGACCCGATGGCGATAATCGGCCTGATTTCCCCGGAGGATTTCCTGGCGACCCGCAAAATGCGTTCACTTCCGCCGGTCGCACTCCGCAGCAGCAGGCAATGTATGGCTGGGTTCAAAGCCTGTTGGATTTGCGCGCCCATCATGAAGCCCTGCAGACCGGCGCCCAGCAAAACCTGCTGGCAGACGAGAGCGGTTTTGTGTTCGCTCGCTTCGTTGTCCCCCCGCAAAAAAATAGCTCG
Source organism: Acidobacteriaceae bacterium (assembly GCA_049796755.1). GTDB lineage: Bacteria > Acidobacteriota > Terriglobia > Terriglobales > Acidobacteriaceae > JAKAAZ01. The sequence continues at coordinate 4,868 of JBARFA010000114.1, forward strand.
ACGCCGCCACCTTCAGAAATCGATCTTGTGATGATGAACAAATCCGACGCGCCGCGAACCTTTCATTTGGATTTCACTCGTACAGCACTAGACGGCGTCAGCGCACTCACTCCACTGTGGAACACAAAAGACACAGTCACAGTTACACAAGATCATTGCGACGTCACCGTGGGCGCCGAGCAGTTAGTGGTTTTTACCGCGCAACCATAAAACATACGGATGCAGGAAGAAAACAACACCATGCGGAAACGTTTGCGCGTCGCGGCAATTGGTGAACTCTTGTGGGACCTGCTTCCCGAGGGGCCGCAACTCGGTGGCGCTCCGGCAAACTTTGCCGCAATTCTGGCGCAGATGTTTGCCTGCGATGCTAACCCACCAATCGGCGAAGTTTTTCTCGTCAGTTGCGTTGGTCGCGATCCATTGGGGAAACAGGCGCGCGAGCAACTGATCGCGCATCAGGTGCATGCGGATTTTATTGCCAGCGATCCCAACCGTCCCACCGGAACCGTTGAAGTGCAACTCGATGCGGAACTCGGTCCGCGCTATCGCATCTGGAACCATGTCGCCTGGGACGAGGTGCCCGAAACTCCGCAGTTGGCCGCGCTCGCGCCCACCCTCGATGCCATTTGTTTTGGAACCCTGGCGCAACGATCGCCCATGACCCGTGCTACGATTCGCTCTCTGGTTGCGTCCACGCGCGCGGACTGTCTCCGCGTCTTCGACGTCAATCTACGCCCGCCCGATTGGACTGAGGAAGCGATCGTCTGGAGCTGCCAGCACGCGACCATTTTCAAAATGAATCATGAGGAAGTCACCCACGTCGCCAAGGCCATTGGCGCAGAGGAACAAGGCTCTCCACTTCAAATTGCGCATTCCTTGCTCGATCAATTTCCCATTCGCTTGGTCGCGATCACCCGAGGATCGAACGGCAGCCTTCTGGTGACGCACGACGCCGTGAACAACCATCCAGGAGTTCCCACTCGCGTGGTCGATTCAATCGGTGCCGGTGATTGCTTCACTGCGGCGCTGACCTATTGTTCGCTTCATGCTCGCCAGCTACCAATCGTGGCCGAAGCCGCGAACCGTTGGGGAGCATGGGCCGCCTCCCAGCGTGGAGGCATGCCTCTTCTCGACGCCGCATCTCGCGCCTACCTGGAAACAGCGGTTGATCTGTCGGAGCATTAGGCTGCTTCCTTCTCCTTTGGTCAGCAAACGCGCATATGTCCCGCTGGTTCGTTGCACAGTATCCACTGAGCGGCAACGATCCTTCCGAAACAACTGCCTCGCAATTTTGCTAGTATTTCTCTGTTGTTCTCAGGGGCAAATCCGTGTTGCGAATCCCATCCGTACTCCTCGCTGCCATCGTTGCAATCCCATTTTCATTGGTTGCTCAGAATACCTCCATGCGTCCGCCGATCACCGGCATCGCCAAAGTTTCCGTGTATGCGACCGATTTGGCCAAGTCGAAGCAGTTCTACGGAACATTTCTAGGATTCCCGCAGATGGCGTCCACATCCGCATCCTCGCCGATGGAATTTCGCGTCAGCTCGAAACAGTCGATTGAAGTGCAACCGGCGCCGAACGGCACCACAGACTTCCTGGCATACATTTCCTTTGCCACCACGGATCTCGACTCCATGCAGCGTTATCTTGTGAGCCAGAAAGTTCCAATCGAAGGCGAAATTGAAACCGCGCCCGACGGAATGCGCTTCCTGTGGGTGAAAGATCCGGAGGGACATCGCCTGCAGTTTGTGCAGCTCCCCGCTCATGGCCATCTGCTTCCGGTAATGTCTTCGACTTCAAAGAACGCTCCGCAGCCGATTTCGCAAATCATTCTCCATGCGGGATTCATCGTGCACAATCGCGCCGAGGAAGATCATTTTTTTCGCGACATTCTCGGCTTTGTCGAAGGCTGGCAAGGCGGTCGCGGCCACAAGCTGGAGTGGGTGGATATGCGCGTGCCCGACGGCGCCAACTGGCTGGAATATATGCTGCAGGATCCGGCCGCCAAGCACCGGGGCGACAGCGGTGTCCTGAATCATTTTGCGCTCGGAGTACCCGATATCCACCAGGCCGGGCAGATGCTGCAACACCGCCATTGGGACTCCTCGCAGCCGTATGAGGACCCGCAGATCGGTCTCGATGGAAAATGGCAATTGAACCTGTACGATCCCAACGGTACCCGCGTGGAATTGATGGAATTTGGTCCGGTGCGAAAACCCTGCTGCTACCCGTACACGCTGCCTGTGCCGAAGTAGGGGCGCTCATTTAAACTGGTGTTCTATGTCGAGCCCGTCTGTTCCCGCGACCGCCTCTAGCCTACAAAAAACAGCGCTCAACCCCACTCATCGCCAGTGCGGCGCCAAGATGGTCGACTTTGGCGGTTGGGACATGCCGGTGGAATACGCCGGCCTGATCGCCGAGCACATGGCGGTGCGCACTCGCGTCGGCATCTTCGACGTCAGCCACATGGGCGAGATCCAATTGCGCGGGCCCGAGGCGCTCGATGCCGTGCAGTTCGTCTCGATGAACGACGCCTCGAAGCTCGCCGAAGGTCAGGCGCAATATTCGGCGCTGCTCACCCCGCAAGGCACCTTCGTCGACGACATCCTGGTCTACAAATTCAGCCCGAATGATTATCTGCTGGTCGTCAACGCCGGCACCCGTGCCAAGGATTATGCGTGGATCAAGCAGCATGCGCAGCGCTTCCACTGCCACGTCAGCGACTACAGCGAGCATTATTCGCAGCTCGCTATTCAAGGCCCGCAGGCGCTGGATACGCTGCAAAAACTGACCCGCGTCGACCTGAATGCCATCAAGAATTACTGGTTCGTGTGGGGCCAGGTCTGCGGCATTCATAATGTGCTGATCTCGCGCACCGGGTATACCGGCGAAGACGGATTTGAAATTTATATTCCCTCCGACGAAGCCACCACCACGCGCGTATGGCAGGAAATCCTCGATGCCGGGCGCGAATTTGAAATTGTTCCCTGCGGCCTGGGCGCTCGCAATACTCTGCGACTGGAAGCGTCGATGCCGCTCTATGGCCACGAAATCACCGAAGAAACCAACGTGTTCGAAGCTGGCCTGGACCGCTTTTGCAAGCTCGACAAGCCGGAATTCATGGGTCAGGCGACGCTGAAAAAGCTGCAGGAAGCTGGCGGCCCGCAACGCAAGCTGATTGGCATGGAAATGATCGAGCGCGGCATCGGCCGGGATGGCTACCCCATCTGCAACCTGTCCGGCGAACAGATCGGAGCCGTCACCAGTGGCTCTCCCGCGCCGTTTCTTAAGAAGAACATCGCCCTCGGCTATGTTCCCGTCTCTCAAAGCGCTGTCGGCACTGAGTTAGCCATCAAAATCCGCGGCCAGGATGTTCGTGCCCGCAGCGTGCCCCAGCCGTTTTACCGCCGTCCTAAAAAACACGCCTGAATTCTGCCTCTTGTGCGAAAATCCCTGCGGGGCCTCGACTTCGGGTGCGCAATTCCGCGACAACATACAATGGAAAAGGACGAATCCTATGACATATCCAAATACCTTTCGCTACACTCGCGAGCACGAATGGCTCCAGGTGGAAGGCGCAATCGGCACCGTGGGCATCACAGATTACGCGCAGAATTCTCTCGGCGACATCGTCTTTGTCGACGCGCCCAAAGTCGGCGATACCGTTGAGGCGGGCAAAGTTTTCGGCAGCGTCGAGTCAGTGAAGGCCGTCTCCGATCTGTATTCGCCGGTCAGTGGCACCGTCACCGCCGTCAATCAGGACCTGGTGACCGCGCCGGAAAAGATCAACACCGAACCGCATCAGGCCTGGATCATCAAAGTGCAGCTGTCGAACCCATCGGAGGCTGACGCGCTGCTGGGCTCCGCCGACTACGAAAAGTTTATTGCAGAAGAAACCCACGTCTGAGCATCTCGACGGCATTGCAGTCTTCAACCATGAATACGGGACCCTGAACCATGCGCTACCTACCCAAATCCCCGAGCGATCGCGACGCCATGCTGAAAGAAATCGGCGTGTCTTCGATTGGCGATTTGTTTCAAACCATCCCCGCTGAGTATCGACTCACTGGTGACCTGAAAATTCCGCCGCAGATGGGCGAGCAGGAAATCGTCAACCTGTTCCGCGCAGCTGCCGACCGCAACGCCAACGGCTATGCCAGCTTTCTAGGCGCAGGTGCCTATCGCCACTATCGTCCGGTGGTCATCGATGCACTGGTGCAGCGCGGTGAATTCCTTACCTCGTACACTCCCTACCAGGCGGAAATTTCTCAGGGCACGTTGCAGGCCATCTTTGAATTCCAGACTATGATTTGCGAACTGACTGGCATGGAAATCGCGAATGCCTCCATGTACGACGGCTCGACAGGCGCAGCGGAATCCGTGATGATGGCCGCGCGTGTCACTCGACGCAGCCACATGGTTGTTGCCGGCACTGTGCACCCGGAATATGGCGAAGTCCTTCGAACCTATGCGCAACACCAGGGACTCACCAAGCATCGCGTCGGCTACGGTGCCGATGGCCGAGTTGATATGAAAGCGCTGGAAGCCGCCATCACCGACCAGACCGCCTGCGTGCTGATTCAGTCGCCCAATTTCTTCGGCGTGATTGAAGATGTTGCGGCCATTGCCGACCTCGCCCACGCCAAAGGCGCGCTGCTCATCGTATCGATTGCGGAAGCGCTTTCGCTCGGCATCGTTCGCCCACCCACCGAAGCCGACATTGTCTCGCTCGAAGCGCAATCCTTCGGAGTGGCCATCAGCTATGGCGGGCCTTATTGCGGTGTGTTGGCATGCAAAGAAAAATTCATTCGCCAGATGCCCGGCCGCCTCACCGGCGCGACTGTCGACCAAAACGGTCGTCGCGGATTTGTGCTCACCCTGTCAACGCGGGAGCAGCATATTCGCCGCGAAAAGGCGACCTCCAACATCTGCACCAATCAGGCGCTGGTTGCGTTGATGACCTGCATTTATCTCACTATCTACGGCAACGCCGGCATGCGCGAACTGGCCGAGCAAAACCTGGCCAAGGCGCATTATGCCGCGCAAACATTGGCTGCAACCCCGGGCAGCAAGCTGCTCTTTGCCAACTCTCCGCGCTTTAACGAGTTTGTTTTGGAGACTGCCGAAGCGCCCGACGCGATCAACGCGCGCCTGCTGCGGCAAAAAATGATTGGCGGACTGCCGCTCTCCACCTGGTATCCGGAACTGAAGCATGCCTCGCTGTGGTGCGTCACCGAGCAAAATTCTCGCGCGCAAATTGACGCGGCGGCTGCGGTCATCGCCGACAAACAAGCGCCCGCGTTGGCCTACGTATAAGGATGAACGAAATGGCGACAGAAACCGTGACACCCTCGACTGGCTCGGAAACAAAGGACACTCCCTTCGTCGGCGTACGCTCGAAGGTCTCCAGTCACATCAGTCAGAATGAAGGCTTGATCTTCGAGAAATCCTCGCCTGGTAAAAAAGCCTATCGCCTCGCGCCGCTTGATGTTCCCGCAGTGGACCCTCAGGTACTGCTCGGCAAAGAAGCTCGCGAAGATCTCGGCCTGCTGCCGGAAGTCAGCGAGATTGAAATCATCCGCCACTTCACTCGCCTCTCTACCTGGAACTACGCCATCGACCTCGGCATGTATCCGCTGGGCAGCTGCACCATGAAATACAATCCCCGCGTGAATGAAATGGTGGCGCGGCTCGAGGGTATCGCCGACGCCCACCCCTACCAGCCAGAATCGCTTTCGCAGGGTGCAATGCGGGTCATGTGGATGCTGCAGGAGTGCCTGAAAGAAATTACCGGCATGGATGCCATTACGCTGCAGCCCGCGGCCGGCGCACATGGCGAGTTCACCGGAATTCTTCTTGTCCGCGCGTATCACAAATCGAAAGGCAATCCGCGCAAGAAGATTTTGATTCCGGATTCAGCGCACGGCACCAATCCGGCGACAGCGGCGATCTGCGGCTATCAGGTGCAGAATCTCAAATCAAACAGCCATGGCATGGTCGACCTCGCCGAACTGGAGCAGTTGGTCGATGAGGAAACCGCGGCGCTCATGCTCACCAACCCGTCCACCATCGGCGTGTTTGAAAGTGAGATTCACAAGATCGCCGACGTGCTGCACTCCAAAGGCGCGCTGCTTTACATGGATGGCGCCAACATGAATGCGCTGGTCGGCAAGACGCGTCCCGGCGATTTTGGCGTCGACGTCATGCATCTGAACCTGCACAAGACCTTCTCCACGCCTCATGGCGGAGGCGGCCCGGGCTCAGGGCCGGTGGCCTGCAAAAAAATTCTGGAGCCGTTTCTACCCACGCCGGTTCTCGTCGAAAAACCAGACAACACGCTCACATTCAACTACGATCGTCCGCGTTCGGTGGGCCGCGTGCGCATGTTCTACGGAAACTACGGGATGTTTGTTCGCGCCCTCGCCTACATCCTCGCCAACGGTCCCGATGGCCTGCGCCAAACCACAGAAGACGCAGTGTTGAACGCGAACTATATTCGCGCCAAGCTGGAAGACGTATATGAGCTGCCCTATAAAACACCCACGCTGCATGAGGTTGTTTTCAGCGATCGCCGCCAGACGCGCAACGGAGTCAAAACCGGCGACATCGCCAAGCGCCTCATCGACTACGGCTTTCATCCCTACACCACTTCGTTTCCGATGATCGTGGCGGGCGCGCTGATGATCGAGCCAACGGAAAGTGAGTCGAAGGAAGAGTTGGATCAGTTCATCGACGCCATGCGACAGATCGCGCGCGAGGCGGACGAGAATCCCGAAATCATTTTGCACGCGCCGCACGCCACCCGCGTTTCTCGCATGGATGAAGTCACTGCCGCTCGTAAACCTGTTCTGCGCTGGAAGCCCAATACCGATGCGGAATCACCCGCGTCCAAAGTAGCGTCCAGCAAAACTCCGCCGCTGGTTCCCGCCACTCCGGCCGAGGAGTACTAGATGACTTCGGCCTTTGACGATCAGCGCGAGTCTCTCGAGAAGCATGAGTTCATGATGGGCGTTCCGCGCGGCCGTCTTGCCGTCACGCTTGACATGATTACCGACGCCCTCATCCTGGTCGGCCAGCACGGCGTCTATTGCACCTCTGCCCGCAATCCGACCCAACCTGCACTCGATCTGCAAACCGTCATGCAGCAATTAACCGGCGCCAAAGAACTCATTCAGTCTGTCATGCAGGAACTCTCCCCTCCCGCCGACACCAAGTGACGTGTCACATATCCGATCATCCGCGTTGACGATTTCGCACACGCAAATGATTGCGTCCCCAAACGCAAATCACCTCCAGCACCGGGAGCAGCGTGCATCCATATTCTGAAATGGAATAACGTACCCGTGGGGGAACGACGCTTTCCTCTTGCCGCACGAGGATTCCGTCGCGAACCAGATCCTGTAGGTGTCGAAGCAACATCCGCTCTGTGATTCCTGGAATACTGCGATGCAACTCACTCGGCCGCATCGGACCTTCCGACAGTCGCCATAGAATAGTTCCCTTCCATCTGCCGTCAACCACCGACAGCATCGCGTCAATCGGACACTCGGAGAGTTCTTTCTTTGAAACCGGCATTCTCGAACCTTCCCGCTCCGTAATTGCGTGGAGCCGGACTGACAAATTTGTCAGCCGAGACAATTGCATCGGCGCGGATCCCCCCGCCGTCTGATGTTGCAGGAGAAACGATGATGCATGCTCTCATAATCGTGACCACCGCTTGCATTGGCTTACTCATCGGCGTCGAGTTTGCTGTCTCAGCCTTCATCAACCCAGTCCTCTGGACCCTCGAGCCATCCGCTCAGGCCGCGGCAATTCGCCTGTTTGCCCGGAAACTCGGCCGCGCCATGCCTCCCTGGTATATCGCAAGTTTTGTGCTTCTGCTCATCGCTGCCATTGCGCATCGCCATCAACCTGGAGAAATCTTGCTCATTGCAGCGAGTGTCCTGTGGGCCACGATCATCCTGCTCACTATTTTATTTCTCGTGCCCATCAACAATCGAATGTCTCAGCTGAGCGAGGAAGCCCTCGTCAATGGAACCTTGTTAGAGCATAGAAAATGGGACGCGCTGCATCGCCTGCGTGTTGTCGCCCTGGTGGCAGCGATGGTGTGTTTTCTGCTTGCTACGTATCTGTAACATTGACAGATACGAATCCAATTTCGGCTTCATTCGTCAAGCCATGTTTTGGCTTCGAGCACCTCATGCGTGCCCAGTCACAATCGTGTGCGGACTCATGGGGATGGGATGGCCGCTGGTGTCTTTAAATCCGGCCTCGTGATACATGCCGGTCAATTCGCTCAGCGTATACGCGTCGCCGGCCGCGGTGCTTGTCAGCATGGTAAGGGCAAAGCTGGCAGGCGTGGGCGGCGAAACGCGGTCCTCATTCGGCACAAACTCCAGCGTGGCGCATTTCCCTCCGGGACGTAGAGCCGCGTGAATCTTCCGCAGGAGTCCTACGCAAGTTGGCCTGTCGAAGTGATGCAGAAAATTCGTCAACAGCACCGCGTCATACGGCCCGTCGAAGTCCACCTCAAAAGCGCTGCCGGGCAACATGTTGTAACGGTCGTGCACGCTGGCTTTGCGCGCATTCTCCAACGCCACCCGCAGCACCGGCGCCCAATCCAAACCTGTCACGTGTGCCTGTGGATTCTGTTTTGCAATCTCAATTCCGAATAGACCGTGACCGGCGGCGATATCCAGCACCCGCATGGGGCCTGACTGTCCCTGGAGCACAACCTTGCCCAGCGGACCAGCCATCGGGCCCATCATCGGCGCCATGCTCTCGGCAAACTGCACCCATATCGGATTCTCCGGCTCAACTGTGCCATCGCCCGGAAGGTTGGTGCGGCCATTGCGCACAATATCCGCCAGGTTGTCATAGGCATCGTGCATCGCTGCGTTTCCCAGGAACTCGGCGATGGATGCCAGGCATGCTGGCGACCGCGGATCCAGGAAGACGGCGCTCGACGGCGTCAGTCGATAGCGCCCTTCCTCTTTCACCAACACGCCGTTAATGGTCAGAAAATCGCAGAGAATACGGATGCCCCGTTCCGACGCCGAGCAGTGGCGCGCGATGGAGGCCACATCTCCCGGGCCTTCGCCAACAGCCCGAAACAGGTCGAGGTCAATCGCTGCCTTCAAAGCCGCCGTACGCTGATACGCGTTCAGCATTTCAAGCACAAGCCCAGGATTCACTGGAGCTTCGGCACCATTTCCAGATTGCATCATAAGCCTCCTCTGACAGACGTCAGGGTTTTTACTGAATTGGTTGGTGGGGGGTCAAGCAAGGGTACCACCAAACATGAAAACCGGTCTGCTCTTCTCGTTCAAACCCGAGTCGCGAAAATTCAACCGGCCGAGACGCAAATCAGCACCGCCTCGACAGTCCAGTCTCAGTGCTCGAACTTACTTACCTGCGGGACCTGAGGCAGAAGCGGCAGCGGTACTCGCGAGCTGCTCTGTTTGGATCTTGTAATCCTGATACTGAATCGTCAGCGTGGCGCTGCCTCCAAAGCGAATCCTCGATACGCTCTTGTTCTGGGCGGGCAACCAGAAATCCCCAACCTTTTTGTAGGTCTCGTCAATGCTGGTGCTCTTGATCCAGAAGGACGGATTCACCGCTGGCTCCGCTTGAATGCCGCACACCGCAAAGTCCCGCTCGTTCACGCGGATCTTGCCGCGATATAAATACTTGTTCGGCCTTCTCGGCTCGACTGACAAAGTGTAGGAGCAGCCGTCCGCCTCCGGTTCATAGTCCAAGTCGCTAAACTCATAATTTTTTCGATCCAGATTGACCGCTTCCCTTGTATTTTTACTCTGCGCATCCGTTTCCGTTTTTAGCAGGCGTTTCAATACCTGGTCGACCAGCAATTTCGGGCCGCTCTGTGAAATTACGGTGAACTCCTTGGTATTCGGCGCCTCGTATTGCATGGAGACCACCATCCGCGCCTCCAAGTCTTTCGGAAATCCATGATAGTGAACCGCATAAATGCGATTGCCTTCGTAGCTCTTGAGACCTCTGGTCCGCTCTTCGTTCCTTGCAACCAGATGGTCGACGACTTGCGCCAGTGTCATCGGCGACGCGATCGCGTTGCTGTCACCGCTCGCAGCACGCGCGTTGCCGGAAGGAAACAAATTCAGCAGCAACAGCATTGGCAGAAAAGCAAATTGACGAAATTTCTTCGCCTTAACAAAGCGGCTGGGCGGGGACAGAATCATTCAAGCTCCGAGGGTAGTTGTTGCGTGCTGTGGCCTTTGCGCCATCCAGGTAAGAACGATACGTTTCGTAGATGTTTTGAAATGCGTGAGCCCAGGAATTCTCGTGCGCGTGCCGCCGGCCCTCTCCTCGCATGCGGGTGACCATCTCAGGGTTTGTCATCAAGCTTGCAACGTGAGACGCGAACTCATCGAAATTTCCCGCAATAAAGCCTGTTTTCCCATGCTCGACCGTGTACTTCGGCCCACCCGTTGCCATTGCGACTACCGATACTCCGGACGCGAGTGCTTCCAGCACGACCAGGCCAAAGGTTTCTGTCTCCGATGGAAATGCCAACACGTCCATGTTGGCGAATGCGCGCGATAATTCTTCGCCGCGCAAAACGCCGAGAAATTCTGCGTGATGCATATGTTGACCTAGCCACTCCTGCTCCGCACCGTGACCAACAATCAGAATGCGGAAATCGCGAAGACCTTTCGCAAGCAGCGCCTGCTCCAAGCGCGCCAGCCAGCGAACATTTTTCTCCGCAGTCAAGCGCCCCACGTAGCCAATCGTGAATGGAGCGCCTATGCTGTCGCGAAACGCAGGACTGAACCTGTTCGTATCCACTCCATGTCCCATCGGGAAACATGGCTTCCCAGTTGTATCGGCCAGCATCTGCACAATCTCCGGATTGGGCGCGAACAGAATGCGCGGAATTTTATAGAAGCGCGTCGTCGCGCGATGGCTCAATTGCTGAGTTCTGCGCGATATATACCCGGCCGCGCGCCGCGGGAGAAACTTCAGAGCCTGCGCGGTTCGCAGCCCCGCATACTGCGGAAGATTGGTCTGCCAGAATGCCGATAGCGGAATTTGCATCTTGTGAGCGCACATAGCGCCCAGAATTCCAATGTCACTGGGTCCAGTAATCTGGATCAGATCTGGCTTGAATTCGTCGAGCTGCGCGGCGACTTTTCGATAGCGCCGCAGCAGGATCAGGTCAAACTCGTGATTGCGATCCAGAGGAAATTTAATCGGGCTGCGTCGCACCTCGATGCGGGTCACGGACCCTTCCTGAACCACCTGATCACTTGGCCCGGCGTGAACAATCAGCAGCGGGATATTGCTTTCCCGCGCATACGCAGCAAAGTTCCTGGCAACAATCGCTACCCCATCCACTTCGTGAAACGCATCTGGGAAGAATGCCACCCGAGGGTGTTGGTCGCTCACGAAATGGCCTCAGGTCGTCCCTCTGAAAAAGCAGGTAGGTCCATCTCATCGGCGTACACGCGTTTTGCCGCCCACTGCACCGTCGCGTTTTCTGCCAGCCGGAAGATCGAAAAAATGCGCTCGACAAATTGCGGCGGCGATTTCCAAAATGCCGAGAGCGGCTGAAACCCGTCTCCGGTTTTATCCGGATGAAACACTCTGTCATCCCAGCGGCGCGAACCTTCCGGGTATTCGGGATAGTAGCGGATCACGTCTAGCACCGCATGCGCTATGCGCACACACATGGGATCGGCATACTGCTCCATAAATAAAATGTGGCTGCGTTGTTCTTTGCGAATCTCATTGACGAACTCTGCGAAGCTCTGCGCGTGACTCAAATTCACATTCGCGCTCGGTTCACACGCGTGACGGTCGCCCCCGGAAACAATCGGCAACCTCCAGTGTTCCGCCAGCGGGACCACACGTTTATTCTCGTCCCACTTGCGCATTCCATTGATCTCAAACGCGTGCAGAAAGGCGCCGTTCTGCAGCATAAACATATCCAGGCAAATTGCGTGACGCTCCGCTCCCAATCCTCCCAGGTCCCACAAAGGGTGGTTGAACACAATCAGTACTCCCGGAAACGAATGCAACGCCGCCAGCAGTTCCGTCACCTCCAGAGTTTGAGGGTTTTGCGTGAATCGCTCCAGAGCCTGCGTCAGATCGTGTGCATGCTCGACAGGCAGGTTGTGGACTCCCAGATGAAACACACTGCCGCAGTACGGCACGGTCCACTCCATCGACAGTGGAACTTCGGCGGTTTCGCTCGCCAGCCGCAATAAGGAAGGAGCCTGGATCGAATCGTGATCGGTCAGGCTTACAATCGCAGCCAGATCCAGGCATTGCTCAATCTGCTCCTTCTCCACTTCGTACGCCAGCTTTGGCGTCAGCGGCGAGGTCCAATAGGCGCGGGAAAAATCGACCGGCACCACAGATTTTCGATATTGCTGGTCCAGCGCCCGTTGAATGATGGGCCATTTTTCAGTGAAGGCAGGAATAAATTGAAGCTTCTCTTTCGAGTGCCGCGTGTGGCTATGAAGAGATACTCCCGTTTGATATCCGCGGGTGCAGTTTGCACTTCTCCAGATACACGAAACCTTAGTGGATGCCAATGGGAAGAGAACCTCGCTGATCTGTGAACACACTACACCCCGCAATCGACATCCGGCAGCATTACGTTTGGGAAGGGAACTTGCTGCCGTACTCCCCTCGCTCCCATCAAATACGTCAGCCCAACTGAACCATGGGGAGGGTTCGACTCATGTCTACTCTTAACATATTAAGATTTAGATGATCTCCGCTAGTCTATCCTAGCCGCGACAATCGTGAAGTCTAAGCTCAGCAAACCTCGATAAAAAATGGTGAAATTCGTCGCCAGATCGACCTCCGCCCCGCGAATCCCATCGTGATAATCTCAAGAGGGATGCGCCCGTAGCTCAGCTGGATAGAGTGAACGCCTCCGAAGCGTTAGGTCACAAGTTCGAATCTTGTCGGGCGCACCATATTTTTTCAGCCGAAGTCGGCTCGGCCACAAGTTCCCTTGCGCGGCTGGTTGTCAGGCGAACCGCGCATTCAAACCACCCAGCAGGTTCATTCCCCAACTTGCAAATATGAAGGAGATGTACACGGATGAGTTATGTACCCGACGAAAACCGCTATCAGCACGCCGAGTTTCGCCGCTGCGGCCGATCTGGGATCGTACTGCCTCCGATTTCTCTAGGCCTGTGGCAGAATTTCGGGGGCACCGACGTTTTTGAAACCGGCCGCGCTGTCGTCCGGCGGGCATTCGATCGAGGTGTCACACATTTCGACCTGGCGAATAACTACGGTCCTCCCTACGGCTCGGCGGAAGAAAACTTCGGCCACATTCTTCGCAAGGATTTTCGCGATCACCGCAACGAGCTCATCATTTCCTCGAAAGCCGGTTGGGATATGTGGCCCGGCCCCTACGGCGTCGGCGGTTCGCGCAAATACATGCTGGCCTCGCTCGACGAAAGCCTGGAGCGCATGGGTCTCGAGTACGTCGACATCTACTACTCCCATAAGCCGGACATGACGGTGCCGCTGGAAGAAACCATGGGCGCGCTGGTCACCGCCGTACAACAGGGCAAAGCTTTATATGTTGGCATTTCTTCCTACGATGCCGACCGTACCCGCGAAGCCGCGAACATTCTGGAGATGGAAGGCGTTCCGCTGCTGATTCATCAACCCTCCTACTCCATGCTGAACCGCTGGATTGAGAAAGAATTGCTGGGCACGCTGGCTGAGCTCGGCGTCGGCTGCATTGCATTCTCTCCGCTGGCGCAGGGCCTGCTCACCAGCAAATATCTCAACGGTGTGCCGGCCAACTCCCGCGCTACCGCCGAGCAAAGCTCCCTGCTGAAGCAATTCCTCAGCGAGCAGAACATCCAACGAGTGCGCTCCCTGAATGAGATGGCAAAGGGCCGCGGCCAGACCCTGGCGCAGATGGCGATTGCATGGGTGCTGCGCGATCCGCGCGTCACCACCGCACTCATCGGCGCGCGAAATGTGGATCAGCTCAACGATTCGCTCGATGCTGTCAAGAAACTTCAATTCACCGATGCCGAGCTGAAAGAGATCGACCGCTTTGCGCAAGACAGCGGAATCGATCTGTGGAAGGATGCGCGCGAAGGGCGCGAGTAGCTGGCGCAAGTTCGGCCTAGAGCTTTTGCAGCGGCTTTAGCTTCAATGCGAATCCACAATGCAGGCACTTTGAAGAAAAATCATTGTGAAATCGCCCTTTTACCATGACCTGCTTCCCGCAATTCGGACAAGGCCAATGCGAAACACGCCACGCCACGTATAGATAAAGAACAACCCAAGGAATCCAAATCACCAAAGGTGAATATCGGGTGACCAAAGAAAAAAGATACGAGGTGACGACCATTACAGGAAAAAATAGCCAGAACAGTAAATTGCGTGCTTTACGCCATCGCTGAAAGCGAACAAGATCGCTGACCTGTCCCGTATTCGAAGCTCCGTCCATTTCTGCATTTTAGCTTCGCCACTGCGACGCGCCCTCAATTCCGCGCATCTTGAAGGCCGCTTGCCGCATCCACTGCATGAGACACTTGGCATGTGCGCTGCCGCTCCCAGGTACCTGGCATCAGCCGCGCAAACCCTTCATGCGTCAGGAGCGACGCGCCCTTGAAAGCAGATTGCTATCCCGTTACGGCGCTGCCGCACGTCAGCGATCTCTATCGCGACTTTGTGTCGGGCAATTGGGAAAAATTGCGCGCGTTTTATCCGAAAGCTGCCGCCAACGATGGTCTGTGGATGAAGAACACGCCGCAAATGGATCCTGCCCGGCGCTACGCCATTGTCGAATTACTGCGGCAACAAAATCGTGAGTTTGGTGCGGGCCCGGAAACACAATCCAACCTCGATCGTCTCGCCGCCGGTGCAGGCGCCGTTGTCACGGGTCAGCAGGTCGCGCTCTTCGGAGGCCCGCTGCTGACGCTGATGAAGGCCGCAACCGCTATCCACCTGGCTGAGGAGGCCACCCGCGCCGGCTATCCGCATGTCCCCATCTTCTGGCTGGCTACGGAAGACCACGATTTTGACGAAGTCAATCAGACGACCTTCCTTTGCGGGAATGATCTCACCACACTTCGCCTGCCACATCATCCCGCGCCAGGCCTACCCGTCGGTGATTTGCGGTTTGGTGAAGCCATTGTGCCTCTGGTCGACGAACTCCGTCGATGTCTCGGCGAAAATTCTGTCACCGATTTGATCGCCTCCCTCTACACGCCCGACGCTACCTTTGCCTCCGCATTTGCGGCACTGCTGACGCGCATCTTCCGTCGCCTTGGCCTCATCGTTATCGACGCTGCTTCCCGGCCCTTCCATTCACTGGCGCATTCCACCTTGCTCGCTGCAATTAAAAATGCCGACGAACTACATACCGCCCTGCTCGATCGTGCGCACGCGTTGGAGCAAGCCGGCTATCATGCGCAGGTTATGGTGGGTGAGCTTTCCAGCCCGCTTTTCCTAACTGATGCAACCACCGGCGTCCGCACCGCCCTGAAAAAATCCGCTGGCGACAAATGGTCTGCCGGCCCGGCGCATTACACCACCGCTGACCTGATCCAAATTCTCGACACCGCGCCGGAGCGCCTGAGTCCCAACGCCTTGCTGCGACCCGTGGTTCAGGACACACTGCTGCCTACCTCTGCTTACATCGGTGGTCCTGCGGAGGTTGCCTATTTTGCGCAATCGCAGGTTATCTATCAGCACATTTTGGGTCGCACCACGCCAATTTTGCCGCGCTATTCGGCCACTTTGTTAGAGCCGTCGATGGCGCAGTTGTTGCACAAACATGGGCTCACCCTGCCCGATATTTTCACCACGCCAGACACGCTGGCGCATCGACTCGCCGCTCGAGCCATGCCCGTCGAGGCCAAGCGCAAACTTGCCGCAGCCGGAAATGCACTGCATGAAGAGCTTGCCGCCGTCACCGAATGGATGCGCGCCCAGGATGAAGGTCTGGGCCATGCTGCCGACGTTGCCGCATCGAAAATGCTGTATCAAATGAACCGGCTGCGGCGACTTTCCGCGAACTTTCAGCTGCAACGGGACCAAAGCCTGCGACGCGCCTCCGATATGCTGTGTCAGAATCTTTTTCCCAACGGCAATCTGCAGGAACGAGTCTTTGCCGGCGTTTCGTTTCTCTCCCGATTTGAACCGCCGCTGATCGATACACTCGTCGAACAAGCGCGCACCGGACATTGTGGCCATCACGCTATATTTTTGTAAGCCCCCAGGCAATCGCATAAACGATGCACCACTCGCATTTTGGTTGCCCCACAATTCCTCCGAAAACCGGCGTTTTCCGCGCGCTTCCCATCAATCTCCCCATCGCAAATCGGCATCCCATCTTTGGATGTCGACCTCATCAACTACACCGTCCTCCAAATTCGCTTCATCGATTGCCGCTTCGAGGCAAGCATCCTCGTTCCGAGAAGAAAATTCAATGATCGACTTTCATGCATTGCAACATTGCGAAACCTGCCGCATGCAGGAACATTTGTTGACCAGCAGACTGAGTCCCGCTCTTCGCCAGGAACTCAACTCCCTCGCCTTCCGCGTCTCGCTGCCCGGCGGCTCGACCGTGTTTCAAGAGGGCAATGAGGCCAATGGCATTTTCATCCTGCGCAAAGGCCGCACCAAGGTGGCCATGAATTCCGAGCTCGGCCGCACCGTCATCCTGTACCTTGCCGCACCCGGCGAACTATTAGGGCTCAGCTCGGTGATCTCCGGCACTCCGCGCCAGGTGTCCGCCGTGACCATCGAACCGTGCGATCTCGACCTGGTGCGACGCGACGATTTTCTCGAGTTCCTCAACAATCATGAATCTCAGTTTCGGGCCGCACTCGATGAACTGGCGCAGCAGCACAGCTGCATCCTGAATGCGATCCGCCGACTTTCTCTTGCGCCCTCGCTGCTGGCGAACCTGGCGCGCTTTCTGCTTGGCCTCAATTGCCCTGAAGATAAGCCGCAGACCGACAAGGTCCACCTGAAACATACCCAGGAAGAGATCGCACAACAACTTGGCACCACCCGGGAATCCATCACCCGCACCCTGGCTAAATTGCGCAAAGAACACATCATCGAACAGCGTGGACGCGTTCTGACCATCCGCAATCGCAGCATGCTGGAACATATTGCCAGCGCCCGCGTCGACGAAGCTGCCCTGAAACTCGCATAGGCGATAAAGTTGTATCCTGATGCGGAGCAGAAATCCGCAGGAGGGATGCGACCATGACCGCCAAGACTTCCGATATTTTTGATATCACCTGTCCCGACTGCGGAGCCATCGTCAAGGTGGATGCAACCACTCACGCCGTCATCGCTCACACGCCTGCCCCGCGAAAAAAGACATTCGAAGATTTCGAGGCAGCTACACGCGCGCTGAAGGATCAGGAAGAACGCAAGCAGGCTCTGTTTCGCCAGTCAGTGGAAGCCGAGAAAAATAAGGATGATGTGCTGGAAAAGAAATTTTCTGAAGCACTCCGCCGCGCTAAGGAATCTCCCAGCGAATCCCGCCCGCTCCGCGACTTCGATCTGGACTGATGCTAGGGTAGACCCCGGACTTTAGACCGGGGACGAGAATCCTCAGCGAGGCCTTCAGGCACTGAGGCACGCAACGTCGCTAGCATTGCGACTTTATTTCAATGCGCGCATCACCGCGGCTACAGATGTCTTCCACTCCGGCAAGCTGCAGTCGAACTCCCGCGCCACCTTCGTGCAATCCAGCGTCGAATTCTTTGGTCTCTCCGCGGGCGTTGGATAGTCCGACGAAGGAATCGGCACCAGCCGCGCAAACTTTGTCCCTTGTCCCGCGACCGAGATCGAGCGTAGCCGGACAGCTTCCTCCGCGAAGCCGAACCAGCTTGTCTTCCCTGCAGCCGCTATGTGGTACACGCCCGACTTCGCCGTCGGAAACTTCTCGTGATGCCATTTCTCTGCAATCGAGGCGGTCGCCTTCGCAATGTCGCGCGACCAGGTTGGCGCACCAATTTGATCGTTCACGACGTGTAGCTCCCGCCGCTCCATCGCTAACCGCAAAATGTTCAACAGAAAATTTTTCCCCTCAGCGCCATACACCCAGCTCGTCCGCAAAATCAGATAAGGAATGCCTGCCGCCGCCAGCGCCTTCTCTCCATCCAATTTGCTTTTTCCATACACGCTCAGCGGATGCGGTCGGTCTGTCTCCACATACGGCATCTCTTTGCTGCCATCAAACACGTAATCCGTGGAGTAATGAATGACCGCCGCGCCCACACTTTTCGCCGCAGCTGCGAGCGTTGCGACTGCCTCCGCATTCACACGGTGCGCAAAATCCGGCTCGCTCTCCGCTTTGTCTACCGCGGTATAGGCTGCAGCATTCACTATCAACTGCGGTCGCACTTCATGCACCACATCTCCGATTGCATAATCAGAGGTCAGATCGAGCTCATCGCGACTGGTGGCAGTCACGTCGCCCAGCTTCGCCAGTGAACGGTTCAGTTCGCGACCAACCTGCCCATCGCGCCCGGTTATCAGAATCCGCAGGCCGCCGGAATGTTTTTCTTTCATACATCCGCCTCGCGCAATACCTGCAACAAATAATTTCCGTACCCACTCTTGCCCAGCTTGACCGCCAGCCGCCCCATCTGACCAGCATCAATGTAGCCCAGGTGATACGCAATTTCTTCCGGACAAGCCACCTTTAGTCCCTGCCGCTTTTCAATCGTCTGAATAAAGCCGGCTGCTTCAATCAGTGAATCTTGCGTCCCAGTATCCAGCCAGGCAAATCCACGCCCCAGCACTTCCACGTGTAATTGGCCGCGCTCCAGATACCAGCGATTCACGTCGGTAATCTCCAACTCTCCGCGAGCAGAAGGCTTCAGCGATTTCGCTACTTCGACCACTTGCGTGTCATAGAAGTAAATGCCCGTCACAGCGAAGCGAGATTTCGGCTTCTGCGGCTTCTCTTCAATCGAAATTGCTCGTCGATTTCCGTCGAACTCCACCACGCCATAGCGCTCCGGGTCCTGTACTGGATACGCAAACACCGTCGCGCCTTCTTCTCTGCGGGCCGCAGCCTGCAACATACCAGAAAGATCGTGGCCATAAAAAATGTTGTCTCCCAGGACCAGCGCCGATCGCTGGCCGTCAACAAAACGTTCCCCGATCAAGAACGCCTGGGCCAACCCGCCCGGCTCCGGCTGTACCGCATAAGTAAACTTCAGTCCCCACTGCTCGCCGGTTCCCAGCAGCGCCGCAAATCGCGGCGTGTCCTCAGGAGTGGAGATGATCAATACATCGCGAATTCCCGCCAGCATCAACGCCGACAACGGGTAATAAATCATCGGCTTGTCATAGACAGGCAGCAATTGTTTGCTGGCCGCAATCGTCAGCGGATATAACCGGGTTCCCGACCCGCCGGCCAGAATAATTCCGCGCACGCTCACTCCTTTATTCCTCGACTCTACGCCGTCCCGCTCGCGCTGGCTCGGTCGTTCGATCGTCATAGTTCTGTTCGATCCACGCGCGATATTCACCGCTCAACACATCCCTAACCCAGTCTGGGTGCTCCAGGTACCACTCCACCGTCTTGCGCAGGCCCGTTGAAAAAGTTTCCTGCGCCCGCCATCCCAGCTCCTGCTCCAGCTTGGTCGCGTCGATTGCATAACGCCGATCGTGCCCCGGCCGATCCTTCACAAAACGGATCAACTGTTTATGCGGGCAGTGCGGCGAACTCGGTCGCAGCTCGTCCAGGGTTTCGCAAATCGTTTCCACCACTTCGCGATTGCTGCGTTCATTTCTGCCGCCAACGTTGTAGGTTTCCCCCGGCCTTCCCTTTTCCAGCACCAACCGTAGCGCGGCGCAATGATCCCGGACATACAGCCAGTCGCGAACATTCAATCCATCGCCATAGATCGGCAGCGGCTTTCCCTCCAGCGCATGCGTAATGATCAGCGGAATCAATTTCTCCGGAAAGTGATACGGCCCATAATTATTTGAGCAATTCGTGATCATTGTCGGCAGCCCGTAGGTATGGAAATAAGCCCGGACCAGGTGATCGGAAGCTGCCTTGGTCGCAGAGTAGGGACTGTTCGGCGAATACGGCGTGGTTTCGCAGAATGCGGGATCGTCCGCTCCCAGCGAACCGTACACTTCGTCCGTGGAAACATGCAGAAATCGAAATTTCGACCGCTCTGGCTCCAGCAATCGATTCCAATAGGCCCGTGCTGCCTCCAGCAAAACAAACGTTCCTCGCACGTTCGTCTCGACAAATGCATCCGGCCCCAGAATCGAGCGATCGACGTGGCTTTCCGCCGCAAAATGCGCGATCGCGCGTGGATTGAATTCTTCGAGCAACGCCTTCATCCGGCCTTGATCGCAAATGTCCGCGCGAACAAACTTGTATTGAGGATTCGTCGACACGCGCTCTAGATTTTTCAGATTGCCAGCATAGGTCAGGCAATCGACGTTGACCAAAGGATCGGCGGACACGGTGTCCTCCAGCCAGTCGAGCACGAAATTCGAACCGATAAATCCCGCACCGCCTGTCACGATAACGGGAGATCGCGTCCAAAAAGATTCCGTCAAAAGGTTCATCCTTATGAGGGTTGAGTTTCACGTAGGCCCGCGAACACCAATCATCCACGCAATCACCCTCCCGCGGTGGAGGTGTTGAAAGCCCAGTCTACTGTATGCGCGAAGGGATGCGCAGAGGATCATCGGTCTCGAAACCACGGTACACTTTTCCTTATGGAAGTTCTTTCCACCCGGCTGCCCGGCGTGCTCCGCCTCCGCCCTCGAATCTTTACGGACGATCGCGGCTGGTTTGCCGAAACATTTAACGAGGCCGCCTTTCAGAAAGCGGGCCTTGCCTTCCATTTTGTCCAGGACAACCAGTCCCGCTCCCGCCAACATGTCTTGCGCGGCCTGCACTTTCAGCTACAGCATGCCCAAGGGAAACTGGTGCGCGCCGTCGCCGGTCGAATTTTTGACGTTGCGGTTGATGTTCGCCGTTCTTCCGCCTGTTTTGGCCAGTGGGTCGGCGTTGAACTGAGTGCGGAGACGCCGGAAATGCTTTGGATTCCTCCCGGTTTCGCCCACGGTTTTCTGGTTCTTTCCGAGTCCGCCGACGTCCTCTACAAAACCACCGATTTCTACTCGCCTGCCTCTGAGCGCACGATCCGGTGGAACGATCCTGCAATTGGGATCGAGTGGCCTCTCACCGCCGAACCCATCGTCGCCGCCAAGGATGCTGCCGGCACGCCGCTCGACCAGACTGACGTGCCTGAGTAGCCAACAGCTGCGTGTGAAGGTACGGCTGTCTGGGCTCACCCGATGCCTTCCGTTCGCAAAACCGACCACCCCTTCCTATTGGGTCCCTCCCATCTCCTACATCGACCCGCGGTAGTCCTGGCAGAATTCAGCGACGGGGTCGCTCCAACGCTCTCCACGTTTCCAATGAGATAAGTGATGTATCTGATTCCTCCACCTTTGTACAGATGACGGAAGTTTTTTTATCGTCTTCTGGCCGGAAATGGGATAGACTCAGTCAGACAATTCCACCACTTTTCTTTGTTTATTGGTTCAAGCACTAGAAACTAAAGTGCGCTAAGTCTGGCAGTCGCTTTGTGGTTCAACTGGGGAGTAGAGAAAAAGTTGCACAACGTTTCGGTTCTTCTGCCTGCGGCTATTGGATCCGCCAGATGCGTGATCACCGTATAAGGCTAGAAGAACCCTTAGGATCTGCACTCGCGGCACAGGTTGGGAAAGGCACCGCTTACTCACCTGACTCAATTCCAGCCGCCCCATGGAACCCGAAACCTGCGGCCTGAGAGGCCCGAAGTTTTGGAATGATTCTGGGTGGTTCAATCCGGTCGGCACTGACGCAAAGCCGGCCCTTCTTCCACTCAAGTACGTGACGCAGTTTTACCGTTATTTTTTTTGAGGTCAACATCATGTCCCGATTCTCCCGTCTCTTCGCCAGCGGTTCCTCCCTCCGGCTCGCCTCCGCTACAGTCACCGCAGCCATGTTCGCTGGCCTGCTGATGCTACCCAATTCCGCCTGCGCCCAGGCCTTCTATCAGAGCGCCACCGCAACCTACACGACCAGCGGCACGACTCCACGTGGAGTCGCGGTTGTCGACCTGAATCGCGACGGCAAACCCGATAGCATCGCGGCGCTCGGCACTGCCAACATGATTGCAGTGCTGCTGAGCAACAACCTTGGCTACGCCGTGACAACATATCCCGTAACGGGCACGCCAGTTGCCGTAGGTGTGTTGCCGAATTTCGCCAAGAGTGGTCAGCCCGCGCTGGCCGTAGTGGAACAAGGGGCAGGCGAGGTGGCGATCTACACGGTGTCGAATGCCGGAGTTCCTGCCTACGAAGCGGCCTATGGAACGGGCGGCACACCGACGGGGATCGCGGTGGGAGACTTTAACAACGACGGTATCGCGGATATAGCCGTATCCTATTCCACCGGCGTCACGGTGTTGCTGGGCAGCGAGAATGGTACCTTCAGTTCCGGCGGCGGAGTCGGGGTCGGCACGAACCTTTCTGCAATTACTGTCGGCTATTTTAACGGCTCAAAAGATGCAGATTTGGCGGTCACGGATCAAACTGGTGCGAAGGTCTATATCCTGACAGGAAATGGGAGCGGGTCGTTTAGCGAGACCGCTTCTTACACCACTGGAACCACGCCGGAATCGATTGGCGTTGGAGATTTCAATAAGGACGGCAAGGTTGACATCGCCGTTGGCAACTACGGCGGCGCTTCAGTGAGCCTGTATCTAGGGAATGGAAATGGCACGTTTGGCGCACAGACAGCCTACCCCGCTGGTGGCAACGTGCAGGACCTGCTGGTCACGGATGTAAACAACGACGGGAATCCCGACGTGGTGGTCACGAATCCACCGGTTACGACAGGCGGAACCACCACCGGCAACACACTCGGCGTTCTTACCGGTACTGGCACGGGGACTTTAAACACTGTCCTGAATCCCGCGTTGGGCGGCAGTCCGTATGGTATCGCTACCCTGGACTTCAATCGGGACGGCAAGCCGGACGTGGTGGTAACGCAGTCGGGCTTGATGAGCGTTTTGACGAACAACACCCTGCTGAATGCATTGCCGGGCGGAAGAAATTACCTGGCGGCGACCCAGATGGCCCCTGGCAATATGGCAGATGCGGTGGCGACGGCAGACTTTAACGGCGA
This sequence comes from Acidobacteriaceae bacterium, assembly GCA_049796755.1. Lineage (GTDB taxonomy): Bacteria > Acidobacteriota > Terriglobia > Terriglobales > Acidobacteriaceae > JAKAAZ01. The sequence continues at coordinate 28,077 of JBARFA010000114.1, forward strand.
TGGTTTTCCTGACGTTGCAGTTGCCTATCTGGAGGATGGCACTGTCGGCGTGATGCTGGGGAAGGGCAATGGCACATTCAACGCACAAACCCTGTATCCCGTCGGCAAACACCCCTATTCCATCGCAGTCGGAGACCTCAACCATGATGGTAGCCCCGATATCGTGGTGGCCAATGAGAATGACGGCACGATCAGCGTCTTGCTGAACAACGGCTCTGGCGGGTTTGGAGCAGCGACCACCTATACCGTCGGCCGCCTCCCCACCGGAGTCGCGATTGGCGATCTGAATGGCGATGGCTTTCCGGACATCGCGGTGGCGAACTACGGCGCCAATGACGTTTCCATCCTGATTAACAACGGCGCAGGATCATTTATCCCGGGATCGACACCCACCCTGGCTGCCGGGACGAACCCTTACAATGTGGTGATCGCGGACTTCCGCGGCGATGGCATCAATGACATTGCGGTCACGAATTTCCAGTCCGCCAACGCAGAAGTTTATCTGGGGAACGGCAACGGCTCCTTCCAGTCGCCGACGATCCTTGCGATTCCCAACCTCCCTGGCGGGGGCGGTGTTGCACCAGTGGGAAGTGTTGAGCCATCCAGCATCGCTGTCGGCGACTTCAACCGCGATGGCAACCTCGACTTTGCAGTTGGAACCGCTGCTGGAAACACGATCGCCATCTTCCTGGGCAACGGTACTGGTGGATTTACGTCCAGTGCCGTACAGACGCTGAACTTCCCCGTATCGATTGCAGTGGGAGATGTGAACGGTGATGGCATCCCCGACATCGTGAATGTCAATCCAAACTTCAATGACGTGACCGTACTGCTGGGTAAGGGCGACGGAACTTTCACCTCTCGCTGGCAGTTCCCAACCGCGACGACCACGGCTCCTAACACGGTGGGAGCGCAACCATGGGCGGTCGCGCTTGCAGACTTCAATCAAGATGGCAAACTTGACATCGTTACGGCGAACACTGTCGCACGGATCAACCTGACAATACCGGCCTACCAGCCGGCATTGGGTGCGGTACTCAGCCCGGCAAGCCCAAACAGCGCCAGCGTCCTGCTGAATAGCTCCGGCACCGACAATGTGGTTACGGTCTCGCCGAATGGCGGCAACGTTCCATACAATCAGGCGGTCACGCTTTCCGCGCAGATAACGCCCGCACTGGGAGGAGTTACGGCCACCGGAACGGTGTGGTTTGAGGACACGAACGGAAGCCCCGCTAGCAACCAGCCAGTCACCCTGGCAGCTGGGAAGGGTTCTGTCACCCTGCAGAACCTCGGCAGCGGAACGCACATCATCAGCAGCCTGTATTCCGGTGATGTGAACTATCAACCCAACACAGCCGTAGCTGGCGGACAGCAGGTGATTGTCGTCAACGGAACCCCGGTTACCCTGACGCTCACCCCGAATACCATGCCCTATGAAGGTTCATTCACCGCAACCATCACGGTGACGGGATCGAGAGCAAATGGAAACCCATTAGGGGACCTGTACCTCTATATCTACTTCCCGGGAACCGGCTTCGAATATGCCACCACCGGGCAACCGTTCGTGCTCACCAATGGGGACTGTGCCAACTACGTTTGCACCTATACGGTACAGATTAGCGATCCCAATGGATATCTAACTCCCGGTCCATGGCTCTTCTATGCAGTCTATAACCCGAACAGGGGCCTTAATTATCAGACCGGTGCGTCGCCGAATGAAACTTTGACGGTTACAGCTGCAACCGTTGACATCACATTGGATTGCGCTCTGGCGACGGGCACAAGCGGCGATGAAGTTTGCTACTCGGAGGTCACGAATCCAGCCAACGGCAACGCGGCTATCCAAACTGGCAATGTTACGTTTTCGTTTAATGGAGGAGCTGCGCAGACCGAGCCGATCCAATACCAAACTGTCCGGACAGCAGCCGGCACCACGACTGGCTATTATGCGGTTCAGACTTATGCCCCGGTTACTGGCTTCTTCTCTGAAACGGCAACCTACCCGGCGCAAGGCAACTTCGCCGCTGCAACCATCACCGGCTCGTTCTGTTCGCGCAGTTGCGGTCCTGCAGGTCCTACGGATCGGTCGAATGCATTCTCTTCGCTCCGTGGATCTGTTCCTTTGAACTTTGCAGCCGCAGATCGCTTGAGCACGCCAGCGCTAGCGAATGGCAGGCTACTCGGGTTGAATCTCTCAACCAAATTGAACCTCTCCAACAAAATTCACAAAGTCACCATTGTGCCGAGGGGAGGCAGCGGATCGGGATCTGGTGGCGGCGGAGTAACAATTGGACCCGGCACAGGCTCCGGATCGGGATCTGGCGGCGGGGTAACGGTTGGACCCGGCACAGGCAGGGGATCGGGATCTGGCGGCGGCGGGGTAACGATTGGACCCGCTGTACAAATTCGGTAAGCCCACTTGGGCGCTCCGTTCCGACTTTTCTAACGCACCACCTCCACCCCAGGGCTGTCGCTTCCAAGCGGCAGCCCTTTTTTCTTGCCCGCTTCATCGCCTTTTCTTCCCTGTAACCATCCCCCCTGGGTCGGCCGTCCGAGGGAAAGCTTCCTCGGTTTCTTAATTCCCGATGAATTCGTTTTCGCAATTGGACTTTTAGGCATCCAACCAATTGCCGAATTTCTCCGCTCCATTTTGCGGACGGTCAGCTTGTAATTTCGTTGCAACACCGGCCAGAGACAATAGGTGTGAGTTCTGAAACTCACCTCTTGAAACTGAACGGAGCGAGAAACACAAATATCAATTCAGCCCTCCCCCCTGAAAGTTGTTGCCTTTTCATTTTTGCCTGTCGTCAGTACGACCGCACTCCCGGTGCGGCAACCCCCGGGGTTCGGATTTGCAACGCGGGCGTATCCGAATCCCCTGAGTCACTCCGCCAATTGAAATTGAAGTCGCTAAATTTCAGTCGAGGTCATGGCCATGAATCCTGGTAGTGTTCGCAACGTCAATTCACGTCTTTGCGCCTTCGCCGGCGTTGCCGCAGTCATCCTTTTCTCTATCGGCGCTCACGCGCAGACCTTATTTCAGCCGCTGGGCGGCTCCGGTTCCACAAGCCAGACCTTTACCGCGGGCACGATGCCGCTGGGCGTTGCCGTGGCTGACTTCAACCACGACGGCTATCCGGATATGGTCGTCGCTAACAAGACTGACACCAGCCAGGGCACGTCCGGCAGCATTAGTGTGTTCTTGTCGAACGGTTCGGGTGGATTCGCGGCCCCGACAAAATACCCGACGTGCGGCGGACCGACAGCAGTTTTGGCCGCCGACCTTGATCTGACTGGACTTCCGGACATCGTCGTGACCTGCAACACCCCGACCTCGAACGTGATCCAGGTCTTCCTGAATCTTGGCAATGGGACCTTCGATCCGACCGAGGGAAACGGAACGACAAACATCGTGCTTGGAACCGGCATGGGTCCGGTTGCAATTACCTCCGGCGATTTCAATAACGACGGCCACCCTGACCTGGCGGTGGCGGACAGCCTCGACGGCACAGTGACACTGTTCCTGAGCAATCCGGCGAACGATTTCACGTACTACACCGTATCGACTATTTCCGGCCTTGGGATGCCTAATGGCATTGTCGCCGGTAATTTCACCCGGTCAGGCAATGTCGACCTGGCCGTCACTGACGGATCCACCGGCACGATTCATATTTTGACCGGAGATGGAACCGGCAGCTTTACCCTTAGTTCCAGCGCAACTGTAGGAAGCGATCCCACAGGCATCGTCGCCGGCGACTTCAATAAGGACGGAGCCACCGACCTTGCTGTTCTCAATTCTGGTTCGGGTACAGTCAGCATTCTGAATGGAAACAACAGCGGCGCCTTCGCCGTCACCCGCAATATCAGCGTGGGTCCAGCCACGGGAACCAGCGGCAACTACTTGCTCGCGCTCGACATCAACGGCGACGGCAACCTGGATCTCGTCACCGGCAACACGCTGCAAAATGAGGTGGCCGTGCTGATGGGCGGTAACCAGGGCAATTTCAAGGCGGTTCAAGATTATTCGGTCCCCAACGGACCCGCCTACGTCGCCCCCATTGATTTCAATCGTGATGGCAAACCGGACCTGGCCGTAACGCAATCGACCGGCGGCACAGTCTCGGTTCTGATTAACAACACATTGCCCACGCCGACCCATGGCAGCCTCAATTTTGTCCCTCCCCATGTTCCGAACGGCGGTAAGGGCAACATGGCAGATAGCGTTGCCGTCGCCGATTTCAACCATGATGGTTTTCCTGACGTCGCCGTAGCCTATCTGCAAGACAACGCGGTCCGCGTTCTGGCAGGCAAGGGCGGCGGCCTGTTTGGTCCATCGACGGAATACCCAGTCGGCAAGCAGCCCTACTCGATCGCTGCCGGCGATCTGAATAATGACGGTTATGCTGACCTGGTCACCGCCAATACCACCGATGGCACCATCAGCGTGCTGATGAACAACGGCGGCGGCAGCGGTACCTTCGCTTCCGCGCAAACCTACACAGTTGGCCGTCTGCCCTACCAGGTCGCTATCGGCGATTTGAATGGCGACGGAATTCCCGACCTTGCCGTCACCAACTATGGAGATAACACCGTCTCTATTCTCTACGGTCAAAGCGGAGGCGGGTTTGTCGGTGGTCAAACTCTGGCAACCTGCACCAATCCCTATGGCGTCGCCATTGGGGATACGCGGCATTCCGGCCAGAATGACATTGCCGTCACCTGCTTCCACACCGACCAATTGGAAGTCTTCCTCAACAACAGCATGATGCCATACCAGCCGCCACCGGCGCAGGCCAGCTTCCAGTCGCCGGAAATGTACTCCACCGACTCGAACCCAACATCGCTGGTGATGGGGGACTTTAACCGCGACGGCAATCTCGACATCGTTACCGGAAATTCCACCGCCAACGACGTTTCCTTTTTTGCCGGCAACGGCAGCGGCGCCTTCCCTTCCCCTGCTGTTAACAGTTTTGCACTCAACTTCCCCGATTCCATCGCAGCCGGAGATGTCAATGAGGACGGCATTCCTGATCTTGTCACGGTGGCAGCAAACTTTAACGAGGTCGCGATTTTGCTCGGGAAAGGAGACGGCACCTTCGAACAGCGCGTGGAATTTGCGGCCGGCGAGCAACCCTGGGCTGTCGCTCTCGGCGACTTCAACCGCGATGGCAAACTCGATATCGTTACGGCCAACACGGTAAATCGTGTCAACCTGACGATTCCGGCTTACCAGACCATGTATATGAATGAGTTTCCACCGAAGAAGAATGGTGTACCCAGCATCAACGTGTTGCTGAATGGTTCGGGTAGCACGATCACCATGACGCATTCTCCAACGGGTACGGTCGCACCGGGAACTCCAGTCACACTTACGGCAACTGTGAAGGCATCGGTTTCCACCAACACCGATACACCTTCGGGAACTGTGACGTTTGAGGATACGGACGGCACCGTTCTTGGCTCGTCCACGTTAAGTGGAGGAACAGCGACCCTCACCGTTCCCAACCTCAGCAGCGGGTCCCATGTAATTACCGTTTTATATTCTGGGGATACACTCTTCCAGCCGAACACAATGTCAGGGTTTGCCATTCGGGTGTCGGGCACTCCGGTAACTCTGACATTCCAACCGAATCCGGTCACTTCCGGCACAATTTACAGGTATACGGCCACCGTAGGAACCGCCGGCTCCAAAAAGGCACCCGTGGGGACCATCACCCTGTTTACGAAGCTTTCGGACGGAACGCTGGTGCAGTCCGACGGACCTCATCCCGTGACGCCCAATGCGAACAACACTTCCTCATTTTCGGACAACCTGAGTGCGGGGAGCGTAGGTACATTGCAATCGTATGCGGTGTTTAACCCCACTAAAGGCACATACAAAGCTGGAAGTTCGCCCACCGTCGCCGTAACGGTGACATCCGCACCCTGACCGTTCCATATACTTGCCGTACGAACCAAGGCCACATACTTTCGTATGTGGCCTTCCCTTTCCCTTATACTACCGTGGCCGAGGCAAACGACTGACGAAACAAGCCGAGAATAAATAGTTGCCTCAACAACCATTCATGCAGAATTGGTTGCCATGGCAACTATGTTTAGCGAGCCACAAATCCACCGTTTTTGCAGCGATTCTCGGCAGCATTAAGGCTTTGGCGTTTGAGATTTACACGACCGCTTGTGAAGATTGCGCCCCTGAACGATTTTCCGCGGCCGCTGAATTGGTTGTTTCTCGAACGATTTACATGCGGTTGTTCCTGGCAATGCAACCGTGCAGCAACCTATGAGAAGCGCGTGTCGCACGCCGGACTCCATGGATTTCCTTCTCCGTCAGAAACAGCAATGGATGGCTTTCTTCAGCATCGCGCAATCCCACTTCAGAAGGCAACCGTGAAATGCTAATGAGTCGCCCCCCATCAAACAGTGGCGGGACCCGGTCCTGAGCCAGGTGATTGAAAGCTGCTCGGAGCAGGGGGCGGCGCAAAGCTTTGGCGGCCGCACCACGAACAGAATCGTTGCTCAGCGGCGATCAGTTGTCCGCAGTTTGAGCATGGCGATCCTAGCGGGTGGCGAATCGCAAAGTAGAGCAAAAATCCAAGCAGGTTGGGAACAAAGATGGCGACCAAAACCCACAGAACTGCGGGCATGGCGCGGCGACGTGAATCGGCATAGACATAGCCCAGGCACAGCAGCCAGAAGGCGAGAAATGTCCCAGCAACCAGGCCAATTCCCAATCCAATCGCGGCGGTCAACGCTCCTGATGGAATTCCGCTCGTGGTGTTCGGGCCGGCCATATGCCCTTGCCAAGCGCCGATCGCTGGGCCAGCAATCAGGGCACAAACAAAAACTACAGTAGCGGCTACTTTGACACCTTTCGGTATGAGGCTCCAAAACGAATCGGTTTTCATAGGGACAGTCCTTTCGCATGCATCCACCTCTTCGACATCATGGGCAGAGTTGGCAGAAACAGGCAGAAGCAAACGGACGGCACAATCCATAACGCAATCAGTCCCAGTTGAACTTGCTGATGGGTCGCGGAAAAGACAATTGCAAACCAATCGCCCAGATGAATGGCAGCGAACGACCCGGCCAGCGTGAGAATCAGCGCTGCGACATAGCTCCACGCAAGCTTCCGGTGACTTAGGCGCTGCGTTTCAAGCTGTGCGGCGCGGATCGCAAGAGCCGCGACAATCCTGTCGGGCAAGTTCGGATCAGTCTCGAACGCAAATTCTCCGAGCCCGGCAATCGCTCGCTTGGACGCGTCCAAATATTGCTGGCATGCGGAACACGCGAGCAGATGCCGTCGGAGAGATTGTTCTTCCTGACCGGAGATGTCGCCGGCGAGAGATTTGTCGATCAGGTGGCAGATCGATTCGTGATTATCCGTTTGCATGGGCTCCTCCGTCCATCCGTTGTCGCAGAGCTGCAAGGCCGCGATAAATTCTTGACGATACTGTCGACACCGATGCTCCGACAACCTGGCTGATTTCCTGCAGCGACAACTCCTCTTGAAAACGCAGCACCAGTGCTTCGCGATAGACCGGCTGCAGCGACTGCAGCGATCGGGCGAGCTGCTGGGCATCTTCCGTGCGCGCTGCCTGCTCGAATGGCGAGGCGGCGCCGGAAACAGGCGAAAGCGGCGCAGGCTCGCCCTCGTTATCGTCGGTCGAATCGAGACTGACGAGGCGGCGTTTGCGGGTATGGTCAATGGCAAGATTACGGGCAATCGCGAACAGCCATGGCTCAAAGCGCGACTCTCCATCATAGGACCCGCCGCGTTCCAGAACTCTCAGCCAGGTTTCCTGTACCAGGTCGTCCACCTGATCGCGCGTGCCGAGCAGAAAAATGAAATAGCGCACAAGCCGGTATTGATATTGCTGAACCAGGGTCTGCAGCAGCGCTACATCTCGATGACGAAGGCCACACGCAATGCGCTGGGGTTCGGACTCTGTCGCCGCCAATGTCATCTCAGACTCGAACATACGATGGGGATACGTATGGCGGGCGGAAAATTACTCATCAGGAACAAATAAAATTGCTGCACCGGGTAAGCCGTGGCTCCCGGACCTTAAAACTGCCTGGACAATCGGCACTTGGCGGCATTTTTCCAGCAGCGCCAATGCCGATGCGCTAATCTTCCAATCAAGGGAGCCCTTTGCACGATGACAGACGCTGAAATTCCGGCTAGCCTAGTGACCCACGCGCCGCCTCGCAAAAACGTGCTGGTTATTGGACGCGACCATCGCGTGGCGGAAATTGTGGCGGAGGCGCTGCCTGACTGGCGCCTGGAGCGTGCGGAAGACAACGAGACCGCGCTTGTCCTGCTACGGGCGCAACACTTCCACTTGCTTTTGACCGGCGATGAAAGCTCAGGAGAACAGGACGTAGAACTCTTGCGGGAAGTGCGACGCACGCGACCTCATTTGCGCTTGATTATTTTGACCAATGAAAGCACCCCCGCCGATGTGATTGCGAGCATGAAGGAGCGAGCCTTCAGTTATTTCTCCGCTCCCTACACCGCCGAAGCGCTGACGGATATGTTGCGCCACGCCACCGATGCGCCGGTGTGGGACGAAGGCATTGAGCTGCTGTCGGCAACTCCGGAATGGCTGGGCCTGGCGGCGCGCTGCGATATGCGCACCGCGGATCGGCTGGTACAGTTCATCCATGAATTTTCTAACTTGCCGGAACCGCATCGAGATGATGTGGGCTCAGCCTTTCGCGAAATGTTGCTGAATGCCGTGGAGCACGGCGGCAATCTGGATCCGTCGCAGCACGTAGTCATCTCCTACGTGCGAGCACGCGATGCGGTAATCTGTCGCATCAAGGATCCGGGCGAGGGCTTTTCGCTGGAGCAGCTACGCGAGTCTGCCATGGCCGACATGGACGATGACCCGCTCGAACACATTGAATATCGCAAGGCACAAGGCATGCGCGCCGGAGGGTACGGAGTGTTGCTGGCGAGGAGCCTTGTGGACGACCTGATTTACAACGAGAAGGGCAATGAAGTGATGCTGATCAAATATCTTCATCACAAGTGATGCCATTCCGATGACGGTAGAAACTGCTAGCCTAAGTTCGATGTGATGAGTTCAACGATCCATCCCGGAACCATGATCGTCGCCTCTGCGTATCCCGATCCGCCATTTGAATTGATCGAGAACGGGCAGCCAACAGGATTCGACGTGCAATTGATTTCTGCCGTCTGCACACAGATGGGGCTCACGCTGCAGCGCGTGCGATTCCAGGGCGACAATTTCAATGACATCTTCGATGGCCTTGAGAATGGAACCTACGACGTTGTCATCTCCGGCACAACCATCACGCCAGACCGTGCCGCGCTCGTCCTGTTCTCCGAGCCATACCTCGAATTCAACCAGGGAGTTGCTGTCAATCGGCAACGAACCCCCAACGTTACCTCCGCTGCCGATCTGCGTGACCTTACTGCAGGCATTCAAGCTGGGAATACTTCGCACGCGGTTGCCAAACGCTGGCTGGCCGATGGCACCATCGCCGGCATCCGGTACTACCCGTACGACGGCATCGCCACTGCACTTGCCGATCTCGAAGCTGGACACATTGGCCTTGTCATCAAACTTTTCCCAGTCATCTCCTGGCTGGTCAAATCTCGGCCACAATTGTCTGTTCCCATGCAGGTGCCGACGCATGAAAAGCTCGGCATTGCGTTCGCGAAACGCAATCAAGCATTGTGTAGCCAAGTCGAGGCGACGCTTGATACTCTGCGGGCGAACGGCAAATTTGACCAGTTGAAATCCCACTGGTTCCCGGAAATCCACTGAGGAAGAGGGTGCGATGCTGCACGGATTTAAACTCTACATTGGCCCCGACAACGCTTCCCATGTCCTGGAAGGTTCGCTCACGTTGAACGAAGGGACGGAGGTTGAGTCAGTCCGGTTCGAGGAATCGCCGCCACATGCGTTGCTCGACTGGCACGAAGCTCCAGAGAAGCAATATGTCGTCACACTCTCTGGCACTCTTGAGTTCACTACGCGCGACGGCGAAACCTTCACTGTGCGCCCTGGAGATGTTCTGCTTGCCGAGGACAACGTTGGCACAGGCCACAAATGGCGCCTGATTGACGACCAGCCCTGGCGACGTGTGTATGTCGCTCTCAGGCCGGGTGCAATGGATCTCTTTGTGCCGAAATGAAGGCGCCGCGCGAAGGAGGAGATTGGCGACCCAATTTGTTTCCTCGGCGTTTGAAATTATTCTGCGAAGGGGCTGCGGCATGCAGCCCCTTTCCATTTAGCGAAGTCCGCCGGAGGCGAGAATCGTCTCGCCCGTCAACCAGCCTGAATCGGAGGAGGCGAGGAAGACAGCCAGCGGTGCGATGTCACCCGGCTGCGCGATGCGACCGAGCGGAGTTTGCGCGACCGCTCCCTTTTCAAAGTCGCTGCCGATGAAGCCGGCTGAGTGCACGCCCTCAGTTTCAACCATTCCTGGATTGATGGAGTTGACGCGAATTTTTCTCGGGCCCAGTTCTTTCGCGAGAACGCCGGTCACTGCGTCCACAGCGCCTTTGGTGGCAGTGTAGATGGAAGATGCTGGAGGGTGAAGACTGCTGACTGCCGAGCCGATGTTGATGATGCTACCGCCCTCTGGCCCGAATAGGTTTGCTGCCTGCTGGCTGGCCAAGAGCAAGCCGAGCACATTGGTGTTGAAGAGGCGATGGAACTTATCTTCGGTGACTTCGCCAATCGGCGAAAACTCGTAGATGCCGGCGTTATTCACCAGCACATCGAGCGCTCCAAACTGCTTTTTGGTTTCGGCAAAGATGCGCTCCACATCCTTCGCCTTGGAAACGTCGCCCTGCACGGCAACGGCTTTGCCACCCTTGGCGGTGATATCTGCCACGACGCGATCCGCACCCTCTTTGCTGGACGAATAGTTGACCACCACAGATGCACCCTCGGCCGCCAATGCCTTGGCGATGGATGCGCCAATTCCCTTCGATGCTCCCGTAACCACTGCAACTTTATTTTTGAGTTTGCTCATCATCCTTCTCCAGTCGGACCGTCTTGCTTCGACAGTTCGATAACTGTCTAATTGATGAGGTGAGGTCAGGATAGTTGCAGATCTTTTCGGTTAAATTTTCTTCAAATGGGCGAGGTAGCCCTGCAGGACATCGCGCTGCAGCTCCAGACAGGCAAATTTTCCTTCGCGGGTGATTTTGATCAGGCCCGCGGTTTCCAGTTCCTTCATATGGTGGGACAAAGTGGCGGCGGTGACGGGCTGACATTCTCGAATATCGACACAGGAGGCGGTGTCTTTACATGCGCCAATTTGCTGCAGGATCTCGTGGCGTCGCGGATCGGCCAGCGCCTTCGCGATCAGATGAATCTGGTGCTCGGAAAGTATTTTCTTCTTCGCCATGCGCGAATCCTGAAAAAGCGCTAACGCTTCGATCATGATCGAAGCGACTCTCGTAGTCAAACATCTGTCAAACGAGCGAAGAAAATGACGAAGCCAACAAGGGGTCGAAGGTAAAGGTCACTTGGCTGGTGCGCGACCCGGAATGAGCGAATTCGGCGTAGAATGGGAATGTACTTGAATGCCACGAGCCTTTCCGGCCTGGTCCGCATCTTATGGACGGGGCTACCCGAAATGGGGGCGTCACGGTTTCGACGGGATCGTTTGCGGTAGAGAGGCATGCCGGGGGGTGGGCACCCGTAATCGCTTACAAAAACACAATTGCTAACAATCAACTAGCACTTGCTGCTTAATTAAATAAGTAGCCGTCCTCCTCAAATTTGCCTGTGAGGTGGGGAAGGACGTCGCAAAGCAGGCTGGTCTGACCCGCAATGCCCGGGTTGGTCGGACGAGATCTACGGGCTGGTGAGATGCGTATCTTGTCCGTTCTGAGCGCATCGCACGAGACCAATCGGAACGCGACTACGCATGGAGACTCTTTACTGACTTGGATTTCGGACGCGGGTTCGACTCCCGCCGCCTCCACCAATTCTGCTTTCCGGAAAATAGGCGCTTTGTGGTTTCGCCTGTCACGTTTTGCATCCGCCGGACTGCGAGCATAGCGCATCGGGCAGACTCGTAGTCCGCGCATTCTCACCATCAATTTTCCTTCCAGCCCGGGCTTGAATAAGATTCAAGCTATACATGTTGATGGAAGGGATGGAGTTGGTGCGGAGCCAAAATACTCTCAGGTCATTATTCCTCATCGTGGTCGCTATCGCTGGCCTCTCGATGTCTGCAGTTGCGCAGTCGCAGTCTTCTCCAACGCCTTTGCGGCCCCCAGCGACTCCTCTGGTGACACACGATCCATATTTCAACATCTGGTCGATGGCAGACAAACTGACCGACGTTCCTACCAAACACTGGACGGGCGCGGTCCAGGAGATGAATGGAATTGTTCGGGTCGACGGCCAATATTATCGCTTTTTAGGAACCGCGGGCGGACAAGGGCACGCAATCCCCGCGCTGGATGAAGTGAGCCGCACAATTACGCCGACGCGGACGATTGTGCTGATGACAAGTCCAGCGATCGAATTGCGTGTCGAGTTCTTTTCTCCGGTATTTCCGGAAGACATGAAAGTGATGGCGCGTCCGGTAACCTACCTGACCTGGACAGCGACATCGCGCGACGGGCGCGAGCATCATGTCTCGATCTATTTCGACGCGGCGGGAACGCTGGCGACAAATGATCCCGGCGAGAAGGTTCTCTGGTCGCGCGGAAAAATCAGCGGACTTGACTTGCTGCGAATTGGCACACAGGCGCAACCGATGCTGCAGCGTTTCGGCGACAATGTTCGCATCGACTGGGGATGGTTCTACATTGCTGTTCCGCAGAACGAAAACGCCGAATTGACCGCGGGCAATGAAAGCTATCGCGATGATTTTCTGCTGACAGGAAACCTGCCGAAATCCGATGACATTGAAGGAGCACGAACTCCGCAGAGTCATTATCCGCCGGCACCCACATTGAATGTCGTTCTCCCCTTGGGCAACGTCGGGGCCGCGCCCGTCACGCGCCATATTCTGCTGGCGTACAACGATGTGTATTCCGTCGAGTACATGGAGCGGAAGTTGCTCCCGTATTGGCGCACGGAGTTCCCGACATTTTCCGGGATGCTGCAGGCTGCGGAACAGCAGTATCCAGCGCTTGAGGCGCGCGCGCAGAAGTATGATGCTGCGCTGGAAACGGATCTGGTTCAGGTGGGTGGCCCGGAGTATGCAGCGATCGCAACGCTGGCGTTCCGACAGGCAATCGCCGCGCAAAAGCTGGTGGAGAACGACGATGGCACGCCGTTTTTCATGCCCAAGGAAGACTTCAGCAATGGCTCCATCTCCACCGTCGATGTCATTTATCCCAGTGCACCGATGTTTCTGCTGTTGAATCCCAAGCTGGTTGAGGCACAGTTGGAGCCGGTGTTGCGATATGCGGAGATGCCCAGGTGGAAATTTCCTTTCGCGCCGCATGACTTGGGAGTATATCCGCTGGCGAACGGTCAGCAATACGGCGGCGGTGAAGTGAGCGAAGCCGATCAGATGCCGGTGGAAGAATCGGGAAATATGATCCTGCTGGTCACGGCGACCGAACAGGCCGAGGGCAATGTTGAGTTTGCTCGACGCCATTGGCCGCTGTTGACGAAATGGGCGCGATATCTGCTGGCGAATGGGCTCGATCCGGCAAACCAGCTTTGCACGGATGATTTTGCGGGTCACCTGGCTCACAACGCGAACCTATCCATCAAGGCGATTGAGGCCCTGGGCGCGTATGCGCAACTGGCTCACAGTCTGGGAGACACGCAAGCTGCGACGCGTTATCGGACGGCGGCCGCAAGCATGGCGAAGCAATGGGTAAAAATGGCTGATGCCGGAGATCATTCTCTTCTTGCTTTCAATAAACCCGGAACATGGAGCCAGAAATACAACCTGGTGTGGGACCGGATATTAGGACTGAATCTGTTTCCACCGGAGGTGGCCAGCAAGGACATCGCATTTTACAAAACGAAACTTAACCCATACGGTTTGCCGCTGGATAATCGCGCGACCTATACCAAGCTGGATTGGGAAACATGGACGGCAACACTGGCCACCAGGCCGGTGGATTTCCGGCTGTTCATTCATCCTATTTATAAGTTCCTGAACGAAACGCCGGATCGCGTTCCAATGACAGATTGGTATGACACGATCACAGGAAAGCAAGTCGGCTTTCAAGCGCGCTCGGTGGTGGGTGGCGTTTATATGAAAATGCTTGCCGATCCTGCAATGTGGAGAAAGTGGGCAACGCCGGCCAACAATTCATTCGCAAAATTTTAGTTTCCGCAGAGAAGAACGGATATCAGAAGTAAATTGCCCACGGGGGAAGTCATGGGAACGAAACGATGGCGATTAGCGGGATGGAGCCATGAAGGAGTCTTCGGTGAGTATAGAGTGAAAGGATGTCCATTTCAGGACGACCAAGGCGTTCGTGGATGGCACACAATATCGTTTCCGGAAAAAAGCGGAATTCCCATACATGACTTGTTCGTGGACGGCGCAAAATTCCATTCCGTAACGGGCGCCATCGATGAGGTCGTGAGGGGACTTTGCGCCACTCCTGAGATCGAAGACCGCCTAATAAGTATTCATCCGGCTGAGCAGAGCGCGATTGTCAAAGCAATTGAGCAATGGGAATACGAGGGTGCGTGAATAGCCCGTGTAGTTCTCAGGTTCTCTTAAGCCGCGTATCGGTCGGTCCCTGCTTTTGAGCGAAGTTATCGCCCGGGAGTGGACAAACGCTACTTTGCTTGATCTTTCAGTTTCTGAAAGGCCTGCATCTCACGAGCGGCATCTTCGGGTTTGTTTTGTTTGCGATAAATATTGGCCAGTCCAAAATGCGCTTGCGCAGCGAGGTCTGAATCTTTTTCTACGTCGAGCTGCTGCTTCCAGTATTTCTCGGCGGCGGCAAAATCTCCATCCAGCGATTCTGCGTGACCCAATGCATACAGGGTCTCCGGCATATCCGGTTGCAGTTGATCGGCGCGTTTCAGTTCCACCGTCGCCGCGTGTATCTTTCCATTTTCCAGCAAAGCCTGTCCGTACCGGTAGGCGGCTTCGGCGCTGCCTGGCGTAAGCTTGGCTGCAGCCTGAAACTCCTGTTCTGCCTGCTGCCACTGTTGCGTGCTCGCATAGAGCTGCCCCAGCGCGAGATGAGCGCCCGGCAGGTTGGGTTGAATCTGCAGCGCGGTCTGATACTCCTTTTCGGCATCCGGGGCTCGCTGCAGCGCCCAGTAATTTTCGGCCATCGCCTGGTGAGCCCGCGCGGAGTTCGGCAGAGTCGAGAGCAATGTGTCGCCGGTTTGCTTCGATAGCAGTCCGGCAGCTCGCGACAGATAGAAAAGGATATCCGGATTGTCCGGATGTTGCTGGAGAGCGGCGTGCAGATTCTCAATTGCGCCGGCGAGATCGCCGGTTTCAAGCTGCGCGATTCCCAAGCCTTCCTTCACATTGCCGGCTTGAAAGTGCGGGATGGCTCGCGAAGCATACCCCTGAAATAGTAACGCGTAGCCAAGCATCGCCTGAGCACCGGGTATATCGGGCTGTAACTGAATTGCTTTTTTCAGCGGTGGAATGGCAGCGGCATAGCGATTTTCTTCCATGTAGACAGTGCCAAGATCGACATAGGAAGCGGCAACATCGGGCGCCAGCGCAATTCCCTTCTGAAACTCCGCAATGGCGACACTGTGCTGTCCGGCTTTGTCGGCCGAGATTCCGGCTTGTATGTGCTGGATTACTTCCGCCGAAGGATTCTGCATTGCCAATGCTAATGCGAGCCAAAGATGAATCATGACCGTTCCGCTTCCCGCACTTCCAGAAATTGGTTCGACTTTACGCCTTTTAAGGACTGATGAATTCCAGATGGCCAGTATATGTCGATGGCTGCACTGGTGGCCGCAGCCAGGCCAAAATGTACGCGCTTGTCGCTGGCGGAGCAGTAACTGCCCGCCGTAGTTGTATTTTGGGTTTGTCCGTTGACAACCACACGCGCGCCGATACCGTCGCGATTGCTACGAGTCCCGACCAGGGTGAGAGTGATCCAGTTACCCGCATCGGTACGGTTATAAAAAATCTCCGGACGCCCACCTAGAACGTTCACGACAACATCTATTTTGCCGTCGTTGTTTAAATCTCCGAAAGCAGCACCTCGGCCGGCAACGGGTGTCGATGTGCCAGGGTTCGCGAGCTGAAACCTTCCATTATGATTCAATGCAACCAGCGGAGGCTGTTTATAGTGCATAGTAGGGTTGATAAGTTCGACGTTGTCCATCACATGGCTTTGAGCTACAAAGATATCCTTCCAGCCATCATTGTTGAAATCTACAAAACCAACACCCCAGCCGGAATTCGGAGCAGAAATAGCTGCAATTCCGCTCTCTAAGCTACGATAGCTGAAATAACCGTTGCCATCGTTGTGATACAGCGCATATACTTGCTTGGCCAGATTCGTCACGATAAGATCCGGCCTGCCGTCATTGTCGTAATCGCGGAAGTCCACCCCCATCCCGGCATAAGGGCTGCCATCGTCGCTTAAAGCTACGCCAGCTTCCAGCGCGCGTTCGGTGAAAGTTCCATTCCGATTGTTATGAAAAAGAGACTCCTGCATGCCATCATTTGCTACAAAAATGTCAGCGAATCCGTCACCGTCATAGTCATTGAAGGCGACCCCCAATGACCTGACTTTCTTTGCCGCTATCCCCGACTGTCGGCTGACATCTGTAAAGGTCCCATCGCCGTTGTTGTGATACAGAATATTCGTAATCGCAGGGAAAACTCCGGGAGGACAATATGTGTTCCATTTGCCTCCGCAGGATCGGTTGATTTTTGTATCCCATTCCATATATCGAGTTACAAATAGGTCGAGATGTCCATCGTTATCGTAGTCGAAAAACCCCGCTGACACCGACCATCCTCCAGCTTCCACGCCGGCCTTTTGGGTGACATCGGTAAATGTCCCATCGCGATTGTTATGGTAGAGAACATTTTTGCCGTAGTTGGTTACATAAATATCGGGATATCCATCGTTGTCATAATCACCCACAGCCACACCCATGCCGTAGTTCCCGTTGCCAATTGCTGCCAGCCCGGCTTGCTCGGTGACATCGGTAAAACTGCCGTCACGGTTTTGCCGATAGAGGCGATTCCAGTACTTTGGCAGATTTCTTTCGAAGTTATTTGGCGTTGGCATGGATGGTGTCAGATAACCGCTGTTGACAAAAAAAATGTCCAGCAGGCCGTCATTGTTGTAGTCGAGAAGAGCTACGCCTCCACCCATGGTCTCGATCAGATATTTATTGGGCGTCGGTGAGTTCTGGTGGAGGAAGTCGATACCGGTCGGGGTTCGGACGTCAAAAATGCGGGTGTCCGGCGCGGTTGATGCGGCTGCCGAAACAAAGCGGCTGTTCGCGGCGAGTGGTATCGCAACAAGGCCTTTGACAAAATCGCGTCGCCGCATGCTCAATACGCTAACTCCGGTCCCGGCACCCTATCAACCGTGGAGACATCTCCGGGTCCGGTCAATAGATTAAGAATCCGCAAGCTATCGGGACATCTACCGAAACTGCAGTAGCCATTGTACATGGGGGTTTCAGTGCCTCAGCAGCACCGAATCCGCTGGATGGAAGGGTCCGATCAACTCCAAATCGAAGCCAGGCCAAAGGATGGCGGAGAGCAAACCAGACCTCATCAGAACCTCTCAATGTCCGGGCATCCGCTATTGCTGGAACTGATGACATGTGTCGCAACTTATGCTGGCCTTGGTCGCCTGATGACACTTCATACAGCCTCCCATCGAAATGTCCGCAGCCTTGTACAAGCGAACTTGCTGGGCAACGTCCCCGTGGCATTGCTGGCAAGTGATGCCGTGGGTGAGATGGGTTTTGTGACTGAAGGTCACGAAGGACGGCAGCTGATAGATTCGAACCCACGGAATGGTTGAGCCACTCTTGGCGTAAGCAGCCAGCTTTTGAACTCCGGGATCGGTCGTGTCAATCGTCTGATGGCAATTCATACACATTGTCGCCTGTGGGATTGCGAGAGTCTCCCCGGTCCGGGACAACGCATGGCAGAACTCGCACGGCAGCTTTAGCGTTCCGGCGTGCTGTTTGTGACTGAACGGAATTGGCTGGACTGGACCGCTGCTGGGGGGCAGAGCCGGAAGCGTTGCACTGTTTTGAGCGGGAGCTGGTGCCGGCGCCTGTGGAGATTGTTGCGCGGTCCAAGGTATCAGCGCCAACAACAAGATCGCTCCCCATGCGCCAGGGTTCATACGTTACCCTGCCGCATCTGTTCCGCCAAATGTTCCGAGGCTCGCATGGAAAGCGCCAGAATCGTCATTGTCGGATTTTGCCAACCCCCACTTACAAAGCTGCTGGCGTCGACCACGTACAAATTCTTGATGTCATGACTCTGATTCCATTTATTCAGGACGCTGGTCTTTGGATCATCGCCCATGCGGCAGGTTCCCGTTTCGTGGATGCTGTATCCGGGGGGATTGGGATCGTAGTTCTTAGAGAGCACCTCAAACCCAGAGGCTTCCGCAAGCTCGATGCTTGTATTTACGGCGTCGCGTGCCATGTTGAACTCGTTATCCGTATATTCCGTTTCCACATGAAGAACGGGGATATTCCAGGCGTCCATCACTGTTTTATCGATTCTCACATGGTGTTTGTAGTGACTTAGCACCTCGCCCATCATGCTCATCGCAAAACCGCTGCCGGCGTAGCTATCCATCTTCTTCTGCAGGTCTTCACCATAAGCTGCAAAGTTTCTGGGATCCATCGGGCGAGTGCTGCTGTAGACATTCAAGGCATAACCGCGAATAAAATCCTTCGACTTAGTGTCGATGTTTCTGAAGCGCGGGATAAAAGCAGCGCCACCCATCAGGCCATCGGGCGCTTTGCCGTCGCGGGCTTCCGGCACGGAGCAGACGATGCCCGGGCCATAGACCTCATCAATCAGATAGTGTCCCAGCACGCCACTGGAATTTGCCAGGCCGGAATTCAGCAGGAGCCGCGTGCTTTCCAGGCAGCCGGCCGCCAGAATCACCACTCGCGCCTTGACGTACATCTCCCGCCGCGAGTGCCTGTCGACAAAGTGCGCACCGTTGACCAGCCCTGTATTCTTGTCTACCGTCAATTCCCGGACTACTACATTGGGCACCGATGTCAGCTTACCCGTGGCAAAAGCATCGGGCAGCAGCAGGTTGATCGAGCTGGCCAATCCATTCTCGCCCAGGGAGACTCTGGGCTTGCAGATCGGTACTCCGGTGCGCTTGCCTGCTGCTCGGAAACGCTGCATGCAGCCAGACCACGGCGAGTCATCGAGTACAAAATTCCCATCTGGAAACTGCGGTAAGTGGTCAGGCTGGCCACTTACTCGAAATATCGTTTCTACTCGCGAATAGTAAGGATCCAAATCGGCTAAATCGATGGGCCAGTTGTCCCCAAAACCATCGTGGTCTTTGCCCTTAAACTCGTAGTCGCTGAGCCGGTACGATTGTCTCGCCCAGAATAACGATCGACCGCCATAGAGCCTGACTCTGACCCAGTTATATGGATGCTTCGGGTCAAAGGTATAGGGGACTTCTTTCTCATCGACCCAGACATTTGCGTTGAACTCGTCGGCCTGGAAAATATGCGGCAACCTGCCGGGCATTTTGAAGCCACGATACGGCAACTCATAGGCCGGCTTCAGTTCACGATCTTTGCTGAAGTCCACCACCGGACCAGCGTTCAACATCAGACAAGAGATGCCTTTTTCCGTCAGGATCTTTGCAGCCATTCCGCCTGAATGTCCGGAACCGACGATCAAGACGTCGACTACTTCCTGCGCCATCCTATAACTCCTATGCTAGACAATTCGTTGAATATCTGGATCGATGGGAGACCAATACAAACCGATGCCTGGTTGACGTTCGCCTGAGGAGGTCGCAGCCACGCTCCATGCCTGAGAATTCATCGTAGCGGTTCGTATATCCTGATGGGCTACGTTGATAAATTGCTCGTACTGTCCCAGGGGTGGATGATCCGTCATCCATGTCCGGAGCCAGGGAGTTATGAGGGTGTTTGCCTGGGAGGCGCTAACTTGGGCAAAGGGAATTCCGAACTGTTTCTTCGCGTCGCCGTTCAGCCGATCCAAGCCAGATCGATACAGATTCTGGCGATCCACCGGCGAGGCACCGATGAGGAAGTCAATAAATTCTGGAGCGCCCGTTTGCAATGCTCCTGGATATCCGTTCAATGGCGGCAACAGAACTGCGCTCAGCTTCGTCAATGTTTCGAATTGAACATCGTTAAAAAAGTGAGCTTCAGTGTTTGCCACCAGATCAGGAACAGAAGAAGTGATCGGCGCGCCTTGATATTCGAGCAGACCTCGCCTTAAGGGCCTTGTCGGAGCCGTTTCAGCAGCTGGCGGCGGCGCAGCCTTAGCGGGAGTTTGCGGAACAGCAACTGGCTGGGCTTCCTTCTCCTGTCCCAGAAGTGCCGTAGCGGTGAGAGGCACCGCAACCATACCCTTTACAAAGTCACGTCTGCGCATATATGAGGGACTTGATGGGCTCCTGATGGAATTGATGGGACCACCCGCATCGCAACTATAGGTGATCCCGGTACGCCTGTGGGTGACGCCCTTAAAAACAGTATCTCTCTCGATTCAGTGCCCAGTCAATTTGCTGAGCGATCTACGTGGACACTCGACCGGTTGTCTGGTGTCGAAGATTGATTCGTGTCGTACGACGTCGAAGTATGGAAGGAAAACCGCTGCTTAAGCTATCAGATTCGTTGGTGATAAAAATATTTGGCGCCGCATATCTGATGAAGAATCGCTCTAAACGTGGTGAGTGCAGAGGGAAATCGGGTGCGGCATTCATCGAAACAGATTCGAGATTAGAGGTTGTCGCGCGCCAGATTCATTGCGCCCGACAACCACCAACTCAACCGTTCCTATGAATCAAGTCCGCCGACCCGATTCCACCTCCCATTGATGCGAATGCGGTAAGTTAGAACTTGACACGTAGAGCAAACTGCAGGATTCTGGGCAAATTGTATTGCGAGTTCGCGATTCCAAAGCCCGCCGTTCCAAATGTCGTACCAGGGTATCCGTACTGGACTCGATTGAATAAGTTAAAGACCTCCGCGCGGAATTGGAGTTGGACTCGCCCATCCTTGGCCACAGAGAAGTTCTTAAACGCGGAAGTATCCCAATTCGCTACGCCAGAAGCACGCAGTTGCGAGTCATTTCTCCCTTCGTCGCCAAAGGTGAATGCAGGCGGCTGCGTAAAGCAGGCGGTGTTAAACCAGCCGTTGATCGCCTTGTTGAAAGACGATCCCCCAATATGCTTTGAGCAGCCAGGAACGACGTTTGGCCTCGAACCCCCACCAAAAGAATTGGTGAGGTTTGAGTTCGTACTGAAGCCCAGCGGAAAGCCGGTCATGAAGGTCGTAACTCCCTCCAGGCCCCAACCACCTACGACATAGTCGGCCGCTCTGGATATGTTTGCGAGGTGGGCCTGACCGCGTCCGACCGGGATGTCATAAACATAGCTTAGGACCAGCCGGTTGGTTGCATCGTTGCTGGATAGGGACTTCTCGCCCTTCAGGTTATTGTTGTCCTGAACGCCGCCATACGCACCGGCAGTGGCAGGTTCCAGCCATGCCGTCAGCGTATCCGTATTGCTGATCAGTTTCGACCAGGTATACGCGGCGTTGATGGAAGCTCCGTTGGCGAAGCGCTTCTGCGCCTTGACCTGCAACGAGTTATAGGTCGAATCGCCCTTTCCGGCCCCGCCAATCGAGATTCCCGAGTATTGCGGATATTTCAACAGTAACTGCCCCGCGGGAATCGTCGGTGCACCCAGGCTGTAGTTTGGGTTGATGATGCCATAGAACGGATTCGGTACGAGATTGTTCAGCGCGTTGCCGAGACTTAGGTACTGATCCGGGAGCTGGTTTTGCTGGAGCGAATAGAACGGGAGGTGCGTTCCCTTCGCACCGCCGTATGCAATATCCAGAACAAAGGAGCTGCCGAACTGTTGCTGGACCCCGACGTTCCATTGTTGTGCGTAGGCATATGGGTTGTTCGGAAAGGCTTCCGTGGGGCCCGTGCCCAGCAGGTCGTATTGGTAGCTTGGATCACGCGCCGGAGGCGGGATGAGACCACCCGGGAATGGATTACTGATGATGTTCGCTGGAGTCAGTCCATTGTCCGTTGATGCGGTATACGGAGTGCTAAAGCTGTTGATGGCATCGCTGCTGGGTTCCAGAGCATTCGCGATGTCGGTTGGCAGCCAGAAGATACCGTAGCCGAGGCTGAACACTGTGTCCGGAGCGGGCGCATAGCTGAGACCCAGGCGTGGAGAGAATTGCTTCGCAAAGTTATTGATGTTGTAACGGGAACTTCTGGTGCTCGAATCAACCAATTCCACGGAGCCCGGATTGCTCAAACCAGCAGCCTGCAGCAACGGATTGACGGCCGTTGTATCGAAGTAGCTCTGACGATTGTGCCTTTCCGTCCAGGGCAGGTCATCTTCCCAACGTAACCCGAGGTTGACGGTTAGTTGCTGGGTAGCACGCCACGTATCGGTTGCATACACCGCCGGATACAGCTGCTCACCAGCGATAGGGACTACGGTCAACGCGCTGCCGCTGTCTGGATAACCCAACAGGAAGGATGCGAGCCCTTGCCCGCCTACGCCTGTATTCGGGTTCTGAGAGGTGAAGCCATTGTTGAAATTGAAGTCGCCCGCGGAAATGTTTGTCTGGGCGAAGTTATAGGTGCCGCGCTGGAATTCTCCGCCAAATTTCAATGTGTGGTTTCCGATGAATTTGGTCAGGTTGCCGGCGATACGATCGTTGTCGGTCGCGTTGGTGATGGTGCTATCCGCACCCTGGCTGCTGAACGTACCCGCCGTATCAAAGCCGGAGACGCTCATGATCGGTGGCCCTGGAAACTGCACTTGCGAAGCCAGCGCGGCAGGCATGCCGAGTTGCGTCAGGCTGTATTTGTTTAATTTGGCGGAGCGATCGTAAACAAACCGCAGATAGCTGAAGTTCACGTCCAGGATTGTGGTGTTGTTGAAGGTATAGGTATCGTCAAAAACAAAATCGTTGGTTGAGAAAATCTCACCGCATCGATCCTGACAGATGCCAGTTCCCAAAGGATCGATCGGTAAGTTATTGTTCGTCCAATACGTATATCGTCCGCTGATATGCTGCCTTTGCGAAACATTCTGGTCGATGTGGACGACGGTCTCATAGTTGTTGCCACCGGTGCTTGCATCGGCAATAAAGTTATTCACTCCACCTACGCCGCCCGCCGTGTTCGGCATCGGAAAGAATTGAGCCAGGTAGGCCAGAGAGGTTGCGTTCAGCCTTCCCGTAGGAATGACTTCACCGGTAAATTCAGTGCGGTTATACAGCGGCTCCCCGGGCGCGCAAGCTACCCCAGGAGATGCACCGCAGGTGGTCAGAGGATCGTAGATGGGAGTTGCAAGCTCTGAGAGATCGCCACCCCGCTCTGCAGCGGTCGGCACGGTTTCCGTAAAGCTTTGACCCTGCCGAAGAGCAAATCCTTCCCAGTCGACAAAGAAGAATGTCTTGTTCCTGCCGTCGTATAGATGCGGAATCATCACCGGTCCGCCAATGTTAAATCCGTATTGGTTTTGCGTAAATGCCGGATTCGGCAGGTTCGCCTGATCGTTCAGGAATGTATTCGCGTTCAGGACCTTGTTGCGCAGATACTCCCACGCGGCGCCATGCAGGCTATTGGTACCTGACTTGGTGCGGAAGTTGATGGCGCCACCTGCCAGGTGACCATATTCGGCGGAAAGGTTGTTCGTATCAACCTTGAATTCCTGCAGAGAGTCCTGCGTCGGTACCAATGCCGTGATATTGATGTATTCCGTATTGATCGGCGCTCCATCCAAAAAGGTAATGCTCTGATTAGCCATGCCGCCGCCAATCTGATAGTTGCCCCATGCAAATGGATTGGTACCGTTTGGGTTCTGGAGCGACTGCCCTTGGGGGATAACCGAAGGCACCAGGGCGGTCAGGTTCATCGGGTTGCGGCCATTCAGCGGAATTTCTGTGGTTTCACGCTCATCGACCACAGCGCCCAGAGAAGTCGTTTCCGCCTGCACAAGTGGGGTCCTCGCGGTCACTACCACTTTCTGGGACTCGTTTCCTAGTTCCAATGTCAGATTGATCTGCAGCGAGCCTTCCACCTGCAGAACGATGGGTTCCCGCGTAATCGTCTTGAAGCCCTGTTTGGACACCGTGAGTCGGTAGTTGCCCGGCTGAACGTTCACAAACTGGTAGTTTCCAGTTCCGTTCGTCACGGTGCGAAGAGTCTCGCTGGTACCCAGGTTAGTTAGCTCTACCGGGGTATTGGTGACAACCGCGCCGGATTGCTCCTTCAACGTTCCGAGAATCGTACCTGCGGTGGTCTGCGCCAACATGTAGGCGCTCGAGAGCAACAGGATGAGGAGTGCTATCGCGATAGGAAAGCAATTGCGTCTGGAAAATGTCGAACGGTTGTGTTCGTGATGCTGGGTAGATTGATCGACGGTTGTAACTGCAGTTGGGACCAAGCCCGAATTATTTAAAGTTCCCTTCAATTTCACTGTGCCCCCTCTAATTAAATGGCCTCGATATCGTCCATAAGACTTGCTCTGTCAAATTCAATCACCGGTGGCCTACTATCCCTATCGCCGAGGTGATGTCGTATGTCTTAAAGTACGAAGTGATCGAACGCTAACTATTTCAGTTACGTTTTCGAAGACATTTTTTCTCGGCACCAATTTTTAAGGCCCAATGATACGATTGTCAAGCTTAATCCAACGAAAAGTATTCGGACAATCGATTGCTTCATACCGCTCCAAGGTGCTGCAAAGTCGTAGGCTTGGCGATCCCGGGCGAAGATGTATCATAATCAGCAACCGAATTCGATCGGTTCTCGATGGTTCCTGCAAATCCTCTTCCCATATCTCGCACCTTGGCGCCCGTTTTCCAAAGCGATTCGCGGCGCTACTTCGCCGATTCATGCGCTCCACTCGTTCAGGCGGTGAGCGCGTCCGAACTGCAGTTTGCGGCGCTTGCGCGTGGACACTATCCCGGCCACAGGCTTGAATCCGGTGTATTGCCAGGCCTTTCCACAGTCGGACACTGGGACGCCCACAGAGAACAAAGATGGGCTCTACCGTGGCACCGAAACGAAGGCATCGAAATTGGCTACCTCGAAAGCGGTACAGTCGAGTTCGCAGTCGACGGTCGCGAATTTTCACTCCAGCCTGGAGACATTACAGTTACTCGTCCATGGCAGCTGCATTGTGTCGGCCAGCCGCATCTTAGGCCCAACAGACTGCACTGGTTAATCCTCGACGTCGGGATTCGCCAGCCACGTCAGCTATGGAAGTGGCCGCACTGGTTGCTGCTGAGCCAGCGCGAGCTAGACCTTCTTAGAACGACCTTGCTCGAATGCCATCAGCCCGTCTGGCGGGCAAAAGCCGAAATGCGCCATTGCTTCCAGGAGATTGCCGATGCTGTGGAAAGCAATGATGCAATCGGGAATGCGTCCAGACTGGCGATCAAAATCAACGAGCTTCTTTTGTCTCTTCTGCACCTCTTTCAGTCCCAACCGACTCACTCCGAAGAACTATGGACGGGTTCGCGCCAGACGGTGCATCTGTTTTTGAATCGGCTGGCGAACGAACGCAACTATGTCGCTCTCCCGTGGTCGCTCGAATCGATGGCCGCGGAATGCAGGTTGAAATCAACTCAATTTGTCCACTACGTAAAAGAGCTCACCAACAAACCTCCTTCGCATTACCTGAACGAATGTCGGCTGGAACACGCTTCCAAACTATTGCGGAACGATCAAACGTTAACAATCACCGCGGTGGCACTTGCCTGCGGATTTACCTCCAGTCAATATTTCGCCACCATCTTCCGACGGCGCTTTGGCATGCCTCCGTCGCAATTTGGAGCCACTCACAAGCGAACCGATTCTGGCCTCGGCGAAGGAGTTCCCGATATTTAATCGCCTCCGCTCATTGGGTGCGCCCAGGAGCGAAATGGCGGAGCCGGACTCTTCACCTTTCCGGTTGCCGCCCATTCCACCCCGCGAACAAAAGTGGTCGAGAAGCCCGGCAATTCTTCAGCTCTGACGTCGTGGCCCAGCGCCGTATAGAAAACTCTGCCCCTTCCGAACTGCACCGTCCAAAGCATGGGCTCATTCTTGCCAGTTGGAGTCATGTCAAGATGAGGGAACCCGGCTTTCGCCATGGCCGCGGCACCAACCTCTGGATTTGCAGCCCCGAATTTAGGATCATCGTAAGCTGTCGCCAGAACATGCACTCCCGGCTCCATATGTATGTTGTGGTACAACTCGTCGTCGGCTTCGAAACTTGCCGGCAGTCCAGCGGTGATGGGGCTGTTGTGATCAACAATGTTCACGAGAAATTTGTGGAGTGGCGCATGGCCCGACACAGGCGGCTTGTCAGACCATACTCCGCCAATCATCTTCTTATATTCCGGCCACGCCGGCTCCATAATGCCGGTGGGAACGCTGTTGTCACCGAGCACCACCAAACCGCTGAAAGACCAGTTGGCGCCATGGACGGCCACTAGACCTTTGCCTGAGCGGACAAAGTCGACCAGCGCGTGCTCTGCCGTCGGGCCCCAGCGCGTCCCGTTGTAGTTCAACACGACTACGTTGTAAGCAGCCAGCGTGGCCGAAGTCATACCGGTTGGGTCTTCGTTCACTCGAACATCGAATCGGCCGGTGTTCAACAGAAGTTTCTCAAGGCACGGAGTTGTCGCCCTCCAGTCGTGGTTGTTCTGACCCGTGAGAATCAGCACGCGGATGGTGCCCTTCTTGAACATGGCAATCCTGTCAGCCAGATTCTGTGCCTGAACTGTCATGCCTGCCGCTACGATCGCGATCAGGATCAATCCTGTCTTTATGCCTCGACTAAGACGCTTCCGCACCGTACCTCCTTAACAACGCCTTCGTCGCCTGAATGCCCTCTGAAGGTGTCATCTGCTGTCCTGTTCCTTCCGGCTCCCACTCGATCCCGATGTACCCGCGATAGCCCGACTTTATCGCCAACCCGATAATTCTCCGGTAGTCGATGGTTGTCTCATTTCCTTCCGCGTCAAAAGCGTGCGTCTTGGCATTCAGAGCTTTTGCATATGGCAGAATCTTGGCCCAACTCGCGTACAGGTCGAAGCTTTCGCCAGTCTTGATTCGAGGACCGCTGCCTGGATTGTTCACCACAAATATCTCTTGAAAGTGTCCAGGATCGGCCTCAATTCCCGAGTGGGGATTATTGACCTGCCGCATCACTTGAATAAGCCAGTCGGGATCGCAGCTATAACCTATGTGGTTTTGCACCAGCACGTCCAGGTTGTCTTGCGCGCCGTATCCCAACAGCTCTCCGTATCCCTCGACGGAGGAGCGCAGAACAGCTTGCTTGTTTCCGGGTGTTCCGAAACCGTTCAGGTCGAAGCCGCTCAAGTTGACGCGAATTCCACTGCAATCCAGAAACTTCGCTATCTCCAGCCACGGTCGATGCGCTTCGATAGCAGCTTGTCGTCTGTCCTTTTCAAGATCACCGAGTTGCGGACCGGGAATGTCAACCAGAATGATGTGGTTCACAATTCCGTAATCGCCGGCGCGCTGCTTCAACTCACGAAGAAAGCTTTGGTCCTTCGCTTTATCCGCCCAGAAGCTTGACACATAATCGATCACACCCAACCCAAACTTTTTCCTGGTGAATTGCGCCAGATCCAGCGGATTGTAAGTGCCTGCCTTGTATTCGGTGTTGAAAGAATATTCACCGAGGGCAATCGTAAGTGCGGCTTTCGGGTTTATGGCGGCAGGCGCAAGCCTCGAAGATGCCAATCCAACAGCTCCCGCAGCCATGGCTCTTAAGCAGCTACGCCGTGTGATTGTATCCATGCGTCCTCTTCTCTACTTACTGCGGCAATGTGAACGCAAATAACTTGGCCCCGGCCGCCAGCACTACATATTGTCGCCCGTCGAGCTCATAGGTGATCGGGCCGTTCAACATGCCTTCATTCAGATTGACGTGCCATAACGTGCGACCGGTCACGGGATCTAAAGCAAGCGCGTTTCCAGAGCCATCTCCGCCGAACAAAAGTTTTCCCGCCGTGGTCAGCAGGCCGGAATTTCCGCCGACGCCGGTGTCATGATCCCAGGCAATCTTGCCGGTGACGTCATGCAGCGCCTCAATAGAAGACGGGCCAGTCCACACCATCTTGTCGATGCCGCCCCAGGCTTCTGGCTTAGGGCTGGTATCGGTCAAATAGAAGACCGAGGCCGATCGGGTGACTCGCACATAAAACAATCCAGTTTCCGGGTCCATACTAGGAGGGAACCAGTTGGTTCCTCCACCTTCAGAAGGAAACACCAGGGCACCCGCCGTTTTCGGTTTTTTCGCGGGATTGCCGATCGGTCGCCCTAGAGAATCCAAACCCGTTGCCCAGTTATTCGGCACAAATTTCGAGGTTGTGATGTGCTGACCGTTGGTTCGGTCCAGCACAAAATAGTAGCCATTTCGGTTGGCCTGGGCGAGCAGCTTTCTGGGCCTACCATCAACCATGGCATCGAACAGCACAGGAGTCTCTGCTGAGTCCCAATCGTGCGTGTCATGGGGAGTGGTCTGATAAAACCACTTCATCTTGCCTGTGTCCGGGTCAAGCGCGACGATCGAGTTGGCCCAGTAGTTGGCGCCGCGTCTTCCCTGACCTGCCATTACCGGCTGTGGATTGCCGGTGCCGAAATAATACAAATTCAACACGGGATCGTACGTGCCGGGAATCCAGATGGCGCCGCCGCCGTGCTCCTCCGCGTCAGAATCCGGCCACGTCTCCGACCCCGGCTCGCCGGGCGCCGGAGTTGCATACCAGCGCCACTGCAGCTTGCCTGTCTCCGGATCGTACGAATCGAGATAGCCGCGATTATCCGTCGATTCAATGCTTGGGCTGACCAGCACGTGGTTGCCAATAATGACGGGCGCGACGGTAGTGAAAAAATCAAGCTTCAAATCCGCGATCACCACCCGCCATCGCTCTTTTCCAGTGAGTGCGTCCAGCGACACCAGATAGTCGTCGGGCGTGGTGAGAAAGACATAATCTTTATAGATCGCCATTCCGCGGTTGCCGATGTGCGTGCCGCCACGCGATTTGTTGCTCCACGTCCAAAGCATGCGACCGGTCCGTGCATCAATGGCCCACGCATGATCCGGTACACTGAAGTAAAGAACTCCATTCACCATGATCGGCGTGGCTTTGATAGGCGCGCCCGCGGAGTCAAACGTCCACGCCAGCGTCATCGTCTGTACATTGCCGGTATTGATTTGGGACAAGGAACTGAACCGCCGCCCGGAGTAGTCGCCGTTATAGGTAGGCCATTCCGCGCCTACCGGGTGCAGCGCTTTCTCGGAGTGCTGTCCAGCCGCCGGGAGCGCCAGCAGCGCAAGCATCAGGATGTAGTTCCCAAACCTCACTTCAGCGTCTCCAGATAGGTGGTGACATTGTGCATTTCGGTGTCAGTGAGATCACCCAACAGCTCTTCATGCGCTGCCAGCGGATTGTGCACAACAACGGACATGCCCGGCTTGATGGGAAAGCTATGGTAGCCGCCGTTTGCATCGTAAAGCGAGACATTAAACTCGTCGATGTGCTGCAAAGTTCCGGAGAACTTTTTTCCGGACGCAAGAGTTACCGTCACCGTTTTTTTCGGCCCGTTGTCGTTTGCCTGCGGCGCATGGCCCGGGTCGAGCCAGAGCTGCTGCAGCGCGGCCGCATCGTATTTCTTCGCGATCCCGTCTAAGTCGCCGGTGGCGGAATGACACTGAGCGCAGTGCGCCTGAAAGTAAACTTTTCCCGCGGCTGCGTTCCCCACATCCACGTTCAAAATCTTGTAATTGAAACGGATTCGATCATTCCGGTTCTGCTGATGAAGGAAAGCGACCAGGTCGTCAACCTGCGCATCAGAAAAATTCTTGAAAGCCGGCATCCCTTTTCCGGGCCTGCCGTTGCGAACTGTGGGACCGATCAGATTGCCATTTTCGTCATGGTTCACCAGCACAGATCGAATCAGGTCCGGGCCGCCATTGCCCCCCGTAGCATCGGTTCCATGACAGAAACTGCAGTTACTCTCAAACAGTGCTTTCCCGCTAGCAACCTGCGCCGGATTTTGATTCGGCGGAAGGTTCGGCCACATCTTCCGCATCCATGCTGGAGTTGGAGCTGGCTTGGCAGTCGTCGCTGCGGGGTTGGGCGTTGCCTGCAGCCCATAGAGCGCGGCGGACATTCCAGCTATGGCGAGAATCAATGCGATTTTCTGATGCATAGTGGATCTAGCCGGCAGTTGAAACTAGAGATGGCTTCTTAAGTAGATTCATCAAATGTGTCAGACTGCTAGCCGCTTGTTTCCGGGTTCCACATTCCACCGATAACACTCCATCGTAGCCACCATCCTGAAGTATCGTGACGACACGCGACCAGTCAATGACGCCCTCTCCACATGCGCAACCTACCGGTGTTCCCGTCACTTTGCCTCGCTCGATGGCGGCCTGGCTCATCGAAATATCTTTTGCGTGCAGATGAACCAGCTTGCTCATCACCGCCGTCAGGCCATCGTATGGATCGACTCCACCGAGGTAAGCATTCCCGGTATCGTAGTTGACCTTGAGCATCGGCGAAGGCACCAGATCGACAATGCGCAGCAGCCCCTCCGTTGTTTTTGTCAGGCTCTGATGCGGCTCAATGGCAATGTAAACGTTGTGCCGTTCGGCAATCTGCAGTGCTTTTTTCAAGGTGTATCGCATCACCTGAAAGCACTCTTCATCCTCCAGCCAGGACGGTCGTATGCCTTCGTCGGTGTTCACCACAGGCGCGCCAATCACGGCGGCAAAACGCACCGCCTTCTCGAGATACGGCACACTGATCTCCGGACGCATCAGTGGACAATGGGCGGATAGGCCGGATGCCCGCACGCCATTTTGATTCAAGATATCCTTCATTTCGAGCGGATCGTTGTCCATCGAAAACGAATGAAAATATCCCGCCTCGCTGAGTAGTTCGCGGCCGTTGTGAACCATGGGTTCGACAAAGTTGTAGCCGAGATTCGCCGCGCACGCGACTCCCTCTTCGAAAGATTTGTCTTCCGAGCGAATGAACTCCATGTTGATTCCAACACGCATCAGGTCGACCTCCCTTCACGGTCACGCAACCACCTACCAATATCTATCCTTGTCCCACGTAGCGTCGTTCAAATTTCAACACTCGTTGAAATGCAAACATCCTGACTAGAAACACGTCTATCCAACCATGCATAAATCGCCTATACTTTGGCTTTTCTTGGCACGAGCACAAAAAAATATCGCGAACGGAGGATCATGCATTCGCTTATGTTCAATCGTCGCACTTTCCTGAAGGTCGGCACCCAATCTGTTCTGGCTGGCGCTGCGGCCAAGATCACTGTACTCAATCCAGAACTTCTTTCTGCTATTTCACAACCTGGCTCAGCTGACAGCACTGTTCGTTTTGCGCTGATCGGCGCTGGCGTGCGAGGCAGCCAGTTGCTGCAGACTTCTCTCTCACTGCCGAATGTCGAGTGCGTCGCGGTGTCGGACCTATATGACGATCGGCTTAAAGCAGCCCAGGAATATGCGGGCAAATCTCTCTTTGCAACACGCAATTTTCACGATGTGCTTGGGCGCAAGGATGTGGATGCCGTCATTGTTGCCGTCACTGACCATCAGCACGCTCGCGTGGTGACCGCTGCCTGCGCGGCCGGAAAAGATGTCTACTGCGAGAAGCCCATGTCTCACACCGTCGAGCAGGGCTACGAAATGATCGACGCGGCGGGAAAAAATAAACGGATGCTGCAGGTCGGCAGCCAGCGTGTTAGTTCCATCCTGTTCCGCAAGGCGCGTGAGATTTATGCTTCCGGGGCTTTGGGCGATGTCTACACCATCGAGGGATACACAGACCGCAATACCGCCAGCGGGGCGTGGGACTATCCGATTCCGCCCGGAGCAAACGAGCAAACCATCGACTGGAACTCATTCCTGATCGGTGCACCGAAGATTCCGTTCAGCGCGACTCGCTTTTTCCGCTGGCGCGGCTACAGAGACTACGGAGAAGGATTGCCGGGCGATCTATATGTGCATCTACTATCTGGAATTTATTTAATATCCGGAATAAATACCAAGCCTTCGCGAGCTTACTCTACCGGCGGTCTTTTTCGCTGGAAAGACGGCCGCGACCAACCGGATGTGATCGACACACTCTACGATTATCCAAATGTTCGCCTCAACATTCACTGCAGCTCCAACAGCACCGCCGGCGAGTTGATCGGTTTCTACGGCACCAAGGGGAAGTTGGAGATTCACGACGCCGTACGAATGACCTTCACTCCCTATAACTCAACCCCAGAGCCGGAAACTTATTCGACCATCGGCTGGTCGAAGGAACTTCGCGATGCCTACCTGGCGAAGTGGCATGCGGAACATCCGCAGCCGCCGGTTTCGTCTTATAGCGTGGAGGAAAAGGCTGAGACCTATGTGCTGGCGGACGGATACGACGATGTGGCAGACCACGAAGCGCACTTCTTCCATGCGGTGCGCACCCGCATTAGTCCAGTGGAAAACGAGGTGTTCGGCAACAATACGGCCATCGCGTGCCACATGGCGAATGCATCCTACTTTGATGGTTCCGTGGCAGTTTGGGATGAATCCGCACGAAAGATCAAAACTTAAAACCTTATGTTCGGTAAGTCGACAAGATGCCGTACTCATTCACAAAGGAGAGAGGTTTCATGGCAATGCATTCGCGAAGAGATTTTCTGAAGACTGGTACTGCTGGGCTACTCGGCAGTTCTGCGCTTTTAGGAGGCACTAACTTATTTGCTCAAACTCTCGGGCTCCCTCCGGGGTTGCAACTCTATTCCGTGCGCAAGGAGCTTCCGAATGATTATGCAGGCACGCTCAAACAGGTGGGTGCGCTCGGCTATCGCCAGGTGGAAGCGGCGGGATATTTCAACCACACTGCCGACGAGGTGAACAAGGCAATGCGGGACGCGGGCCTCGATTTGGTCAGCGCGCATTACCCCTATGGCCAGTTCCAGGCGAACCTTGATGAGATTATCGAGTTCAACAAAAAAGTTGGAGTGCGATACCTCATCTGCGCCTCGCCGGGCTTCAAGAATCCCGCACGAGTGAAAAATATGAAACCGCACGATTGGGCTAACGCCTTCACCATGGAAGACTGGCGCTGGAATGCGGAGCAGTTCAACCAGTTCGGGAAAAAAGTGCATGCCGCCGGCCTGACGTTCGGTTATCACAACCACACCATGGCGTTCAAAAAGCAGCCTAACGGT
This sequence comes from Acidobacteriaceae bacterium, assembly GCA_049796755.1. Classification (GTDB taxonomy): domain Bacteria; phylum Acidobacteriota; class Terriglobia; order Terriglobales; family Acidobacteriaceae; genus JAKAAZ01. The sequence goes on from JBARFA010000114.1 coordinate 61,500, forward strand.
GAAGTGCCATACATTGAACTGCTGAAGCTGACCGATCCCTCTCTCGTCACCATGGAGATGGATTGCGGATGGGTCGTTGTGGGCGGCGGCAATCCTGTCGAACTGCTGGAGCACTATCCGACGCGGATTTCAATGCTGCACATCAAGGACTTCAAGTTCAATGGCCAGCCAATGTCGGTCAGCAATCCACCGCAATCGGCGGAACTGGGTCGAGGCTCGATCGACTACCGGCCCATCTTCAAGGCCGCGGCGAAGACTGGACATATCAAGCATGCCTTTGTAGAGCAGGAGCAGTACGTCGATCTGCCCACCATGCAGGCGTTGAAGATCGATGCCGAATACATGATCAAGTACCACGCCTAGCATCTGATTTGACGTTTCACAGTGGCCGGAGAAGTTTGCCACTTCCCGGCCACCCCGCATAAGAATGACCTCTCCTGCCAAACTTTTGTCCTGCCGAAGAACCGTTCGCGACTATACTGCATAGCATTCCCCAGAACGGCTCAAGAAAACTCAAATGGAAATCTATGCGCGTCTCCATCCCGAGGGCACGAAGATAGTCCTCGTTCTGTTCTTGTCTTTTTTGATCGGTCTGGAGCGGGAAGAGCATAAGGCCGCCGGGACCGGGTATTCCTTCGGTGGGGTGCGAACGTTTCCTCTGATTGGGCTGATCGGCTACTCGTTGGCGCTGCTCGCGGGGACGCAACTGCTGCCGTTGACCATCGGATTTCTGGTGATTGCCGGGTTTCTGATGTTGTCCTACTGGCACAAGCTTTCCTGCGAAACCGTCGCGGGCGTTACTTCGGAGATGTCGGGCCTGGCGACATTTCTGGTGGGTGCGCTGGTCTGTTATGGGCACTTCTGGGTGGCGACCACGCTGAGCGTGGCGTGCCTGCTGTTCCTCGACCTGAAAGAATTTTTGGAGAAGCTGGCCGCGCGCATTCCGGCGCAGGAAATCCTCACCTTCACCAAGTTTCTGTTGCTGGCCGGTGTGATTCTGCCGATTCTGCCGAACGCACAGTTTGGCAAATTTCACATCAATCCATTCAAGACGTGGCTGGTGGTGGTTGCGGTCAGCGCGATTTCCTACGGCAGCTACGTCCTGCAGAAGTTGACGAAGCAGCGAGGCGGGGTGGTGCTGGCTGCCATCCTGGGCGGGGCTTACTCTTCGACCGTAACTACGGTGGTAATGGCGCGCCGATCGGCACAGGAAAAACATTCCAACCTGTTTTCTGGGTGCATTCTGATTGCTTCCGGAATGATGTATCTGCGGCTGGCGGCGCTGCTGGCAATCTTCAGTCGACAACTGATGGAGTTGTTAGCAGTTCCGTTTCTCGTGCTGGCTGCCGTGGGAATTGGTATTGGTTGGCTGTGGACTCGGCGCAAGGATCCGGATGCCGGGACGGTATCGAGGGAGTTTGAGCCGAAGAATCCGCTCGATCTGTTGACGGCGTTTCTATTTGCTGCGCTGTTTCTGGGGATGTTGATCGCCACGCAACTAGCGGTCACCTATCTGGGGAAGGCAGGCGTAAATACACTGGCCGCCATCATGGGCGTGACCGATGTGGACCCGTTCATCATGGGAATGACGCAGGCGGCAGGCACCTTGACGGCGGTAAAAGTAGCGGCAGCTGCGGTTCTGATTGCCGCCTCCAGCAACAACGTAGTGAAAGGCATCTACGCTTACAGCCTCGCAGACAGAAAAACCGGCAGACAGAGCCTGGTTCTGCTGACCGCGCTGGCCGCGCTGGGTCTGGTTCCTCTTTTCTGGATCGGCTCCTAGGAACTTTCGGCTGTCGTTCACTTAGGCAGTCAATGCGACGTCGCGGCGAACAATGGATCAAGCAGTTTTTCAAGAATGCTTGTTCTTGCTCGGGATGAGGGATCTTAATCGATCTGCCCACGCCGGTTTCACGAACGTTCCCGCGGATGGTTTCGCAGCTGGAATCGCCCCCGACCTTGCGCCCGACTTCTCCACCGTCGCAGGTTTTGAAACTTCGGCTGCGGGCTTCGCCGCGGAAAGGATCGGCGTTGGCGCAAATGTTTTGTTTCTTGAGCCAGCTTCGGAATTCGCGCTCTCGCCAGCTGCATCACCAGAAACTTTGGCAGCATTCGCGGCCGACGCCGACGTATCCTGCCACTGCACGATCAGGGATACTCGTCGATTGGTTGGATCGAACGGATTCGACGGCACTCGCAGCATCTGATCTCCGTAGCCGCGCACTTGAGACACCTGGTTCGGGCCCACTCCTCCCTGTTGCAGCAAGCGGCGCGCTGAGTTGGCCCGGTCGGCGGAGAGATCCCAATTGCTATAGTCACTGGTCTTGGAATAGGCCTGAGCATCGGTGTATCCCTCGATCAGCAGCTTATTCGGCAGCACCTTCAACTGGGCCGCGAGAAGATCGAGAAGCTCGACGCCGCTCGGGCTCAGCTTGGCGCTGCCGCTCTGGAAGAACGTACCACCCTTGTCTTCAATCAGGTCGATCTTTAGCCCCTCGCTGGTGATGGTGATGACAATTTGCTTGGAGAGCTTGCTCAGGTCCGTCTGCTTCAGAATGGCTTTTTCGATTTCTTCTTTCAGCTTTTGCACATTCTTCTGATCGATCGAAATGCTTTTATTAGATCCCAGCACAGTGGTGCCGGTTTCGCGGCCTCCACTTTTTGGATCGTTGAAATAGCCAGCCACTGCTTTCTTAATTTGTGGAGTGGAATTCATCAACCACAGCACGATGAACAGCGACATCATCGCAGTGACAAAGTCGGCGTAGGCCACCTTCCAGGCGCCGCCGTGATGGCCGCCATGCGACACTTTTTTCTTGATGACGATGATCGGTCGAACGGTTTTTCGATCTGTGGCCATGATCCGGTCTCTCTACGCTGCCGTGCCATCCGCGGGCTTGGGGCTCGCATCGGAGACGGCGGCTGCCGAAGGCTTCTTGCATCCCTTCTCCATTTCGTCAAAGCTGGGGCGGACGCGTTCTGGAATCGCTCGCCGTCCCATCTCAATGGCGAGAATCGGAGCCAATCCCTTCAGAAATGCGAGGATGATAACGCGCAACACATGCAGGTACGCGTTATGCTCATCGGCTCCTTTCGTCATGCTGGAAGCGAGCGGCCCGACCAGACCGTAGCACATCAGAATCCCTAGAAATGTGCCCACCAATGCAGCGGCAACCTTCTTGCCGATTTCTTCCGGCGGCCCACCCAGGGAGCCCATCGTGATGACGACACCCAGAACCGCAGCGACAATTCCCAGGCCAGGCAGCGCGTCAGCAACTGTGGTCAACGACTGGATCGGCTGCAGCGACTCATGGTGCGCTACTTCCATGTCGAGCTCCATCATCTGGTCCATATCGAAGGGATCGACGCCGCCGGTAATTGCCGTGCGCAGCGTGTCACACACAAACGCCTGGGAGTGATGATCCTTCAGGAATTCAGGATATTTTTTGAAGATTTCGCTGGTCGCAGGTTTTTCTACATCGTCTTCTACGCCGGTAAGGCCGGTCTTGCGAACCTTATTGAACAGCTCGAACATCATTTTCAGCGTGCTCAGATATCTGTCCTTGCCGAACTTCGAAGGACTCAGCACGCCGATGACACCGGCGATCATGGCCTTGATAATGTAGACCGGATTCGCGATCAAGATGGTGCCCAGGGCAGCGCCCGCAATGGTCACCAATTCCGCGGGTTGCAGCAGGACGAGAATATGTCCTTTCTCCATCAGGAACCCGCCAATCACCGCTCCGAATACGACAACAATTCCTATGATTGGAAGCATGTGTCTTCCCTCGCTTCCGTGACATAGTTGCCGCCCTCGTATTCGCTGCTGCGCATCGCCTGACGTGCCCGGTTCAGCAGGCGTGGCAAAGTATCTGCTTCAATCGCAAAGCTGGTTCCGATGCTGAGAGTGAGGCTGACGCGGTCGCCCCACCAACGAAAATCCACGATCCGCGCCAGTCCCGCCAGGCGGCGCGCATGGTCGGTCAACAGCGTCGCCGAACGCTCGTGCGCAATGATCAAGAATTCGTTGTCGCCCCAACGCCCGATGGTTTCAGAGGGCTTCATTTGACGCAGCAGCGTATCTTCCACCGCACGCAGCATGGCTTCGCATGCATCCCGTCCATGGGTTTTGCGCAGCGACCGGGCTTGATCGACTGTAATCCACAGCAGGCCAAACGGCATGCCGCTGGTGGCCCATTGATGATGAGCGGCGTCCAGACGGTCTTCCATCTCCGCCTGGCTGGCCTCAATGCCCACAGCCTCGCCGCTTTCTCCGCGAGGCAGAGCATCAACCTCTTCTGCCGGGTAAAACAGCAGCACCGCGCCCATGGGAGATGCCTGCGCATCCTGCAACACCACCTTGCGCAGCATGCCTGGCACTTCATGGCCCAGCTTGTGATGAATCGATACCAGTGTGAGCCGTTCCAGCACTGCATCAGTGGATTGCGCTGGATCTGCCTTCGGCTGGCTGATCGAGAAGCCGCTGACACTTCCACCCTCTGCCAATCCCGCTTTCAATTCTGCTTCCGCACTGGCCTCTACTTTGTTGCGATGCTGTAGATCGACGCGAAACAAATCTTCGGGACATGGCTGACAGATCACGTCTTGCGCCGTGTACCCAGTAAGGACCGCCGCGGCCTGATTCCAGTGCACAACCCTCGATTGTTCATCGAGAACGGCGATTCCCTCCTCCATCAGGTCGAGAGTCGCCTCCAGCATCGCCATGCGATCGCCCATATCCACGTAGCCTCCGGAAATTCCGGAGCCCCCATAGACTTCTTATCGACCAACTTGACGGAGACTTCATGGTCAGGCAGAAGATTGAAAGGGTGTTGACAAGAAAACGGGGCAATCGATTCAGCCATGGAGGTGGCGGAATGGATTGCCCCAAGTTTGCGCGGACATCGAAACCTGCCCGGTCGCTGGCGCCTTTTTCTTTGGCGCAGCCGGCGGTTATTGTTGTGGTGGTTCGGCGCTATCCGCCGCTCTCCCTGCATCCAGATTCAAGCTCTTCGTAAGGCGAAAGGCGAGAACGGATTCAGCCGGATAAGAAATGTCGCGATTGTTTCCTGTCGCAGCCGCGCCGACGGTTCCAGCGCCCGCGCCGACAAGGCCGCCGATCAAGGCGCCTTTACCTCCGCCTGCCAGGCCACCAATTAACGCTCCACCGCCGGCACCACCGCCCACCATAGCTCCGGTGCGCTTGCCTTTGCCCTTGGTCTCCTGGCTGATGGTATTGCTGCTGATGGGGTAGGACTGTCCTTTGACGTTCACCGCAACCAGGCGAACCGCAAGGCTGGCCGCACCTTTGAACTTACCCGCGGAGTGAGCCGTGACGACTACTCCGCTGACGGAGGAGCCGGCCGGAATGACCACATTTCCATTGAGTCGAACAGAGTTCACAAGGGTTCCGTGGAAGCGGTCGCCGGAGGTGCTTGTTTTCGAACCGATGGCGCTCGAAATGCGCGTGGAGAGAGAAGTTCCAGCGGGAACAATTCGCGGTGGAGGTGGCGGAGCCGGCGCTGGCGGTGGCACAGGTGCAGCGGCGGGCGCTGCCGGAGTTGCCGGTGAC
>JBARFA010000115.1:0-82891 GCA_049796755.1 Acidobacteriaceae bacterium
GCGCAGAATGCGTTGCGGCGCGCGGTAGGGATGAAGCGTCGCTTCCACGGTGACATGATCGCCGGCATGAACTCGGCTTTCCAGCACGCGAGCGCCATCGAGCCGTGCAGACTGCCTACCGGGCGAGCTGTCGAGCGTCAACGAAACCTGTCGGATCGAAGGCATCTCGCGCGGATTGCTGTAGAGGCGCTGGAAGCGCTGGGCCACGGCAATCGCGACAGCTAAACTCGCCGGCTCCTGATTGGTCGCCGCAAACCAATCGTCAATATGAACGTCCGGATATCCCGCAATAGCAATGGTGCCGCGCAATTCATCGGTGGAGGGATCGTTGTAGCCATTGGTATCCTGCATCGCTTGATAGACGGTGGCGAGGAGCGCGGCGGAAGTAAGGCGTGGATGCTCGACGACGGAGAAATGATAAGTGTGTGGCTGCGCAATTCCACCGAGCGCCAGCGTCACTGGAATCATGCTGGCCTTTTTGCCGAACACGCCCAGGATGCCGGACTCACGATCCTGCGTAAACGATCCCACCGTCTCCGTGGTGTTGATAATTTTCATCGGCTCCAGCGAAGACGCGACCGTGGTGACGACCTGGGCCTTCGTCATCGGCAAAGAAACATCGCCGAACCGCGTGATGGGATGTCCGCACGCCAGCAGCCGTTTTGGATCCACATAGGTCACGGTGCAGGTGGCGGCCATGTCAAAATCGCCTGAAACGATAATGGCGCTGATCGCAGAGCCCGGCACAACAGGCGCAGTATCGACGGCGTTGGGAGTTGCGCTTCCCAGGCCGGAGACAGGCGTGAGTCCGTAGGCGTGGAAGCGCTGCTGAAACATCTGGATGGCTTGCGGCGAGAATCCGTCAAATACCAACGGAGTTTCAATTGGATGGACTTCGGCGTCCGCTCCTGTGGACCACGGCGGCGCGACGGACGTGCTTGCGGGTTGATTTGCCGCCAGAGTGTTCGATAGATTCAGTGTCGGCCCGGACGTTGACGCTGCGGCCGAAGAAATCGTCGAGGATCTGTCGTCCTCTTTCGCAACTTCGAGCATTTGCGCAATGGGCGTGATGCCCGCGATCGGCTGCTTCGTGAACTGGCCGATGCGGAATCCAATCGCTCCAACTAATTTGCCGTCGATATACACTGGGCTGCCGCTCATGCCGGCGACTACGCCGTCGAACTCCGCCTTGCTGCCCAGCAGCCGCGCCAAAATCATATCTTTGCCGGGACCGATGGCGTCGCGCAGCACGCCGAGTATTTCCAGATCGATGGCTTCTGGCTTGCTGCCGACCAGAACTGTGTATGCGGTGCCATGCAGACCTACATGCACCTGCGATAGCGGAAACATGGGCTGAGTGGCCAGCGAAACAGCAGGCCCAGGCATGGGCGCACCGGCTTGTGGACTCTGCGCACCGATGGACGAAGTGCAGGTTGCTATCGCGAGGATCACGATCGGCAGAGAAAGCTTGTGAAGAAAGATAGGCACCTTACCAGAGTAGAAGGGAAGTGGCTGCGAAGGAAGTGGGCAGGTCGTGGAAGCCCAGTGTAAGATTCAAATTTGCTGCGCCGTCGCTGTAGGTGGATCGAGCGGAGGAACGCTGCGCGGCGCACCTCGAGGATTGATAGTGCACACTGCTTCCGCGCTGGCCGTCGGCCTGAAAACGAATCTGACCGCAATCGACTGGCTGATCATGCTGGTCTATTTCGCCTTCGTCTTGGGCATCGGTTTCCTGCTGAAACGCCACATGCGCACCAGCACAGACTTTTTTCTGGCCGGACGTGCGCTGCCAGCCTGGGTGTGCGGGCTGGCTTTCATTTCCGCCAACCTGGGCGCACAGGAAGTCATCGGCATGGGAGCGTCGGGTGCGAAATATGGCATTGCGACCAGCCAATTTTACTGGATCGGCGCCATTCCCGCGATGGTGTTTGTCGGCCTGTTTATGATGCCGTTCTATTACGGCTCCAAAGCGCGGTCGGTGCCGGAATATCTGAAGCTTCGCTACGACGAAAAGACACGCGCATGGAACGCCGGCTCCTTCGCCATCATGACGGTGTTTTCCTCCGGCATTTCCATGTACGCCATGGCCAAGCTGATCCAGGTGCTGCACATTTTCGACGGTGTTTTCATTCACTTTGGTCTGCCGCTCAGCTGGATTTTTCATTTCTCCATATTTCTTTCCGCCGTCATTGTGCTCGGCTACATTTCGCTGGGTGGCCTGACCAGCGCGATTTATAACGAAGTGCTGCAATTCTTTTTAATCGTTGCCGGATTTATACCGCTGGTCTGGATTGGACTGAAGAATGTGGGCGGCTGGCACGGCATTCAGCGCGCATTGGGGCCGGGGTATACGCACTCCTGGCGCGGCATGGCCCATGCCAGTACCAATCCGCTGGGCACGGAATGGTACGCGCTCGTCTTTGGGCTCGGCTTCGTTCTTTCATTCGGATATTGGTGTACGGATTTTCTGGTGATTCAGAGCGCCATGGCTGCCGAGTCGCACCTGGCTGCGCGACGCGTGCCATTGATTGCATCGATCCCGAAAATGTTTTTTCCATTTCTGGTGATCCTGCCCGGCCTGATTGCCATCTCGGTTCCCACGGTCACGCAGCACATGATGGCGCAAGTACAAACTGCGCCGGCGCCCGGAGTCGCACGCGGCGCGGCCGCCGCAACCATGACCTCCGACGCATCATCGATCCCGGTCGGCAGGGGGTTGATCCCGGTGAAGATTGATCCAATCACTGGCCGCGTTCTGACCAACGACAAAGGCAAGCCGCTGCTCGACTACGATCTGGCGACGCCGAACATGCTGCTGCATTTTTTCCCTACTGGAATGCTCGGGCTCGGCTTGACGGCGCTGCTGGCAAGCTTCATGTCCGGCATGGCGGGGAACGTGACCGCATTCAACACGGTGTGGACCTATGACATTTATCAGTCCTACATCCACAAGAACGGGACTGACGAGCATTACCTGTGGATGGGACGCATGGCCACCATCGGCGGCGTCGCTTTATCCATTGGCGCAGCGTATTTTGTCACCTCGTTCAACAACATCATGGACGCGCTGCAACTGGTCTTTTCGTTTGTGAACGCGCCCTTGCTGGCGACATTTCTGCTGGGGATGTTTTGGAAGCGCACCACCGGCCACGGCGCTTTTTGGGGATTGCTCTCGGGCACCTGCGCGGCGGCGCTGCATACAGGGCTGACGTTGCCCGCGGATGTTTCTGGCGTGGGCATTCATGGCGGATGGATCACAGTGCTGCACGTCTATCCCAGCACCATGGCGCAGACTTTTTGGACGGCGATCTGGGCCTTTGCGGTTTGCTTCGTCATGACCGTCGGGTTGAGTCTGATGACCAAGCCGCGCGAAGAAAAAGACCTTGTCGGATTGGTTTATTCGCTGACGCCCAAGCCTGCCGAAGGCCATCTGCTGTGGTATCAGCGGCCAGGCTCGCTCGCGTTTCTGGTGCTGGCGATGGTGGTGATATTGAACCTGGTGTTTCTGTAATCCGTACGGGAAGGGAATCGCGATGGGACTCGATATTCGACTACCGCTGGGGCTGCTGTTCGTCGTGACTGGGGGGATGATGGCGGTCTACGGATTGTTCACCCACGGCAGCGCGATCTATGAAAAATCGCTCGGGATCGACATCAATCTTGTCTGGGGAGTGGTGCTGTCGCTGTTTGGCCTGACGATGTTGTTGCTGGCGTATCTCGATCGCCGCCGCATGGCCAATGCTCCGCCAGTGAATCCGTCTAGTGAGACTCCGCCGCTGACTCGTCCGCACGGTCACTGAGAATTGTTTCGTCGGTGGCTTCGCCGCGACCGCGTTACTTGACTGCGGTGGATTCACGACAGTGTGCGGCCAGCTCGTCGACGACCGCCTGCAACTTCTCCAGTGACACTGATCCTTGCGCCATATCTTTTGATCCGCCGCCGCGTCCACCGTGGGTCGCCAGCGTGGTCCGCAACACGGTCCCACAGTCGAGCTCAAGATCGGCGCTGCGCGACAGCACCACGGTCGCCGGTGACGCTGAGTCTTCCGGCTTCCAGCTTAGGATCGCAATCGTTTGCTTCGACTGTGCAGTAATTTTGCTGGCCAGCATTTTTGCGTAAGGAGCGTCCACTTGATTCGCGGCCGTCAGTTGCAACTGAATCAATCGCAGGGCAGCCTCGATCGGAGTCTGCGCGATCAACTCCGCCGCTTGGTATTGCGCCAACTCATTGGTCAACTTCAGCGTGTTCTTGGCTGCCTGCTTCGCATCCGTCTGCAGGCGCTGGATGGCTTGCGGCACTTCTTCAAATCCCACAGAAAGCTGCCGCGCGGCGTCGGTGAGTCGCTTGAAGTCGTTGCGAGCGGTTCGTGCAGCCCGCAGCCCGCAGACAAACTCCACTCGTAGCCCTTGCTTCACTTTTTCCAGTCCGCGCATGTGCAGTCCGCCGATCTGTCCCGTCGAGCGAACGTGCGTTCCCCCGCAGGCGTTGCGGTCAAAGCCCGCGATGGTGATGATGCGCAGGTCACCTTGGCGTGGCGGCAGCTTGCGCAGCTCGCCTGCTGCCAGCAGGCTTTCGGCATGCTCTCGCGGCACAACGCTGATTGTCACCGGCCGATCTTCCGCGATGATCTGGTTGGCGCGCTCTTCCACCTGCTCCAGCGTGCTCGCCGCCAATGCGTCGATGTCCAGATCAATCGTCGAACTGGCTTCGCCTAAGTGAAAAGAAACGGTTCGCGCTCCGCAAACCTCAATGAACGCAGCGGACAGCAGGTGCTGGCCGGAATGCTGCTGCATGTGATCGAGCCGCCGGGTCGCATCGACACTGCCGCGTACCGCGGTACCGGCGATCAGCGGCTTCGCGGTGTGGTGCCACACTTCACCGTGCTCGTCCTCTTCCACGTCGACAATTTCGGCAGTCAATTCTGCCCCGCTGCGAGAGGTCGCGATCAGCCTGCCGACATCATAGGGTTGGCCGCCGCCAGTGGGATAAAAGGCGGAACGATCGAGCGCCACTCGCCATAAGGATTGCCCGCTGGCGCGCGAAACTTCCTGGATGTCGGTCACTACGGCATCGAAATTCGTCAGAAATGAGTCAGTGGAGTAGAGGCGTTCTGTCATGATCTCCTAAATGTGCGCCCGCGATTATTGCGGCATGATGATGCCGCCGATGCGCGTGCGCCTGGGCATCACAACGCCGCGGTGATCCATTTCGCGAGCTTCTTCCATTTTCTTTTCGGCAGAGGGCTCGGCCGGGCTCGACTGTTGCTTTTCCATCGGCGCGCCGCAGGTGGGGCACCGCGAATCCGATTGTGTCATCTCGCCACTCCCTTCATACATCGAAATTTCATTGTCGCCGATTAGACTAGGAGTATGCCACCTCGTCATCGCGGTTCTCCGCGGATCCTCGCCTGCGATCTAGATGGAACGCTGCTCAACGGTAAAGGAGTTCTGACCGAAGCGACCGCCGCGGCCCTGCACAAAGCTGTCGCCAGCGGCGTTGAAGTGGTGTTCGCCACCGGCCGGCGTCACAGTTTTGCGTGGACCATGCTGGCCCCGCTCGGCCTCGACCCAAAGACGGTGCTCATCAGCTCCAACGGCGCCATTACTCGTACCTTTGACGGGCGTCCCATTGATCGCATAGGCTTGCCGGTCGAGACCGCCTTACAGCTCTGCCAGCTGTTGCACGACTTTCGCAATTCGCTCGTCTTCACATTTGATCGCACCGGGCCAGGCGCGCTGGTGGTGGAAGACATTGCGGCGTTACATGCGCGCCTGTCGCGCTGGGTGGAATCGAATCTGCATGAGCTGGAAGCTGTGTTGCCGTTGGAACGCGCCTTCGATGGCGGCGAAGAGCCGGTGCAGGCGATGATTTGCGGCACGCTCGCCGTAATGCGCGAAGGGCTTGCCGTTTTAGACGCACCGACGGAGCAGGCGGAGAATTTGCGAAAGATCATTTCCATCCACCGCACGGAGTATCCTGCCCGCGATCTTTCCATCGTGGACCTGATGCCGCATGGATGTTCCAAAGGCAGCGCCTTGGCGCGACTCGCGGAGGATCGCGGGGTCGACGCTGCGGAAATCGTCGCCATCGGCGACAATATGAATGATGCCGAAATGCTGGCCTATGCCGGTCGCGCGGTTGTGATGGAGAATTCCCCGGCGGAGTTGCTGGACATGGCGGCAGCGAATGGATGGAGTATCACCGGCAGCAACGAGTCTGATGGTGCGGCCCAGGCGATTCTGCGTATGCTGAAGGAAGACTCGCGCGCGGACTGGCAAAACACGGCCGCGGCGCTGGCCGACTGATTTGTTGAGCTTTCACGGAATTTGGATGAGAAGTTATCGCAAAGTCGCGCTGTACGCCACCGTGCTGGCCCTTTTCGGGTCTGCCGCGACTGTGCGCGCCGCGGAGCGCGTGACACTGCGGAATGGGTCGACCCTAGTCTGCGATCATCAGCACAATCTCGACGGGCAAGTGCGGCTGTATTTGACCACGTCGGACGAAAATTACGTGGATGTGGCAGCCGCTGACATCGTTTCAGTGGAAGCTGTTCGCGCGGAAGACATCATCAAGCCGAGCGCGCCGCCGCAGCCGACCGGATCATCGCAGGCCCAAACATCTGCGCAAGTCGACATTCCGGCGCTGCTGAACCAGGCTGGCGCGGAACATCATCTTGATCCAGACTTGCTGGCGAGCATGGTACATGCGGAAAGCGACGGTCGAGTTCACGCGGTTTCTCCTGTGGGTGCGCGCGGTTTGATGCAGTTGATGCCGGCGACTGCGAAGGATTTGGGCGTGCGTGACCGCTTTGCGGCAGAGCAGAATATTGCCGGCGGCACCACGTATCTGGATGCGCTGTTGATGTATTACCACGACGATATTGCCCTCGCCCTGGCCGCCTATAATGCGGGTCCGGCAGCCGTAAACCGCTATCACGGCATCCCACCGTATGCGGAAACGCGTCGCTATGTGGAACGTGTGATCCATGATTTTAATCAGCGGAAGCTACGGGAAGCGCGACAGCGATCCAACCACGCGCCCTGGGTTTCGATGGCTGCAATCGCCACCACACCGGCAAAGTAAATTCCGACAAGGAAACCTGAAAAGACCTGAATGAAACGACATCGATGGCTTGTTATGGGCGGAATATTCGCCCTCCTGGTGGTCCTCGTCTACGTCCAGTTTCGGACGTTGAAGAGCTTTGACTGGTCCACACTCACCCAAACCTTCGACTCGATTCGTTGGTCGCGGCTGGTGCTGGCGACCCTGCTGATCTACGCGGCGTACGTTGCCCGAGCCTTTCGCTGGAGCGTGTTTCTGCGCCCCACCAAGCCGGCATCTCCGGCGCAGATGGTTCCCGCACAATTCATCGGCTTTACTTTGGTTGCGGTTTTAGGTCGCCTTGGAGAATTCGTGCGGCCGTATCTAGTCGCACGGAGGCAGCAAGTGACCTTCACCTCGCAACTGGCGGTGTATGCTGTCGAACGTGTGTTTGATCTGCTGGCCGCCGCCGGCATCATCGCCGTAACGCTTTCCATCAGCCCATCCGTACAAAATCTTCCGTATCACGAAGAGTTTCGCCGCGCCGGATATCTCGGCATTGCAGCCGCGCTGGTGCTGGCATTCATCGCAGTCGCGATTCGCGTTTCCGGGCAGAGGATCGCCGATCTCGCCAGCCATTGGTTCGGCGTGATTTCAAAGAAGTTTGCTCATGGGGTCCACGAAAAAATCCTGGCTTTCAGCCACGGACTGGATGCCATTGCCGGGTGGGGCGCATTGCTGGAAGCGCTCTTCTATTCATTTCTGACGTGGGGCTTGATCGCGCTCGCATACATCGTTGTCGTGCATTCCTTTACCGTTCCAGAGCTGGCTTCGATCCCGCCGGCGCAAACTATCCTGCTGATGGCGGGTAGTTTGTTCGGCTCCTTTGCGCAACTTCCGGCGATTGGTGGCGGCTCCCAGGTCGCCATTATTTACGTCCTCACCAGTGTGTTGCATGTCGGGCCAGAGGCGGCGACAGCCTGCGCGTTGACGCTGTATGTCGTGACATTTCTGACTGTGATCCCGGCAGGTCTCGCATTCGCCCGGGTTGAGCAGGTTTCGTTGCGGAACGTGGCACGAGAATCCGAGATGGAAGAAGAAGAGCTGGAAGCGTCCAGCGCAGGTTCGGACGACACGCAGCAGGCCCACTCGCTGCCGTAAACTGGCGGGTCACAATCTCTCGCCGCATCCCATGGAAAATACGATTTTCCAGCGCTCGCGAGAGTCACACTTCGAACTACGACTATAATGGTCCTAGATAGGATCGAAGCGTAACTCTCATGATTTCAGGTACGACCGTACGGTCACTTCCAGGAAGAAGTCGATTTTTCCCCGTTGCTTTGGCGGTCGGAGCGTGCCTGTTGCTGGGCGTCGTAGTTTGGCATGCGATTTCAGACGCCGGCATTCCTAACTCCACCGCGCTGGGTCGCGGCTCCATCGCGCAAGTGGTGGACATCGCAATCCTGGTGTTTCGCGAGGGGCTGGAGTGCATCCTGGTACTGTCCGCTATTACCGCCAGCCTGATGAAGTCTGACGATGCGTATTGGCGTCCGGTGGCCACCGGCGTCAGCGTGGGGTTGGCGGCGACGCTGGCCACGTGGTTTATCGCGGTCGGCGTCATTGACGATCTGGCGCAGAACGTGAATGCGCTTTATCTGCAGGCAGCCACCGGTTTGCTGGCGATACTCGTGCTTCTGATCGTGATGAACTGGTTCTTCCACAAGCTTTACTGGACCGGCTGGATTTCACTGCACAACAAGCGCAAACATGACCTTCTGAAGGGAGCCACGGAGCAGAATACCTCGGTGCGCAAAGTTTTCTTCGGCATGGCGCTGCTCGGGTTCACCTCGTTCTATCGCGAGGGAGTAGAAGTGGTGCTGTTCCTGCAGAGTTATCGCCTGCGGCTCGGTGGCGAGCCGGTTTTGTATGGAGTCATCTTGGGCGTGACCTTCACCAGCATCGTTGCCGGACTGACGTTTGTAGCCCATCGCAAGCTGCCCTATAAAAAGATGCTGGTGCTCACCGGAATCATGTTGGGAGGCGTGCTGTTGGTGATGGTTGGGGAGCAGGCACAGGAGATGCAATTGGCGCACTGGCTGCCAACCACGCCGATTCCCTGGCTGGCGAACCTCATCCCCGGCTGGATGGGGTTGTGGTTCTCTGTCTTTCCGACGGTTGAGACATTGGCTGCGCAGGCGGTCGCGGGCGTTGCCGTCATTGGTTCTTACTTCCTGGCGCAGCGATAGCGGACTCCGCTCAGAGTTTCAATCGGGCGAGGCTGGGGATCTTCGACAGATCGTTGAACAGCACAAAGACCATCAACAGAATGAAGAAGACGAAGGCGGTTTGGTACACGCGTTCTTTCAAGGTCTCGTTCACGTCGCGACGCATGACAGACTCAATCAGCAGGAACAGGATCATTCCACCATCCAGGATGGGAATCGGCAGCAGGTTCAAAATGCCAAGCTGCACGCTGATGAACGCGGTCCACGCCAGCATGGGCGACCATCCCTGCTGCACAACGTAGCCAGTGTCGCGCGCGATGCCGACCGGGCCACTCAGCGTTTTGGCCGACATTTGATGGGTCACGACGCGGCGCAGCACGTCCATCAGCATTGTCGATTCATTCACGCATTCCTTTACAGCCTTGGAAAACGCCGCCGGCAAAGAAAGCCGCTCGGTGTGCGACGGCGGTGGCTCGGGTCGAAATCCAATTTCGTACTGAGGCTGTCCAGACGGCCCGGTTGTTTTCTCTGGAGTCAATGTCAGCGTGATTGGAGCTCCATTGCGAAGAATGGAAAGCGTGACCGGCTTGTCGCCATTTCGTTGCAGGTACAAGATCATCGACGGCAGCGAATGGAGCTTGGTTCCGTCCACGGCCACAATTTCATCGCCGACCTTCAGGCCGGCTTTGGCTCCCGGGAACGCGGGGTCGACCATCGTCACCTTCATAGGGGAGTTCTGCTCAACGGGAGTCAGCCCCACACCGCCCAGAGTGAAGTTGTCGGGATTCGAAGGCGATTTCAGGAACAGCGACGTTTCCTTTTGCGTGCCATCCGGCTGCTGCACCACAATCGGCACGGAGTGGTTCAAATTCAGCACCGACCGCTCCAGAACCTGATCCCAATTGGGATTCTCGACAGTGTCGAAACGAAGGATGCGATCGCCTTGCTGCAAACCAGCCTGGGCGGCCACCGAATTTGGGATGACGTAGTCAATGACAGCCGGGTTGCTGAGATAGTTATCGACCTGGTTATGGCCGATGTAGACCACGGTCATCAAAAAGATCGCCAGAACAAAGTTGGAGAACGGGCCGGCGCAGGCAATCAGGATGCGCTGCCAGCGAGGTTTCGAGTTCAGGTCGCCTGGATCGCGCGGCGCTGCTTCCGAGGTGATGCCGCCGCTCACGGGTATCGTTCCATCGCCGCCCAACTCGCCCGCCATTTTCACGTAGCCGCCCAGCGGCAACAGGCTGATGCGATAGTCAGTATCGCCGCGGCGAAAGCCGAACAGGCGCTTGCCAAATCCAATGGAAAAAGTCTCGACCCGTACGCCGCAGAGCTTCGCCACCGCAAAATGACCAAACTCGTGCACCAGCACTAGCACGCCGAGGACGACAAGCATGGAAACGGTACTTATAAGGGCAAATGACATGCTGGTTTGGGGATATCCGTTCTCTGGTTTTACGCTCTCTGGTCCTTCGCGAGCAACTCGCGGGCGGTGACCCGTGCCCGTTCATCTGCATCCAGCACTTCCGCGATGGTGGCGGGATGCCGGCGCGGCGTTTGCCGCAGCACACTTTCAATTGTACGCGGTATGGCCGGGAAGGGGATGCGTTTTGCCAGGAAGGCCTCGACCGCGATTTCGTCCGCCGCATTCAGCGCGATGCAATGCTCGCCGCCGACTTCCGCCGCCTCGTACGCCAGCCGCAGGCAAGGGAAGCGCTCCAGGTCCGGCGGGGAGAAATCAAGCTCCGCCAGGCTGCGCATATCAAAAGTCAAATCGGACGGAATGCGTTCCGGGTAGGTCAACGCGTATAGGATCGGCAGGCGCATATCCGTGACCGAAAGCTGGGCCAGAATGCTGCCGTCAACAAACTCCACCAGGGAATGAATGGTCGATTGTGGATGTACGGTCACACGCACGGCGCTGGGCGGCAGATTGAACAGGCGACAGGCTTCGATGATCTCCAGACCCTTGTTCAGCATGGTGGCGGAGTCAATGGTGATCCGCTGGCCCATCACCCAGGTCGGGTGCCGCAAGGCCTGCTCCACGGTGATGCTGGCAAATTCTTCCAGCGGCGTGGTACGGAACGGTCCACCAGAGGCGGTCAGCCAGATGGCGCGGACTTCCTGCGGCGCGCCGCCGCGCATGCATTGATGGATGGCGTTATGTTCGCTGTCGATGGGCAGAATCATCACCTTTTTGCGACGCGCCTCTTCAATCAGGATTTCGCCCGCTGCCACCAGGCATTCCTTGTTGGCGACTCCGACGGTCTTGCCGGCTTGAATAGCGGCATAGGTCGCTTCCAGACCGGCGACTCCTACGATGGCACTCACCACAAAGTCGACCTCGGGCAACGTGGCCGCGTGAACCGTGCCCGCCGATCCATAGACAACCTCTATGTCAGTGACACTCGCGGCGACAAGTCGCTGCCGCAATTTTTCTGCCAGCGTTTCATCGGCTATGGAAACCACTCGGGGTCGCCAGCGCTGGCACTGCTCAAAGACTGTATCGAGATTGCGACCTGCGGCCAGACTGACCACCGCGAATCGCTCGGGATAGCTTTCAACAATGCGCAGCGTGCTCTGGCCAATGCTGCCGGTAGAACCGAGAATTGCAAGGTTTTTCAAGAATTTTCCTGACGATTCAGCTTGTCATCCTGAGGTCGCCGCAGCGACCCGCGGAACTCCGTTCGGAGTGACAATCTGTTTATAAAATCACGATAAGTGAAACCCGCTCAAATCTGTGACGTTGTTGCGCCGTCCGCTGGGCGCGTAGCCCCTTAATAGGCCTGCCGCAGCAGCAGCGCATACCACAAGACTGGAATCGCCAGCAGCAGGGCGTCAATTCGATCGAGAACGCCGCCATGCCCGGGCAGCAGGGTTCCGGAATCCTTGACGCCTGCGCCGCGTTTGATCGCCGACTCCAACAGGTCGCCGATCTGTGCCGCCACGTTCAGCAAAATTGCCATGCCAGTCCAATACCACCATGGTTGAGCATAGAACAACAGCTCAATGCCGTGGCGATAGAGATGGCTTGCAAAGTAGACGATACCCAGGCCCGCTGCGACGCTGCCGATGACCGACCCGGCCGCGCCCTCCCAGGTTTTTTTCGGACTGAGTCGCGGCGCCATCGGTCGGCGGCCCATCAATCGCCCGACGTAGAGTGCAACAATGTCGCCACCCCACACTACTACCAGCAGGAACAGCAGCAGGGAAACGCCGTTTTCCTGCACTGTCAACAATGGAGCAAACAGCAGCGGCAGTGCTATGTAGATCAAGCCAAAGAATCCCGCCGCCGCGTCGGGCAAAATGCGTTCCAGGGGCGAACGCAGCGAGCAAACGCCCAGCAGCGTCAACGCGGCAATTCCCACAGCAGCCAGCAATAACGGCGGCGTCCAATACGCTACCGCAAACAAAGCTGCGCACCATGCCAGCACCAGCCAACGCGGAACCCGCGCCCCGGAAGCGTCTGCCAACACCAGGTACTCATGGAGCGCCAGCTCTGCGATGATCCAGGCGGCCAGCATCTGCAGCCACAACGGACCCCACAAAATCAGCGCCAATACCAGCGGAATCAAAATGACCGCCGTAAGAATACGTTTCATTGAATCGAGTTCTCTCTACCTGCCGCGCTTGCACTGCGGCCGACCTTTGCATTGGGATCGATGGGGCTGTGCATCATTATCGTATGAATGGGGAATCGGTGCAGCGGTTTTCGGGGATGTCGTTCTCAGGGATTTAGCGTACGCTTCGATTGTTCGTGATGTGGCAGCGGTCCGCGGAAACGCGCTAACGCACGAGCACTTGTTCCGGCTCGACAGGCTTCGCTTTCGGCGCGTTGCCGAGGCCGCCGAAGCGGCGCTCGCGGCATTGATACTCGCGGATGGCATCCAGGAAATGCTTGCCGCGAAAGTCGGGCCAGAAGCGATCGGTCACGTACATTTCAGAGTACGCAATCTGCCACAGCAGAAAATTACTGATGCGCATCTCGCCGCTGGTGCGGATCACCAGATCCGGATCGGGCATGTGCGCGGTATACAGCGCCTGGGAGATGTGCTGCTCGCTAAACTTCGACAGCAGTTCTTCAAGAGAAAGCGGGCCGTTCTGCTCCGAGGCAATTTTACTCAGAGCATCCTTCACGGCATCCACGATCTCCATTCGCGCGCCGTAATTTAGCGCCAGCGTCAGCGTAGTGCCGGTGTTGCGCGCTGTCTGCTCGGCCGCCCAATGCATCGTTTCCTGCACTTCCTGCGGCAGGTCTTTAATGCGGCCGATATAGGCGATACGGACATTGTTATCATTCATCCGCTTCACGTTGTTCACCAGGTAGGTGCGCAGCAGACGCATCAGGAAACTGACTTCGGTTTCGGGGCGGCGCAGATTGTTTTCCACCGAGAACGCGTAGAGCGTCAGCCACGGCAGGTCAATGCGCGAGGCCGTCTCGACGACATACTGCACGGATTCCGCGCCTTGTTGATGGCCAAAGAAGCGCTGCAGTCGCCGCTGACCCGCCCATCGGCCATTGCCATCCATGATGATGGCGATGTGCTTTGGCAATTGCTCAGGATCGAGCTGCCGATAGACGGCAAGCTCTTCCGGGGACAATTCATGAATTCGGCTGGGTCCGGTTACGCTGGACAAGGGGAAATACCTCAACTTGCTTCGACCGTAGCATAGTGCGAAGAGGGGTCGCAAATTGGATGCTGGTACGCCTGCCGTGAGCCACGGCGTCGATAAAAATTATCGTGGCTGTCCTGGGTTGGCGGCGCGGTCTTAAGCCTGCTGGGGGAGCAGGTTCTAGGCCGTTCTGCGGCCGCCGCTTGCCATCTCTCGAATATGACCCAGCACCATGGCGCGATGCAGGTTATCGAGCCCAGCAGCCCATTGGGCGATTTCCGATAGAAAAGGATCTTCCATCATGGCAGCAATTTCGCGCTCCCGCTCATACCGCGCGTCATGCACCATTTCCGACATGGGTACTGATAAGGCATTGGCCAGCCGCTGCAGCGACGACAGGGTGGGCATCGCGCGACCATTCTCGATTTTCGAGATGTAGGTCCGCGGTACCTCCAGCCGGGCTGCGAGTTGCCGTTGGCTTAAGTGCCGGGCATTGCGAATTTCTCGCAGACGCACGGCGACTTTGGATTGCCGGTTGCCCGGCGCACGTGTCCCCATGGCCTCGACTTCCGAGGACACCAAAGGTTCGGGTTCAGCTACTTCCAGGGGTTTCCGGCAGCGTCGACACAACAAGTTTCTGGTGCTAAATTGCACCAGGCTGCACCGGTCGCAACGTAGAACCTCCCTCGAAGCTACGGGAGCCATCATAGTTGCCATAGATTCATTTACGGAGGCCAGAGCTGACATCCGTCGCATGCGTACGGCATGCTTCTTTTGATAAGCTGCTTGGAAATCAGCGACTTGTCAAGATAAAAATGAGAAAAAGCCTCAAAAAAGCCAAAAATACGCGCAAAATGCCTTGAATTTAGTCGATCATAAGCCAAGGAGATGCACTAGATGCCCGAAGTAACGCCAATTCCTTCGCCCAGCCCGACATCACCAAAATCTGATTCAATCCAAATTGCAGAAGGCAAAACCCACGATCGCGAAGCGGCCTGGCGACTGCTGAACGAGTACACCCAGTCTGCCAGTTTGTTGAAGCATGCGCTGAGTGTCGAAGTCTGTGTTCGAGCCTACGGCGAACAACGCGCCACGGAGCTAAGCCTGTCGGCCGAGGAAGCCCACGCGCTGGTCGAGACATACGCCGTCACCGGACTGCTGCATGACTTCGACTACGAAAAATATTCCTCGCCGGAAGAACACCCTTGGATTGGCAACCGTATCCTGACCGAACAGGGCTGGCCGGAAGAGGTCCGCCACGCCATCATGGGCCATGCCGAGTACACCCACACTCCCCGGGTTTCACATCTCGATAAAGTTTTGTTCGCCTGCGACGAGTTAGCGGGATTTCTGACCGCGAACGCCCTGGTCAAACCAACAAAATCCATTCGCGACGTGAATGCTGCGTCTGTCCTGAAAAAGATGAAGGACAAGGCATTCGCTCGCGGCGTGAATCGTGACGACATTGTTGTGGGAGCGGCCGAACTTGGCATCGCGCTGCCGGAACATGTCGCGTTTTGCCTGGCAGCCATGCAGCAGCACGCGGAAGATTTAGGTCTCGCCGGCACAACACCGTAGCCGCGAAAGTTCCGCGTAAAGACGTTTGAACTCATGTTTTTTCATAGTTCCTCCCTATCAACAGGGTGTATATTCAGTTGATTTCCTGCTTGATTTCCTTCCGGAGGATTCTTCCATGAAAAAGTATTTTGCGGAGTTGGTCGGGACATTCGTGCTGGTGTTCGGCGGCGTTGGCAGCGCGGTGTTTGCGGGTAAGCATATTGGGTTTGAGGGCGTCGCCTTCGCTTTCGGACTTTCGCTGCTGGCCATGGTTTATACGATCGGGCCCATCTCCGGCTGCCACGTCAACCCGGCTGTCACGTTTGGAGTTTTGCTGTCGAGAAAAATCGGCGGCAAGGATGCGGTGATGTACGTCATTGCGCAGATCGTCGGCGCAATTATTGCGGCAGCACTCATCCTGGCCATTGCTCGCGGGATTCCGGGCGGCTACCATGCATCGGTCAGTGGTCTCGGCGCCGATGGCTACGGGATGCATTCTCCTGACCTCTACAGCATGCAGGCGGCCTTCATTGCGGAAATCATCCTGACCGCGTTCCTGGTGCTGACAGTGTTAGGAGCGACCGATATTAAAGCTCCTGTCGGATTTGCCGGATTGGCGATCGGTCTGGTCCTCACTCTGATCCACCTGGTTGGCATCCCCATCGACAATACTTCGGTCAACCCGGCTCGCAGTATCGGGCCTGCTCTTTTTGTCGGGGGATGGGCGATTCAACAACTCTGGCTCTTCATTGTCGCGCCCTTGATTGGTGGCGCGATTGCAGCGGGCATTTACGAGGTGATTCGCACTCCTGAAGAGCGCGTTATCAGCACCCGCACGGCAGAGCGCGCCCTGGCCAGCGAACAGCAGGAACGCGGCCGCCACACGGCCTAGCTGGATTGAGTTCCCACGAACCAAGCCCGCTCTTTGGAATGCAAAGGGCGGGTGTCCTCTTTCACCATCGCGAGTGCGATCGGTCGCAGAGCAAGTGAATCGAGTTTGTGCTGCACCCTTCAAGGAGCCAGTCCCATGGTAGACGCAACGAAATCCAATTCAATGCCGCTCACGGAATCGACACAACAGTCGCGTCGAAATTTCCTGCGCGGTTCTGCTGCCGCTGTTGCGGGCATCGTGACCGCTGGGGTTGCCGTCGAAACCGCTCACAGTTTTCTCAGTCCGCATTCGGTGTTGGCGCAGTCAACGTTGACGCCGGACGCGGCGTTGAAGGAATTAATGGATGGCAACGGTCGTTTTGTCAGCGGCAAGACAACTGCCCACGAACATGACCTGACGATTTTGAAGCAGCACCTGGAAGAAAAGCAGGAGCCCTACGCCGCCGTGCTCTCCTGCGCTGATTCCCGAGTGCCGGTGGAGATTATCTTCGATCAGACAATCGGCCATTTGTTTGTAACGCGCGTAGCCGGGAACATTATTACGCCGGAGCTTATCGGCAGTCTGGAGTATGGAGTCGCGGTACTCGGCACCAAGGTGATTCTGGTCCTGGGCCACAGCAATTGCGGCGCGGTCAAGGCAGCGGTCGCCGGTAAGTCCGTGCCCGGACAAATCAGCGTTCTGTATCCGCATATTCAACCCGCAGTCGACCAGGCAGGGCCCGACTACAAAGCCGTTACCAAAGCGAATGCGAAGATCCAGGCGAAGTTGTTGAGCCAGGCCTCCACGGTGGTCTCTGAAAAAATCAAGGAAGGTGGGCTGAAAGTTGTGGCCGGGTATTACGATATTGGCTCCGGCGCCGTGACCCTGCTGACGTAGCAATCGAGGCACGACCGTATTATTGCGGAGTTTTTGCGCGCAGCTTTTTGGCTCGCCTTCCTACATGCGCCGGTCTGGGACGGCCCCAGTATCCTGCGATGGCGCCGCCGTAGTGCGTCTCCCAGGTCAATAGATCTTCACCCGACAAGGAATTGACGTGCTGCTCAATGGAGCGCAGCTGAGCGGCGGCACGTTTGATGTCCTCGCCATTGAACCAGCCGAACGCGGCGATCAGGAGCAGCATGAAAATTGCTCCAATCCAGAAGCGATCATCCATGTTGCGGCCAAGCAGCCACGTCGCCAGCACCGCGCAAATAATCACGACCTGGTACACATGGGCGATGCGCTGTTGGATTTCGTCGCGAAGCGAATCGTATTCATGCAGCAACACCTGAACCCGCTCAAAGTCAGAAAATCCCGCCGCCTGCTGTTCCGCCATGATTTTCTCCTGACAGATGACTATATCGCTCCGCGGCGTGAAAGCTTTAGAAACTGAATTGCTCAGGTTCTAGTTCGTCTTCCGCACATAAATTCTGTAGCTTGTCGGTTGCGTGGATTGATTCCACCATCGCACTTCGTGCGGCGGCGTGCGCTGCACTTCTAGCGTGTAGTCGGCACGAAGATATGCGTCAAACCGCAGCCATTGCTCGAGTTTGTCAAACGAGCTGCCGCGCACATTCATGCAGAGACGATCGGTGACGACGAAAACTTTGGGAGGATGAGCCTGCAATTCGCGCCAAAACCTTGCGCGATAATCTTCCTGAACGGGACTGGGTTTGGGCGCAAACAGGTAACAGTCATAAAGGAAACCAGTCGACTGTACGAGTTGCATTCGATTCAGGGTAAGAATGCAGCCGCCTACCGTATCGATACATTGAATATTGCCCGAAAGGGTCCTGCCGCCCAGGCGATTGAGATCGGCCTGCAACATGGTGCTGGTCGCGGGAGTTTTGCCTTGATACCGCGCGGCCTTGATGGTTGAGATTGGGGCGAGAACCAGCACGCCGAGACCTAATCCAACCAAACCTAGCGCCTGCAACTTTCCCCGCAGCTGCAGAGCGACGGTGAAGTCGATGCCTGCCAGGAGCAGAAGGAAGGCCTCCGATGGATAGCGGTGATACGGAAATCCCTTCCCCTGGACGATGAGCGACACAAGACCGAAGCAAAGACAGACCAATAGAACCCCGCGCTCCCAGCTTCGCCGATCCTTTTGCAAGACAGCCAGGGCTAGCCACACGAGCACAATCGGTACAAGCTCGGAGGCAAAACTATGCCACAAAAAATACGACATCGGTAGACGTCCGATGCTGGCGTGATACGGAAGAAGGCTGCGGAGCGTATAGAGAAATGCATGCACTGCGTGCTGCCGCACAAGGAAAAGAAACGTTAGCAATAGCGGAATCAGCAATCCGGCGAGTCCGGCGATCGCGTGCACAAGAATCGGTAACCGCGTGCGGCGTCGATCGATGATCAGCATCAAGAGCAGAACAAATCCGAGCGGAATGACCGTCGGTTTGATGATGGAAGCGCATCCGCACAAGAGCCCGAAGAAGGCCGTAGCGACCCAGTTGTTGTTTCGGCGAGCATAAAACAGAAGAGCGACTGCCGCTAGCAGCAGAACGCTCATGGTAAGGTCTCGTTCGCCGGCTTGTGCCACTCCGTCGCGGCCATGAATCAACATGAATAAAACGCCAGCATAGATTCCCGCAAACCAGTCATAGGGCCACGCAATCGCTAGCGCAGCGAGAGTTGCCAATCCCATCAGGGTGAAATCGAAGATCCTCCAGGCGAGTGAGCCGCTGCCGAACAGGTGCACCACCAGCCAATCAACGGCGTACGCTCCTGGCATGTTGATGTCGACGATGTCCCGATACGGCGCCATCCCGTGATGCATCAGGAAATTTACGTAGCGGATGAAAGCTTCGTCGCCGACAAAAGACCAATGCCATGTGGTGCAGACGAAAATCACCGCACATGCGAGAAGAATAAAAGCACCGGCCCGCTTCAGCGTGGAAGATGAAATCATGAAGGACATCGATTTGGAATTTTTGTCTCGAGCTGTATGACAAAGTGTACTTGCTTTTGCCTGCCGAAAATCGACATTTGCGCCTTCCCGCTGCGTGTTCTATGCTGAGCAGGCTCCGACTGCGTGCGTAGCCTATGACGATCCATCCGCCCCAAGCGCCGAACGATCCGCTGTTAAATGTGCTCGCTTCCTCTGTCGATACTGGCAGCGAGCGATTCCAGTCGAACGTAGCCACCATGCGCAGCCTGCTGGCCGAATTCGATGCGGAGCAGGCGACGATCCGTCAGGGCGGCGGCGCCAGAGCGATCGAAGCGCAACACAAAAAGCAGCGACTCACTGCGCGCGAACGCCTCGATCTGCTGCTCGATCCCGAAACGGAATTTCACGAGCTGAGCATCTACGCGGCACACGGCATGTATGCAGAGTACGGAGGCGCGCCCGCTGCGGGCACGGTCACCGGCGTGGGCCGGGTTGCAAATCGACTGGTCATGATCATTGCTAACGATGCCACGGTGAAGGCTGGCGCGTTTTTTCCCATGACCGCGAAGAAGGTGCTGCGCGCCCAGAACATTGCGCTGGAGAACCACATCCCCACTCTCTACCTGGTCGACTCCTCGGGCGTGTTTCTGCCCTTGCAGGAAGATGTGTTTCCCGATCAGGACGACTTCGGCCGGGTCTTCCGCAACAACGCCGTCATGTCTGCGCGCGGAATTCCGCAGATGACGGCCATTATGGGCATGTGCGTGGCCGGCGGCGCGTATTTGCCGGTGATGACCGATCACGTTTTGATGACGGAGGGAAGCGGACTATTTCTCGCTGGACCTGCGCTGGTGCAGGCAGCCATTGGCCAGAAAGTATCCGCGGAGGAACTGGGCGGCGCAGCGATGCATGCCGAAATCTCCGGGACTGTCGACTTCAAAGAGCCGAACGATCATCTCTGCATCGCGCGTCTGCGCTCGCTTGTCTCCCGCCTCGGTCATCCTTCGGCTGCGCCGTTCGATCGCTCCCCCTATGACGATGCGAAGGACGCCCCAAAATATTCCAAGGAAGATTTGCTCGGCATCGTCAATCCTGATCCCGCGGCCGCCTCGCAAGGCTACGATATGCACGCCGTGATTGCTCGCATTGTCGATGGCTCTCGCTTTGACGAGTACAAGCCTGACTACGGCCAGACGCTGCTGTGCGGCTACGCGCGCATTGGCGGCTTCGCCGTGGGCATCGTTGCTAACCAGAAACTTCATCGAACCCAGATCAGCCATAGCGGCGAAAAACACATGGAGTTTGGCGGCGTCATTTATCCCGACTCCGCCGACAAGGCTGCCCGTTTCATCATGGACTGCAATCAGAACCTGATCCCGTTGATTTTTCTGCACGACGTCAACGGATTTATGGTGGGCCGCGATGCCGAGTGGAACGGCATTATTCGGTCCGGCGCCAAAATGGTTTCTGCGGTTTCGAATAGCGTGGTGCCGAAGATTTCTGTCATCATTGGCGGGTCGTTCGGGGCAGGGAATTACGCCATGTGCGGTAAGGCCTATGATCCGCGATTTATTTTTGCATGGCCGACCGCAAAATATGCGGTGATGAGCGGTGCTTCCGCCGCCAACACTTTGGTGGAGGTGCGAATCAAACAATTGGAGCGCAAAGGACACGCCCTCAGCGAAGTCGAAAAGCAGAAGCTGTTCGATTCCACCAAAGCCGCTTACGATGAGCAGACCGACCCGCGCTACGCGGCTGCGCGACTCTGGGTCGATGCAATCATCGATCCAAGAAAAACTCGCGATGTTCTGCGGATGGCTCTGGAAGCAGCGGCGCTCAATCCGGATGTTCCACGATTCAATCCGGGAATTCTGCAAACGTAATTGACGCGCCAGACTGTGACAACCATGATCAGCGACGAAATCAAAATTATCGAATGCCCGCGAGATGCCTGGCAGGGATTGCCGAAGCTTATTCCTGCGGACGTAAAGGCCTCCTACCTGCGCGATCTGATTGCCGCCGGATTTCAGCACATCGATGCGGTTTCCTTTGTATCGCCAAAAGCCGTTCCGCAAATGGCGGACTCCGAGCAGGTGCTGCGCTTGTTGCAGGCTCCGGAGAATGTCGACATCATCGGCATTGTGGTGAATGAAAAAGGCGCGGAACGTGCCATGGCGACGGAATCCGTGCGCACCCTCGGCTTTCCATATTCCATCTCACCGGGATTTCTTGAGCGCAACCAGCATCAAACGCCAGAGGAATCGCTCGACGCGCTCGATGCGATTGCGGAGTTGGCGTATCGGGCGGGAGTGGACTTAGCGGTGTATATGTCGATGGCCTTCGGCAATCCATACGGCGACCCGTGGACTCTGGATGAGCTGATCGAGGGCTGCAGTCTGCTCATCGAAATGGGCGTCGAGCAAATATCTCTCGCCGATACGATTGGCATGGCTAACCCGGAACAGATTGCAGCTGTCGTATCCGCAGTTCTCGCAACAGATGATCGGGTGGAGTTTGGGGTGCATCTGCATGCGCGCCCGGAGCAGGTGGAAGAGAAGGTCGTGGCGGCGTACCATGCAGGCTGCCGCCGGTTCGATACAGCGATGGGTGGTCTGGGCGGTTGCCCGTTCGCGCAGGATGCTCTGGTCGGCAACATTGCGACCGAGCAGGCGCTGACTGCTCTTCGCAACGCTGGTGCCAAACTGCCGGAGCTGGGATCGCTGACGGATCTATTGGCGCGCACGCGACAGATATCCGCGGAATATGGGCCGCAGGTGCAGTAGAGGATCGCTTACCAGCGAAATATATCGTATTACGATATAATATTGTTGTGAGCGACCGACCATTCAGAGACCCGAACCAAGCCCTCCATCAATCGCTTGCCTCATTTCGCCGTCAGTTAAGGAAATTCTTGCTGGTCAGCGAGAATGCGGCCAACGTTGCCGGCCTTCATCCGCAGCAGCACCAGCTTTTGCTCGCAGTCGCAGGAGTTCCCGCGGGGCGTTCGCCTTCAATCGCTTATGCTGCCGAAGCCCTGGGACTGAAGCACAACACGGTCGTCGAATTGGTGGATCGGTGTGCGCAGGAAGGCCTGCTTGAACGTATGACAGACCCCGCCGATCGCCGCCGAGTTTGTTTGAGAACCACGGCGCGTGGGCAAAAGGTACTGAATCGTTTATCCCAGGCTCATTTGCAGGAACTCAGAGTGCGAGGGCCGATGCTGATCCAGTCACTGCAATCCGTGTTGCGGACTGAGACGCAGGGACTGCCTCGAACCAGCCGGCGACAAGTGCGCACGAGAAAACTGTGATGGCCGAAATCGATAGTGATTCCGATCAAAGGCCGAGATTTCGATTCATCCAGCATCCGTTGCTGCGCAAGTATTTCCCAAAAATCGCGGAAGATTTGACTGCAACCTACACACGCGATCTGCACAAGTGGCTGATCATCGCGCCCATCATCGGTATCGCCACCGGGCTCGCGGTCACTGGTATTGCAGTCGCCATCCTGAAGGAACTCTGGCCTCCGGTGCTGCATCTTTTTCTGCGGCGGCCATGGACGATTCTTCCCGTGATGACCGCAGCCTTCGCGGTGACGGGTCTCATTATGCAATTTCTAACTCCTGATCCAAATGAACATTCGACCGAGGAGGTTATTCGTTCCTACCACGAGCACGAGGGCAATATCGATGTGCGCTCTTTCCTGCCGAAAATCCTGGCCGCGATTACAACGGTCGGATTCGGCGGCAGCGCAGCCCTGGAAGGGCCAAGTATCTACGGTGGCGGCGCCGTAGGATCGTGGCTTTGGGCGAAGCTACGGCGTTTTGGATTGCAACAGCGCGATCGGCGCATTATGCTCATCAGCGGTGCGGCAGCCGGCATGGCAGCCGTGTTTCGTGCGCCCATGACTGGGCTAGTCTTCGCGCTGGAGATGCCATACAAAGACGACCTGGCGCATGAGGCATTGCTGCCTTCGCTCATTGCATCCGTCGTCTCCTACGTGACGCTGGCGTTTTTTCTGGGTGCAACTCCGCTCTTCAACTTTGCCAGCAAGAATTCTTTCACTGGCCGTGATCTTTTGTGGTGCGCGCTGCTTGGCGCGCTCATCGGGCTAATCGCCATGGCCTTCACAATTACCTTCCGCCGCGCGCGCATTTTTATGGTTCGATGGGCAATTCCGCACTGGATCAAATTGACGCTGGGCGGCTTTCTCACCGGACTTTGCGGCCTGCTATTTCTGGCGCTGTATCGCGGATCGCTGGTTCCGCTCGGCCCAAATTACGAAGCTGTTGGAGAAATTCTCGGTCACCATCACAGTTCTCTGGAGTTGGTCGTATTCGGAGTGCTGAAGCTCGCGGCCACGCTGTTTACGCTTGCCAGCGGTGGTGTCAGCGCCATGTTTGTCCCGCTGTTTCTGACCGGGGGAAGCTTCGGCACCGCATTTGCGCAGTCGATTGCTCATTCCGGCTCTGTGGAGTTGTATGCGGCGGTCGGCATGGCATCGTTCATCGCTTCCGGATATAAAACGCCATTAGCCGCGGTTGTGTTTGTCGCCGAGGCGACCGGAGGCCACGCGTTCATCATCCCCGCACTGATCGGCGCGGCGGTAGCCTACGCAATCTCGGGCGAAGCTTCGGCCTCCGGCGACCAGCGCCTGCATGAGGTTCGCAGTCATGAATTGAACCGAGTACTGCCGCAGACCAGCTAACAAAAACTCATGGCTCTGAGAAAGTGACTTGCGGCATCCCATCCTCTACTATGGATTTGCGCGTCTATCGCTGCAGGAGCCAGGATGCCTTATCAAACGCTTTACATGACGGAGATGGAAGACATTGTCACCATCACGTTCAACCGTTCCGAGCGCCGCAATGCACTTAATCCGCAGATGATTGATGAATTGCTCGCCACCCTTGAAAGCCTGGCGGATCGAAATTCCGGCGTGCTCATCCTGACTGGCAGAGGTCCGGCGTTTTGCGCGGGCCTCGACTTGGAACATCTGCAGTCGCTGCTAAAAAATACGCATCCGCAACACAATGTGGACGCAGAGCGGATTGCGGTGCTGCTGCGCAAGCTCTATGACTTGCCCCTGCCGACCATCGCCGCGGTCAATGGACATGCGATTGCCGGCGGCATGGGGCTGGCCACCGTGTGCGACTTTACGCTGGCCGTTCCCGAAGCGAAATTCGGCTACACAGAAGCACGCATCGGATTCATTCCCGCGATTGTCTCCACGTTCCTCATCCTGCAGGTCGGCGAAAAACATGCCAGGGATTTGCTGTTGACTGCTCGCCTGATCACCGCCGAAGAAGCGCAACAGATGGGCCTGGTGAACGAAGTTGTGCGCGACTCCGGCCTGATGGAGCGAGCCGTGCGCCTGGCACGTCAACTTCTGAAAAACAGTCCAGAGTCTTTGCGCGCGACCAAGCAGTTGCTCTCCGCGCACGTGAAGGACCGGCTCGATCATCAGTTAAAGGCGGCTGTCGAAATGAACGCGAATGCGCGCAGCACGGAGGATTTCCGCGAAGGAGTCTCCGCATTCCTGGAGCGGCGCGCACCCCAGTGGCCCTCCCGAAAACGCAGCAAGACCCCCGTCCACAACTAAGGAGATGTACGCGTGAGCGAGTTGAATTCCAGCGGGAATGGTGTGACAGGTGAGGTGCGTCTGCGCGTGCGATATGCGGAAACCGACCAGATGGGTGTCGTCTATTACTCGAATTTTCTGGTCTGGTTTGAAATTGGACGGGCGGAATTGCTGCGCCAGCTCGGCTTCGATTACAAAACCATGGAAATTGAGGACGACTGTTTTATCCCGGTCGTTGAGGCGAGCTGCCGATACAAAGCTCCGGCTCGTTACGATGATGAGCTCATCGTCACCACCCAAGTGACCGGAGTTCGAGGCGCGATTCTAAAATTTCGCTATCGCGTGGTGCGCGTCAGCGATCAGCAGTTGCTCGCCGAAGGTGAAACCACCCACGTTGTCACTGACCGCACCCTGACAAAACGAGTGCTTCCAGAAAAATATGTGCAGGCACTACACATTCCCATCCAATAGTCCGGGACCATCGCCACTCGGTCCGGACTATATGGAGCTAACTCCGTAGCCAGCAAGAATTTTCAGCTGCCAGAAATATTTGCTACATCCAAAATTGCCGGCCATCCGTCCAACTGTGTGAGGGAAGGTTTTACGTGCCAACTTGTTGCGGCACGGGGCGGTCGCGAATCTGCGCTGGCTCGTCACAATCCCAAATCAGTAAGAAAAAGAAAAAACGTCATGTCAAGAAATGCACTCTTTACTGTGGCTTTGCTGCTGGCGGCACTGCCTTGCTCCGCGGAACCGAATGTCACCCGCACCACGCTGAACAATGGGATGCACGTCATCATTATTCGCAATCCGTTAGCTCCAGCGGTCACCGTGTATGAAAACTATCGCGTCGGGGGAAACGAAACGCCCGCAGGATTTCCTGGGATGGCTCACGCGCAGGAACACATGATGTTCCGCGGCTGTTCCGGCCTATCAGGCGATCAAACGGCGGCCATCTTTGCCCAACTGGGAGGCGATGGCGACGCCGACACGCAACAGAATCTGACCCAATATTACGAAACCGTTCCTGCGCATGATCTGGACATCGCGTTGCATGTGGACTCCGACTGCATGCGGAGCGCAACCGACCTGTCTTCGCAATGGGCACAGGAGCGTCCTGCCATTGAGCAGGAGGTGGCGCGGGATCTTTCCGATCCAACCTACAAATTGATTACCCGCATGAACCGCGACATGTTCGTGGGAACCCCATACGAACACGATCCCCTGGGCACGCAGTCCTCCTTTGATGCCACTACCGCCGCAATGCTGAAGAAGTTCCACGAGCAATGGTATGCGCCGAACAATGCAACGCTGATCATTGCCGGCGATGTGCAACCTGAGGCAGCGATCGCCAGCATCAAGCAACTCTATGGCGACATTCCCAGTCATCCTTTGCCGCAGCGTCCGCAGATCCATTTGCAACCGGTCAAGGCAGAGAGCTTCACCGTTCCCAGCGACTATCCCTACATCATCAGCATTGTTGCCTTTCGCATGCCCGGTTCCGACAGCCCGGATTATGCGGCCGCGACAATTCTGGCTGATGTATTGTCCAGCCAGCGAGGCGCAATCTACCAGTTAGTCGCAGATGGAAAAGTTCTGGACGCGGGATTTGAGATGGCTGAAACCTATCGCAAAGCGAGCATGGGCTTGGCGTACGTGGTGCTGCCTACGAACGGAAATCCTTCGGCGATGGATGGCACCATTCGCAGCTTGCTGACCGAGGACGCCGAGCATGGTGTGAAACCTGACCTGGTTGCGGCAGCTAAGCGTGACGAAATTGCCGCAGCTGAATTCAATCGCAACTCCATTCCTGGTTTGGCCGATTTGTGGTCGCAGGCTGTGGTCAGCGAAGGCCGCACCTCCCCGCAGCAGGATGTGGACGCCATCAAGAAAGTGACGGTAGCAGATGTCGACCGAGTCGCGAAGCAATATCTGGTCGAGCAGAATGCGATTGTGGGGACGTTGAAGCCGCAGCCCTCCGGCGCGCCGGTCGCGAGTAAAGGATTTGGCGGCGCTGAAAAAGTGACCAGCGCACCTACCAAGCCGGTGCAGTTGCCGCCATGGGCGGAGACACAACTCAGCCAGCTGGCGGTGCCCAAGTGGAACCTCCATCCGACCGACACGACACTTCCCAATGGGATTCGTCTGATCGTGCAGACCGACCGCACCACGCCCACCATTACCGTGATGGGACACATTAGACATCGAGCCGACCTGGAAGCCCCGGCCGGTCAGGATGGAGTGGGCAGTGTGCTCGGCGGCCTGTTTTCCTATGGAACCACGACGCTCGACAGGATCGCCTATCAGAAGGCGCTCGACGATATCGGTGCCGATGAGTCAGCGGGCACAGACTTCTCACTGCAAGTGTTGAAAAAATATTTCGACCGCGGACTGTTTTTACTGGCTGATAACGAATTGCATCCTGCTCTACCCGCGCCGGCTTTCCAGATTGTGCAGCGCCAGACTTCTCAGTCTGTGGCTGATCTGGTGCACAGTCCTGGGTATCGGGCCCATCGCGCAGAGGTGAGGGGGCTGGTTCCGCCGGCAGATCCTTTGCTTCGCCACGCCACGGCGCAATCCGTCGACTCGCTAAGCTTGCAGGACGTTCAGCACTACTATGCGAAGACGTTTCGACCCGACCTGACAACCATTGTCGTGATTGGAGGCATTTCGCCCACGGAAGCGCAGGATGCAATCGAAAAAGATTTTGGAGGTTGGAAAGCAGTCGGGCCCAAACCAGTGGTGGATCTGCAGCCGATCCCGCGCAATCACCCGACTGCCGATGACGTGCCTGATCCGACCCGCATACAGGACAACGTCTCATTATCGGAAGAACTGCCCATGAATCGATTTGACCCAGATTATTATGCGCTGGAACTGGGAAATCATGTCCTGGGCGGCGGATTTTACGCCACGCGGTTGTATCGCGATTTACGAGAGAAAACCGGGTACGTGTATTACGTTTCGAACGCATTGGACGCAGGCAAAACACGCACGGTATTTTCAGTCACCTATGGCGCGCTACCTAAAAATGTGTCGAAGGCAGACGATTTGATCCTGCGTGATCTGCGAGCCATGCAGACAACGGATGCAACTCCCGCTGAATTGCAGCAGGCGAAAGCTTTGGTGCTGCGACAGATTCCGCTGGCGGAAGCCAGCGAGAGCAGCGTTGCGGGTGGTTTGTTGGGTCGCGCATCCATGGGATTGCCGCTGAACGAACCAGAGGTTGCGGCCCACCGCTATTACTCTCTGACAGCTGACCAGGTGCGCGTTGCCTTCGCAAAAATGATTCGTCCGGACGACTTTGTTCAGGTCGCGCTGGGTCCCGCGCCGAAATAAACCTGCTGCAGATGGAACGACTATGAACTTGCGGAGAACGACTCTGATCGCCAGCCTGCTGCTTTTGTCGCCGGGACTACTCTCGGCGCGTGCACAACAGGTTGACGTTCAGGAAATCATTGCGCGCTCCGCGAAAGTGACGAACGCCGATTGGAATACTGAACCGGAGTATGACTATAGCGACTCTGTCAAGCAAAACGGACATACCAAGACCTACGACGAGTTGATGGTCCTTGGCTCACGATATGAGCGACTGATTGCGGTGGATGGCAAACCCTTGACCGGGCAGCAAAAAGCGGAGCAGCAACAAAAACTCGATCAGGTCATTGCGCAGCGGCGCGCCGAAACACCTGCACAACGATCGCAACGTATCGCGAAGTGGAATCAGTCGCGCGAACGTAATCACTTGCTGGTCGAGCAACTGACGAAGGCATTCGACTTCAAACTGGAGGGAACGCCAATGTTGGACGGGCGCGATGTCTATGAGTTGTCGGCGACACCTCGCCCCGGTTATCAGCCGCCGAACAATCATGCCAAAGTGCTGACGGGCATGGTCGGCACGCTGTGGATCGACCAGAAAACATTCCAGTGGGTGAAGGTCGAGGCCAAGGTCATCCATCCCGTTTCCATCGAGGGATTTTTGGCGCGCGTGGATCCTGGTACCCGGTTTGAGTTGAAGCAGGCACCGGTCGAGCCGGGAGTGTGGCTGCCAACATTTTTTTCCATGCGGGCACGCGCCAAAGTTTTCTTCCTCTTCTCCCACAATTCGCAGGAGCAGGATACATTTTCCGATTACCGCAAAGCTTCGACGGAAGATATTCCGGCCGGCCAGTGATTCAACCCGGCACGGTCTACTCGCAGTTGATCATCCACGGAGTCCCGAACTTGTCGGTAAACATGGCGAACCTCGTCGCCCAAAATGTCTGCTGGATCGCCATATGGATCTTTCCGTTGGCCGATAAGGCGGCATAAACCCTGTCCGCTTCGGCTGGGTCTTTCATGTTCAGCGAAACCGCAAAGCCCTGCGGCGCTTGATAGCGACCTCCCGGGCCATCGGATCCCATCAAAACCGTTGTGCCGACCTTCATGCGGATATGCATCACTTTGTTTCGCCACTCCGGCGCCAGCTGGTTCTCCATTGGAGAGCCGGCAAAGGTATGGATCGCCTCGATTTTTCCGCCAAGGTGCTGTTCGTAGAACTTGAACGCTTCCTCGCAATTTCCATTGAAATTGAGATATGGATTCAGATCCATGGTAGCCCTCCTCGTGGGCAAAGATTGGAATGTTATTGCGATCTACTTCTCAACCGCTTTCTGTACAAAGAGGGGAGCAAAATAATCGCGCAGTCTCCAAACCAAAATCAGCCACAGGATGGAAGCGATCAATCCTGGCGGCAGGCCGCTTGGCTCCATGGTGATGTGGAACGCAAGGATGTTATAGAGTACGGGTGCCAACAGGGCCAGTGCCAGCGGTACGAATTGGTTGACCAGCAACAATACGCCCGCGATCACCTGGACGCTAGAAACGAAATAGAGGAAGTGGCTGGCCACGAGTGTGGTGAGGAAGGTTCCAGCCAGGCCTGGGGGTAGCGGCGCATGCATAAAGTTCAGAAATCCGTTCAGGCCGAAAACAAGAAACATCAGCCCCAGCAGGATGCGAGCAATGATGGCGACAATTTTCATTCGATTTCTCCTTGAGAACATGCTCAAATTTGCCGCCCGCGTTTCAGCTCAACCGTGGCGGAGGCAGACTCAGAGGATGTTTCCACTCCGAGTTCGGATGGAATAAATTTTCAGGCGACGCTCGCAAATCGAAATCGTCGAGTCGTCAGGCGTGGTCGTATGCGTTCTTCAACGTCTGAATATCGAGTTTGCGCATGTGAAGAATCGCGGCCATGACTCGTGCGGATTTTTCAGGATCGTCGCTCATCCATTTGCTTAAGCTGGTCGGGACCACTTGCCATGACAAGCCATACTTGTCCTTCAGCCAACCGCACCGACTCTCCTGTCCGCCGCTGGAAAGCTTGCTCCAATATTCGTCAATTTCGGCTTGAGTTTCGCAATTCACAACAAGGGAGACGGCTTCGTTGAAATGAAAATGCGGTCCGCCGTTCAACGCGAGAAATTCCTGCCCGTCGAGCTGAAACGCGACCGTCATCACCGATCCCGTAGGCCTCCCGGAGGCATTGGACGCTTCTTTGCTATAGCGGGTGATTTTTCCGACCTTCGCATTCTTGAAAATCGAGGCGTAGAAATGTGCTGCCTCTTCCGCTTTGTCGTCGAACCATAAGAATGGCGTAATTCTCGGCATGTCAGTTCTCCAGCAAGGTAATTTTGCGAGATGACCTTGTGCGGGAGTTGCGTCTATCCTCCGGCGATTGCTCCCAGCACAATCAAAGGTTCTTTTCCTTGTACGATGGCTTCCGGCAACGGAGCGTCCGGGGAATCATGCGACAGGTCCTCCTGGCAGGCAAAGAAGCGCAGGAACGGTCGCCGCTGATGTGTGACCTGATCGCGAATGGTTCCGCGCAGCATGGGATAGAGAGCCTCCAACGCATCGATGGCCGCGCGAAGTGTTGCTGTGCCGTTCACCTCGACACTCACTTCTCGGCCCACGCCCGCCAGGGTGCGCAAATGCGCCGGCAACTCGATTCGGACCGTAGACGTCATCGCAGCGTCTGAACCTCCACCGAAAGCACTGCGGGAAGGTCGCGCACGATTGGATTCCAACTGTCGCCAGCATCGGCGGAGCAATAGACCTGGCCGCCGGTGGTGCCGAAGTACACCCCACACTCGTCCAGCGAGTCGACAGACATGGCATCGCGCAGCACGTTCACATAGCAGTTTTGCTGCGGCAGGCCCTTGGTCATTGCTTCCCACTCATTGCCGCCCGCGCGGCTGCGATGAACCTGCAGTTTGCCGTCGATCGGATAATGTTCCGAGTCGCTTTTGATCGGCACAACATATAGCGTTTCCGGCTCGTGCGCGTGTACATCTATGGCAAATCCGAAATCGGTCGGAAGATTTCCGCTGACTTCCTGCCAGGTGTCGCCGCCATTGTCGCTGCGCATCACGTCCCAATGTTTTTGCATAAACAAAACGTTTGGGCGAGAGGGATGCATCGCGATGTGATGCACACAATGTCCCACTTCTGCGTTCGGGTCACGGATATATTGCGAGTGCAGACCGCGATTGATCGGCTTCCAGGTTTCGCCGCCGTCGTCAGTGCGAAATGCGCCCGCTGCGGAGATCGCAATGTAGATGCGGTTGGGATTCTCAGGATCAAGAATGATGGTGTGCAGACAGAGTCCGCCGGCCCCCGGCTGCCAACTCGATCCGGTGGTGTGCTTGCGCAAGCCAGACATCTCCTGCCATGATTGGGCGCCATCGGTCGAGCGGAACAACGCGCCATCTTCCACGCCGGCGTATACGGTGTCGGGATCGGTGAGCGAAGGTTCCAGATGCCACACACGCTTGAACTCCCATGGATGCGGTGTTCCGTCGTACCACTGGTGCGTGCCGGGGATGCCATCGTAAGCGAATTTGTTATTCATGGGCTCCCAGGTTTTGCCGCCATCATTGGAGCGCTGAACCAACTGGCCAAACCATCCGCTGGTTTGAGACGCGTATACGCGATCGGGATCGACGGGCGATCCTTTCAGGTGGTACATTTCCCAGCCGCCGAAATGCGGGCCGCTCACATCCCAATTCTTGCGTTTGCCGTCCGCCGTCAACACGAACGCACCTTTTCTTGTACCCACCAATACGCGCACTCCGCTCATCTCTTTCTCCTCTCACTGTTTCGCGTGGGATTGTCTTGCGATAATTCATCAAAGCGGGGAATCAAAGGCGTTGAGTCTCGCTCGCGCCAACGTTTGTAGGTTTCGGCGAGCACCTGTTGGCGGCAGTTTTCCATCTGCACGATGAAGGCGCATGGTGCCGCGGTCGATTCATACTTCGCACCCCAGATCAGTAGTTCCAACATCACCGGCGCCAGGTCGATGCCTTTTTGCGTCAGACGATAATTCAAACGGCGTGCATCGGTCTCGTCCGGCTCGGTCAACAGAATGCCCGCGGCTTCCAGCGTTCTTAGCCGATCGGAAAGAACGTTGGAGGAAATGCCCTCGCCTGATTCCTGGAATTGCTTGAAGGTGTGATAGCCGCGAACCATCATGTCGCGAATGATCAGCAGCGACCAGCGATCTCCGAATTGCTCCAGTGACATGCTGACGGGGCAGCCGGATCGAGGGGGCGATTTTGGTTTTTCAGACATGAGATGGCTCGCGAAATGTTACTTGCAATGTGCAAGTAACATAAAAAAACTTAGCAAAGTTTACTTGCAAATGGCAAGTGACTTTTTCGTGAATTTTCCACAGAAAAACCAAGGCGCAGTGGCGCAGCCAATTGGAGGAGTGCGAAACGGCAGTTCGTTAGGCAGGTACGCCGCGCGGCTTGACATTTTCGCGGATAAACTCCACGGTTGTCTCGAGCGGGGTGCCCGGACCAAAGATGGCGGCGACGCCTTGCTGCTTGAGAAAATCGATATCCTGCGCGGGAATTGTGCCCCCTAATACGACCAGAATGTCGTCTGCGCCGCGCTCCTTCAGCAGCCCCATCAGGCGGGGCACAATCGCATTGTGTGCGCCGGAAAGAATGCTGAGGCCGATGCACTGCACATCTTCCTGGATGGAAGCGTTGACGATCATTTCCGGCGTTTGGCGAAGGCCGGTGTAGATGACTTCCATGCCGGCATCGCGCAGCGCGCGGGCGATCACCTTGGCGCCGCGATCGTGACCATCCAGACCCGGCTTGGCGACCAGGACGCGGATGGGAAATGCATGTTCCGGCTTCACGCTAGGGTTGGATGTCAAAGGCTTCCTCGCACCATTTTGTTCTTAGAAACGATAAAGAATTGCTAAAAAGATTTTCAAGTCCAACTGGATTCTTCATAGGTTCCATATACGTCGCGCAACGCTTCGCAGATTTCGCCAACGGTGGCGTAGGCGCGAACACAATCCAGAATATACGGCATGGTGTTAGCGTCGGAGATTTTTCCTTTTTCTGCCTGCGGCTCGCGCGCAGCGGCCTCCCGTAGCGCGTTCAAAGTGCGATTGACATCAGCCTGGGAACGGCGACCACGAAGGTGCTTCAATTTTTCCGTCTGCGACTCGCGTACGCTTTCGTCGATGTAGAGAATCTGCTGCGGTGTTTCTTCGACCACAAAGTCGTTGACACCGACGATGATTTTCTCTTTGGCTTCGACGGCGCGGGCGTATTGATAGCTTGATTCGGCGAGTTCCTTCTGCGGGAAGCCCTGTTCGATGGCGCGAACCATACCGCCCATGGCGTCCAGCTTGTCGAAGTATTCAAACGCGCCCTGCTCCATTTTCAGGGTGAGATTTTCGACGAAGTAAGAACCGCCGAGCGGATCGACGGTTTGGGCAACGCCAGACTCGTAGGCCAGAATCTGCTGAGTGCGCAGCGCGATGCGCGCCGCTTCTTCAGTTGGCAATGCGAGCGCTTCGTCGTAGGAGTCGGTGTGCAGCGATTGCGTGCCGCCTAACACCGCAGCCAACGCCTGGATGGCCACACGCGCAATGTTGTTCATAGGCTGTTGCGCGGTGAGGGAAACGCCGGCGGTCTGGGTATGGAAACGCATTAACTGCGAGCGCGCATGCCTGGCGTGGAAGCGCTCCGTCATCAGGCGATACCAGATTTTGCGGGAGGCGCGGAACTTGGCAATCTCCTCAAAAAAATCGTTGTGGGAGTTGAAGAAGAAGCTGAGCCGCGGTGCAAAATCGTCAACATCCAAGCCACGGCGCATCGCCCACTCCACATATTCGACGCCATCGTAGATGGTGAATGCCAGCTCCTGTAGCGCGGTCGCGCCCGCCTCGCGAATGTGATAGCCGGAGATGGAAATGGGATTGAATCGTGGTGTAAACAGCGAGCCAAACTCAAAGGTGTCAATGACGAGACGCATCGACGGCGCGGGCGGATAAATGTATTCCTTCTGCGCGATGTATTCCTTCAGGATGTCGTTTTGGAGGGTGCCGGAAATCTTTTTCCAGTCCGCACCCTGTTGCTCCGCGACCACGAGGTACATGGCCCACAGCACGCTGGCCGGGGAATTGATGGTCATCGAGACGGTGGTTTTTTCCAGGTCAATACCCGAGAACAAAATCTCCATGTCTTCCAGCGAATCGATGGCGACGCCGCACTTGCCGACTTCGCCTTCACTGTTGGCGTGGTCGGAGTCGTAGCCCATCAGCGTGGGAAGATCGAAGGCGACGGAGAGGCCGCTGCCGCCTTGCTGCAACAGATATTTGTAGCGCTGATTGGTTTCTTCCGGCGTGGCAAAGCCGGAAAACTGGCGCATGGTCCACAGCTTGCCACGATAGCCAGTGGCGTGAATGCCGCGGGTATAGGGCGCCTGGCCGGGTTGGCCGAGATATTTGTCGGGCTTCTGATCCCAATCCGCGGGAAGATCGGCGGAGGTGTAGAGGCGCTCTATAGGAGAACCAGAAATCGTCGTGAAACGCGCCGTGCCGTCGGGATTGCGATTCGTGCCGGTATCGGCGCCGATGGGGCGCTCTGGGGATTTTGCAAGCGCGGGCGTCAGCGTGGTGTCAATCCATTGCTGTTCCGCAGCGGAGACTTTGCGGACGGGTTCGGGGGAGGACGCCGGGCTCCGCGGAACATTTTCGGTGGTGCTTCGCGACATACGGTACCCCTAGGGCGTCAGCCAACAGAGAAGAACCCTTCAGCATAGGGTATTGCATGCGGGAGAAGCAAACGGAAAGGCAGCAGGGAGTAGGCGAAGTGTGGTGCGGCACTGGATGCATTCATCCAAAACTATGGGCACCACTTTTCGCTAGATATTCAACGTCGTGTTAACGATCTGGTCGTAAGGTGGTTGCACCGTGCGGCGCAACTGAAGTTTAGCTCCGAACGGAACCGAGGTGGAAGATGGCGGACATCGCAAACGGAACGATGGTAGAAGTGGAACCCCGCAAGGGTCATAGAACGGGCTCTGATGTGGAGGCATTGGTTCAGTCGTTCCTGGATAACCTGATCTTTGTACAGGGCAGGCCACTGGCGCGGGCCACAGCCAATGATCGTTACATGGCGCTGGCGCACACCGTGCGCGATCGCTTGGTCGAGCGGTGGATTTCCACGGTCAAGAATTACCAGGCGCAGGATGTTCGGGTGGTTTGCTACCTTTCGGCTGAGTTCCTGACGGGGCCGCATTTGGCCAACAACCTGATCAACCTGGGCATTTACAACGAGACCGAGCAGGCGATGCAGCAACTCGGCCTGGATCTGAATGATTTGATCGAGCAGGAGGAAGAGCCCGGCCTGGGCAATGGAGGCCTGGGGCGGCTTGCATCCTGTTTCATGGATTCTCTGGCCTCGTTGGATATTCCCGCCATTGGTTACGGGATTCGCTATGAATACGGAATCTTCAATCAGGAGATCCGCGATGGATGGCAGGTGGAGACGACGGATAAATGGTTGCGGCTGGGAAATCCGTGGTCGCTGGAACGGCCGGAAGACATGTACGAAGTAAAGATGGGCGGCCACACTGAAGTGCATATCGATGGCAATGGCCGGTCGCGCGTGCTTTGGGTTCCGCAGAAGGTGGTGCGCGGCATTCCGCACGATACCCCAATTCTGGGCTATCAGACGAATACGGCGAATACCATGCGGCTGTGGTCGTCGCAGGCCATTGAGTCATTCGACTTCGGGACTTTCAATACCGGTGATTTTTTTGGCGCGGTGGCCGGTAAGGTCGCTTCAGAAAATATTTCCAAGATTCTCTATCCGAATGACGAAGCGATCCAGGGCAAACAGTTGCGGCTGGAGCAACAATTCTTCTTTGTGTCCTGCTCGCTGCAACACATCCTGCATATTCAACTCACGCAGAATCGTCCACTGACGGAGTTGCACCGCAACTTTGCGATCCAGATGAACGACACGCACCCGGCGATTTCCGTAGCGGAAATGATGCGCCTGTTGGTGGATGAACATTCGATGGAGTGGGACGCGGCGTGGCATGTGACGCAGCATACCCTTTCGTACACCAACCATACGCTGTTGCCGGAGGCGCTGGAACAATGGCCGCGGAACCTTTTCGGTGCACTGCTGCCACGCCATCTGGAGATTGTGGATGAAATCAACCGGCGCCATCTCGAAAATGTGCGGCAAAAGTTTCCTGGCGACGAAGAGCGAGTCCAGAGGCTTTCGCTGATTGATGAACGCGGTGAACGATACGTGCGGATGGCGCATCTGGCGGCGTTGGGAAGTCACGCGATTAACGGAGTCGCGCAACTGCATACCGAACTGCTGAAGACCCACGTATTGCGTGATTTCTACACATTGACGCCGGAGAAATTCAACAATGAGACCAATGGAGTGACGCCGCGTCGGTGGATGGTGTTGAGCAATCCCGGCCTGACTGCGCTGCTCACATCAAAATTCGGTTCGGGGTGGATCTATGATCTGGAAAAGCTGCGCCGGCTGGAACCGATGGCCGACGATCATGAACTCCACACCGAGTGGCGAGCCGTCAAACGGCACAATAAGCTGCGACTGTGCGCCTACATTCGACAGAACCTGAATATGGATGTCGATCCAGAGTCGATGTTCGACGTGTTGACGAAACGGCTGCATGAATACAAACGCCAGCATCTGCAGGTGCTGCACATCCTGACGATTTATAAGCGCATTCAGCGCGACCCTACCACGGAGGTGGTGCCCAGAACTTTTATCTTTGGCGGAAAAGCAGCTCCCGGCTACCACATGGCCAAGCTGATCATCAAGCTGATTCATTCCGTCGGCGAAACCATCAACGCGGACATGCAAGTGAAGGGCAGGCTCAAGGTCGTCTTCCTGCCCGATTTCAACGTAAAGCTTGGCCAGAGGGTCTATCCCGCTGCTGATTTGTCGGAACAAATTTCTCTCGCCGGCAAAGAAGCCTCCGGGACGGGAAATATGAAATTCGCGATGAATGGCGCGATCACGATTGGTACCCTCGATGGCGCCAACATCGAGATCCGCGAAGAGGTTGGTGCGGAGAACTTCTTCCTGTTCGGGCTGACGGCCGAGGAGGTGGAGCAGCGGAAGCTGGCCGGATACCATCCGCGTGAGGTATATGAATCGAACGCGAATCTAAGAGAGGTATTGGATGCGCTGAGTAGCGGAGAATTTTCTCATGGCGATAAAACGCTTTTTGAGCCTCTGGTGCAGTCGCTGTTGAACAGCGACGATTATATGCTGCTGGCTGACTATCAGTCGTACATCGATTGTCAGGATCGTGTGAGTCTGGCGTACAAAAATCAGGAGGAGTGGACGCGGATGTCCATCCTGAACGTTGCGCGCAGCGGCAAGTTTTCCTCTGACCGGTCGATTCGAGATTATTGCGCCGAGATATGGAAAACCTGGCCGGTGAAGATCCATGTGTAGAAATTGGCCAGCGGAGCGTTGCCGGAATGCTCATCGTTGCTGCTAGAAACTACTGCGCCATTTCAGCTTCGCGTTCGTGAGCCATAAATCGGATCAAGCGCCACTTATCCATTCACACGATGGATTTGCCACCGAGCATGATGTTGGACGCGACGGGCGTAATCGGCATGGCATCCAGTTTTCCCTGGGCAGATCGCGGGCAGACCATCGCGGAAGTGACGGAGATTCTGAACAGTGCAGGAAATCTGCGCGGAGAATGTGAATCGGCTGTGCTTTGCTGCGGAGAGCGGACATTACGACACGGCGTTCAAGAGATTGAATGAAACCCTGGCGACGGGGCTTCACTAGGGCGAGATTCGGTCAATGTCGATATTTCAATCTAAAAACCCACCCAGGTCTGCCGCGGCGGAGACCGGGACCTGGGGCACCCACCTCGTAGGGTCGATTTAGTCTTTCCACGCGCCGAGTTGTTTGCGCAGCAAAATCAGTTGTCCCAGGTGATAGCTGGTATGGTCGCCCGCCAAAAGAATTTCGCGCAGAATATTCTGATTTTCTCCCCAAGGAATTTTCGCGGTGAGATCGGTCTTGGGATCCTCGATGAGTTTATCGAGGGCCTTCAGATCTTTGTGAATCGCGGCTACGCAATGATCCCACGCTGAAGTAGATTTCGGCGCCTCTTCTTCCGGCCAGTATCCGTCGGGCCATTTCAGTGCTTCATATTTGGGATTGGTGCAGAACTCCAACAAATCATGCAGGGTGATGCGAATGTGCTCGAGCATCTGCCAGGCGTTGTGCGGCGAGCCTGCCGGCTTTTTGTCCAGCAGGGAAACCGGCATGTTCTTGACTGCTGCATCGAGGCTGGCATGGGCTTGCTCGCCACGCAGAAATGCGGACAGCTCGCGGCGAACGGAATGGTCGTAGGTGGAATGACCGGGACTGATGGAATGGGTTGGCATCTTCGCTCCTTGAATCCAAGCTTCGATACTTTCGATGCGATCTTCGGCGAAGAGATTCGCATCTTACTGGAGGGCAGTACGTGAGCCGCACTGCAATTTAACTGAGAACGACTTGGCCAGTGCCGAGATGCTCGGTGATCAAACGGGCGACGAGTGGCTTAAGTGACTCGCCGGTTTTCGGAAACACGAAGGCTTGCGCGGCCTCATCCCAGTCGAGTTTGAAGCTGGTGGAGAGAGCGGAGATCCAAATCTGCCGGACGGGAGTGTTGGGAGTGAGAACGAATTTCGAGGGTGGCTCCTCAAAGCTGATGTTGAGGACGCCATTTTGTTCTTCGACCTCAAAGTCGGCATCTGATTCTGCAAGGATGAGCGCTTTTTTCAGGGATTCCAGAGCGCTATCCGCGTGGCGCCGAAAGCTGATTTCGTCAAGCATGGAGCCAGTGTATCAATATTCCCGTCGCATCGGATGCACATAGAATGGATGTATTGATGGGCATGGATGCATGGAAAAAAAGAAGTCTCCGGGTTGTGAAAAGACGGAAAACAACTTGCAATCGAGCGCAGTTGAGTCCGGTTTATTTCCTGGTTGTGCTGCTGTTGTTGGCAACGTTTCCGCAACAGACAG
The DNA here is from genome assembly GCA_049796755.1 of Acidobacteriaceae bacterium. Taxonomy (GTDB): domain Bacteria; phylum Acidobacteriota; class Terriglobia; order Terriglobales; family Acidobacteriaceae; genus JAKAAZ01. The sequence continues at coordinate 39,179 of JBARFA010000115.1, forward strand.
AAGCCTACTCTTTCCTGACGCATGAAGACCTGGTGGACGTAGCGTGGCACGGATCGATTCGTCCCGCGTTGCTGGCCCGCTTTCCAAACGCGACGCCGGAGCAGTTGCGCGAGGCACGTTCGTACGCGTACGGCGGGACCACCATCCAAGACCTGGGGTATTACCCTTTCGGGCATCAATTCTTCAGCAACCTGACACACTATGTGCGGTCGGGCGAATTTGTGAACAACCTGATTCGCGACTCCCGCAATGTGAATGAATATGCATTTGCGCTGGGCGCGCTGTCTCATTATGTGGGAGATAGCGATGGTCATCGATTCGCGACGAATCCTTCAACGCCGATTGAGTTTCCGTCGTTGGGGAAAAAATATGGGCCAATTGTCACCTACGATGAAGCGCCGCACGCCCACGTGAGAACCGAGTTTGCGTATGACATAGAGCAGTTGAGCCGGAAGGAATTTGCGCCTGTGGGATACATGCACGCAATGGGATTCAAAGTGCCGCGCAAGCTGGTGGAGCGGGCATTTTTTGAAACCTACGGACTGCCATTGCACAGTGTGCTGGGACACCCGCGGCCGGCTTTTGAAAGCTACGATTCTTCGGTCGCGAAACTGCTGCCGACCTTTGCCCATGCGGAAGTGCTGATCCATCGCAAAGATTTTCCGCCGGTGGATGATACTCCGGCGTTTCACCAGTTTTCCACGCGGCAAGCGCAGGCAGGATTGGATAACCAATGGAGCCTGTACAAGAAGAAGGCTGGATTTGAAGTACACGTCATCGCATTTCTGATTCGCATTGTGCCGAAAATCGGACCGGCATCCGATTTGGCGATTCGCGGACCGAGCGCGGAAACCGACCGTTGGTATATCGAAAGTGTGAATCGCTCCGTCGACGATTACGAGCAAATGCTCGGCGAGTTGGCGAAAGATCCAACCCACCGGCTTGATTTGCCGAATCGCGATTTGGATACGGGCAACCTGGTGCGGCCGGGCGGTTACCGCCTGACCGACACAACGTACGCGGAATTGCTGAACAAGTTGACTGCGGAACCGGATCGTCGCGTTCCTAGCGGCTTGCGACACGATGTGCTGGCGTATTATGCGGACCCTAGTGCGCCGATTGCGACCAAGAAAAATGCCCGCGCATGGAAACGGGTGCAGGCCGAGCTGATCACGTTGCAGGGAATGCAGACCGTCGGCAGCGAGAAGGTCGCGATGCTGGGCCGTTAAATTTTACTGGGTAGGTTTTGGATTCAAGAATTGCGGCAGCAACTTTTGTTGCTGGCAAAGGAACTTCCAGTAGGCTGTGCGTTGACGCTTTGCGGCCCATGACCAACAATAGCTGCATGGCTAAGTCTGCAGGATCAGGTTCCGGTGCGACCGATTTTGGTTTGCTTGTGCTGCGCGTGGTGTTGGGCGGAATGTTGTTCTTCAAGCATGGACTGGAGAAGATCAGCCACTTCGCGCAAATGTCTTCTCACTTTCCCAACCCGGTCCACATTGGTTCGCACGCCAGCCTGATCTTCGCTACGCTGTCGGACGCGATCTGCTCGGTGCTGGTGGTGTTGGGACTGGGTACACGGTACGCAGCGTTCATCATTGTCGTGAATATGAGCGTGGCGCTTTATTTTGTGCATCACATGGCGTTGCGGCAGGAACATGGCGAAATGATGATGGTCTATATTGCGGGTTTTGTCGCGCTCATCTTCGCCGGCGGCGGGCGCTTCAGCCTCGACTGGAAATTCTGGGGACGCAGCTAGGCAGTTGGCGGCTGGATCGATCGCAGGCTATTGCGGGACGAATTGAAAGTCGCGCAGGATGACTTGCTGATCGCTGGCGGGCAGGACCTTGAAGCACCAGAGGTTCATGCCGGTAGGCATCGGTTGCTGCGGAATACGCGCCTTGGGATCGGTGGGCGCGAAGGTCCAGGTCTTTAATACATGGGCTGTAGTGCCGATCGGCTGCAGTCCGCTCATGATGGTTCCGGTGACGCGGGTCGGCGTCCAAACCAGGCGCGCGGTGGTCAACGTGCCGCCATGCAGATTGATTTCGAAATCCCTTTCGGTCGGGCCCAACGCAATTTCGCCGGTATCGGGATAGAAGGTAAAGTCCGCATTGCAAGCGCCCTTGCAGAGGGTGTTATTCCACTTGGAAAATTCGATGTCGAGTTCGTCCTCTGCATCCTTGCCGATGTGACGCACGGGTCCATAGGGGAAGAGGCCGAGCACGGTGGATTTGTCCATATTGTCGATCGCTCCCTGAATCCACCACTGGTAGGTGCCGTAGCCCATCAGGTCGGTCGAGAAGATTTCGGCTGCTGTGTAGGTGCCGTTGCGCTTGACGATGCGCAGATGGACATAACCGTGGGAGTCGATGGAGACGTTGGCGGGATTTCCTAAAGCCACGCCGGCCATGTGACCGTGGGTGACTCTCCAGATGTGACCTGCCCAGGAAATTGTTGGGCTGGTGGTTGCGGTCGGTTTGGGGTTTGTGGGGACTTGCGCGTTACAAGTGGGGATGAGAGCGACGAGGGAGGCCAGTGTGCAGACGCGAATGGGCAGACTGAGGAGTGATCGCATAGGGGGGAACTCCTCCCGGCAAACCTGAGTGGCGTGCCGGGGGTGATGGATCGCCGTGGGAAGAATCCTGGCGCGGTGCTTCCCACGGCGGTTAGGTTAGAAGTGGGCGCGGATGCCGACCTGCACGTACCGGGGTTGGCTGGAGGTGTAATTGATGTTACCGAAAGTGCCATCACCCAAGGTTGTATCCGGCGTGCCGAAGGTCGGGTGATTGAAGGCATTTGACGCTTCAATGCGGGTCTCGATCGACATTCCTTTGCGCACCGACGCCAGGGAAAATACCTTCATCATCGATAAATCGACGTTGAAGTTATAGGGGGTCCGAACCGTACCGAGGGTTCGTGAAGCATTGCCGAGCGCATACGGTTGAGGCAACACGAAGACTCCCGGATTGGTGAAGAAATTGTTAATCCAGCCGTGGCCGTGGTTGCGCTTGGGAGTGCCGACGATGTCGGGCCGTTGGGTTCCATAGGTCGGCAGAGAGGTTCCATCGGATGTGCTCATGACCAGCGGGCGTCCCTCGGAGATGCGCCAGACGCCGTTGGTCACCCATCCGCCGATCAGGCTATCCACCAGGCGTGAGCTGTTGCCCAGAAACCGTCTGCCACGCCCAACCGGCAAAGCATAGACATAGCTGGCCTGGAACGTCTGTGGAATGTCGAATGTCGACAAGCTACGGTCCAGATAGGGTTTGTTGGGATCCATGAGGGTGCCGCTGGGGTCGATAGCACTTCCTAACCATGTTGTGTTGTCATCCTGGGCCGATGCATCATCGATCGACTTCGACCAGACATAGGTCATAAGGAGCTGCAGTCCGTTGGAGTAGTTCTTTGTAGCTGTGACTTGCAGTGCGTTGTAGATGGAGCTGGCCCTCGGCGGAACGTCGGTGGTGACAGAGGTAAATTGGGGATAGGGAAGATTCAGTTGCCATTGCGGCACCTGCGACTGCGAGAGGACGCTGTTGGGATTGGTGATGTAACCCTGGAAGGGATTATTCACGTAGGTTTGTAGATCTGCGATTTGGTCTTGCGAATAGTTCTCGATTTCCGGGCCCAGGATATCAATCTGGTTGTTGCCGCCCCAATAGAGGTTGTTGCCTTTTTTCCCGATGTATTCCACATCCAGCAGGGCGTTCCAGGGCAGCTGTCGTTCGATGCCGAGTGACCAGCTTTCCTCCGAAGGGGTCGTGTTTTCCTTGCGAAGCGGCCCGATGGCGCCAAACCCGACGTCATTGAGCAGGCCCAGAGAATTTCCTGGAGGCAGAATCAATCCGTACGGATATGGATTGCTTAGGCGCAGGTAGGGTGTTGCGCCGTCATTCTGATACGTGGTCACCAGGCCGGTGGATTGGTTAAAACCCTGTGACCCGTAGGGGGCAACGCCTGTGACACCGGCCCTGGACTGGGAGTAATACTTTCCCCAGCCGCCACGGACGACCCACTTGGGAGAGAACTGGTAAGCGAAGCCGAAACGGGGTTGCCAGTCGTTCCAGTCGGTGTTGATGATTTTGCGCTCGCTAGGGCTGGCGAAGACTTCCCCGCCAACCAGAGGGCCGCTGCCACCCAGCGGGCCTACGCCAGGAACCTGGAGCGGTGATTGCACATTCGTATCGAACCAATTTTGGCGATTGTAGCGTTCTGTGCGGGGCAACACGACCTCGTAGCGCAGGCCAAGGTTCACCGTCAGCTTGTTGGTCACTCTCCAGTTGTCCTGGGCATAGCCCGCGTACTGATAATTTTCCGTAGCAATCCGGTCCTGGATTTCGTACCCGCCGCCGGCATCGGGATACCCCACCATGAAGGTGGCCATGGCGTCACCGCCGCAAACGGTCACATCGCCCGGATTACACTCCGAAGTACCTTGCTGGTCGAAGACGAAGGTGCCGTTGGGAGCGTTGGTCTGGATATAGTTCATGATATGTTGGCGACCATCGAACCCAAACTTCAACTCCTGCGTGCCCAGTTGCTTGGTGAGCGTGGCCGTAAGTTCACCGGTGCTCTGACCCTGCAGGTAATTGCCGTAGGGGTCGGAACCTGCGCTTTGGTAACCGGCAGAGTAGTATCCGCCCGTGATGAACATGGCTGGAACCCCGGTGAATCCCGCGGTATTCAGATAGGAAGGGAAGCCGAGAGGCGTGAGCGGATCGGTTGGTGGATTTTTGGCGCCGAGAGGCGGGTATGCCGAAATTTTCTCCGAGCCACGCGTGAATCCAAAGGTTACATCCAAAACGGTTGTGGGATTGAAGGTGTGGGTATCGTCGACGACAAATAAGTGGGTCGGGCTTTGGTTGGGGCCTCCCGCGCAGGGATCGATATAGTTGCCGAAGCAGTTCAAGGGAGTGCTGGAGGACCAACTCTGGGAGTATCTTCCGGTCAGTAGATTGGACTGACTGAAGCGTTGATCGATCTTGACGTCGAACTGGTTCTCAACCGAAAGGTTCGATCCGGAGGCGATCCAGTTGTCGTAAATGGTGCCGCCTGGAATGTTCGGCAAGGGGAACAGATTCATCATCTTCTGAGCGACAGGGTCGATCAAGTCGCCGGGCGTTCCCGACAACTGAAAGGGTGTGCCGTTTAACTTTGGATTTCCGGGGCTGGCATAGGTGCCGATGTTGTTGAAGGGGACAAAGGTGGAGGCAACGCCACCGCCGGTGTCGGGATCGTACGTGTTGGAGTACGGGTCCCAAATCTGACCATTCGGGTTGGAACACATTCCGGTGGAGTCAAAGGTGCCGCCGTAAGCGGCGCAAACTTCACCAAAGTCGCCGGTGCGCTCAGCCGCGCTGGGAACGCCCGCCTGGGCCGTGGCCTGATCGTTCTCGCGGGTACCGTCCCAATCGAAGAAGAAGAATGTTTTGTTCTTGAAGATGGGGCCACCGATGGTGCCGCCGTAGTTATTCCGGCTTAGGTCGGGGATAGGAATTCCAGCATTATCGTAAAACCAATCATTCGCATCGAGAGCTGAATTGCGGACAAAGTCGTAGAGTTCGCCATGGAATACGTTGGTGCCGGATTGGGTGACCATGTTGACGATGGACCCGCCGGAGAAGCCGTACTCGGCGCTGAAGTTGGATTGCTGGACCTTGAATTCCTGCACCGATTCAATGGATGGCGTGTAGGTTACGTTAGTGATGCCGCCGTTGGGTTCCATGTTTGTGATGGAAGCGCCGTCCATCAAGACATCCGCGGTGGCGTTGCGGCTGCCGTTCGAGATGAAGTTGGTACCGGTGCAGTTGATACCGCACGTGTCATCCACGGTAGTGACTCCTGGCGCCAGTTGAACCAGGTTCAGCACATAGCGGTCGGTCAGTGGCAGATCGTCGATAAATCTTTTGTTGATGACCTGGCCGGTGGTTGCGTCCTGCGTCTGCAGCGATGTGCTTTGCGAGGAAACCTGAACGGTTTGGGTTGCTCCCGCAACCTTCAGGGACATGTTTACGGTGACGTGGGCGGTGACATCCACTTTGACACCAGTACGCACAGCCTTATCGAAGCCGTTCATTACCGCGGTCAAAGTGTAAACGCTGGGAGGAATGGAAGGCATGATGAACTCGCCCTGTTTATTCGTTGTAGCGGTGAAGGTATATCCCTTCTCCACGTCCGTCAAAGTCATTTTGACGCCGGGCACGACGGCTCCGGAGGGGTCCGTGATCAAGCCGGCGACGGTTCCGAAGTAGCCTTGGCTCAGCAGCAACATAGGAAAAGCAAGCATCATGATGAACGCCAGTCCGGATAGAAGTCTGCGGTGGCGCTTCACTCTAGTTTCAAATGTATTCATGGTCGATCCGCCTCTCTGTATAGTTCGGTCTGCGTTGAAACCTGGCCTTGCGTTTTGGGAGAATCTCCTCTGGATTTTCGCAGCTACATATGGAGATTCAGCCCCAATACTCCACCTCTGTTTGAAACGTTTCAGTACACGTCAATCGTGCGACAGCGTCAAGCGAAAAGTTCATTTCACGGTCTGCCCGGCGCCCCCCATGGAGACAGGGAATGGCCGCGTTGCTAATTGTTATTTGCCATCGGAATTCAGTTTCCCTCGAAGAACAACAATGGACGATGCGGGCAATTCGTATTCTGTAGTTTTATTGCCCCGCAGCGTGGATTCTTGAATAGGTCCGTCGGGCTCCGCATATCCAGGCTTGTATTGCTGCAATGGATTTTTCGGTTCCAAAGGAAAATGCGACGGGTCGACGATTTGTTCCGCGGGATGCCATTTGTACTGTTCGGGTCCAAAGTACGCGGCGTCGACGGTGCCGGAGAAATAGTTTTCTGTCTGGCTCTGTGCGTTCTTAAAGATGATGCCGATGCGGTGGGCATTGTGCTGATCCCGATTGACCAGCATCATCGACCACATTCCATCGGGCCGGCGCACGGTGTAAGAGGTGACCAGGGTGTGGCCTGCGCCATCGTTATAGGTTCCGGTGGAAGGAAACATGGTGTGGGTGCCACCGTCGTGCTGCAGCCATTCGTAATTGATCATGCGGCTGGCGAAATACTGCGACAGCGGCTGCTCGATGTCATAATCCGCATTGACAGTGAACATGCCGAAGGTGCCTTGCGAACCGTCGCAGCCCTCCTCCATCTTGAGCGGCAGATAGTGGAAGTAGTAAACGCCATTGCCGCCCACGTCGAGGAAGGAGCCGATGTAGTCGGCCAGCCAGAGGCCGCCGAAGATATCCATCATGCTTTCCGTGGCGCGAGGGGACAGGTTCGATTCTGTAATGAGCATGGGCATGGTTCTGGGAACGCCATCGTTGTACCAGGTGCGCATGATGTTGGCGACGAGGTGCGGCTCCTCATAGAGCCGATCCCAGGTGTTGAGGCAAGGATCGTACGGGTAATGCTCGAAGGAGAAGAAGGCGAGATCGCGCATGCGGTTGTGCGCTTTCAGATATTCGAGAAACCGGCTGAGCCAGGATGCGTTGCCGTTCTGGTCTGGCCAGAACAGGATGTCGGTGTTCTCTCCCTGGAACGAAGGTCCGCCCAGCTTCAGGTTGGGATCGACGCGATGAAGAGCGGTGGCGAATTCCAAATAGAGCGCGCCGTAGTCCTCCGGCGACATATTCTGGCCGTCGACTTCTTCGCCCATTTCGACATAGGAGACGGGGTAGTGACGGGCTTCAAGATATTTGATTTCCGCGGCGGCATTGTCGGGATTGTCGTACACCATGGCGATGGGGACGATGGCCGGCAGGCCCTGAGTGATGCCGCTCTTGAAAAACAAGTCAAATCCTAATTGGGTTCCCGCGTTGCCAAGCTTGTCGGTGGAAGTGTGCCAGGAGTCGACGGAAGAGGTGACGGTAAATGTGTGTTCGCGGTCGGCGGTGTGGCGGACCAGATCGTGAAACTCGCCATCGGGAGTAGTGGTGCCAACGTAGAGTTCATTCACGGCGTAGCCGACGCAGTTTCTAGGGTCAGAAGAACCGTGGGTGTCGCAAGTGTTGGATGACTGCGTCATCAGGATGCGAATAAAGCGGACAGAGATGAGCTGATCGGTCAGATGAATTGTCTCGATGCCACCTTTTGCGGAGTCGACCTCGCCGTGTGGAAATGTCACCCAGGTTCCCTGGGTAGGGGCGCCGAAGGGATCTTTTCCGGTCCAATACTGGACGAGGTAACGGGTCGCGTGTGGAGAAGCCCAGTTGATCCGGATGGTATCGATGTTCTCGTAATTGCGTAGGTCGATGACCGCCCACTGGGGATGCAGCGCATCGGACTCGCCAGTGAATCGGCTAGCGAGGTAGGGGTCGCTTTTCCAGTAGGTTGAGATATCGCCGTCGGTCAGGCGCGAATAGCCGGAGCCGCTGTCATCTCCGCGAAGGGGTAGGGCGTAACCATAGGAATAGCGAATGAAACTGGTCGGTGTCGCGGAGCCGGTAAAGTAGCCTTGCTTCTTCCCCGGATCGCTCCAGGTGCCCGCGGGGTTCCAATGCCATGCCTCTACCTGCAGATCGGTGTTCTGACGATAAGTGACCGGTTGCCATCCGGCGGAGAGAACATGTTTGAGAGTGGCGGGGTTATTCAGCGTTTCGTCGATGGCATTGGTGGGAATGCGATCGATGCCCGCGCCCAGCGTTTTGCTGGGGACGAAGTGATTGGTGGCATGTCCGGGAGTGATGTCGACGACGACGGTTTGGGCGCTCGAGATCCCGAAAGGAATCGCGGTCGCGAAAATTGCCAATAGATACATGGCTCCAAACCTCGGCTTCATGTTTTCCTGCTGAACTTATGGGGCATTGACGCTCGCACGGACCAGCCTTGGGGGAGGTTTCAATCGTTTGAATACAGAAGATATGATTTTCTTCGCGGACTGTCAACAATTTTCTTGCGAGCTGCGGCTGGCCTCGATTGTCGAAACGTCGCACTGCGGAAGAGTGCGGTCGCGGTGACGGGATGCGTCGACTTTGGATTCATTCATCTATGCTGAATGAAAGAAGCGGTGCGGCACTTTTGCTGGACTGATGCTGTCGCATCGACGTTCGAACTCTACCGAATGACCTCCACTTTCCTTCAACGCGCACGAGCGCGGACCCAACGGCTGCATCACGGTTTAGGCGGGCACTACTGGTTTCCGCATGTGCCGCTGGCGCTGCTGCTGGCGTTGGCCGGCTATTGGATGTTGCGGACCAGCTTTGGCACGCATTGGACGGAATATTTGAAGTTGCTGGCGGAGGGCAAGTTTCGCCTGGAACTGAAGCGGCTCCCACCGTTGCTGATCGGCGCCGGCATGATGACGATGGCGCTGGGATTATTGTGGCGCTCGCGCCTGGCATGGGTGATGGCTGTGTTGTTGGCGGCGACGGCTGTGGTGAATACGATTTTCACCCGGCATGCGGACGCCCATGTACTGCTGGCGTATTTCGCTTTTGTGCTGGCCTGGCTGCTGCTCGCGTGGCGAAGTTTCGATCGATCGAGCATTGCGGCCAGCACTCTATTCGCGCTGACTGCGGTGGCAATGTTGGTTATGTACGCGACCTTTGGCACATATTATCTTGGCGCGCAGTTCAAGCCGCGAATCACGGATCTGGTGACCGCCTTTTACTACGCGATGGTGACAATGAGCACGGTAGGCTATGGTGACATTGTTCCGTCCACGCCACAGGCCAGGTTGTTTGCGCTGTCTGTGATCGTCCTAGGAGTCGCGGTCTTCGCGACATCGCTCACTGCGGTAATTGGGCCACTGGTGGGGCGGAGCCTGCAGGGAATTGTCAATCGCAAAGGAAGCAAAATGAAACGGGAAAATCACTTCGTCGTTATCGGCAACACCCCGCTGGCGATCAACACGTGGCGAGAGTTGGCAAAGCGCGGTCGTCCGGTCACTCGCATTCTGCGGGAGACGCCGGAAAAAGGCGAGAACAAGGATGTCGACGTGGTGGTGGGCGATCCCAGCATGACGGAAACCTTGCGCGAGGCCGGCGCGCACCACGCGGAGGCGGTATTGGCGATGCTGGGCGACGACTCGGAAAATGCATTTGCCGTGCTGGCGGTGAAGGAGTTGGGCGGCGCCGCGAAAACAGTGGCTGCAGTGAACGACGCGCGCCATCTGGGTCGTGTGAAGCTGGTGCAGCCGGATGTCGTGATTGCGCCGCAGGTGCTGGGTGGTGAGTTGGCGGCGATGCTGCTTTCTGGAGAGCAGGTGACGCCAGAGTGGGTGGTAGAGCGCGTCTTTCAACAGGTCAACCCAGGTGTAGTTAAACCGGTCACAGAGAAGCCATCGTAGGACATGGTTTGAAACCACTTGGAGACGGAATTCTCATTTGTTGTGGGTCATTTGCGGCACCCTTCGGCTGCGCTCAGGGCAGGATAAAAGTCGTGCCCCAATACAGCTCCGAAAATGGTTTCTGTAACGAATCTCAGACTCACAACTCTAGTGAAGACTGAACGACAATCCGGTCGAGAACTGGAAGGAATTCTTCTGATATCCAACCTGGGGATCGTTCTGGAAGTTATCAATGACGGCTAAAGAGAACGACAGCTTTTTGTAGAGCGGCAGTTTGATTCCTGAGTTTCCGGAGGCGGAGAAGGCATTCTCATCATTCCATGCAAAGTCCGCAAGTGTTTTCTCGTCGAATGTGATTTTGCCGAACTTGCGCGTGTACGCTTCGGTGATCATGGAGCCGACCAGTTTTCGATTCAATGCCGTCACATCGGCCGTTGAGTTGAAGGCCTGCGCTTCATAGTGAAGGTCGGCGGTTACATCAAACTCGCTGTCCTCCTTCTTGAATAACGTCGCCCCTATGCCAGCGCCATAGATCTGCTGCAGGTCGAGCCCCTGGGTGGTGTCGTGATCGAAGTTGACTTGCTGCAGATAATAACCGCGGCGAGAGAAATACTCATCGCGTTCGGCAGACACATGGAAAATGTTGGTGACAGTGGTGACGGTGCCGGGCTGAGATATTCTCCCCGCGCTCTGTGTGTATTGGAAGGTGGTTCGAAGCTTGGGGTCAAGCCAGATCACGGTTGGAATTGTTCGCTGCAAGGCAACGTCGGTGAGGAATTGGTAACTATTCTGGGTGGCGCGGATAACCGTGGTTCCGGTGGTGATGCTTCCAGTCCATCCTGTTCTCCAATTGATTTTTCTATTGATCTCTTTTTGATAGGTACTGTCGTCCACGACAAAGCCGATTTGATCCGCGGGAATTAAACGGCCTGTTTCAACGGTTACGGGCGGAGTGGTCTTGACGACGGTGGGTGCGGTGGATGTGGCTGACGGGGGCACAACTTTTGCAGTGGCAGATGTCGGCGGAGCGGCCGTCACAGACTTGCCAACTTCGGCCGATTTGGACGGTGCGGGTTGCGCGGACTCTGTTTTGACTCCATTAGAAGGAGCTGCCTTGGCTGCCGATAATTTGGCTTCAGGCGTGGCTGCTGCTGCTAATTCGCTGGCTTTCTCCGGAGTGATCGGAACGACGACAATGCCTTTGGCTTCGAGCTGAATGATTCCTTCTACGACGGGTCCTCTCTTCTTGAATCCTTTGGGCTCCTTGGGGACTATGGCGAATGGACGATCGGATTTCAATTCCTTGATCTTCTCCAGCGGCACGGTGATTTCGCCAGCCACTTCACTGTCGAACTTGATTTTGGTTCCCGTGGAATTCAGCAGCTTTCCCGTAATTTGATCGCCGTTCTTGAAGATCAAAATCTCTTTAGGTCCCTCGGCCTTCTTGGCCTCGACCTTAGCCTTTTTTGGCGACTTGGCGGGGAAAGCAGGACCTGGGGTTAGTAGCAGAGGAACGAGGATAGCTGCGATTGCGATGGCGCATCGTAATCGAAAACGGCGAGTATGTGGACGAACTTGAGTCGGCGACATTGGAGAAGTGCTCCTGGAAAAGCTGCAAAGGATAGTGTCCTCAAGGTAGAACGAACCACGAGGGAAGTGAAGCGCGAAGCGGAGAACTAGAGGCGTCCAAACGTCAGATCGAGTACCCGCAATTCGTAAAATTGAAATGGGTGCCGTGGACTGGCTACGATGCGATCATCGAGATACAGATCGGTGATGCCAGAAGGAGATTCCAATGCCGAAACGAAAATTGGAAAAGGTGAAGCAAGTGAAGGAACAGGCGAGGCTCAAGATTGGACGTCCGCCACGCGCTCAGGTCATTCCAAACAAGAAGAAGGACCGAAAAATTGAAATGGAGTGAATGGCTTGAAGCGGTGGAAAAGACACGAGGTGGAAGAGTCGAAGAGCGACTTTTCCACCTCGCCTGGAAAACGCCGCGCGTTTCCCACTTTCCCACAGCCGCGACGGCTACTATCTAGGGGTAATTGTTTACACCGCTCCCGTAGGTGAACACTAGAACGGGATGTCGTCGTCGGTGATTTCAGTGGATTGAGAATAATCTTCGGCGGGACTGCGCTGGTCGAACGAAGCGGTGTTGGATTTGCTGTAGCCGCCGCTGCTGCCGCCATCGGCTTCTCCGCGTCCGGAGAGCAGCGACAAATCGCTCACGATGATTTCCGTCTTATATTTCTTCTGGCCAGTGGTCTTGTCGTCCCACGATGAGGTCTGCAGGCGGCCTTCTACATAAAGCTTGTTGCCCTTCTTTACATAGTCGCGAATGATCTCCGCAGTGCGCTGATAGGCGACCAGATTGTGCCATTCGGTGCGGTCCTGCCAGTTGCCGGTCTTATCTTTGAAGCGTTCGCTGGTGGCGATGGAAAATGTCGCGACGACGGTGCCGCTGGCGGTTGCCTTGATCTCGGGATCTTTGCCAACATTGCCGAGAAGGATAACTTTATTGACGCTTTTTGCCATGATGGACCTGCTTTCTTTCTGAAACCTGTTTTCGGATAACGATACCAGAGCCGCGTGGGAACTGCATTCTGCTAGGTTCCGCCGCGGCTGAGCCTGCGATTGCGCAGCCATTTTGCGCCGCCGAGTACGAGTAGCATCAGGCTGAAGGGAACGCCCATCAAGGCGAACATCAGAAACAGCCAGCCGCTATTGGAGCGGGCGCCGTAGATGCCGATGCCGCCGAAGACGGTCTCTGTGAGGAGAAGGCAAAGCAAGCTGACCAGCATGATCCAGAAACCAGCCTTGAGCAGGGCGCGGGTGCCATCGTCGGGCCGTGGAGTGTTTTCGCCGGGCAGCCTGGATGGCATCTTCAGCGGCGCTGGATCGATCGCGGGCATGTGGGTTCCCAGGGTACTCAACGCCAGGCCGCGAGCATCGCGTAGACCACTACACCGGTGACGGAGACATAGAGCCAGATGGGAAAGGTGTAGCGCGCGATGCGTTTGTGTTGGGGAAATCGACCGCTCAAGGAGAAGAAGAAAGTGATCAGAATGAGCGGCAGGACCACAACAGAGAGAAAAATGTGGCTGATGAGGATGGCCAGGTAGACGGTGCGGACTGTGCCGTGGCCGGGGAAAATGATATCCCCGTGGAGTGCGTGGTTGGTGACGTAGCTGACGAGAAACAGCGCCGAGAAGGCGAAGGCAGTCATCATCGAAGTGCGATGGCGCGCGATCTGGCGATGGCGAATGAAGTAGAGGCCGAACAACAGGGCGGTGGCGCTCAGGCTGTTGAGCACGGCATTCAGCGCGGGAAGGAACATCAGGCTCTGGGCATATTGCGGCGGCGCATGGTGCACATAGATCAACCAGAAGAGCAGGCTGACGGCGGCGGCGCTGAGCAGGACGATTCCAGTGATTGGAAGCCGGGTGCTGACGGACGTGTTGGAGGGCGAAGTCTGCATAGATTTCATTTTGGCTGCTTGCTATGCCGCGGGCTTATTGGTGCGACGATTGACGACAGCCCAGGAGCCGACGAACACCACCGCACAAAATACCACCGTGATAATCAAGTTGAATTCGGGCGAAAACGTGGTGAGTTCGGCTGGGAACAGGCCGTTGCGCAGCATATCGACGCCGTAGGTCAGCGGATTCAGCAGCATTAAGAATCGCAACCAGCCGGAGGCTCCGCTGACGGGAAATAATGCGCCTGATCCAAGCCACAATGGAATCAGGACGAGATTGATGATGGCGTGGAAGGCCTGGGTAGAATCCATGGGCCACGCGATAACGAATCCAAGCGCCGTGAGCGAGAACGACGTGAGCGCAATCGCCAACATCGCATACAGAATGCCGAGCGGTGTGGTGTGGACGCCAGCCAGCGGACAGAAGACGAGGAAGACCCATCCTTGGATCGCGGCCAGTGTGGCTCCTCCGAGAACTTTGCCGAGAACGATGGCGGATCGGCTGACCGGCGACGCCAGCACCGAGAGCAGAAAGCCTTCATTGCGATCCTGAATCAACGACATCATGCTGAAGATGGCGGTGAAGAGCACGATCATGATGATGGCGCCGGGAAAGAAGTAGCTCAAATAATGCGTGGAACCGGACGCGGCGGCCGAAGCGGCACCGTGGCTTTGAAACGTTTTTGAAAATCCGGAGCCGAGCACCAGCCAGAAGAGCAGCGGCGAAGCGATTACCCCGACGACGCGGGCTTTCTGGCGATAGAAACGGACCAACTCGCGACGCCAGAGGGAATACGCGGGAATCCACAGACTGGAGGAGAGCGAAGTCTTTGGTCGAGTGATGCCGATGGAAGCAGGAGTCGGTGCAGTCGCGGTTGCCATTATTGTTTCTCCTCGCCCTGGTCAAGCCAGAAGCGGTGGCCGGTGTGCTGGATAAAGACGTCTTCGAGACTGGGCTTCGACACGGAGACAGAAACGATTTCACCGGGGAAGGCCTCGACCACTTCGGTAAGGAAGCGATGGCCTTGCTCGCGTTCGACGCGGACGGCGTTGTCGACGACGACGGGGAAGACGCCGAAGCGATCGGCAATGCGAGCGCCCAGGGTAGTTGCGGCGTCGGCGGAAGCGGTTTCGAACTGGACAATGTCGCCGCCGATTTCAGCTTTCAGGTCGGCCGGACTGCCGAGAGCCACCAGTTTGCCTTCGCTGAGGATGGCGAGGCGATCGCAATGTTCGGCCTCTTCCATCAGGTGGGTGGTGACCAGGACGGTCACGCCCTGCTCATCGCGCAGAATGCGCAGATAATTCCAAAGATCGATGCGCGCGCCGGGATCAAGTCCGGTGGTCGGCTCGTCCAGCAGCAGCACGGAGGGTGAATGAATCAGGCCCTTGGCAAGCTCGACCCGGCGCTTTTGGCCGCCGGAAAGAGTTTCGACCATGTCATTCTTTCGATCGGTCAGGCCTACGCGGTCGAGGACTTCTTTCGAGCGCGCTTTCAGATGAGATCCGCTGAGACCGTAGAGATGGCCTTGGTGCATCAGGTTCTCGCCGACCGTGAGTTTCACGTCGAGGCTGGTGGCTTGAAAGACGATGCCAGTTTGCAGGCGCACGCGATTCGGTTCCGCGGAAACGTCAAAGCCAGCCAGCCGCGCGTGGCCACCGGTGGGAACCATGAGCGTCGAGAGGATGCGGAACAGGGTAGTTTTGCCGCTGCCGTTGGGGCCGAGCAGGCCGAAGATTTCCGCGGGGCGCACGTCGAAGGTCAAACCATCGAGCGCCAGGCGCGTGCCGTAATCGTGCGATAGATGATCCAGTTCAATCGGTGCATGCGGAGCGAACTGGCCGGCCGGCGTGCTCTTCGGCGTTGCCTGGGACGAACGGTCGATCTGTTGTGTGGTTGCCATGGGTTCAATTCCTCCTGGTGGCGTTCAGCATCAGCACTGCCAGCAGCAGCGGCAAATAGGTCACACTGACCTTCAGCAAGGCACGCGCATAGAGGCGGGACTGGCTGGCGGAAGATTTTGTAATTCGCGTAAAGCGGATGGTGTAGGCCAGATAGAGCAGGCCCAGCAACAAGGCGCACACCCAATAAGTTCGTCCGGCCATGTGCAGGTAATAGGGAGCGAGGCTGACAGGAATCATCAGGACGGCGTAGACCAGAGCCTCGGCGGCGGTGGACCAGCCATCCGGCTGCACCACGGGAAGCATGCGGATGCCGGCGCGGGCGTAGTCCTCGCGATAGAGCCAGGCGATGGACATAAAGTGCGGGAACTGCCAGACAAAAAGAATCGCGAACAGTGCTACGGCGGGCCACTCGATGGTGCCTCGAGCCGCGGTCCAGCCAATCAGCGGAGGCATGGCGCCAGGAAACGCACCGACAAACGTAGCCATGGAAGTGAAGCGCTTCAGCGGTGTGTAAATGCCGACATAGGTCACAGCGGTGAGCAAAGTGAGCGTGCCGGTGATGAGATTGGTGCGCGCGACCAGCCAGAGCGAACCGGCGATGATGGCAAGCATGCCGATCAAGATGCCGTAGCCCAGGCTGAGCCTGCCGGAGGCGAGGGGGCGCTTGGCGGTTCGAATCATCAGGGCATCGGTTCGACGTTCTTCTGCCTGGTTCAGTGCACTGGCGCCACAGGACACGAGGGCGACGCCGATCAGGGTGTCACGTAGGGTGGGGTTAAAGGAGTTGATGCCGGATCGAGCTGCGCCCAGATAGTAGCCGGCCCACGCGGTCATGACAACTAGCGTTGTCACACGGAGCTTGAAGGTGGCGATGGTGTCGGCGGCGAATGTCTTCCAGGTATGGGCTGTGGCAGGAGTGGGCTCGGCAATCACGGAGACAGCGTCGAAGGCCGCCACACCTTCAGATTCGGCGGTCACTGCATGAATCGCTGCGGCAGGAACCGATTCGCGGGCGAGGCTGGATTGTGCCGAGGTGACGGATGTTCTCATAGCCCCTCAATGGAAACGGCACACTTATGAGGAGCACCGATCGGAAGTGCCTTCCGCTGCGGAGAAGCCAATTCAATTCGTCTGGTTGGCTGGGATGTTTGGGAGAAACCAAATCTGGGCACACCTCAGGATAACAAAGGAAGGCCATCCTTCCGTAGGGCGTGTGCGAGGATGTTTATTCGTCCGCGGCGGCGGGAACGATGTCTGGAGGTGCGGAGTTGGCGGGCTGGATCACATATTCATCCGTCAGCACGGCCACCAGGACGGCACTGGGTACGGCGACGAGGGCTCCAGCGACTCCTGCAAGACTGACGCCCAACAGCAAGGCGATAAAGACGGCGGTACCGGCCAGGTCGACCCGCGACTTCATAATCCGGGGTGTCAGGTAGGCATTTTCAATCTGCGAGTAGACCAATTCAAAGATCAGGACGGCAAGAACTTTTTCCCAGGATTCGCTGGCGGCCACCAGCATCGCGACAGATGTGGAGACGAGCGCGCCGACCACGGGAATGATATTGAACGCGCCCATCAGGACGGCGAGGGCGAATGCATACCGCAAATGAATGGCTCCGAAAACGATGCCGCTGCAGATGCCCAGGATCAGCATCAGGGCCAGTTGGCCGAGGAGCCAGCGACCCATGCGTTCGGATGCCCGCCGCAGGGTTTCATCGAGCCGCTCGCGGCGGTACGAAGGAACAAGCGACAGGAACCATTTGTAGACATGTTCCCCTTCGGCCAGAAAGTAGACGGTGAGAATGATGCCGGTGATGATTTCAAAAATCTTGGTCGCCCAGTTACTGACGGAAGAGACGAAAACTCCGGCGTTCTGCGCCGTATCCTGCTTCAGCTTGGCTTCAATGGCGGTCAAATTCATATCCCGCAGGATGGGAAGGTTCTCAATTTTCTGCAGGAAGGCCGGGCTACGGCCGGGGAGAGCTTTGACGAAGGTCGTGAGTTCGCGCACGACCGGGGGCAGAGTAAGGCTGAGGAAGAGCGATACCGAGCCTACCAACGCCACCATGATGATGAGGATGGCAATGCCGTGACCGGGATGCCATCTGCCGATGCGGATGCGTTGTACGCCGCGCACCACTGGCATGAGGACGATGGCTGCGAGAGCGCTGACGTAGAGCAGCACCAGCACATCGCGCAGCAACCAGGCGAAATACAAGGTGAGTGCAATGCCGAACGCAAACAGAATGTAGCCGCGCACGTGGCTGGCGGAGCTGGAATAGATCGGCGGCGGTGGGGTGTCTTTCATCGGGTTTTCACCCTCTCGGATGCCTTGCCCCATTGAGCCATGATGATGTGAACTAGTTCGTCCATCGTTTTGCTAGTGGTATCGACCGTCCAGTCGGCCAGCTCATACAGCGGGCGCCTTCGTTGAAATCGCTCGGCCAGTTCCGCACGTTTTTCAAGGATAGGCCGTCGAACTGCTTTTCGGAGCAACTGTTGTTGCTCGCAGCGCTCGATCAGTACTTCCAGCGGAGCGGCAAGATAGAGTAGCAGGGTGGCTTCGTCTTCCTGAATACGCTGCCGATTGGCCGCGGTTTCAATGGCTCCGCCGCCCAGGGCGAGGACAATATATTCCTGACGCAAGGTTGTAGCGAGTGCGTTTTGTTCCAGTTCGCGGAAGCGGCCTTCCCCGATGGAGTCGAAGATCTGGGCGATGCTTTGTTGTTCCGCACGCACAATCTCGTCGTCCAAGTCGATGAAGGTCCAGCCGAGCCGTTGCGCCAGACGAGGGCCCAGCGTGCTTTTGCCCGCACCCATGAATCCCGTCAGAACAATGCGTTTCGGCAAAAGAACGTGATCCGTCCTGGACTGTGACGTGGTGGGAACGGCTACCTCCAGCAATCTTTGCTGGATTTTAAATGAGAAGGAACGGCTTTCGCGGAGAAGTTTCTGTGACCGGGCGGGTCAGGAACTCTTGTTGCCATCCTTGGATTCTTTCGCGAGCGCATTTTGAATATTGTCCCAAACGGCAGGACTGGGGTCGTGGATGGGAAGCAGCAACTTGGCTTGCGCGGCAATGTACTCCAAATCGCGCACTAGGGCAGAGCAGTTTTCGCAGGTTTGCAGGTGAGCATGGGTCAGCAGATCCTGCTCAGAATCGAAAAGCTCTGGCAGTTGCTGCTGGAATTCGTCGCAATCTCGTGGCGTGTGGGTCTGCTTGGATGTCATGCGTCCACCTTCCCGTTCGTGTCCTGGCGCAACAAGTTGCGCAGGCGCATGCGGGCTTTATGTAGTTGAGACTTGCTATTACCAATGGAGCACTGCAGCATACCTGCAATTTCATTGTGCTCATAGCCTTCCACATCATGCAGTACAAAAACCATGCGATAGCCCGGCGGCAGCTCTTCCACAGCGCGTTCCAGCGTGACTCGATCGATGGATCCCGACAGGGTGAGATCGCGGGTACCAAAGTCCTTGCGTGGCCCATCTTCCTGCGAGGGTTCCAGTGTCTCCTCCAGCGAAACCAACGGGAGCCCCTTTTTCCGCAGATGCATCAGCACTACGTTAACAGCCATTCGATGCAGCCAGGTGGAGAAAGCGGAATCGCCACGAAACGTGCTGATTTTGCGATGCAACTGGAGAAAAGCTTCCTGGGTCAGGTCTTCCGCTTCCGCAACATTGCCCAGCATTCGCAGGCAGAGCGAGTACACGCGACGCTTGTGCATGTTGTAGAGAATCTCGAAGGACGCTCCGTCCCCTTGCTGGGCCGCGGCAATGGCCGCCAATTCGCCGGCGATCGGGGGGTTGCGACGCTGCTGCTGTTGTACGGGTCTGGCTTCCGCCGTCAAGGGTTGGGAGGGAGTGGGGGAGGGCATCTTCTCGGCAGTTCGCAATGTGTTTTTTGTCATTGAATTCGACTGCGTTCTGCCCTTTCCTGAGTCATTCCTGGAATCATCCATAGTTGATGCTTTGATTGCTCCGTCTCTTAGAAGGTGATGACGCTTGCGGGGGTTGCCCGCCCAGGGAATTAACTGCCGACGAAGCGGGAATAGAGACTGCGAGCAAGCCCGACATCTGTTGTCCCCTGAACGATGGCGCGACCATCCTTAAATACTGTGATGCGATGTTGGCCGCGGTCGAAGCGCAACAGCATTTCATTCGACCGAACGGACCCGTGAGCTTCCAGCTTGCGAGTGAGCTCGGCAAAGTCGATGGGGCGATGGTGTTCGTGAATCTGAACGGAATTTCTGCCGCAAAGAGTAATCTGGGGGCGGCCAACTCCACTGAGATGGGGAAATTGATGCCGTGCGCAGACAGAACAGGCGTATCGCGGATGAGAAGTGTCGATTTCCGAGATTTCATTGTTCCACACATCGCAGGAGAAAAGCGTGCGTCGCATATGATCGTGAGCGCCGACGATCCACTTGATGGCTTCCACAGATTCCAATGATGCGGCGAGGTTTACGGCGGGATTCAAAATGCCGCTGGTGTCGCAGGTCTCGACTGTTCCAGAGGGTGGTTCTGGAAAAATGCAGGCGAGGCAGGCCGTCACGCCGGGCAGAATGTTCATGGTGACGGCATAGGAGCCGACCGCGCCGGCATAAATCCACGGCTTACTCTGTTCGACGGCATAGTCGTTCAGTAGGTAGCGGGTCTCGAAGTTGTCCGTCGCGTCCAGCACTAGTTGCGCTTCGGCCAGGATGGCATGAATGTTGGCGGGAACCAGGTCGGCGACATGGGCATGCACCTGTGTCTGGCTATTGAATTGGGCGATGCGGCGGCGGGCGGCTTCCGCTTTCGGCAGGCCTTCGGCAGCGTCTTCTTCCTGAAACAGCACTTGCCGCTGCAGATTGCTCCATTCGACATAATCGCGATCGACCAGCGTCAGCGTCCCAACGCCGGCGCGCGCCAGAAGGCCGGCGACCGCGGCTCCCGTTGCTCCGCAACCAACGATGGCAACATGGGCGGCGAAAAGTTTTTGCTGACCTTGCTCGCCAATACCGGCGAAGAGAGTTTGCCGAGAATAGCGATCCTGCGAAGACGAGAAGGCGGAATTGGAAGCTGAATCCATTCTCTATCAGTATACGGATCGGGTACGGCGGCGGATTGCCGGCGGCAGCGCGGCCGTAGGCGCGAACTTGCCAGGCACGTAATGAGGACATCTTTCGCCAGACCGGCTTTGAACAGAATTGATCAGGATTTATGGCCCCGGACGAGACGAGAGACGCACGGGTTGCGTATGCTAGCGATAGGCAAACGGAGTCTCCCGATCACCGTATTCCAAGGCAAACTGGGTTCGTCGATCCATCGTCGAGCGTCTGGAACCCGAGGACTTGCTGTCGGAAAAATGAATCACTGTGGCAACGGTTGTGGACGGACCGTTCATGGGTCTATTTCTTTGCAAAAAAACCATCCACATCCTCGTTTCGCACGCATCGGGTTGGTCGCGCGAATCGGGCTCTGCGCCGTCGGGATCGGACTGGCGACTGCGGGGTTTGCTGCTGTTCGGAGCTCGCCCGCGCAAGAAACGAAGCCAGCCTCGACAGCCGGCGCGACTCCGAGCACGGCAGCCCTAAGTTCCTCCATCCAGCGAAGCCCGGTATTCCTGCGATATCGCGATTTAAAAACCTGGTATGGCCTGCCGGTACACGCAGTCGTGTTCGCAGGCGTATCGGACCAGGACCTGGTTGGGGTGAAAGATCGGCTAGCCCTGCAGCCAGGGAAAAAGCTAACTGAGCAGGACGTCAAGAAGAGCCTGCATGAGCTGTTCGCGACAGGACTCTATCGCAGCATTATTGCCGAGGGAGTGGAAACCGGCAGCCAGGTCACGGTCACGTTCGACGGAGTACCGCAGCTGTTTCTGCGCAGGCTGTACATCCAGGGCATGAAGCAGGACACGCTGGCGGCGCAGATTCAACGAGCAACTCGGCTGGAGCTGGGAGAGTCGTTCACGACGCAGGAACTGGACCAGGCCACGGAACATCTGCGGAGCGCGCTCGAGCGGAACGGATTTCATCTTCCAACCGTGTCAGTGAAAACCGTGCCAGCCGGCGGGCATCACCTGGTGGATGTGATTTACACGGTAAACGCGGGGCCGCAGGCAAAAGTTGGCGCGGTTACAGCGACCGGCACAACGGCGCTGACGGATACGGAATTCCGCAAGATTGCGAAGCTGAAACAGGGATCGACGGTTACCGCAAACACCGTGCCGCGAGCGCTGACGAAATTGCGCAAAAAGTATCAAAAGCAAAACCGGCTGGAGGCGACGGTTCGGGCGGGACCGGAGACTTTCAACGCGGCAACCAACTCGGTCAACTATCAGTTCCAGGTGAATCGCGGTCCGGTGGTGCGCATTAGTGTGACCGGCGCGAAGATTTCTCAGCGAGATCTGAAGCGGCTGGTCCCGGTCTATGACGAGGGCGCG
Source organism: Acidobacteriaceae bacterium (assembly GCA_049796755.1). Lineage (GTDB taxonomy): Bacteria > Acidobacteriota > Terriglobia > Terriglobales > Acidobacteriaceae > JAKAAZ01. Next base: position 61,289 of record JBARFA010000115.1, read on the forward strand.
GTCGATCCTGACTTGTTGGATGAAGGCAACGGTAATCTTCGGGACCACTTCCAGAAGAAGGGCTATTTCGACGTTCGTGTAACGCATACGGTCGAGCAGCCGGGGCCAAACGAAGAAAACATTATTTACAAGGTCGATCTTGGAGCCTTGCATAAGGTAGTGTCGGTCAAAGTGACCGGCAACCTTTATTTCCCGCAGAGCGTAGTGAAAGAGCGGTTGGCGGTGCAGGCTGCCGATCGTGCCAACTCGCACGGGATTTACAGTCAGCAACTGCAGGCGCAGGATGTGGCGGCGATTCAAGCGCTGTACAGAAGCAACGGCTTCGGCAATGTCACAGTCACTCCGGTGGTCACCGATTCGGATGCCGTACCGGGAGCGCAGAAATCCAAGGTGGCGATTGTGCATGTGACCTACGAAATCCACGAAGGCACACAGCAGAAGATTGGACGGGTAGAACTGGTCGGCGTGGAGAAGGTGTCGAAAATTGCATTGCTGGAGCAGATGAATACGCGGCCGGGAGAGCCCTTTTCTTTAACCACGCTGGCGGGAGATCGACTGCAACTCTTCGACTATTACTATCGGCACGGATTTTCGCAGGTGGAACTGGAATTCGAGCAGCTTCCCGACCCACTGGATCCAAACCGAGTCGATATTGTTGTGCGGGTGCACGAAGGCAATCCCTTTTATGTGAATCATGTGTTGATCAGCGGACTGCATTACACCAAGCCGCAGGTGGTGAATAAAGTGATGGAGATCAAAGCCGGCGACCCGCTGAACCGCAATGCAATTCTGGACACGCAGCGGCGACTTTATAACCTGGCGCTGTTCAGCGAAGTGGACACCGGCATCGTGAACCCGCGCGGAACCCAGCCGCGGAAAGACGTGCTTGTGAATGTGACCGAGGCGCATCGCTGGAACTATGACTACGGCTTTGGGTTTGAAGTCCAAACGGGCAATCCCCAGACCAATTGTCCGTCGGCAGCATCGCTGATCGAGTTGGGTGTGGCCAATCCAAATGCATACGTGTGCAGCCCCAACGGCAAGTTTGGCATCAGCCCGCGTGTTTCATTCGATGTGAGCCGCATTAATCTGGGCGGCAGAAATCGCACCATCAGTCTGCAGACCGCATACGGCACGCTGGAGCAGCAAGCCATCATGACCTATAACGTGCCGAAATTTTATGACCATAAAACATTCGATTTTTCCCTCTCCGGCGGTTATGTCAGCAATCAAAATGTGACGACCTACGAGGCCTCGACATTGAGCGGATCGGTGGTGTTTACGGAGAGGCCGAACAAAGCGAATACGCTGATCTACTCGATGACCTATCGATACGTGTACGTTAATCCGAATAGCCTGCAGGTGAGTGCGGAGCTGATTCCGCTGCTGTCGCAGCCAACGCGGGTCAGCGGGCCGGGGATTACGTGGGTGCATGACACGCGCAACAATCCACTGGATGCGACCAGCGGATGGTATCTTTCGGCGCAGCAATTCTTCGCGTGGGAAGGTTTTGCTTCGCAGGCGAACTTCAATCGAGTGGATATCTCGGAGTCGAACTATTACCGGCTGAATAAGGAAAACTGGATTCTGGCGCGCAACACCCGCATCGGTTTTGAGAATACCTATGGCGATCCTTCCTACAATCTGATTCCGCTGCCGGAACGGCTCTATGCCGGCGGCGCCACCTCGCATCGCGGTTTCAGCGTGAATGCGGCAGGTCCGCGCGATTTGCAGACCGGCTACCCGGTGGGAGGTTCAGGAGCTTTTGTGAACAGCACGGAACTGCGCATTCCTCCGGTGCCGCTTCCCTTGATTGGAAACAATCTTGGCTTCGTGATTTTCGAAGACCTTGGCAACGTGTATGAGAATGCCTCAGACATTTTTCCGTCGCTCATCCGTTGGCATCAGCCGGATGTGCAGACCTGCTACAACCTGACTCCTCCCAGCGGGACGGGAACGTGCAACTTCAATTACGACTCGCAGGCTGCAGGTTTGGGGTTGCGTTACAAGACACCCGTAGGCCCGATCCGCCTGGATTTCAGCTATAACATGAATCCAACGGTGTACCCGGTGGTGAGCGATCCAGCGCTGTTACCCGCAAAGTTGGACTACAACGGCCAGCCGCCGTACGTGGGTAACTCCGGCCATTTCAATTTCTTCTTCAGCATCGGGCAGTCGTTTTGAGGGCGAGTGTCATGACGGAGCCGAGGCGCGAACGGGCGGAGTGTCTCGCATCTCGTGAAGCGTTGCGCGGGCTAATCCTTCTGGGATGCTTGCTTGGTTGTGGGATGGTTGGCGGCTCGCACGCATGGGCGCAGGGGCCTTCGCAGCGGACGGCGGTGCTCGATCGCGTGATTGCTGATGTGGATGGGCAGGCAATTCTGGCCAGCGATGTGGACGATGAAATGCGATTCTCTGCGCTGCTGCCGGGGGCGGAACCGGCGGCGGATAACACGCCGCAGCGGGCGCTGGATCGCGTCATTGATCGCACTTTAATTGATCAACAACGGGCGCTGCAGCCAGGGGTCGCGGTGGTGTCGCAGAAGGATGTGGAACAGGCGGTTGCAACCATGCGGAAGCAGATTTCGGTCGCGACCAAAACCGATTGCGAGACAGATGCGGGATGGAAGGCATTTTTGGCGTTGCACGGATTTACGCCGAGTGAGATTGAAGACCGCGTGCGCGAGCGGTTGGCGATTCTGAAATTCATCGATGTGCGTTTTGGCGTGGTGGTCCAGGTTTCAAATGCCCAGGTCAGAAATTACTACGAACAAGTGCTGACGCCGGAGTTGGAGCAGAATAAACAGCCGCTGCCAGATCTGCAGACAGTGGCGCCGAAGATCCGCCAGATACTTCGGCAGCGCCAGGTGAGCAGCTTAATCGATGAGTGGCTGAAGAGTCTGCGGGCGGAAGGGCATGTACAAATTCTGGATCCTGCCTACGCGGAAGCCCGGAAACAAGGCGAAAGCAACACCCAGGGAGGCGGCCAATGACGGAGGACGCCACGACCACCAAGCGGAGATCGCGCTGGCGATGGGTTGCGTACACCGTGGCCGTCGCGGCGCTGTTGGTCGCCGTTTTGATTGGGTCGCTGGTGTGGTATGCTTCGACGCCAGCATTCACAGCCCATGTGCATCAGGCGGTGATCGATGTGCTGGAGCGTGCAACAGGCGGCCGGGTGGAGATGGGATCGTTCCGCTGGAGCGTGCGCCATTTCACCATTGAAGTGAATGATCTGACAATCCATGGCAAAGAGGGGCCGGGAGAAATTCCATATTTTCACGTTCAGCATTTGACGCTGGACGCGAGCCTGCTTACATTTCTCACTCCCAAGATTCGCCTGACCAGTCTGACGGCGGTCGGCCCGACGCTTCATCTGATTGTTTTGCCGGATGGAACAACGAATCAGCCGCAGCCGCGTGTCGCCAGCAATGAGTCGTTGCCGCAGACGCTGTTAAGCATGGCGATTGAGCAGACCCGGATTGAGAATGGCATGGTGTTGGTGAACGACCACAAGGTGCCATTTGAGCTGGCGGCTGGACCGCTGCAGTTGATGATGCGGTATATCTCGGAGCAGAGCGCGTATCAAGCGACCCTCGATACCAAGAACATCACGTTTCGGTTGAAGAACTCGACCGAGACGCATTCGCGGTTGCAGGTGAAGCTGCAACTGACGCGCGATTCCATCCGGATTGACAGTCTGAATCTGCAGACGGGCGAATCGCGGTTGATGGCAACCGGAGAAGTGCAAGACTTTTCGGCTCCCAGTTGGAAGACAAACGTGTGGGGCTCGGTGGATGCGCGCGAGGTTGGCGAGATGACCGGGGAAGATGAACTGCGCAATGGGCGGGCGCAGCTTTCCATCGAAGCGCATGGCGCGGCCGACGGAAAATTTCGCGTGTCCGGACACGTCGATCTTCACTCTGGCGAATGGGAAGCCCCTTGGCTGCGGTTGCGCAATGTGGATCTGCACACCAACGTGACAGTCGATGACAACGACTGCGTGCTGACGGATTTTTCCTCCGTTCTGGAAGACGGCGGAAAGATTTCAGGAAACATGGTGTTGCGGCACTGCGTCGGTCCGTCGGAGCCGGTGGTATTGCCGGCCGCGAAAAGCGCGAGTTCGTCATCCGGGACTGGACATAAGCGGCTGAGTCCGCGCGAACTGCTCGAGCGGCTTCACAAGAAGTTTGAGAAAGCGCCGGTCGAGCGGGAGGAGAAGCGGTATCAGCCAATGCAGGCGAACATCGATGCGCAAGTCTCCGATGTGACCTTGCCATTGATCTTGAAGGCGACGGCTCCCAGGGCGGATTGGGACATTGGATTCACCACCGCGGCCTCAGGCAAAGTGACCGTGCGCTGGACGGGCGATGGAAATGGTCTGGATGTACATGGGCACCTGATGCTGAGCGTGCCGCGGAACACCCTGGGGCTGGTCCCGGTAAGCGGACCAGCGCATGCGGATTATCTCGGAGATCATCGTCACCTGGTGATTCAGGATGCGAATTTACATACGCCGGCCACCCAGGTGCATGGCGTGGGCACGCTGGATTTGCTGGAGCATGACCTGCACAGCGCATTGCGGCTGGATGTAGTGGGAAGAGACTTGCGTGAATTCGACCAGCTGTTGACGATCACCGACCTGCGGGCGACGCCTGTGGGTTCGCCACACGCGCTGCCGTTGCACCTGCTGGATGCGGCGACGTTTCATGGCGAGGTTCACGGTTCATTTTTCGCGTTGCAGGCGGTGGGGCATCTGGATTCCGGACCGTTTGAGATGGTGGTGACACCCAGCAAACCGGAGAAGGCAGGTGAAACGCGGCCGCCGCCGGAGTTGTTGCGATGGGACCAATTTCATGGCGACATTTCGTATGCGCCGGCGCGGCTGATTCTGCGAAATGGAGAACTGGTGCAAGGGGATGCTGTGATTCATTCGGACCTGGATCTCGCTCCAGATCGCACTGCGCCCGACACTTATACCTATGACAAGCACACTCAAGTGACGGCGACGGTGCAGTCGACCCACGTTTCTGTGGCGGACTTGCAGGCGGTCGCCGGGACTTCGTATCCGATCTCCGGAATCATGGAAGCGCATGCGCATGTGGTGGGAACGGTCGACGACCTGGAGGGTTCGGGCCAGCTGCTGCTCACCCACGCGGTTGCCTACGGGCAGCCGATCACGACGGCAGACATGGTGCTTTCCGCGCAGGGACATTTGTTGCAGGCAACGCATATTCGGCTGGCCGCCGCCGATGGCGTGGCCATTGGCGATCTGCAATACGACGATCGATCGGACGCGTTGCTGGGTGAAATGGCAGGGCACGGCTTCTCGCTATCGAAGATCGCTTTGCTTGAAAATCGGCGGCTTCGGACTGGTGGAACCGCCGACCTGCTGGCGCATGTGGAAGGAACTCCGCGGAATCCGCTGGCGAGCGGCGAGATGGATGTTCAAAACCTGACGCTGAACGGGCAACCGATGGGACGCCTGCATGCGGCGGCGAACATTCAACATGGAACGCTGTCGCTGACTTCGCACGCGGTGCTCTTTCAGACGTACATGGACCTGGGTGGGCAGGTGCAATTGAGTGGAAACTATCCGGCACAAATGCAGCTGACATTTGCGGATTTCAACATTGGTCCTGTGCTGCGAATGGCGAGCTCTTCGGATATCGACGCCCATTCGTCGCTGGTGGGAAAGATTACGCTGTCTGGACCGCTGACTGACCCCTCGAAAATCCAAGCAGACGCGGAGGTGAACACGCTCACCGCGACGGTGGATGGGATCCCGATGCATTCGCAAGGCCCGATGCTGGCGTCGTTGCGGGATGGGATATTGCGGTTGCAACCCGTCCATATTCAAGGGACGAATATGGACTTTGTTGCCGGCGGCACGGTCGACCTAGTGAAGGGAGATGCGCTGCGACTGCATTCCGAGGGAACGATCGACGCCGCACTGGCTTCCGTGATGAACAAGGACATTCAATCTTCGGGCCAGGTGAAATTTGTGGTGAACGCGCGCGGAACGGCGCACAAGCCGAATCTGCAGGGGCGCGCCGAGTTGAGTCACATCAACATGCACATGGTGAACGTCACCAACGGTCTGACGGACATGAACGGCACCATGGCCTTCGACCAGGACCGGCTGGTGGTGCAGCAGTTGAAAGGCTCGTCTGGCGGCGGTGATTTGGAATTGAAGGGGTTCGTCGGTTATCAGAATGGCATCTTCGTCGACCTGACGGCGACGACGCAGCACGTTCGCATTCGCTATCCCAAGGGGGTTTCGAGCTCAGTGAACGCAAAGTTGCGCGTGTTGGGAAATCTCGACAGCCTGATGGTGAGCGGAAATGTCGAACTGATGCGCTTTGGAATCGATAGCAATGTGGACCTGGCGTCGCTGGTGACCGGGGGAGGGGGGGTGTCGGCCCCGATCGATCCAACCTCGCCAATGAATCGAGTACACCTTGATATTCACGTCACTTCCGCGCCGGAGCTGGGATTTCAGAACTCCTTTGCGTCGCTGGCGGGTGATGTCAATCTGCGCATTCGGGGTACGCTCGAAAATCCTTCGGTGCTGGGAAGGATCGATATTACCGAGGGGTCGGCTTCTTTCGCAGGGACAAAATACAGTTTGCAGCAGGGTGACATTATCTTCGCCAATCCGGTGGCCATTACTCCGGAGATCGACCTGGAAGCGTCGGCGAGAGTGCAGAATTACGACATCATCATCAGCCTGCATGGGCCGCCGAATAAGCTGGAGATTTCTTATCGATCGGAACCTCCGCTGACCCAGGCTGATGTGCTGGCGCTTCTGGCTCTGGGACGTACGAATGAGCAGGCGGCGATGTATGGGGAGCAACAGCAGGCGGGCGCCAACCTGACGACAGAGGCGCTGCTCGGGGGCGCGCTGAATGCGGCGGTCAGCAGCCGTGTGCAAAAGCTATTCGGAGTGGGCAGCGTGCGTGTCGATCCAAATTTTGTGGGAACATTGGGGGATTCGACGGCCCGCGTCACGATCGAGCAGCAGGTGGGGCGGAATTTTACCTTTACCTTTGCCACCAATGTGAACAGCACGGCGCAGCAGCTGATTCAGGGGCAGCTGGACTTGACGCGCAACGTTTCCATCATCGCGGTCCGCGACGAGGCGAACGTGTTCAGTATGTACCTGCAGATTCGCGGTCGACATAAGTAGGACCCCGGACGGCGCCGGGAATCCGGCGACGGGGGCCATCCTCAGGTGCAATCCAGCCGCATAAAACTGAAAGCGCGGTTCGCGGCGATGATTCCGCAACTCTTTTCCACCGGTTGCGTCTATGTAGGTTGAACTGGCGGCGGCTACACGCTCCGAGTGGGCGGTGGCGCGATTGGCAGCGTAGACTGCACGACAACGAGGCGCGCGTGGAAACAGTCGACGCGGAAGAGGCTGAAAGAGGAGTTCACTCATGCGAAAAAATCCGGTTGTATCCAGGCTGTTGGTGGCGGTTTGTTGTGTGGGAATGGCAGGAATAGGAACGACGACTCTGGTCGGCCATTCGACAGCAGTGTTCGCAGCGGAAACTGGAGCCTCCGACGTGGCACTGACAAGCGCGGTGAAGGATCAGCTGAAGGGCAAGAATTTCAAGGACGTGACCGTGATGGTGCAGGACGGAACGGCGACTCTCTCCGGTCAGGTGAACCTGTTTGCTTATAAAGCGCAGGCAATAAAGAAGGCAAAAAAGACCAAGGGCATCAAAGATGTGCGTGACAACATCGCCGTCGGCGGGCCGACCATTCCGGATAACGTGCTGCAAACAAATTTGTTGAAACGGATAGAAATGGATCGCGTCGGTTATGGCGAAGTGTTCGATGCGATCTCAGTTGCTGTACGGAACGGGGTAGTGCTGCTGGGCGGTCATGCGATTGGCCCGGTGACACAGCAGTCCGCGGTTGCGCTGGCGGCATTTACGCCGGGCGTGAAGGAAGTGATCAACCAGATCAGCATCGATCCGGTTTCGCAATTCGACGATCAAATCCGGATTGCGACATTTCGCGCGATCTATGGATACCCGCCGCTGCAACAGTACGCAATTGTTCCGTGGAAGCCGATCCGCATCTCAGTACAGAATGGCAGGGTGACATTGTACGGAGTGGTGGACAGCCAGATGGATAAACAGCTGGCTTACACACGGGCAATGCAGGTTCCGAATGTTTTCCAGGTGACGAATGATCTGGTCGTCGGCAATGTAAAAGCGGAAAAGAGCAAGAAAACCTAGATCGGGATTCGAGCGGTGGCTCACCGATCGACAGAAAGTACAACGGCGCAACTTTCCATGTGGAAGGTTGCGCCGATATTTTTGCGGGCAGCGGTGAGTTTATTCTGCGTGCATGACGGCGCCCTTTCGTCTGACTGCCTTGCGCAGCATAAAGACGACCGGAAGGCAGGCAAACGACGCCAGTGCGAGGTAGCGGAAGTCATCCACGTAGGACAGCAGCAGCGCCTGAACATTCAGCGAACTGTAGATCTGGCCTAACGCGCCCGCGCCCGCCATGGCAGACCCGATCTTCGGCGTCAGTTCGCCGATTCCCTGGCTGAGCTGCTGTTCGTACACGCGACTGCTGGGCGTCAGGTTCTGCACAAGCATGGCCTGATGTATTTGCGAGTGGCGGGCCAGCAGTGTATCCGTTGTAATCGAGATGCCGATGCTGCCGCCGACATTGCGCAGCAGGTTATACAGACCGGTGGCGTTGCCCATCTCCTGATTGGACAGGCCCACCACGGTGGTTGTGGAAAGGGGCACAAAGACCATCCCGGAGCCAAATCCGCTGATGATAATGGCCCATATAAAGGACCACGGCGAGATGGCAAGATTGACCTCGCCAAACCAGATTCCGCAAATGCCAAACAGCAGGAACCCTCCGCCGATCAACCAGCGATTATCGACTTTGGACGTGAGGATGCCAATCAACGGCATGGCAACAACGGCCCCGATTCCACGGGGACTCACCGCAATCCCCGCATTGAACGCCGGGTACAACATCACCTCCTGATAGAACAGCGGCAGCAGGGTGATGAGGCCATAGATACATCCGCCAAAGAGCGCAATGAGGATACAGCCTAGGGCAAAATTTCGATGGAGAAAGACGCGCAGATTCACCAGCGGCCTTTCCTTGACCAGCATGCGCCAAATAAATGCGACGAATGTGACGACGAGGATGGCGGCGGCCCAGCGAATCCAGGTGGCGCCAAACCAGTCATCTTCCTGACCCTTGTCGAGAATGATTTGCAGACAAGCCAGCCAGGTCGCGAGCAACCCCAGGCCGATTCCATCCAGCGGCCCAGGTTTCGCGTTGCGGATGTAATCGGGATCGCGAACGAAGCGGGAAATCATAATCACCGCCAGGATTCCGACGGGGATATTGATGTAAAACGTCCAGCGCCAGGAGTAGGCGTCGGTGAGATAGCCTCCCAGGGTGGGGCCAAGAATGGGAGCGACCACTACTCCGAGGCCGTAGACGGCCATCGCCTGACCGCGCTTCTCTTCGGGAAAGCTTTCCAGCAGGATGGCCTGGGATATGGGTTGGAGCGCGCCTCCGCCGGCACCCTGCACAGCCCGGGCGAGCAGGATCATAGCCAGACTGGTGGAAGCGCCGCAGGCGAAGGAGCTGACCGTGAAGATGACGATGCAGGTGAGCAGGAAACGCTTCCGCCCAAACCGTTGCGCACACCAGCTGCTGACCGGCAGCATGATCGCGTTGGCAACCAGATAGCTGGTGAGCACCCAGGTGGCTTCATTGGTGCTGGCCGACAGACTTCCGGCGATATACGGCAGCGCCACCGAGGCGATGGAGGTGTCGAGCACCTCCATGAACGTCGGCAGAACCACCGAAAGCGCAATGAGCCACGGATTAATCTGTTGTTCTTTACTGGCGGTCAAATTCGCTATTTCCTTGCTGCTTCGTCCTGCGTTTTTGATCTTCGACAGAGGTGGTGCGAAAGGGGCTTATATGGTTCGGTTCAAGATTGCTGATGCACTGGATCGGTTGTCGCCCGTTGCTTATGTGTTCGTTCTGGCTCGGATGCCGCCGAAAAAAGCGCCGTTTTCCCGGATCTGAATTTGAACCGGATGGAAGTTAGATGCAGCGTGGTTTCAGTTCGCGGCAGGAATTGTACTTCACTTGAAAGGAATGTCTTCGGTGTCGGTCGGCGACGTTCATGGTTCATTGTACGGGCGGCGGATAGGGAAACATTTGAATCGAATTTAAATTCGGCGAATCGATGTGCGGGCTGGCTTTCTCTCGCTGTGATCGGATTGCGGCCAGGCTCTACACTTGAAAGATGAAGCTTTGGGATCAAGAGGAATGGCGCAGAGTCGCCACGCATAGAGGACGCGGGGAATGAGCAGCCGCCTGGGCACCACGCTGGAAATGATCAAGTGGGAACACTCCATATTTGCGCTGCCGTTTGCGCTGACTGGAGCTATGCTGGCGGCAGGCGGCCTGCCCGCATGGAGAGTGCTGTTCTGGATTGTGGTCTGCATGATTGCGGCGCGATCGGCGGCGATGGCCTTTAATCGGTGGGCGGATGCGGAGATTGATCGTGTGAATCCGAGGACGGCGACGCGGGCAATTCCGGCGGGATTGCTGAGTCGGCAATTCACCATTGGGTTCACGATTGTTTCGAGCGCAGTTTTTCTGGTGGGAGCGAGCCGGTTGAATCGGCTGACGCTGGAGCTGGCTCCGTTGGCGCTGGCAGTGATTTTTTTCTATTCCTATGCGAAGCGTTTCACGCACTGGTCGCATTTGGTGCTGGGGCTGGCGCTGGGGATTGCGCCTTCGGCAGCCTGGATTGCGGTGCGAGGATCGCTCGATCCGCGCATTATTGTGCTGACGGGGGCGGTGTTGTTCTGGGTGGGCGGGTTTGATGTGCTGTACGCGTGCCAGGACTACGAGCACGATCTGCAAGCCGGCCTGCACAGTATTCCGCAGGCGTTTGGGTTGCGGTCCGCGTTTTGGATTGCGCGCGCCATGCATGTTGCCATGCTGCTGTTACTGGTGGCGTTGATTGTGCTGTTCCATCTGGGTTGGATTTCTATCGTTGGAGTCACGGCGGTGGCGGCGATGTTGATCTACGAACATCAGCTGGTTTCGCCCAGAGATCTGCGGCGGCTGAATGCGGCATTTTTTACCATGAACGGAATTATTTCGTTCGTGTTTTTCCTGGCAGTTGCGGCAGACCTGCTGTTTCGGAAATAGCGGGCTAAAGCCAAACGCCCCCAGGAGTATTCCCGAGGGCGTTTCCCATGGCAGTGAATGCATCTGGTGGACGTCATACGCGTCCGACGGCGCTGCGATCTGTCAGGCCGTCCGATTGGAAGCTTCATTCATGCGATGCTGTTCCTTGATGGCATCGATCTTTTCGTTCACGCGATTTTTTGTGTCTTCCGCGCTGCGGGTGATGTTCTCGCGCGTATCGTGAGCCTGCTGTTCGTGAGTCTGCTTGGCCGCATCCTTCACGTTGCCCCAGGTTTCCTTGGCGGCTCCCTTCACCTGGTCTGCTACGCCGCGATTTGCGAGATTGTCATCGCCGACGGCTTCGCCCACGCCCTGTTTCACTTTGCCTGCAACCTGATCGGCTTTTCCTGCGACTTGATCCTTATTCATGGGGGTTACTCCTTTGTCGTGCTGTTACTTCATCCGATCAGTTCCGCGAAACTAGCGGAGCCGAAGGGTTGAAGAGGTTGAAATGGACCGTCTCACATGGCTGCAAGACGTTCCACTTGGTGGGGTGATCGAGCTAAACAACAGTGCGTCTTCCGCCGATGATGGCAAAGATGAGAACAACCAGTGCAATCACAAGCAGGATATGGATATACGCGCCGAGTACGTGGAAGCCGATGAATCCGAGCAGCCACAAGATCAAAAGAATTACAAAAATAGTCCACAACATTCGCTCTGTCTCCTATACGACCGAAGCCTTGTACCTGTGATAAGTTGCGCTTTAGGCGGAAGAAGGTTGCCGCGAGTCGGGAATAATTCGCGTGTTGCAATGATGTCAGGAGGTTGCGTGCAAGTTGCAATCCAGGGCGAGCTTGGTTCCTTCAGTCATGAAGCGAGTTTGACATTGCTTCCGGAGGGAGCGATTGTTCCATGCGCCGCCGCCGGCGCTGTGCTGGAGGCGCTGGATAGCGGTCGCGTCGATGCTGCAGTGATTCCAGTGGAGAACAGCCTCGCGGGATCGGTGATGGATTTCTACGATTTGTTTTTCGCGCACGAATTTTTTGTGGAGCGCGAACTGGAAATGCGAATCCGTCACAACCTGATGGCGGCGCAAGGTGTGAAGATGGAAACAGTGCGGCAAGTGTTGTCGCATCCCGTAGCGCTGGCCCAGTGTAAAGGATTTTTCGCGGCGCATCCGCAGCTGGAAGCGATTGCTTTTTACGATACGGCGGGTGCAGTGCGGCACATCGCTGAGTCGCGGGAAAATCATCTGGCAGCGATCGGGAGCAGGCAGGCGGCGCGGCAATACGGCGCCAGCATCTTGCAGGAAAGCATCGAGGATCGGGAAGAGAGTTACACTCGCTTCTGGTTAATTCGCCGTCATGGTTCCGAGCACGCAGAAGTTGCCCCAACCAAGCTGTCGGTGGCCTTCGTGCTGGAGAATCGGCCGGGCGCTCTGCTGCATGCGCTGAATACATTTGCCGCACGCCAACTGAACCTGACCAAAATCGAGTCGCGACCCATGACCGGTCGCCCCTGGGAGTACATGTTTTACGCCGACGTCACGATTCCCGGAAACGAGGAGGCGGATGCGGCGCTCGTTGACCTGAGAAAAGTATGTTCGACCGTGAAGGAATTAGGGCGGTACCGGGTTCTGAATCCTGCATCGAAACGATAGAGGGAGGATTCGAGCTCAGAATCCTGTGGAAAGACTGGGCGATGCGGATTTCGGTGAATGGGCTGCTCCGCCGATAATATAATTTTGCAACCAAAGAGGATTATGAGCGTCTAAGATTCATAAAGGTTGATAGAGGGGGACTCAATGTCCAGCGATTTCTTAAGTGTGATCCATCCGGGTGAGCGGAAAGGCCGCGAGAAAGATGGCTCCAAACAGGTCTATCCTGTTCTGCCAGTTCGAGATACGGTACTGTTTCCCCATGCCGTGTTGCCCTTGACTGTAGGGCGGGAAAGTTCGATCCAATTGGTGCAGTCGTTAGGGGAAGAAAAGACCATCATTGTCGTGGCCCAGCGTGAAGCGCGCATGGACACTCCCCAGCCGTCGGATTTATATGCGGTGGGGACGTTGGCTACGGTGCACAAAGTGGTGAAAATGCCCAACCAGAGCCTGTTCGTGTTTACCGAGGGCACCGAGCGGGTGAAACTGACGGACTTCGATCAATCGACGCCGTACATGAAGTCGGAAGTGGAAGTAATTGAGGATATCGATCCGGAGAAGAGCCCGGAAGCGGAAGCCATGCAGCGCAATATTCTGGCCCAGTTTCAGCACATTGTGACTGCATCTCCGACCTTGTCGGATGAGCTGCAGACAATTGCGTTGAACATCGACGAGCCGGGCCGGCTGGTCGACTTTATTGCCTCTTCGCTGCCCATTCTTTCGACGGTCGATAAGCAGGAACTGCTGGAAACGCCGGATGTGATGGCGCGCATGACGCGCATGAACAGGCATCTGGCCAAGGAGCTGGAAGTGCAGCAGCTGCGCAACAAGATCCAGTCTGAGGTGCAGGACCAGGTGCAGCAATCGCAGCGGGACTATTACCTGCGCGAGCAGATGAAGGCCATCCAAAAAGAACTGGGCGAGATGGACGAGGGCCAAAAGGATATTGAAGAGCTGCGCGAAAAGCTGGAAGCTGCCGGCATGCCCGAGGCGGTGAAGAAAGAAGGTCTGAAGGAGCTGAACCGTTTGTCGCGGATGTCCCCGATGGCGCCGGATTACTCGATCACGCGCAACTACATCGAGTGGCTGGTGGTGCTGCCGTGGACTAAATCTTCGGGAAGTGAAGTGGATATTTCGAAGGCGAAGGAAATTCTGGATGAGGACCACTACGACCTGAAGAAGGTGAAGGAGCGCATCCTGGATTATCTGGCGGTGCGTCGTCTGAAGCCGGATATGAAGGGACCGATCCTGTGCTTTGTCGGACCTCCGGGCGTAGGAAAAACCTCGTTGGGTCGCAGCATTGCGCGTGCGCTGGGTCGCAAGTTCCAGCGGATTTCACTCGGTGGCATGCATGATGAGGCGGAAATCCGCGGGCATCGGCGCACCTACATTGGCGCCATGCCGGGCCAGATCATGCAGTCGTTACGGCGAGCGGAAACAAACGATCCCGTATTCATGCTGGATGAGGTGGACAAACTAGGCCGGGATTTTCGCGGTGACCCGTCGTCGGCGTTGCTGGAGACATTGGATCCGGAGCAGAATTTCAGCTTCCGGGACAATTACCTGGACGTGCCGTTCGATCTTTCGAAGGTGCTGTTCATCTGCACGGCGAACATGCTGGATCCGATTCCAGAGCCGTTGCGGGACCGCATGGAGATTATCGAGCTGACCGGCTACACGGAAGACGAGAAAGTCCACATTGCGTTTCGGTATCTGATTCCTCGGCAGATCAAGGCAAACGGAATCGAGGAAAAGGACATCGAATTTCCAGAAGCTGCGGTTCGCAGCATGGTGCGGCATTACACGCACGAGGCGGGCGTTCGCAAACTGGAGCAGTGGATTGGCACCGTCTGCCGCAAGCAGGCGCGCCGGATTGCCGAAGGGCTCACTGACAAACTGGTCGTCACGCCGGCGGTGATCCAGGAATTTCTGGGCGGCATTAAAGTGCGCGTGGACACGGAAATTGCCGAGCGTACCAAGCGGCCTGGGGTTGCCGTGGGATTGGCCTGGACTCCAGCGGGAGGCGACATTCTGTTTATTGAAGCCAACCGCATGAAGGGCAAAGGCGGATTCACGATGACCGGGCAGATCGGCGAGGTGATGCAGGAATCCATGCAAGCCGCGCTGACCTGGGTCCGTTCCAACGCGAAACTGCTGAGCCTGAAAGAGGACTTCAACACGGAAGTTGACCTGCACATTCACATTCCCGCAGGCGCGATTCCGAAGGATGGTCCGTCGGCGGGCGTGACGCTGGTAACGACGCTGGTCTCGCTGATGACGGACACCGTCATTCGTCCACTGACTGCGATGACGGGTGAGATTACGCTGAGCGGCAATGTGCTGCCGGTCGGCGGCATCAAGGAGAAGTTTCTGGCGGCGCGGCGGGCAGAGGTTCGCGACATTATTCTGCCGGAAGAAAACCGGTTGAATGTGGAAGAGGACCTGTTGCCGGAACAGCTGGCGGGCGTGACGATCCACTACGCGCGTCGCATTGAAGACGTGCTGGCGATTGCGTTGCCGGACGCGTTGAAGCCTCGCGTGCTGGAAGAAGTGATCCAGCAGGAACCGCCGGTGACTCAGGTGCCGGAAGAGGCGCACGCATAAGCTGACATGATTCCCCATCTGGCGTGGAGCTGATTGCTCCCGCCAGATTTTTTTGCGCTGGACATTTTTATGTTGACCATCGGCCACTCCACTCTTGCGATTGAGGTGTTTCTTGGCGCCTTGCAGAACTGCAGCGTCAAGCTGCTGGCGGATGTGCGGACGATTCCGCAATCGCGGTTCAATCCTCAGTTCGGTATGGAAGCGCTGTCCGGTTCGCTGCGTTCTGTCGGCATCGAGTACCGATGGATGCAGGCTCTCGGTGGTCTGCGCAAAGCTCGCAAAGGTTCCATCAACACCGGATGGAGGAATGCCAATTTTCGCGGCTATGCCGACGCGATGCAGACGGAAGATTTTCAGTCTGCGCTGCGGGAGTTGATGGAACTGGACAAGAACTACGCGGCGGTCATCATGTGTTCGGAAGCGGTGCCATGGCGTTGTCATCGATCGCTGATCGGCGATGCGCTGCTGGTGCATGGACATTCTGTCGAGGACATTTTTGTTTCGACGACCGGTAAGTCGCATCGCAAGCTGCATACTCTGACACCTTTTGCGCGGGTCGAGGGAACGCGACTCTGGTATCCCGGTGAGCCGGAGTTGCCGTGGTCGCCAGAAAACGCGCCAGACCGGATAAGCTAAACCCATGCACGTGCATGTACTGCTGTTTGGCGCACTGAAGGACCTGCGGGCACGGGAAACGGAAACCGTGGAGTTGCCGGAACAGGCCACGGTGGCGGAATTTCTGCGCGGATTCTTTACGGTTGCGCCGCAGTTGAAAAAGTACGCAGGCTCGCTGGCGATTGCCGTAAATCGCGAATATGCGCTGCCCACGCAGGTGTTGCGCGAGGGCGATGAAATTGCGCTGCTGCCGCCGGTCAGTGGTGGTTCTACAGAAGACGCGTTGGCTGCGGAACGGGAATGGATTCGACTGCAACGCGAGCCCATCGATGCGGGAGCGCTGGTTGCCGCGGTGAAAGAAGGCGACGCGGGTGCGGTGGTGATGTTCGACGGAATCGTGCGCGACAATACGCGTGGACGGCGAACCTTGTATCTCGATTACGAAGCGTATGAGGCCATGGCGCTGGGTCAGATGCAGGGACTGGCGCGCGAGGCGCAGCAGCGCTTTGGTGTGCGCCGGGTGGCGCTGGTGCATCGCCTGGGGAGGCTGCAAGTGGGCGAGACCAGCGTGCTGATTGTTGTGGCCTCCGCACACCGCGCGCCGGCGTTTGAAGCTTGCCGATGGATCATCGACACGCTGAAGAAAACGGTTCCCATCTGGAAAAAAGAATGGTTCGAGGACGGCGCGGTCTGGGCTGACGGCGAACCGTTTCCGGAAGAGATTGCCATTCACAAGTCCGGCGAGGGATCGGCCGAGAACAAGCCGTGAAATCCAGGGTACCTCTTTGCATCTTGACTGTGCTCGCGATTGGTTCCACGGGAATCGCGCAGACAGCAGGTTCCTCGACTCTGGTCGCCGGGGCGACCGCCGCTCGGAATGACAACCCTGCTGATAATAATTTGGTGCGGGTGCAGGTGAACCTAGTCAATGTTCCCGTGAACGTGGTGGATCGGCAGGGGCAGCCGGTGGGCGGGTTGCATCGCGATGATTTTTCTCTGACGGAAGATGGGCACCCAGAAACGATCAGAATATTTCAGGCGACAGCCGTGCGCCCGCTTTCGATTGCGATGGCCATCGATACCAGCGTGAGTGTTCGCAGAGATCTGCCGTTTGCCAAGCAAGCCGCGGCCGATTTGGCTGCGTCTTTACTGGGTCGCGGCGATCGCGTGGAACTGCTTGGATTCGCCGGCGAAGTGATGCAGGTAGTTCCGTTCACCGAGAATCTGCACGAGCTCGATCATGGGCTGCGTACCCTGCACGGCGATGGTCCGACGGCGCTCTATGCGGCGATTGCGAGAGCCGCGAACGATCTTGCATCCCACTCCGGCCGCAAAGTGATCGTGGTAATCAGCGATGGATCGAACAGCGTGGAGGGCGTTGACTATGACGAGGCGCGAACCGCGGCACTGCAGGCGCAGGCAAGCATTGAAAGCATCATCCTGGTGCCGATTGGTGCGAATGCGGGTCGCGATCTTGGCGGGGAACATGCGCTGATTCAACTGGCTCGCGATACCGGTGGGCAATATTTTTACGCCGACGGCGCGACTCCGATTCAAGATGCGATGACGCGGCTTTCGCTGGGACTTCGATCGGAATATTTGCTGGGCTACTATCCCACTCGGTCGGATGTAACGAGTTCGGATGCAGGCGGGTTTCGCAGGATTCAATTGCAGCTGGTGAATCCGGCGCTGAGCCGTGCCTATCGTTTGCAATACCGCACAGGCTATTACGCCAAGGGCCCACGCTAGGCGCGATATACTTTGGTTGTGAACACTCCTGGCAGCGGTCGGCGCAAGCAGAAATCTCATCATCCGCAATCGGAAACCGGGCAGGAATCGATGTACCTTCGTACGTTGAGCGAACGGCAGACTCCTGTGTTAGTGCAGTTGCGGGATGGCGAGGCGCTGCAGGGCTGGATCGAGTATTTTGACGATCACATGATTCGGCTGACCCGGGAGGGCAAGCCAAATCTTTTCATCTACAAGCATCAGATTTTGACGATTACGGAAAAACCTCGCCGGCCTGCGCCACGGAGAGACAAGTTGCCTGAGGCTGACGAGTCGACCGAGGAACCCCAGGCATGAGCGCGCGGAATTTGCATTATGCTGGACCGGCATCGGAGATGGCGCGAGCTGCGGGCACCCTGCTGCGCAAGCATTATGAACATGGGGTGGCGACCGAATACAAGGGCGAAGTCGACCTGGTGACGGTGGCGGACCGCGAGAGCGAAAAGTTGTTGGTGGAGCGGCTGCGCGCGCAATGGCCGGACTACGGCATTGTCGGCGAAGAGGGCACGCGGACGCAGATGGAATGCGAGTACCGCTGGTACATCGATCCGCTGGACGGGACGACGAATTTTGCCCATGGATTTCCGTCGTTCTGCGTGTCAATGGGGCTGGAACATCGAGCTCCAGGAACCGCGATGGACGCGGATGGCGAGCTAGTCGCAGCGGTAATCTACGATCCGCTGCGAGACGAAATGTTTCTGGCGGAAAAGGGACAAGGCGCGACGCTGAACGGGAAGCCGATTCATGTTTCCGCGACGGAAACGCTGGCGGAGTCATTGATCGCGACGGGATTTCCCAGCCGCAAACGCCACGGCAATCCAAACGTGCATTTTTATCATGAGTTCACACTGCGCTCTCATGGAGTGCGGCGAGCCGGTTCGGCGGCGCTGGACCTGGCCTATACCGCGTGTGGGCGGCTGGATGGTTATTGGGAGTTCAAGCTGAATTCCTGGGATACGGCGGCGGGTGTGTTGCTGGTGCGTGAAGCCGGCGGCAAGGTGACGTATGTCGATGGCAGCCCGTTCCATTTGGTGAGTCTGGAAGTGCTGGCCAGCAATGGAAAGATTCACGGCGAGATGATTCGGCTGTTTCAAGACATGCTGGCCGGGCGTAATCTGGAGCCGATTCAATCTGCGCGAGAGTTTGCCGCCGAGCGCGCGGAACTTCTTGCGGCCGCCACAAAATAAGTGGGAAAACTATGGTGCGTTAATTCTTTTTTCGGTAGACAACCTTGCACCGGCTGTGCTGCTACAATCGAGTTGACTTGCTAGTCCCTGTCAGGAGAGTTTTCATCCATGGCTTACGTGATTGCAGAACCCTGCATCGGCACGAAAGATACCGCCTGCGTCGATGCCTGCCCGGTGGATTGTATTCATCCCAAGAAGGATGAAGAAGGTTATGAGGGGTCCAATCAGCTCTTCATCGATCCAGTGGAATGTATTGATTGCGGCGCGTGCGTGCCGGTTTGCCCGGTGTCGGCTATCTTTACCGCCGACGATTTGCCGGAAAAATGGAAAGCATACGAGCAGACCAACGCGCAGCATTTCGGCCGCTAGATCTGTTTCTTGTTTCGGGAAAGCGCGCAGCTTCATGGCTGCGCGTTTTTCATTGCGCGGCTTTTTCGGCATTGACTCGATCAAATTGAATTTCTTGTCCACACGTTATGACTCTGCATCAATCTGAGGCGATCGTACTGCGCACCTGGCCGCTGCGGGAGTCGGATCTGTTGGTTTCATTGTTGACGCGCGATCTGGGCAAAGTGCGCGGCGTCGCCAAGGCCGGATTGAAATCCAGAAAGCGATTTGGCGGAACGTTGGAGCCCATGACCTACGTGCATGCGGCGTATGCCGAACGCCCTCGGCAGGAGTTAGTGCGGATGGATCACTTTGAAGCGATCACGTCACCGCTGGCCGAGCCGATCGATTATCTGCGCGCGGCGACTTTGGGATACTACGCCGAGGTGCTGGAAAATGTGCTGCCCGATCACGATCCCCAGGATGCAATTTTTCGCCTGACGCTGGCGGTGCTGGAGCAGAGCCAGGTGGATCGCTGCTGGATGCCGGTGACGTATTTTTCCCTTTGGATCACGCGCCTGATCGGATGGCTGCCGGAGATTGATCGTTGCACCGAATGCGGCGAGCCGTTCAATGGGGAAGCTGCGTGTTTCCACGTGTTGGCCGACGGTTTGAGTTGCGTGCGACATAAGAAGCCGAACAGCGGCATGCTGAGCCGAGATTCATTGGCGCTGGCGCAGCGGATGTTGCGAGATCCGATTCGCGCGATGAGCGCCGAACCGTGGACACGGCAGTCGGGACGGGATTTGCGGCGATTTCTGGTGCGGACTCTGGAGCGGCATACGGAACGGCGTTTGAACTCCGCAGAAGTGTTCAGTCGCATGGGCGGCTGATGGTATTTCGCCGCTCAAGGTCGGCGGTCGGCGGCACATTCGATACAATCAGCATCAACGCATACGCACATGGAATGGAGTTTCTGCTGTGGTATCCAACAGTTCTGTCGAACCAAAAAGTCCGCTGACATTTCAAGAGCTGCTGTTTCAGTTGCAGCAATTCTGGGCCAGCCGCGGCTGCATTTTGCAGCAGGCATATGACGTGGAAGTGGGCGCGGGCACCATGTCGCCGGAGACATTTCTGCGCGTGCTGGGGCCGAAGCCGTTTCGCGTGGCCTATGCGCAGCCCTCGCGGCGACCGGCCGATGGACGGTACGGACAAAATCCAAACCGGCTGTTCAAGCACACGCAGCTGCAGGTGATTTTGAAACCGCCGCCGGAAAATATTCAAGGTTTGTATTTGGAATCGCTTCAGGCGATCGGGATCGATCTGCGCCAGCACGATGTGAAATTCGAAGAGGACAATTGGGAATCGCCAACGCTGGGGGCGTGGGGAATCGGCTGGCAGGTGATGCTGGATGGGCTGGAGATTACGCAGTTCACATATTTCCAGCAATGCGGCGGGATCGATCTGGATCCTATCGCCGGCGAGATTACGTATGGATTGGAACGCATCGCGGCATTTCTACAGGATGTGGATTCGATTTATGACATTGTGTGGACGCGCGATCCGGACAGCGGCAAAGCAATTACCTATGGAGAAGTTCGATTTGCGGAGGAAGTGCAATTCTCCGTCTACAACTTTGAGAAAGCGGATGTGGAGAAGCTGTGGCAGCATTTCCGATTGTATGAAGAAGAGTGCAAGGCATTGCTGGAGGAAGCGCGCGAACTGCCGGAAGACGCCGGTGCCGACGCGCGAAACCGCTTGCCATTGTTGGCTGCGTTCGATCTATGCCTGAAGTGTTCCCACCTCTTTAATTTGCTCGATGCGCGCGGTGCGATCTCCGTAACGGAGCGAGTGGGCGTGATCGCAAGAATTCGCGGGTTGGCAGTTGCCGTGGCCAAGGCCTACGCAGCGCAACAAATGGCCGTCTCTGCCGCATAAAAATATTCAAGATGAAAGTTTAGGAAACGAGTCGAATGCCTGCATTTCTGCTTGAAATTGGATTGGAAGAAATCCCCGCCGGGATGGTCGCCGCCGCACAGACAGAGCTGGCGCAACGCGTCGAGAAGCTGTTGACGCGCGAGCGCCTGACGACGGATGAGCTGCGGGTGACCAGCTACTCCACGCCGCGACGACTGGCAGTCCTGGTGGAAGGGTTGCTACCCGGGCAGCCGGACATGCAAGAAGAGCTTGTTGGGCCGGCGACCAGGGTTGCGT
>JBARFA010000116.1:0-5934 GCA_049796755.1 Acidobacteriaceae bacterium
TAATCCGATAGAGTTCATTCTCGACCACAGTGGTGGTCTGGGCTGAAGCTGCAACCTTGGGCGTTGACGCTGAAGAGGCTTCCTCGCCCGCGGCGTTTGCCGTGGCGTTTGGAGTATTACCGCCGGCCGCGGCCGCACCGTTCTGCTGGCTCGTGTTCGATTTTGAAGCGGTGGTCTGTGCGGAATTCGGGGTTACCGGACGCTTCGGCCGGAAGAATTGCATGCCCAGCAGAATTGCCGCAAACACAATGCTAAACACCAGCAGGGAATTCGTATCCTGCTTCCCGCCTTGCTGGTTAGGATTTTTATATTCGGCCAAGAGACTTCCTGTTGCGTTCAATTTCCGCACTGCAATTTCAGCGCAAACGCTTCCACAGCCAGGCAGTGCCTGCGGTGGATGCTGGATTTTCTGCTGTCTCGATCGTTCCTCGACGCTTCTGGGGTTCGACGTGCCGGGACGGTTCGCGCAGATGCGGGTATTCCTATCCTACCCGTTTTTATCTTCCGCTTGCAGACTCTCGGGGAGGGACAACGCACCTGTGCTAGTCGAGACAGTGAGATACGAAGAAAATGGCCTTCTTTGGGGAACTTACGGCACCGGATCGAAACCTCCGAGGCGCCCCTTGCGACTCCATGGATGACAGCGCAAAATTCTCGCGATTGCCATTTGGGAGCCCCGCAGCCAGCCATACCGCGCCACCGCGATCGCCGCATATTCCGAACATGTGGGCTGAAAACGACACCCGCCGGGCATCGGCAGCAACGAGCCGGACAGCGCATGCAGGCCGGGAGAAATCCATCGCTGGTAGAAGTGGGCCAGTCGCTCAACTCGGGCCGCCCTCCGCTCCTGACTAGTCGCCATGGCCGGAGTCTGCTTCGCAGGAGGAATTCAGCGCTTGCTGTACTGCGCGAAACGCCCGCTGCACATCGCGCTCAATCTGCGAAAATTCGGCGTCCAGCACCGTCCGCCGAGGATGAAGAATCACGTCGACATTGGCGGTCAATTCCGTCTGCGTCTGCCGGATTGCCTGCCGCATGCGCCGCTTGATGCGGTTGCGATCGACCGCGTTCCCCAGCACCTTGCCAGCCGTCAGGCCAACCCGGGATCCTGCAGGAGTTTCAATCGCGTGGCTGCGGGTCGGTGTCCCGGTACTCCCGAGCGCGGCTGCATCCTGCGGCTTGCGAGCCGAAAAAAAATACGTCATCAGCGGCAGTGACTGCCGTTTTCCCTCGCGATAGACGCGCTGATAGTCGGCGTGTTTGCGCAGCCTGGATTCTTGTCGCGACGGGACGACGGGCTTGCGGATTCGAACTGGAGATGGAGCTGGCATCGCTCACCGTTGGTCCTATTGTCGCGCAACCGGGCTCAAGACCAGCAGCAATGTCCGCAGCATACGTAGGGCTGCGGTATCGAACAGCGAATCCCAGCAAAATAGGAGATTTCGGCGGTGGGAACAGGCGAACCGGCGACTTGGATTAGTCGCGGTAACCGGCGCTGACAGAGACGCGCTTGCGGCCCTTGGCGCGGCGGCGCGACAATACGGCCTGCCCAGCTTTGCTCTTCATGCGGGCCCTGAAGCCATGCGTCTTGGCGCGGTGGCGGCGATTCGGTTGAAATGTGCGCTTCGGCATCGGAGTGCGCTCCTAAACAGAGAATCTTATATAGACAGCAAACCTTGAGTATACCGGAGAACCGGCTCCCGCACAAAGCCATTCGTCTTGTTCGGATTCAGGATCGCCTGCTGCGGAAATATTTCCTAACGCGGACAGAAAAAAGGCAGGAACCGCGTTGGCTTGTGGGAGCCCACGCAGATTCCTGCCAATTCTCTGTCTTGTCTTCTCGCTCAAATAACTCGCAATAGCAGCAAGATGATCACGATCAACAAAATCAGCCCGAGACCGCCGCCACCGTAGTAGCCAATTCCAGGCCCCATACGATATCCGCCAAATACGACAATCAAAAGTAGAACGATCAAAATAATTAGCATTCTGTCTCCCTTGCGGCGAACGCCTTTCGCCATGTATTAGCCGATTGGATGCAAACGCCGTCCACGCGTGCATATCCCGAACGAGATTTTTGCAGTTGCCTCAGTGAACAACCGCAAACTGCGGGTTCGTCAAGGTGCCAGTCAGCGTGAACGGAAACTTCAGGCGTCCATTTTTTTCTTTCGCTCCTTTGAACAGGCGCGCAAAGGTCGTGGTGAAAAAGCCCTGCTTTTTTTCGATGGTGGCGCTACCTCGATAGTTCAATGGACCTCCGATGAGCGACATACTTCCGGTTCCATCGACATCGATGCCGTAGAAATCGACCGCGACACGCTTGCTGTAGATACGATGATTTTTCAGTTCCATGTCGCCGCCGAACGTGGAGAAGGCAGAAGCCGGTTTCCCCGCAGCGTCCTTGATGCGGAATTGTTCGATCTGCTTCATGCTGGCATTTTGATCCAGTCCCGGCAGCTCTCCCTGGTGCACCGTCAATGTACCCGTTCCGTAGATGTTTCCCAGCGGGCTGGCAGAGTGCGCAATCTCTCCGCCCACATCGAGCGTGGCCTGCAGCATCCCCGTCATCTTCGGCGGTCCTGTTTCAAATTCAGCCAGCAGATACGGCATGCCGACTCCGGTGACGTTCATCCTTGCGTGGTAGGTTGTCTCCTTGCCCTGAAAATTGAAAGTGAAATCTCCGTGGGCTTTTCCCCGGTAGGTGGTGGTTTGAAAATTCTTGAAGACCAGCGCGAGTGGCAGAATCCGGACATCCGAACTGAGGTCACGGGTATGGATGGAACCAAAGCCCGCATTCGACGCCGTCAGCCGGCCTTGAATCGCCTGCAGTGGCGCGCCTCGGTCATGTGGGTGAAATTGAATCTCTTTCAAATCGCCGCTGACATTCTGCAGCTCCAGAATAACCGGGCCCGGTTTATCAGAAGGATCAATCAGGTTCGATCCCAGCAGCACGCCATTCTGCACTTCAAGATTTGCAATCGACCCGGTCGAAAAACGGCTGGGTTGATTTTTTGGGCCGGCTGGATTCTGAAAATTCCAGAGGCCGTCTGGATCGGAGATAAAGTCAATGGCCGGCTGATGCAGTATGAGCGAGCGAATCACAATCTTTTGCTGGAACGCCAACGGAATCAACTTGACAGAGGCCTCCAGCATGGGAACTTTTAGGAAATCTCCCGCTGGAAATGGCTTTGGATTTTTGATCTCCAACCCATACACCCGCACCCGCAACGGGAAATATCGAATGTCGACATGACGGACGGCGAATTGCAGGCCGGTTCTCTTCTCGGCATTCGCAATGGCCATGGGAAGGTAGCGATCCGGATTGTGCAGCCAATACCAAGCCGCCGCCCCAGCCATCAGGATCACTCCGGCAATCACAATCAGCACGATCTTAAGGCGAGTCTTCATCGAACTCCGGCAGGATGGGCCTCACATCTCTGGGCGCCACAACCCTTAGATGCAATGCGTCATGTCTCTCGGGAGTCGGAAGCGATTCTAGGGCTACTTTTTTTCTGCCTGCGCCGAACAACCTGGATTCGGACTTGCCATTCCAAGCCGTTGCTCCATCAGGCGTGGCAATAGAAACTGAAAAAAACGGTCGGAGTCGGAATGCAGGCAGACATTGGCGTTCGGTGTGCCCGCCTCCGGACGCGTGAACCCAGCGTCGTCAATTCGTATGCGCATGGGTTGGGTTGGACATAGGTCGCCATTGATCGTCGCCTCGACCGCCATTACGTCAAACAATGTCGGCGTGGCGGATCGTCCGCCGCCCCACTCCTGCGTCAGCACTTCAAGCGAGTCTGTCAATGGTGTGCTGTTGCGAAACAAGATCGATCGCATCACCTCATCCAGCTTCATCTGAGTTGAATCGAGCGGCGCCATTGTGATGGGCACACCCGAAGCGAACAGTTTTTTCGCGGCTGCGACGTCCATGGCAATGTTATATTCCGCGGACGGGCCACGGTCCGGAGCGTAGCCCAAATCCCCATAGCCGCGATGAATCGATCCGCCCATCATGACGACACGTTTCAGCCTGCGGAAGGCGGCGGGGTCTCGATCGATGAGCGCACCAACATTGCTGAGCGGCGCGATTTCAATCAGCGTGATCTGGCCCGGGTTGGCGCGAATTGTCTTCGCCATCCATGCAATTGCATCGGTGTCCGTCTCTTGAGGAGGCGGAAAACGGCTGGCCCAGGATGCCTGCGTGAACACGTTGTGCGCTTTTGCAGGTACTCCGATGAACACCGGAATATTTTGCTTTCCCGTCTTGCACAACAGACCTTCTACCAGCTGCGCGCGCAAAGTAGTATTGCCCCACGCGGTTGTCACGCCCAGCAGCTTCAATTCCGGGCTGGTCAACACCAGAGCCAGCGCGTACGCATCGTCGATGTCATCGCCAATATCGGTATCCAGAATCACTTTCTGCGGAGTGGGCAATGGCTTTTGCGCCCACGCAAATTTCGAGCCCGCGGCTAGCAAGCAAAGAACAATCGTCAACCACTTCATGCGCATATGCAGCCATTCTAGAGCGGAATTCCGATTCCAATGCTCCGCCTTGTTTTGCGGTCGAGACGCGACGAATTAAAAGACCTCGCGACCATGCGGGGGAGAATCCAAGCCGCAACTAAACTTTTCCGCGATGCATCTGTTCTGATATCCGGCCGGAAGCGTATGCTTTCAACGTTGCTGCTCTCGAAACTTCTGTAAGGAGATTCCTCGAATCGATGATTACAGCCTCCGCACTTCCGACCATGTACTCCCGCGGCTTTCAGTTGGACGAAGGCGAGGATGCGATTGGATTGATGGAGTCCCGTTGTGTCGCGCACGACAGTCCCACTCGATTGCGAGAAGCGATGGCGGAAGAGGGATATTTGTTTTTGCATGAATGCCTGGATCGAGAAGAAGTGCTGGCAGCCCGACGGCACATCCTGACGCAGCTTTCAGCGGAAGGCCAGCTGGATCCTGCTGCGCCGTTGATGATGGGCAAAACCAGACCCGGCACCCATCTGTTTTTTCAGCCCGAATTGGCGCAGAAGAACAATCCGCCACTGCAGCATCTTCTCTACGCTCGGCAAGGAAACCTAATGAACTTTTTCTCTTCTTTCCTGGGTGGAGAAATTCTGCATTTCGATTTCACCTGGCTGCGTTGCATTTCGCCGGGCCTGGGCACTCCCAGCCACTGCGACATTGTGTACATGGGTCGCGGAACGCGCCGTCTCTTCACCGCCTGGGTACCGCTGGGAGATATCGATTTCCAGATGGGTGGCCTGATGGTGCTGGAAAACAGCCATAAGAACACGCGACTGCAGACGACCTATGGTCAGCGCGATGTCGATTCCTATTGTTCTAACCGGCCCAACGATCCAGCGCGCACCGCAGCTGGCTTGAACGGATGGCTTTCTGAAGATCCCAATCAGATTCGGCGTGCCTTAGGCGGCCGCTGGCTGACTGCTGAGTATAAAGCAGGTGATGCCGTGATCTTTTGCATGGACCTGGTTCACGGAGGCATGGACAATCGCACTGACCAGCTGCGCATTTCCTCCGACTCTCGCTATCAGTTGGCAAGCGAGCCCGCGGATGAACGCTGGATCGGCGAAAATCCTCCAGGCCATA
Organism: Acidobacteriaceae bacterium; assembly: GCA_049796755.1. Taxonomy (GTDB): domain Bacteria; phylum Acidobacteriota; class Terriglobia; order Terriglobales; family Acidobacteriaceae; genus JAKAAZ01. The sequence continues at coordinate 5,614 of JBARFA010000116.1, forward strand.
GCGCCGCGGGCAAACGCGGACGAATCTGCTGAGTTTCAAACGGTTGTTGTTTTTCGCGTAACGGAAGACGCCCGGTTTTCGGGCGCACGGTCAGAAACACTCTGACGCATCCGCGCTAGAGTGTCTCCGCCGAGGCTACTTATCGTCCGAGCGCGAAATCGGCGCGGCAGCCACGATCCACCCAAATTCCGCGGCCATCAAAACCCCACGTCCGTCCCTGAATGCAGGCTGAGCCGCTGCGCTGATTCACCAATCGCACTCCACCTCGCGTATCCGCCGGGCAAAAATTGCGCCCGCCATTGTTTGAAGAGCAGGTGATCG
>JBARFA010000117.1:0-2051 GCA_049796755.1 Acidobacteriaceae bacterium
GGGAATACAGCTAACCAGGCGCAGCAGACGGCGCAGCAAGCAAGCGGTAAGACTGAGGCAATCGGTACAGCGGTCGCCAATCTGGACAAGTACGAGACGGTCAGCAAGATAGAGATCCGCTTCCGTACCGGACACTCGGTCCTTGGGGAGAATTCAAAGACCGCTCTAGACCAGCTAGCCAGCCAATTGCAAGGTCAGCACGGATATCTGATTGACGTCCAAGGCTATTCCAGGCTGCGCGGTCAAGCGGGAATTGCCGCTTCTCACAGGATGGCCTCGGCTGTAACGCGCTACCTTGTCGAACAACATCAGGTTCCGCTCTATAAGATTCGCCAAATTGGCTTGGGGAATGCGCCGCTCACGGCGAGCGATGCAAGCGCACCCAGACACGGCAGCATCGTGGAAGTCACATTGATGCATAACAGTTTGTCAACTTTGAGCGCGTCCAATGTCGGCGCCTCAACAACAGGTGCGTCGCAGCTAGGCTCCACCGAGTAAGTAAGGGTTGACTAGAAAGCTCTCACACAAGAGAGAACCAAGGCAGATTGGCCCCTCACACGAGGGGCCCTTTTTTTGCTGCTTGGTGCCTGAGGCCTGCGTCGCCAAGATTCCCGTTCCCCCATCCCGATCGAATCCAGCTCGATCTAGTGTCCGTTTCCCAGACTTCAACAATAACCGGAAGATCGCGTCCATGCGCTCGCATCGGCGCAGTTGTTGCTAGACCCAGGAAATATCCTTCATCGGAAATATTGCAGGAAGCCTCGCGCCGCAACTGAAAGGTTCCGGACCCTGATGGATAAATCCCAGATCGTGGCTGGCAGATTCCGGACCGTAATGGGTAGACCCTGGACTTTAGGCCGGGGATCCGACCTCAAATCCATGTCGCCTTCAGGCGCTGGGGTACTCTGCCAAAGGTTCTCTAGAACAATGTCGGCTCTTCCGCAAACTCGCGGCCCTTTTTCTTGCGCGGGATGGGCACCGACGTCACTGCGGCGTGGTTCGCTGCGGGTTTATTGCTTTCGTCCGAACCAAGCATCGAGAGCAAGGCCCGCATCTCTTTGCGCAGCTCATTAAACTTTGGACTCACGGCAACAGGCTTCGACCCCACAGCCGAAATCCCTGCACCGCGGCCAGTCTTGGTCGGCGGAGTGATGAAGTCTGTCTTGCGTCGCATCGGATGCGGCGCCGTTCCACTTTGTGACACTCCATTTTGCGAATCGACCGCAATCAGTGTGGCGCGCTTCTCCGCCAGCGATTTGCGCGCACCGGCGATCGTGAACCCTTCGTCGTACAGCAATCGCTTGATCTCAAGAACAATTTCGACGTCGCGCTTGCGATAGAGCCGCTGGCCGCTGCCGCCTTTGTGCGGCTTCAACTGCGGAAATTCCGTCTCCCAAAATCGCAGCACATACGCAGGCAGGCTGCACAGCGTTGCGACATCCCCAATTCGAAAATACAGTTTGTCTGGGATGGAGACAGGCGTCTTCACGGATTGCATCTTGCGTCGGGCGGGTTGCAGTTGTGCCATCAGAATCCCCATTTCCCCAGGCAGAGATGCATCAAACGTTTCATCCTCGAAGCGAGAACTGAATTCATTCTCTGGTGCTCGCGATGCAATGCATCGTCTCGAGTCGCTTCAATCTCCTGCGCCCATCGATGGCCGCGAGTAGCGACCTTATGCAAAGTATAAGTTGTCACAGGCAAATTGCGTAGCACCTATTTTTCACGTTGCGACAAAAAAATCAGAACCAAAAATTTCACGCTCAATTTCCTCATCCAAGTCGCGTCGATCGCTCGACATCATTTCACTCCCTCGCGCCGGCGGGTCGCGTTTGTCAATGACCAACTCTCAGGCGGAAACTCCCGCGCTGTCGCAGGGCCAGCCGAATGACCCGCCGCCAGATTGCTCAACTGGCCCGGATCAAGCGGACGTCCATCATTCAAGCGCAGCGCCGGCAATTGCTGTTCAAAGCTTGGGCCAGCCGCAGGCGGCGCAGTTCGCGCGACCAGGAAGAACCTCTCGCCGGGCTGCGGCCCAGACTCCTCAGCCC
>JBARFA010000118.1:0-21550 GCA_049796755.1 Acidobacteriaceae bacterium
GCTGCGATGCTTCCGGCTCGGAAGCAGCGCGCGACGCATCAGCTGCCGGCGTCGGCGCCTGCACCAGCACCTGGCCCTCACATCGATGCCACGACATTGCCAACCCTAGCAAGAGCAGCATCGCCCACCAGCTCGTCCAGCGAAGATTTCCATTGATCCGTGGTCTGAAGGTCGTCGATCGGCGAGAATCATCCGTATCGCAAAAGCACATAGATCATTTGTATGGATCTCGGCTGAAAATAACCTTAAGATGGCGCACCGCACGCGCCGAGAGTACCTTCGAGATCACGCAATCACCCAGCCCAACCCGCGAATTTCTTCAGTCCGGGCGCTGGAGCATCGCGATGCAAAGAAGGTATAGTGGCTGGCATGAAGAAATACCCTCTCTTCGTCGCATCGATTTTCTTCGCCTCCCTGGTCGCCGTCCCTGCAGCAATCTCTGCGCAAACTACAGCCGCCACCGCGCCCACCAAAGATTCCAGCTACATCGATTCGCAGGGAACCGCGCATGTCACCCGCATCGTTCCCATCCCGAAAACCGTCAGTCCGCAAGCGCAGCAGTTCCTGGCTCGACCTATGTCCGACGCCAAGCCGAACGTTTCGCTTGAACAACGGAGAGAAGGTACGGACATCTGGCAGGCTCGTGCGGGAAAAGAGTTTGAAGCGGTGTACCCGGTGAACGTATCGCACAGCACCATCGCCGGCGTCCCGGTGCTCATCATCACTCCGCTGCATGTGCCGGCGGAGAAGCGGGACCGAGTGCTGATCAATATTCACGGCGGCGGCTTCAATTCGGATTCGGGCTCTTTGACCGAAACGGTTCCGATCGCCAACCTCACGCAGACCAAGGTGATTGCGGTTCTCTATCGACTCGCGCCGGAGCATCCGTTTCCAGCCGGTCTCGACGATATCGTCGCCGTCTATAAAGCAGAGTTGAAAACGCACAAGCCGAAGAATATGGCGATCTACGGCACCTCCGCAGGAGCAATCCTGACCGGCGAGATGGCCGTAAAGCTGAAGCAGCTTGGATTACCGCAGCCAGCCGCGCTGGGAATTTTCTCTGGCATGGGCGACTTTGACCGCCCCGGCGATTCGCAATCGATGTATGCGCTGGACGGCCTCTCCGGCTATCTCGAACCGCCCTCCGGCACGCACGATTCAGAATATATCGGTTCGACCAGCCCGAAAGATCCGGTCCTGTCGCCCGTATATGCGAACCTGACCGGAATTGCGCCGACACTTTTCATCACCAGCGAACGAGACATGCTATTGAGCGGCACAACAATTTTGCATCGCGCATTTCTGAATGCCGGAGTCGACGCGCACCTGATTGTTTTCGAAGGATTGCCGCACGCGTTCTGGAACGACGTGAAGCTACCCGAGTCGCGCGAGGCGGATCAGGACATGGCGAATTTTTTCGATCGATATGTGGGAAAATAGTGGCTTGGAGTGGCTGACCGTTCTTCCCGGTGCAGCGAGCGACAGTAGTCAGCCGCCACACTATTGTTGGAGCAAAAGTATGTCTTTCCCCATCAAAGTTTGTGTCGTTTGCTCGGAAGAATTTGAACTGAAGCCGGACAAACCAGGCTTCGCCAACCGTTGTCCTGCATGCAGTGAACCGGAGTCCACCGGTATTGGAAACCGTCCCGCAGATGCCGAGTCGCGCAAGGCAAACAGCGAACTGAATGAAGCTCGCCGCGGCGCCATCCGCGAGTTGCTCTACCGCAAGGACAGCTGAGGAGCTTCCCTGGATTTTTTCAGCTCGGTTCACCCGATGCGCAGCCCCTGGGTGCTTTGCGAAAACGTTGCGGCAAAACCTGGACTGCGCTGATTTGATACGATACGGCGATGGAAATTTCTCGTCGTGATCTGTGCGCCTTATTTCCCGTCGCCGCTCTGTTGAGTGCGATCCCGCTGCAAAGTGAATCTACCGAGACGCTTTCGAACTCGCAGGTATTTCCCTTCGATAGACTGCCGGTCCACCGTTCCGCAGATGGCGCGGAATCGCGTCCCGTGCTGCAAGGCAAGTTGCCGACAGGGGAGATGCTGGAACTTCACGAGACCACCTTGCCTCCCGGAGCCATGCCGCATCCGCCGCATCACCACCTGCATTCCGAATTGTTTCTGGTGCGCGAAGGTACCGTCGAGGTGACTGTCAACGGCCACGGTCAAACCATTGGCCCCGGCGGAGTAGGCTTCTGCGCTTCCAATCAGGAGCACGGCATTAAAAATGTCGGCAAACTTCCTGCTCAATATTTCGTAGTTGCAGTCGGCCCCGGCGCTTAATCCGCTCGTCGCCGCTCTTCACACTGTTGGAGGCGCGCTCTGACCGACAGGCTCCAGGTGCGCGGTGAAGTGGCGCAGGAACGGCGCTTCGTAGGTCAGTCGCATGCCGCGAATCCGCATGCGCTTCTCCCACACTCGCAAAATAATCTCCACCACATAATCGATGTGGCTTTGCGTGTAAACGCGCCGCGGAATCGCCAGCCGCACCAACTCCATCTGCGCTGCCCCGGCAAACATCAGGCTGCCGATTTCGACCGACCGGATGCCGCCCTCCAGGTATAACTCCGCCGCTAGCGCGACGCCTGGAAACTGATCGACCGGGATATGCGGCAGAAACGTTTTTGCATCCAGATAAATTGCGTGACCGCCCGGCGGCTGCACAATCGGCACTCCGTGCTCGGAAATGTGATCTCCCAGGTACGCCGTCGATGCGATTCGATAACGCAGATAATCCTGCTCCAGCGCCTCCTGCAACCCAACCGCGATGGCTTCCAGATCACGTCCCGCCAGACCACCGTAGGTCGGATAGCCTTCGGTCAGAATCAATAAATCCTGCTCTTGCCGCGCCAGGATGTCGTCATTCGTGCAAAGGAACCCGCCGATGTTGGCCATGCCGTCTTTCTTGGCGGACATGGTGCAGCCGTCGCCCAGAGCAAACATTTCCTGCGCAATCTGCTTCGGCGTCTTCGATGCATATCCAGGTTCGCGCAGCTGGATAAAGTAGGCGTTCTCGGCGAACCGGCAGGCATCGAAGTACAGCGGAATTCCATGCTTGTGGCACACCGCCGATACAGCCTTGGCGTTTTCCATCGACACCGGCTGGCCGCCGCCGGAATTATTCGTCACCGTCAGCATCACCAGCGGAATCCGTTTGCGCCCGACTCGCGCAATCAGCTCCTCCAATGCCACAACATCCATATTTCCTTTGAAAGGGAGCCGCGTTTCGGGCCTCTTCGCTTCCGGCAACAGCAAGTCCACCGCCTCAGCACCCACAAACTCCACATTCGCGCGCGTGGTATCGAAGTGCGTATTATTCGGCACCACATCACCCTTCTTGCACATCACGTGGAACAGAATCCGCTCCGCCGCCCTGCCCTGATGTGTCGGGATCACGTGCGTGTAACCGAAAATATCCTGGACAGACGCCTTGAAACGATCGAAACTGCGGCTGCCCGCATAGCTCTCATCGCCTTCCATCACCGCCGCCCATTGATGCGTCGACATGGCCCCGGTTCCGGAGTCCGTCAGCAGGTCGATCAGCACATCGTCGGCGCGAACCAGAAACAGGTTGTAGTAGGCAGCACGCAGCAGGTCTTTTCGCTGCTCGCGCGTGGTCCAGCGGATGGGTTCAACACTCTTGATGCGGAAGGGTTCGATGATGGTTTTTGTCGGCATTCGAAAAGGCTCCTTCACAAGCGAACACCTTCGAGACTACAGCCTTCTTCCATCGCGGGGAGACAACACTCGCCGAGAACGCGCAAGCACGTCGATGCAAAGCCAACGCAAACCCAAGGCGCAATCCGCTAGCGAGCCGAATCGCCGGGCGAATTAGCATCCTTCTTCTCAGATTTGTCGCCGGCATTCTTGACTGGTTCGGCCGCCGCGGCCTCGGCGAGCGACTCGGTGTCCAGTTCGTGTTCCTCTCTGTAGTGTTCGGCGTCCATCTTGCCATCCCAGAATGCCCACTCCACTGGATACGTATCCGGATCGAAAAGTACTTGATAGAAATGCCATACAACGATCGCCAGCGCCGCCAAAATCGCTTCGTAAAAGTGGATCGCAGTCGCGACATCCAGGCACCACCGAGCCAGCAGGTTTCCAACCGAGACCCTGGCCCACAACATAATGCCGGTCACAGCCATTAGAGTTGTGCCCCACACCATGGCCCAGTATTCCGCCTTCTCGGCATAGTTAAAGTGGCCGAACTTCGGCTTTTCCTTGCTCAGCCCCAGGTAGTACCGCATCGTTCCCCAGGCGTCGAAGGCATCTTTCGGCCCGGGCGCCATGTGGCGGACCCACTTTCGCCCATCCCGCGTCACGGCGGCATACACGATGTGATAGATACACAGCACAATCAGGACCACTCCTGCCGCGCGATGCACAATGCTGCGAACCTTCTCGCCCATGCCAAAAATGGCAGCGAACCAGGAGTCAGGATATTTCAGCGCAAACCCGGTAATCACCAGCACAGTAAATGTAAACATCAGGATGAAATGCTGCCAACGTTGATTGCGCGTCAGCCGCAGCACCGTCCGATGTTGCCCCTTACGTCGCGCAATCGCCTTACTCCGCCAGATGATGGCGTTGTGCAGGAACATGCCGCCAATCACCAGCAGGATCAGCGCGATGTAGAAGCGGCTTACAAAGCGGACCACAACACCGCCGATGCTGGAGGGCTGTGCCGGATCCAGATGCACTTTGCCCAGAACGAATCGCCGCGTCGCTCCCTTATGGCATTGCCCGCAGGTCGCATCCAGATTTGCCGGGTTGATGGTGGAGCGGGGATCGCTGGATGGCAGAATATTGTGCACACCATGGCAGCTGGCACAATTGGCCACAACCACCGAACCATTCTGATAGGCCAGACCGTGGTAGCTGTCGAGATAGCTGGAAACGCGATTGCCCGGGACCCCAAACTCATCGGTCAGCCGTACGCCTTGATGGCAGCGCACACAATTGGCTCCCGCCAGGTTCTGCGCCACTGGAGAATTGGAGTTGATGACTGCCTTGATGGTATGAATACCATGGCAATCCGTGCAGGTCGGGGATAATTGGTTGCCGCGACCCAGCGCCTGCCCGTGGACACTCTGCAGAAATGTTTGCTCAATTGTGCCATGGCACTTGCCGCACGTAGCGGCGACATTGAACTTGTTGATCGGTGAACCGGCATCGTTTGCCGGCAGAATGGCGTGAGTCCCGTGACAATCCGTGCACACGGCGGCACTCTGCGAACCACCCTTGACCGCGCGGCCATGCACGCTCTCCTGATAGGAGACGACAATCTGCGTGCTCACCCCGCTGGATTCCATCGCGAACTTCTGCCCATGGCACCGTCCGCACGTCGCGGGAATGTTGGCATGATTTACCGGCGACTTGGGGTCGCTCGCCGGCAGAATGTCATGCGCATCGCCATGGCAATCCACGCAGGTCGCCGCCGGCGTCCCGTCCGCTCTCTTGTCTTTGGCGTGATTGCTGTTGAGATATGCCTTCTCCGCATCGGCATGACACCCGGCGCAGGTGATCTTTTTCGGCTCCGTCGTATGAGGAGACTGAGTGACGTCTTTATGGCAATCCACACAGCTGAACATGGCCCCGTGGATCGAGCCCTTCATTTTTGTCGGGTCGACATACAGGCTGACCTTCTTGCCGTTCACATCTTGGGTCAGGGTCGGATCGGAATGGCAGGCGAGGCAATCCGAGTCCTTCGGCTTTTGCGCCACAAGTGTGCCGCACGCCCAGGTAAGCAGGAAGATACTGAGAAACCATGCGCAGATCTTGCCTTTTGTCTGCATACTAGTCAGGAGACTCTCGTTGCCCCGCCGTGGCTGTGATTCGGATCACGGCAGCATGTGTGCCGAGAAACTTTGGTGATCAGAGCACTCGCATCGTGGCTCAAACACAGTGCGTGGCCGAGCGTAACTGATTCGCGCAACGATAGAATCGAGAGAACCGAACCGACAAAATCCATGGCAGAGGACACGCACCTGACCCCCGAACCAACCAAGACTGCCGCAGATTCCCGCCCCAAGCCAGCCTTTCGCCGACCCGGTTGGTTGCGGCTCTCCCACGAGCACACAGCGTTTTCCGCCATGCTGCTTCTGATGGTTTCTGTCCTGCTATCGCGGGTCATTGGACTGGTGCGCATCAAGGTGATTGCGTTCCTGTTCGGCGCGGGCTCACTCACCGATGCCTACACGGCCGCGTTTCAACTGCCGGATATGCTCACCTATTTGCTGGCAGGCGGTACCGCTTCCATCACCTTCATCACCATCCTCAGCCGCTACCGCGAGCAGGGCCGGGAAGACGAAGGCGAGCAGGTGCTTTCCGTCATCCTCAGCAGCATGCTGCTGGTGCTGGGTACGGCCATCATCCTCGGCGAAATTTTCGCGCCGCTCTACGTCAGCATCTTCCTGCACAAATTCGATCCGCAAACCGCCGCTCTGTGCGTGCACATGACCCGCATCGTGCTGCCCGCGCAGCTTTGCTTCTTCGCCGGCGGAGTTCTCAGCGCCGTGTTGCTGGTGCGCAAGCAATTTGCCTGGCAAGCGGTCACGCCGCTCATCTACAGCCTCGGCATCATCCTTGGCGGAATTCTGCTGCACCGAGCGCTCGGCGTTTCATCGCTCGCCGTCGGCGCTCTAGTTGGCGCCATCTGCGGCCCCCTGCTGCTGAACTACTACGCCGCCCATCGCATTGGACTGAGGCTGCACTTTTCACTCGACTGGTCGCATCCCGGCCTTCGCGATTGGGTCCGCATGTCCATTCCGCTGATGATTGGCGTCTCCCTGGTCTCAGCCGACACCTGGATCCTGAATTATTTCGCCTCCGGCGGTCGCGGCGAGATCGCCAAGCTCAACTACGCCAAGACGCTCTTCACCACCCCCATGGCGATTCTTGGCCAGGCGGCGGGCGCTGCTTCCATGCCCTTTTTTGCGGCGCTGATTGGTCAAGGCAAGCATCGTGAATTTGCCTCCTCCGTCAATCGCATTGTCACCCGCATCTATGCTTTCGCCTTTCTGCTTTCTGGCTGGATGATCGGCATGGCCTACCCCGCCGTCGATCTGGTGCTGCGCGGCGGCTCGTTCCATCATTCTGACGTCGGTCAAACGTCTCTCTACTTCGCGCTGTTTGCCGGCTCTCTTTGCTTCTGGTCGGCACAGGCCATTTACGCACGCGCGTTCTACGCCGCCGGCAATACCCTTACCCCCATGGCCGCAAGTACGGTCATCACCGCCGCCTCCATTCCTGTCTATTGGTTCCTCTTCCACCACCTGGGAGTGATGGGCCTGGCCATCGCATCCGACTGCGGCATCCTGGTGCAAACCATGGGGCTGGCATTCCTGCTGCACCGCGGGGGACTCGTCTCGTTAGGTGGATTGGAGTACGCCGAAATGGCCAAATCTCTGGCAGCGGCCATCGTTTCCTTCGGCGTGTTGTTTGCCGTGGTGCGCGTGTTGCCGCGGTCGGGCACCTTTCCCCGCGACCTGCTGCAACTCGCTTGCGGGACCACCGTTTGGCTGTTCTCCGCCTGGGCCATCCTTCATCTCTCTCACTCCAGCCTGCCAAATCAGTTGATCAGCCGCTTTCGCAGCCGACGCGCCAGCGCCACCCCCACCCCGCTTGACCCGGCAACACAACGCATCGCGAAGATCTAGAGCAAGCGCAGAATCATTTAGTAAGGTTAAAAAAAGAGTTGTCATCCCGAGCGCAGGTCGCCGAGGCGACCGTAGTCGAGGAACCCGCTGTTCTCCCCACATTGCAGTAATTCTCGATTTGCTTTAGTCGAAACATTTCCCCGTCGCCCACTCCCCATCGAACCTTTACAATCCAAATATGCCGGAGCCATCCGATCCGCCCGAACAGGACGATGAGGACTACTATTTCGATGGCCCGTATCTTGTCTTCACAGAGGCCTACCACCGAAAACGCGGCTTTTGCTGCCAATCAGCCTGTCGCCATTGCCCCTATGGCTTCGTAAAACACAGTCCACAAAACGTCGAAGTCGCGGAAAATGAACCCGAATCGCTGAATCTGCCATCCAAGTAGGGTCAGCGGGCTGCATCGAACTGCTAACGACGAATGTTCATCCCGATGAGGTAAACTGCGCCGAATGCACTATGTAGCGAGTTCTGACCACGTTGAAACCCATTTCGAATCCACGGCGCTGGTGCGCGATGTAGTCATAGGCATGTCCGATGGCCTGACCGTTCCCTTTGCCTTGGCAGCTGGCCTTTCTGGAGCGGTGGGATCGTCGCACATCGTTGTGTTGGCAGGTCTTGCGGAAATTGCAGCCGGTTCGATCGCCATGGGATTGGGTGGTTATCTCGCCGCTCGGAGTGACGTGGAGCATTACACGAGCGAGTATCACCGCGAAGAACGAGAGATTGTCGAACGCACCCGCGACGAGGAAGAAGAGATTTATCAGATTTTCGAGGAGTATGGGGTCGAGCGCGCCGAGAGCGATTCCGTGTTGTCAGCTTTGAAGCGCAATCCAAAAGCCTGGGTGGATTTTATGATGCGGTTTGAACTGGGCCTGGAAAAACCGGCCAGCCACAGAGCCCGCCAAAGCGCCGCCGTCATCGCCTTCTCCTATATTGCGGGCGGATTCATTCCATTACTCCCCTACATGATTTTGCTGCATGCCTCCTCCGCACTACGCGCTTCCGTCGTCATAACATTGATAGCGCTTTTCTTTTTCGGCGCTGTGAAAGGTCGTTTGACCGGCGGTGGCACCATGAAGTCCGCATTACAGACAGTTTTTATTGGCGGTCTGGCTGCCGGCGCGGCATACACGCTGGCCCGGCTGCTCAGCCTGCATCCTGGCTTTTAGCAAACATGGGGAGATGATCGCGTGGGCGTTCTTGAAGCTACACCATTAGAGCTGAACTTTCCTTCTTTACAGCACCAGTTTCAGGCGGTGCGCGATATGACAGAGGCACTGGCAGCGGCGCTGACCGCCGAAGACATGATGGTCCAGTCCTGCGCTGAGGCAAGCCCCGTCAAATGGCACCTGGCGCACACCACCTGGTTTTTCGAGACATTCGTTCTGCGTCCCTATTTGCCGGGTTACAAGCCCTTTCATCCCGATTTTCAGTGGCTCTTTAACAGCTATTACAAATCTCTCGGCGGTCATCCGGAAAAGCAGCTGCGCGCCTCATTTTCGCGGCCATCGCTGCAGCAAATTCAGTCGTATCGGCGTCACATTGAAAACGGTATCGCGCAATTGTTGGCCTCAGGTACATCCGCGGAGATACACGACCGCATCGAATTGGGAATGCATCACGAACAGCAGCACCAGGAGCTGATCGCGACCGACATCAAGCACGCTTTCTGGTCCAATCCCCTGCAGCCAACCTACGCGGAATCTCGCCCCGAGCGCGCGCACGATGTGGCGCCGCACCAGTGGCTGGACTACGCCGGCGGCTTGGTTGAGATCGGCAATCGCGGCGATGGCTTTGGCTTTGATAACGAATTCTCTCGCCATCAAGTTTTCCTTCAGCCTTTTCGCCTCGCCTCTCGACCTGTAACCTGCGCGGAATATCTTCGCTTCATGGAAGACGGCGGCTATCAGCGTCCGGAATTCTGGCTTTCCGATGGCTGGGATGCGATCCAGTCCTTGGGCTGGACGGCTCCTCTGTACTGGAAACAAGGCTCTACCGGAAGCTGGGAAGTGTTCACGTTGCATGGTCAGGAATCACTCGATGACTTGCAGTCCACCCCGGTTTGTCACCTCAGCTATTACGAGGCCGACGCCTATGCCCATTGGGCGGGTTGTCGACTGCCGACCGAATTTGAGTGGGAACTTGCCGCGCAGAACATCCCAGTTGCTGGAAATCTGCTCGAAGGCGGCGCGCTACATCCGCAAGCACCTTCAAGCGACACCAACCCGCATCAGCCCGCGCAACTCTTCGGCGATGTTTGGGAGTGGACGCGCAGCCCTTACGTTGCCTATCCCGGATACAAAGCTGCTCCCGGCGCGCTCGGCGAATATAACGGAAAATTTATGTGCAATCAGTTTGTGTTGCGCGGAGGATCGGTGGCGACGCCCGCTTCTCACATTCGCGCCAGTTATCGAAACTTCTTCGCTCCAGCCACGCGCTGGCAATTCACCGGCATCCGTTTGGCTGCGGATGGAGGGGCAGCGTGAGCCTTCCTTCTCTGCTCGACAGCATCCAGAGCCCATCGATCCAATTACCTCCGAAAGAAAGTCTTGCCGTGGCGCGAGCTGCTATCGAAGGCCTGTCTGCGAAACAAAAATCTCTACCTGCGTGGCTGTTTTATGACGCCGCAGGCTCTCGGCTTTTTGAGGAAATTACGCGCCTGCCCGAGTACTATCTAACCTCGCTGGAGCAATCTATTTTTTCCCGCTATGCCGCCGACATCGTGGCCAAAGCAGCCGGATCGATCGAGCAACCGCTCTGTGTGGTCGAACTCGGAGCCGGCAGCGCCAGCAAGACTCTTACCCTTCTGCGCGCCGTCATGGTTCGCCAGGGCGATACGTTATATCTTCCCGTCGACGTGTCGGAAGCTGCTCTGGAACTGGCCTCGAAGAATGTGCATGCCGCACTGCCTCAAATTGCGGTTCAACCCGTCTGCTCGAATTTTGCGCATGACAAAGACCTGAACCTTCCCTCGATGGGCCGCAAACTGGCACTCTACATTGGCTCCAGTATCGGTAATTTCGATCCCGAGGATGCAGTCGATCTGCTTCGCTGGCTGCGCACGCAACTGCAACCGGGAGACGCGTTGCTTCTGGGCACCGACATGGCCAAAGACGTCGCACCCTTGCTCGCCGCCTACAACGACCGCGCCGGCGTGACCGCGGAATTCAACAAGAATATTCTGGCTCGTTTGAACCGCGAACTGGGAGCGAATTTTGCGCTGGATGCGTTTGAACATCGCGCCGTCTGGAACGCTTCCCAGAGCCGCATCGAAATGCACCTGGACAGCAAGTGCAATCAAATGGTGCACGTCGAATTGCTGCACCGCAATTTTGGATTCAAGCGCGGAGAATCCATCCACACCGAGAACAGCTATAAATTCAGACCGGAACAAGTGGAAGAGATGCTGCAGAAAAGCGGCTATGCCCTGGAGCAGAGCTGGTACGACGACAAGCGCTGGTTTGGCGTACACCTCGCTCGCGTTGTCGATGCAGACATCCTTCCCAGCGACGAAGACGCCGCCGCGTAAAAGGAAACCTGGGTGCCCCACGTCTCGCATCTGAGACGTGGGTTCGCGCTACGGCAGAAAGTCCTACTCGCCGGCGATGGTCATGCCTTCAATCACAATCGTCGGACACGCCACAGCGCTGCGAAAAATCAAATCGCTTCCAATGTTGGAAATATTGTGCAGCATCTCTTTCAAATTGCCCGCCACCGTAATTTCTTCCACCGGATACGAGAGTTCTCCATTTTCGATCCACAGACCCGAAGCCCCATGGGAATAATCCCCGGTGACAATGTTGACGCCGTGTCCAATCAGGTCCGTCACGTATAACCCATTGGGAATCGCAGCAATAATCTCCTCCGGCGTCTTCTCTCCCGGCTCAAGGTAAAAATTCCCGCAACTGATTCCCGGGCTGCCCGCAAGACCGCGCGAAGCATTTCCCGTCGATCGCAGACCCAGCTTGCGAGCCGTGTAGGTGTTCAGCAGATAACTGGTCAGCACACCTTTGTCGAGCACCGTTTTGCGCCGCGTCGGCAACCCCTCTCCGTCAAACGGCGAGCTGCCAAATCCGCCTCGCGTGGTGCCATCGTCGATGATCGTCAGATTGCTACCAGCGACTGTTTCGCCCAGCTTGCCCGCTAAAAATGAGGAGCTGCGATATACCGCGTTTCCGTTGATCGCCCCCATAATGGCGCCCAGAATCGAGGTCGCAACCTCGGGCGCAAACACCAGCGGCACCCGCTGCGTGGGAACTTTTCTTGCTCCCAGTTTTCGTACCGTTCGCCGCGCCGCTTCCAATCCCACCGATTCTGGAGAGTCCAGCAGCGCCAGGGATCGCTGGCTGGAATACCAATAGTCGCGCTGCATTCCGCCATCCGGAGAGAGCGCAATTGGCTGCGCTGCAATCGAGCACGACGAGCGCCGCACCTCGCCAACAAACCCACGCGAATTTGCCAGTATTTTGCGTCCAGTCGCGGCATCGAAACTTCCTCCGCCGGAGTTTTGAATGCGCGCATCGGCCGCCATCGCCGCCGCCTCCGTACGCCGCGCATATTCAATCCGCTCCGCCGCCGGCAGGGAATACACGTCGTCGTAATAAAGATCGAGATCCTCCGCCAGCTTGCCGAATTCCTCCGGCTCCGGCAGTCCCGCAAAAGGGTCTTCCGACGTCACCTGCACCAGCGCCATGGCGCCTGAAATCAGCTTCTCGACACCCTCCGCGGTAAGGTCGCTGGTCGTGGTCGAGGCGGTCCGATTCCCCTGAAATACCCGCAACCCCAACGCGCGCGAACCGGCTTCTTTCAGCTGCTCCACCTGGTTTAAACGCACCAGAGTTTCAAATTCATCGCCCTCAGAAAACACAGCTTCCGCATCGCTGGCACCGGCTCGTAATGCCTTTGTAACAATGTCGGTTACAAATTCGGTCGAAATCACATTTTTAGAAACAGTATCAGTTGCATTCTTCATGAAAACAATTTCCCTCGGAGATCTGTGGCCCATTCAAGCCTTCTTCTGGCTTGAATGGGAATGAAGCTCGGTTGCCGGCGCGATCCCGATCGTATGCGTTAATTTCCAGTGCCACCGACGGTCATTTTGTCCAGCTTGATGGTGGGCATGCCCACACCGACTGGAACGCTTTGCCCCGCTTTGCCGCAAGTGCCCACGCCCTCGTCCAGCTTCAAATCATTGCCCACCATGGACACATATTTCAACGACTCCGGCCCATTGCCGATCAAGGTTGCATTCTTTACCGGCGCAGTAATCTTTCCGTCTTCGATCAGATAGGCTTCCGACGCCGAGAAGACAAATTTTCCGTTGGTGATGTCCACCTGTCCGCCGCCAAAATTCACCGCATACAGGCCACGTTGCACGCTGCGGATAATGTCCGCGGGATCGTCTTCGCCCGCCAGCATGTACGTATTCGTCATTCGCGGCATCGGAATATGCTGATAGCTTTCGCGGCGGCCATTGCCGGTATCGGCAATGCCCATCAGTCGCGACGAAAGTTTGTCGCTCATGTATCCCTTCAGCACCCCGTTTTCAATCAGCACTGTCTCCTGTGTCGGCGAGCCTTCGTCGTCCACGTTCAAGCTGCCTCTGCGATTCGGCATGGTCCCGTTATCGACCACCGTCACCTTCGGACTGGCCACCATCTGGCCCACCAGCCCGGCGAACGCCGACGTCTTCTTGCGATTGAAGTCAGCCTCCAGGCCGTGTCCTACCGCTTCATGCAGCAAAACTCCCGGCCATCCCGGCCCCAGGACCACCGGCATCTCTCCTGCAGGAGCAGGCACCGCACCCAGTTGCAGCACCGCCTGCCGTGCGGCCTCAATCGCAAAATATTCCGGCGTTTTGTCCGTCAGGAAAAAGTCCAGCAAAACACGCCCGCCACCACCCGAGCTGCCGCGCGCAATGTTCTCGCCTTCCTTCGCGATCACCGAAACATTCAATCGTGCCAGCGGCTGCGTGTCGGTCGCGAAACTTCCATCCGAACCCGCCACCAGAATCCGCCGCAACTCATCCCCAAAACTTGCCTGCACCTGCACGATGCGCGAATCGTAGGCCCGTGCCGCGCGATCTGCTCGCTGGATCAGCGCCAGTTTCGCCGATGTTTCGGAGTCGGTTCCCGGAGCAGCCACGGTATACAAATTCGCCGACGGCGACTCGCGAAATCCCTGCACCTGCTGCTTCGACGGCCCGCTCGCGATCAACGCCGCCGTATGCGCGGCGCGCAACAGCCGCTCCGGCGAAAGATCGTCCGTGTATGCGTATCCGGTGCGCTCGCCTGAAACCACGCGCAAGCCGCATCCCGCGCTGATTCCCTGGCTGGCGGATTTCACCAGCGACTCGTCCACCATCAGCGAACTGGCCGTAATGTATTCGAAATAGAGATCCGCGTAATCCCCGCCCGCGGACAACGCCGCAGAGAGACACTGCTCCAGCAGTTGCTCGTTGATACCAAGGTGTTCGTAGAAAAATTTTCGCGTGTCGGGCGATGCAGGTTGCATTCGATAAACTCCTTCAGAATCGGCCTGTGACGTGGCGTCAGAGCACCTACCTGATTCAATTCTATCTTTTAGATTCAGCCGAACCTGTAAAGACGCATTGCAGCCGCACGAACGGCACCGTTTCGCGACCCGGCTTTCGTGCTCTGCGGCCGTGTTCCATGGTAGCGTGAAGGGCATGACCAACGATTTGCGCCATCCCATTGGAAAATTTTCGCGACCTGCCTCCCTGACCCCGCAGGAACGTGAAGCATCCATTCAGCACCTTGCCGAACTGCCAAAAAAACTGCGCGCTGCCGTCGCCGGCCTCTCCGAATCCCAGATCGATACGCCGTATCGCGAGGGCGGATGGACGGTTCGCCAAACCATCCATCATGTTGCCGACAGCCACATGCAGGCCACCGCGCGCATGCGGCTTGCACTCACTGAGGATTGGCCCGCGATCACTCCCTACAAAGAGAGCGTTTGGGCGGAACTCGAAGATGCGCGCACCCTCCCCATCGACGTTTCCTTGCAACTGCTCGACTCGCTGCATACGCGCTGGGTCACGCTGCTGCGTTCACTGGACGAATCCGGCTGGTCAAAGCGTGGCTACAAGCATCCTGAATCCGGCAACCAGACCATTGAACAAGTCGCGGCGCTCTACGCCTGGCACGGCCGCCATCACACCGCCCACATCACATCGCTGCGTGAGCGGATGGGATGGTAGACGGTCCCACACCGGAGCAACTCGCACAGCAGCTGCAAACTTTTTTCGATGACCAGCCTGCTGCTGTGCTGCTGGAAAATGGCCGCATCCTTTTCGATCTGCGCCTCGCCACCGCGACGGTCGCAACGGAGCATGGCCACTGCGTGTTGCATGTGTGGTCGGAAGAACGCAACTGTATTCGCCACGTCGTCAACATCACGGTTCGCAAAACCGGCCTGCGCCTGCACGTGCAGCGCCTGGGCCAGTCCAAGCCGCAAACGTTAGAGTTGCAGCCCCAGCAACGGCGGCTGCCCTCGCAGCGAGACTCCACGCGCACCCGCTTTATTCCGCTGCTGGAGCGGCTCCTGCCGCGCTACTTTCCGGATTTCCAGGTGGAAGGCTTGCGCACCGCGATGGATCTGGAGCGCAGCTTCGGCCCCTCCTATGCGCGCGGAAGCCTGGTGCGCGGCAACTCCGCGTGGGCATTGATTGCCATCAATGGAGAAGAAAGTCAGTCTCTCATCGACGGCATTCTGACACTTGGCGTTTTGTGGCTGCATCACTGCCGGGAACACAGTGGCGGCCGCCGCCTTTACGAAGGCTTGCGCGTGATCCTTCCTCGCGGCAAATCCGCTGTAACCGCGGCCCGCATGGCGTGGATGAATTCCCGCGCTGCCCAATGGGAACTGTACGAGCTCGACGAAAAAGCAGAAGAACTGTATCAGCGCGAATACAGCGATCAAGGCAATTTCGAATCTCGCCTGGTGCACGCGCCTAACACCACTGCGGCAGAGGAACGTTTTCAGCTTGCGATTCAGCGCGTACAGGCGCTGCTTCCAGTCCATGCCGTCGCACAAATGGAGGCCGTCTTTCGCAGCGGCTCTGAAGTTGGCCTGTTGTGGAATGGACTCGAGTTCGCCCGAGTGCGCACCAGCGTGGCGGAAAACAGCTTTGCGCGATCAGAAGAAATTCTGTTCGGCAGCGGAGCCAATGCAACTCTGCTCACCGAGGAATCAGCCCCAAAACTGCGCGAAATGGTCGGCGCATTGATCGCTCGCAGACGCCCGACTGGCGACAAGCGCGACACTCTCTATCGCCAGCAGCCGGAGCGCTGGCTGGAATCCATGTTGCGTCGCTCGCTCGACTCCATCGACGCCATGATCGAACCGCAGCCCGTGTACGCCCAGGTTCCCGCATTTTCCGCTGCCGATCGCGCCGTGCTCGACCTGCTCGCGGTGCGTCGAGATGGCCGCCTGGTCGTCATCGAAATCAAAGCGGATGAAGATTTACACCTGGCATTGCAGTCGTTGGACTATTGGGTACGCGTGCGCCAGCATCACCACGAAACGAGTATTAAACCGGACACGGCTGCGGCAAAGAGCGACCTGGAACACTTCGGATATTTCCCCGGCAAGCAGCTCCGCACCGATGCCCCGCTTCTTTACCTCATCGCGCCAGCGCTGCGTATCCATCCCGCAACCGAGGTTGTCCTGCGCTACATATCGCCGGAGGTGGATTGGACCTTGATCGCGCTCGACGAGCGCTGGCGAGAAAAAGTTCGCGTGGTCTTCCGTAAGCGCCGCGAAAAGTAACCGCACCGAACTCAACGCTACTGCAGCGACGCCAATGCTTCTATCTCGCGCGCGCCGTCGACAGGAATCGCATTCGCGCGTGTTGTGAAGAATTTCTCAACCGCTTCAATGATCGCGGGTCCGGTCTTGGCTTCGTAGATCGCCTTGCGCAATCCTGCGCCGCCTGGAACTCCATGGGTGAACCAGGAAGCAAATTGCTTCATCTTGCCGGTCGCATCCGGAAATTCCTGATCCAGCAGCATGGAAAAATACGTGCGAATCAGGTTGTAGCGATCTAGTTCTGTCGGCTGCGTGTAGGTTCCGCTAGCCGTGTACTCCGCGATCTGGCGAAAAATCCACGGATTTGCCGGCGCCGCGCGACCAATCATCACCGCATCGCACTGCGTCTCCGCGATCAAGGCGCACGCATCTTCCGGTGTGCGAATATCACCATTGCCAATTACCGGAATCGTCACCGCCTGCTTGATGGCGCCAATCCACGCCCATCGCGCCTGCCCGGAATAGCCCTGTTCACGCGTGCGTGCATGCAGCGCCACCGCATTCAGTCCGCTCGACTCGGCCAGCCGCGCCAGATCCACGCACACAATACTGTCATCGTTCCATCCCATGCGAAACTTGACCGTGAACGGAATTTTGACCGCCGCTCGCACTCGTTCAAAAATGCGCGCAATCAGTGGAAGATCCCGCAGAAGTCCGCTGCCGCCATTGCAACTGACAACCCGCTTCGCCGGGCATCCCAGGTTCAAATCCACAATGTCGAAGCCGGCATCTTCCACGATGCGCGCCGCCTCCGACAATGTCTCCGGATCCGAACCAAAGAGTTGCGCGGCGATCGGATGCTCGTCTTCGTAGTAGGTCAGATATCGTTTGCGCTTCGATTCGCGCATGCGCGACAGGCCGTCCGCCGAGGTGAACTCCGTCATGATCAGCCCGCAACCCGACTGCTGATTGGTTACGCTGGCTTCAATTCCGCCGGAAAAATCTGTCGACGTGCTTTCCGATCCGGCGCCCTCATGGAATAAGCTCGCATTGCGAATGAATCGGCGAAACACCGTATCCGTCACGCCCGCCATCGGCGCTAGCACCGTCGCTGGCGCAGTCGCAACAGAACCAATCCGCAGCGACGCCGGTACACGCGCCTGTTCCGGCATTGCGTGCTCGGCCGGATTGTCCCAATGCTTCTTCATCGCCTCAGACCACTTCTCGTTTCAACAACCAAAAGGCCCCCGCCGCGGCGGAGGCCTCAGTGTATTTCAAAATCGGAC
This sequence comes from Acidobacteriaceae bacterium, assembly GCA_049796755.1. Lineage (GTDB taxonomy): Bacteria > Acidobacteriota > Terriglobia > Terriglobales > Acidobacteriaceae > JAKAAZ01. Next base: position 17,723 of record JBARFA010000118.1, read on the forward strand.
GTCCTACTTCGCAGCCTCGGCCTTGGCCGAATCCGACTGTGCATACTTGCGGCGGAAGCGCTCCACGCGACCGGCGGTATCAATCATCTTCTGCTTGCCGGTGAAAAACGGGTGGCAGTTGGAGCAGATTTCCATGTGGATGTCGCCCTTATGGGTCGAACGGGTCTCAAAACTATGACCGCACGCGCATACCACGCGGATGGTTTCGTAATTCGGATGAATTCCTTGCTTCGGCATGGTGACTCAAAACCTTTCTCAAAACGCTAACCTTCAGTTTATTCGAGATTCCCACAGCTTGCAATCCAAGATTTCTCCAGCCATCCCGCCCTGGCCTGCGATACTGAAAAAGCAGCAGCAATCTCGAATCGCGCATGGAAAACCTGACCGACAATCCCGCAGCCACCTGTCCCCATTGCGGAGGCATCGGCGTCACCATGGTGCGTCGCGGACAGGAGCAATTCGCCGCCGAATGTTCCTGCCGCATCGGCAAAAAAGCGACCCTCCGTCTGCAGAAAGCGCACATTCCGCAGCGCTATACCCACTGCAGCCTGGAAAGTTTTGACACCGGCTTTCGCGGCGCCGACCCATCCCTCGGAATTGCCTTGATGACCACTCGCCGCTTTGCCGACGGCTATCCGCTTGAAACCGCCGGACGCGGACTATTGTTGACCGGCAGCATCGGTTGCGGCAAAACCCACCTTGCCGTCGGTTTGCTTCGAGAGATGGTCGAGCATCGCGGCGCCACTGGAATTTTTTGCGATTATCGCGATCTGCTGAAGCAGATTCAGAATTCCTACAATCCGCAGGTTGCCACCACGGAGTTGGAAATTCTTCGCCCCGTGTTTGAAGCGGAAGTTTTGCTGTTGGATGAGCTAGGCGCGGTCAAGCCGACCGACTGGGTCTGGGACACCGTGGCGCACATTTTGAACACGCGCTACAACGGCAAGCGAACCACGCTGATCACCACCAACTATCCGAATCAACCCTCGGCTCTAGTGCAAGCACAATCTACATCCGTCACCGATCGAGATGTGTCTCGATCAACGCCCACAAACGCGGCAGCCCGTGCCATGCGGCAAGAAACGTTGGGAGATCGCATCGGCGACAGAATGCACTCCCGTCTCCATGAAATGTGCATTACGGTGTCGATGCAGGGAGACGATTTTCGCCGGACCGTACGCCGCGCAAGCTTTCTCTAGGACGAAGCACTCATGAAAGCGGAACACCCGAGCGAAAATTACTTCGAGCGATAGCCAGGTCCAATGGCTCCCTGCCCACTCTCCCGGCGGCCCTAACCTAAAAAAACGGCGCAGCCGCCAGCACCATCAACGCCGCTGCAACCGCAGCCGCACGATACAGCGTATCGCCTTGCGGTTGAACCGAGCGTTTCCGCGCTTGCCTCTTGATAGCCCGCAACATATTTCCCCCCGGCGGATACTGCTGAAGCAAAAGTCGCGGTCAACGGCCGTGTCCATTCGCTCCACTCTGCTTTCTTTATGACGTCTGTTTCGGTGAAACGGATTCGGTACTTGAATCATTTTTTTGTTTTTTCATTGCTGATTCCCGTTCAGGGATTGTTTCGGCCAACATCCAGGCGAGTTACAATCGGCGCATGAACGACCCGGACCCAGGATCCCCTCAAACTCCCACCCCACATCGCGAGCCCGTGCTCTTCGCAGCAGAAAACCCCTCATCAAATCGCGCAGCCGAGGGGCAGGATCGTAACTGGATGCCGTGGATTGTTGCTATGATTGTGATCTGCTGTGGACTCGGACTGGCATTCTGGCTGGGGCGCCCGCCCGCCAACTCCACCGGCGTAGTCGATCCCTATGCGAAAAACGTGGTTCTGGGCAACGTGCAGGTCAGCCAGGCCAGCAACTTTGCCGGCGATCAGCTCACCTACGTCGACGGAACGATCGAGAATCGCGGCAATCGAACCATCACCTCAATGACCATCCAGGCCGCGTTTCCCAATGAAACCGGCGACGCCCCCCAAATCCTGCAGGCTCCCCTCAGCCTGGTCCGTTCCCGCGACCCTTACGTGGATACGCAGCCGATCAGCGTCGCGCCCCTGGCCGCGGGCAAAAGCCAGGACTTTCGCCTGGTCTTCGACAACGTCTCTCCCATGTGGAATCAGGAGCCTCCTCCGCTTCAGATTGTGGACCTTACAACCCGTCCCTAATCCCCTCACCCAACCTGCAAAAACCGCCTCAAATGGTTACCTTACGAGGTACTTTTTGCCCGGTTACGAGCAGGTTTTACGCGATTCCCGCCGGGCTCTAATCTACCGCCTTTTTCTAACTTTCCTATCTCGCCCGTCATTGCCATTAGAATCAATCACTTGAGTCGATTCCAGAAGCCGTTTTCAGGAGTATGTTCTTTGGCACAGTGCTTGCAATTAGGAATGGCGTTACCAAGTGCCAGAAGCGCGGCACGGTTATGGAAAAGTGATGAAAACGTCCAATTCAAAACGTCTGCTCAGAATTGCCACGATAGTACTCGCCGCCAGCACCGCGCTCCCGCTCATGGCACAATCTGCGAACCAAAGTCCAGCGTCTAACGCCCAGGTGCAGACCGGAACGTCAGCTACCGGGTCGAACTCGGGCATGACCACCATGACAGCAACAGGTCAGCCGCCGCTGGAAACACAGTCGCACGAGGGTTTCTGGGGTCACCTGAACCCGATGGCCCGCAAAAAGTGGGTGAATCGCCAGCTGAACCCCGTAAAAGATCGTTTGAATGAGTTGGATCAGGTTTCGGCCGCCAATGCCCGCGACATCAAGGATGTTGACGCACGCGCTCAGGCCGGCATCACCAAGGCTCAGGACACTGCGAACACCGCCGATCAGCATGCCGTCGCTGCAGGAAATACTGCAAATCAGGCACAACAAACGGCGCAGCAGGCCAGCACTCAGACCGCTGCCATTGGAACCGCAGTCAGCAATCTGGATCAGTACCAGACCGTCACCAGCGTGGAGATTCGGTTCCGCACCGGTCACAGCGTACTCGGTCAGAACTCAAAAGATGCGCTCGATCAGCTGGTCAGCCAGACTCAGGGCCAGCGCGGATATCTGATCGACGTTCAAGGTTATTCAGCACTTCGTGGTCAGGCCGGCATCTCAGCCTCCCACAATATGGCCGCGGCAGTGACACGCTATCTGGTCACCGACCGTCAGGTCCCGCTCTATAAGATTCGCCAGATTGGGTTGGGTAACGCTCCTCTTACCGTGAGCGATTCCAGCAAGACCCACCATGGCAGCGTCGTGGAAGTCACACTGATGCATAACAGTTTGTCAACCTTGAGCGCGTCGAACGAAGGTGCCTCAACGACAGGCGCGGCGCAGTCCGGTACCGCGCAGTCCTCCTCGAATGGGACTGCGTCGCAGCCCAGCTCGGAGTAGCAAACAAGGTTGACTCAAAAGCTCTCACACAAGAGAGAACCAAGGCAGATTGGCCCCTCACACGAGGGGCCCTTTTTTTTGGTCTTTCTAAAAATTGATAAAACTGAATGATTCCGCGCATCCGCGAACAGCGCATTTAAAAAAGCGTGGGCTCGTTGGAATTCTCGCGGAGCTTTTTCTTTGGCTTGCCCGGCGCCGAAACAGAACTGGTCTCGCTTTCCTCTGCTCCCAGGATCGTCAGCAGCGCCCGCATTTCTTTTCGCAGCTCATTGAATCGCGGACCATCGGGTGCATGCTTTGGCTGTGCGGCCGCGATCCTGGCTGGCTTGCCGGCTTTGGCGGGCGTGGATTGTCGCGCTGCCGCATCCGAGTGCCGCAGCCCCTCGTGGGCCTCCTGCAGTGCTGGCGATGCATGGCGCTTCTCGAC
>JBARFA010000119.1:0-1651 GCA_049796755.1 Acidobacteriaceae bacterium
GTGCTTGCCCTGTTTGCCCTCGGGCTTGCAACGGCTGGATTTGCAGCCTCCAAGTGGCTTCCAGTTTCCTGTGTTCTGATTTTCTTTGCTGGCTCGGCCGTGATGGCGTCCGCTTCTCTTATGTTGTCACTCGTTCAACTCATTATTGCTGACTCGATGCGAGGGAGGGTAATGAGCGTATACAACCTCGCCTTTCGCGCCGGAATGCCGTTAGGAGCTTTAATTCTTGGAAAGCTGATTCCTATCCTCGGCGTTTCAGCCGCTCTTGGAGGTTTCGGCTTATCTTTGGTTGGTGTCGCGGGCTACTTTCTGATCGTCATGACGAAAGTGCCCACCTTTCAGCGGTATGTCAAATCGTGAGTTTGATCTGATGCACTGAGGTGTGCTGGAATTTTCCAAGTGGCCGCAAACCCGGCTACCGATGACCTGACCCCCTAAATCCGTCCATTTTGGAATACGATTTGGACGAAGGAAAGGGGAAAAGCGGATGAGGAAGAGCCGGCACACGGAGGCGCAGATCATTGCTGCGCTGAAGCAGGTTGAAGCGGGCCGCACGACGGAAGACGTGGCACGGGAGCAGGGCGTAAGCAAGCACACCATCTATGCCTGGAAGGCGAAGTACGGCGGCATGGAAGTGAGCGAGGCCGAAGAGGTCAAGCACCTGCGCGATGAGAACGGCCGGCTGAAGAAGCTGGTTGCCGATTTGAGCCTGGATAAAGACATGCTGCAATCGGTGATAAGAAAAAACTCCCTGGGCTCGTAGAGCGGCGGTCGGAAGTGCGGCGCTTGCTGAGCGAGTTCAAGTCCAGCGAGCGCCACGTCTGCGAGCTGATGGCAGTGCCGAGATCGAGTGGCCGGTATCGAAGCCGGAGAGATGACAGCCAGGTTCAGCAACGGCTACGCGAACTGGCGCGTGAGCATCCGCGCTTTGGCTATCGACGTCTGCATTTGTACCTGCACAAGGAGATGGGAGTGAACCACAAGAAGGTGCAGCGCGTATACCGCGAACTGGGCCTCACCGTGAAGCGCACCCGGCGCAAGCATCTGCGGCGGACGTTGCAACCGCGGCCTGTGCTGACGGCACCCAACCAGGAGTGGGCTCTGGACTTCGCCAGCGATGTCACGGCCGCCGGACAGCGTTTCCGCGTCCTGGGCGTGATCGACAGTTTCACCCGGCAGTGTCTGGCATTGGAGGTCGCAACCAGCTTCCCCAGCCGGCGCGTTACCCGCGTGCTCGAACGGGCGATAGCTGCACACGGAAAGCCGCAATCGATTCGCAGTGATAATGGGCCTGAACTAACCTCTCGTCATTACCTGGCGTGGGCCATCGAGTGGAAGATCGATCTTGTGCACATCCAGCCGGGCAAGCCGACGCAGAACGGAGGCATGGAGAGCTTCAACGGAAAGCTGCGCGATGAATGCCTGAACACGAGCTGGTTCTGGAATCTGTTCGATGCCAGGAGGAAGATATCAGCTTGGAAAACGGAATATAATTCGCGCCGTCCGCACAGCTCGCTTGCCTACAAAACGCCGGACGAATTCGCGCGGCAGTGGAAGGCTGCTTCTCTTTCAGAAGCAAAGAGTATGGCCTTGGATCAGCCGCGTCAAGGCAACCCTGACGGGCTCCGCTTCGCTCCGGCCTTGACACGGC
>JBARFA010000120.1:0-19526 GCA_049796755.1 Acidobacteriaceae bacterium
GATCAGCGCCCTGGCACGCCGGCGCGATCGCGTCCTGGCCGCTACGCTCGCCATCGGCTCCATGTCGGTCTCCTTCGTGCTGTCCGTCATCGCCTTCCTGCATGTTCTATCGCTCAGCAATCACGGATTGGAAACCCGCCAGGTTGTCGATTTCCGCTGGTTTCAGTTTGGCAATGAATGGTTGAAGCTTGGCTGGATGCTCGACCCGCTGACCGCCATCATGCTGGTGATGGTCACGCTTGTTGGCCTGCTGATCTTCATTTACAGCGTCGGCTACATGGAGCACGACGAAAACTTCACCCGCTTTTTCTGCTTTCTGGCCCTGTTTGCCGGAGCCATGCTGGGCGTTGTCATCTCCAATAGCCTGCTGCTGCTCTTCATGTGTTGGGAACTGGTTGGACTCACTTCTTACCTGCTGATTGGCTTCTGGTACCACAAGCCGGAAGCAGCGGCGGCGGCGAAAAAGGCCTTCATCGTCACCCGCATTGGTGACCTTGGATTCTTCATCGGCATGGCGTGGCTGTATGCTCAGACCGGCACTTTGCTGTTCTACGATGGCGGAGCCGGCTGCCTCGAACATTCTACGCTCGCCACCCTCGTGACCCATATCACGGTCACTGGAATGGCTGCCTCCACCGCGATTGCGCTGCTGATCTTCTGCGGCGCTGCTGGAAAATCTGGCCAGGTGCCGCTGCACGTCTGGCTGCCCGATGCAATGGAAGGCCCCACCCCGGTCAGCGCTTTGATCCACGCGGCCACCATGGTTGCTGCCGGCGTATTTCTCATCGCGCGTGTCTATCCGTTGATGAGCGCCCACGCGGGTCCCAGCTTGGCACTTACTCCCACTACGGCGTTGATCGTCGTCACCTGGGTCGGCGCCATTACCGCCGTCTTCGCCGCCCTGATCGCCACTGCGCAGTGGGACATCAAACGCATCCTCGCTTACTCCACCGTCTCCCAGCTCGGCTATATGATGATGGGTCTTGGCATCGGCGGCGTGGCCATCGGCATGTTCCACCTGATCACCCACGCCTTCTTCAAGTCGCTATTGTTCCTGGGCGCAGGCTCGGTGATTCACGGCTGCAACGGCGAACAGGACATTCGCAAGATGGGCGGCCTCCGCAAGCTGATGCCGATCACCTTCCTGACCTATGCTGTCGCCATGCTGGCGCTCTGCGGATTTCCCCTATTCTCCGGCTTTTGGAGCAAGGACGAAATTCTGCACGCCGCCAATGCGTGGAGCATCTCCAGGGTGCCCTTCTATCTGGGTGCGTTCGGCGCGTTGCTGACCGCCTTCTACATGACCCGCCAGGTCTATTACGTGTTCGCCGGCAAATTGCGTCTGGACGCATCGACCGCGTCGGCGCACCACGGGACCCACGCCGCATCGACACCGCATGAAAGCCCTGCGGTTATGACCATTCCGCTGACCATTCTGGCCGCCTTCGCGCTGTTGCTTGGCTTGGTCGATACGCCGGTGTGGTCCTGGTTCCATTCGTTTCTCAGCGGCACGCCCGCCGTGGTGCGGATCAACGGGTTCTCTGAGCCCGGCTTGCTCACGGTCATGATTTCCTCGTCGCTCGTCGTTTTTCTCGGCCTCGGCCTGGGCTGGTATTTCTACGGTCGCAAGCGCATTGTCAGCGCGGAAGCTCCGGATGCCTTCGGACGCCTTGAACCCCACGTGTTTACTGTGCTTGGGCATGCCTTCTACGTCGACGCGCTCTATGCCGCGACCCTGCTTCGCCTGAATGCCGCATGGTCCCGCATCTGCGATTGGCTTGACCGCTGGGTGTGGAATGGCGCGGTACAAACTGTGTCGCATCTCGTCCTAGCCTTTGCGTGGATTGACAATCAGATCGACACCAAAGTGGTCAACGCTGGCTTTGATGAAGGCTGCGAAACCGTATCGCTGGGCGGCCGGATTCTTTCGCATCTGCAGGGAGGGCGCGTACAAAGTTACCTCCGCATGATCGGCATTGCGCTCATTGCGCTGGCAGGCTTCCTGCTGTGGGGGGCGACGCGATGAACGCCTTCCCGTGGCTAACCATCCTGACTCTCGTGCCCGTTGCCGGCGCGCTCATTGTGCTCGCGTTCGGTCGCACTAGCGGGGTGGCACGGTCTCTCGCCCTGATCTTCAGCTTCGTCGCGCTCGCCATAACGCTGTTGCTCTGGGCTCACTTCGACTCCGCTTCAGGCGCACTTCAGTTTCAACAACAAGTTCCATGGATCACTGCTCTCGGCGTCGAGTATCACGTTGGCATCGACGGCCTTGGCCTGCTGATGCTGCTCTTGACCTCAATCGTCGTTCCCATTGGCATCCTGGCGTCGTCGCAAATTCAGGAACGTGCCGGCCTGTATTTCGCATTGATGTTGCTGCTGCAATCCTGCCTGTTCGGCACCTTCACCGCACTCAATTTCTTTCACTGGTTTATTTTTTGGGAGCTCAGCTTGATTCCCGCCTTCTTCCTCATCAAGCTTTGGGGAGGATCGCGCAGCACCACCGCCGCCACGCAATTCCTGGTCTACACCATGGTCGGCAGCATCGCCATGCTGCTTTCATTCCTCGCCATCTTTCTTGCGACAGGAAAATTCGATTTCATCCAGCTCGCCGCCCTCGCGCAGCAGGGCCAGTTAATGCCGGACGTGATCGCAAAACTCGGCTGGCACCGCTTCACTCCGCACCACGTGGAGCTGATCCTGTTTGCAGGAGCCTTTCTCGGCTTCGCGGTCAAAGTGCCGCTGATTCCCTTCCATACCTGGCTGCCTTCCGCCTATACGGAAGCGCCCACCGGCACCACCATCGTGTTAACCGGCGCCATGTCGAAGATGGGACTCTATGGGTTCCTTCGCATCCTGCTGCCCATCTTCGGCGCAGAAATGCGGATGGTGCTGACTCCGCTGTTGTGGCTGGCGGTCGCCACGATAGTGTTGTCCGCCTACGCCGCGCTGGCGCAAAAAGATCTGAAGCGCATTTTTGCCTATTCCTCCATCAACCACCTCGGCTACTGCCTGCTGGCCATCTTTGCCGTGGTCAAATTCACCGGTGGCGACGCTGCGCTCACCACGGAAAAATTTGCCGCCATGAACGGTGTGATGCTGCAGATTTTCAATCACGCGCTTACCGCCGCCACACTCTTCTGGTTCGTCGCCATGCTGGAGAAACGCAGCAACGGTCTGCGCGGCTTGAACGAGTTCGGCGGACTACGCAAAGTGATCCCAGTCTTTACCGGATTGATGGGCATCGCGCTCTTCTCGTCGCTGGGCCTCCCCGGCCTGAATGGTTTCGTGGGAGAATTTCTGATCTTTAAAGGATCATTCCCGCTGGTTTCGTGGGCTACTTCGATCTCTTTGCTTGGCCTGCTGGCGACGGCAATCTTCATTCTGGGAATTTTGCAGCGCGTCTTCTCCGGTCCGCTCAACGAAAAATGGAACGCCATGCCCGACCTGACGACCGCCGAGCGTTTGTCGCTGGCGCCCGCGATCGCATTGATGTTTGTGCTGGGTTTATATCCCCAGCTGATCCTCGGATTTGTCAACAGTACGGTGATGCAGTTAGTGCAGCATCTCAAGTTTTAGTCGCAGCATAAACGTGGAATTTTAACGATGTTGGCCTGGACGATCTACATTTCGTTTTTTGGAGCACTCCTACTCCTGCTGCTGCCGAAAGGCAACGCCGCGGCCGCGCGCTTTCTGGCGCTGCTCACGGCGCTGATCACATTTGCCATTACGCTCGCCTCCTTCCTGCAACATCGCACCGGAGAAATATTCACCGTCACCGATGTCTCCTGGATTCCGTCGCTCGGCATTCGCTACCACCTCGCCGCCGACGGCATCAGCCTGGTCCTGCTGTTGCTGACCGGCATCATCGCCGTCACCGGCATTCTGTTTTCCTGGAACATCGAGCATCGCGCCAAGGAATTTTTCGCGTTCTACCTGCTTCTCATCGGCTCGGTCTACGGCGTGTTCCTCAGCTACGATCTGTTGCTGCTCTTCGTCTTTTACGAAATCGTTATCATCCCCAAGTATTTTTTGATCGCCATCTGGGGTTCGACCCGCCGCGAATACGGCGCCATGAAGCTTGTGCTCTACTCTTTCATCGGCAGCGCCATGGTCCTGATCGGACTGATCGCTGCGTACGTCGTGTCCGGCGCAAAAACCATGGCGCTCACCGACCTCGCTGGATTTCCCTTCTCTGCCCACTTTCAAATGTGGGCCTTCCCGCTGGTCTTTGTCGGCTTTGCGATTCTTGCCGGCCTCTGGCCCTTCCATACCTGGGCGCCCACCGGCCATGTGGCCGCACCGACTGCCGCTTCCATGCTGCTCGCCGGCGTCGTCATGAAGCTGGGCGTCTACGGATGCCTGCGCGTCGCGATGACCATGTTCCCGCTCGGACTGGGTCCATGGGGATTCCACGTACTCGGCCTCGGCTCCTGGCGCGATGTCTTCGCCGTGCTCGCCGTCATCGGGATCGTCTACGGCGCCATGGTTGCGCTGGTGCAGAAGGATTTCAAATTCGTCATTGGCTACTCCAGCGTCAGCCACATGGGCTTCATCCTGCTCGGCCTGATGACGCTGAACCAGATTGGCCTCTCGGGCGCGGTGGTCCAGATGTTCTCCCACGGCATTCTTGCCGGGCTGATGTTCGCTGTCGTCGGCCGCATGGTCTATGACCGCACCCACACTCGCGAACTGGCTCTTCTCGGCACCATGAACCTCAACAAGGCGATCCCCTTCGCCGCCGTTACCTTTGTTGTGGCCGGAATGGCCAGCATGGGTCTGCCAGGATTCAGCGGTTTTGTTGCCGAACTGATGATCGTCATCGGCGTCTGGCACGCTTTCCCGATCCTCACCGTCTGCGTTGGCCTCGGGCTTGTCGTCGGCGTCGCCTACATCTGGCGCGCCATGCAGAAAGCATTCTTTGCGGAAGCCGGACACGCTCCCGCTGAGCCGCGCGAACCGCTGCCACCCATCACGCTGCCAGAACGGCTGGGCGCCGTCATCCTGATTGTCGCCAGCGTCATCGTCGGTCTGTATCCGCAAATCCTTTTGAACATCATTGTCCCCGCCCTGAATTCGCCGATGTTTAACGGCCTGCGCCAAGGGGGCTGGCGATGAGCACCGTGGACTACGTGCAACTTTGGCAGCTGGCCCTGCCGCAAGTCATCGTCGTCGCAGCCGCGTTGATCGCGCTCGCGGTCGATCTTCTATTGCTGCGTACGCGCCCTACGCACACGCGCTTCACCGTCGCAGCTGCAATCGGATCATTTGGCTGCGCCCTCGCCATCGCGCGCCTCATTCTCGCTCCCGCGCGGGCGAATATTCTCGACGGAACGCTGCTGGCCAACCCGCTCACCCAACTTGTCCAGATTGCCTTGCTCGTGCTCGCCATCGTTACACTGTTGATGGCCACCAACTCCCGCTTCACCGAGCACGTCGGCGAATTTGTTCTGCTCATCATGGTCGCGACCGTCGGCAGCATGTTCCTGGTCAGCTCCCAGGACTTGCTGGTCATTTTCATTTCTCTCGAGCTGCTGAGCTTGTCGCTCTACATCCTCACCGCGTTCGACAAGCATCGCCCGCACTCCTCTGAAGCCGCGCTCAAATATTTCCTTTTCGGCGGCATGTCTGCCGCGTTCTTGCTGTTCGGCTTCAGCCTGCTCTATGGCCTGTCGAATTCGACCAGCCTGCCGCGCATTGCCGACGCAATTCATGCTTCCATTGCCGCCGGGTCGCATCTGAACCCGCTCTTGCTCATCGCCATCGTCACCACGGTGATTGGCTTTGGCTTCAAGGTCGCAGCCTTTCCATTTCATTTCTGGGCGCCCGATGTTTATCAGGGAGCGCCAGCGCCGAGCGCCGCATTCATCGCCTCCAGCTCCAAGGTCGCCAGCTTCTTCATCTTCTTTCAGGTGCTGGCTGTCGGCTTTGCCGGTGCAGAAGGGAGCGCCGCGTGGATGCACTTCACCTCCGGCTGTGTCCCTGTTGTCGCCGTCGTTGCCGCGCTCTCCATGGTGCTGGGAAATCTGGTTGCCATCGTTCAGCGCAGCGTTCGACGCCTGCTGGCTTACTCCGCCATCGCCCACGCTGGCTACATGCTGCTCGCCATCGTGGCCCACACCCAGCAAAGTCTGGGCGCGCTTCTCTACTACGTCTTCACCTACGCGCTAGCCACGCTGGGAGCATTCGGTGTGGTCGCAATCGTCGAACAGCAAACCGGCGGCGATCGCCTGGCGCACTTTGACGGGCTTAGCCGTCGCGCTCCCGTTCTCTCAGCCTGTATGTTTGTCTTTTTGCTTTCTCTCGCCGGGATTCCACCCCTCGCCGGCTTCTTCGGAAAGTTCTATCTCTTCGTCTCGGTGCTCTATTCCGGCCCAGGCCTGCTCTGGCTCATCGTTCTCGCAATCGCCATGAGCGCCGTCTCCCTCTACTACTATCTGCAAGTCCTCAAGCGCATGTACGTCGCCAATCCTTCGGACGCAGTTGCCAATGCATCCGCCGAAGCGACTACAATCAGGACGCCGATTCTCAGCCAGGCCGTCGTCGTTCTGCTGGCTGCCGGTGTGGTCCTGTTCGGATGCGCGCCTCACCTGTTGCTCCATTGGATTGACGCCGCGATCCAATCCGTTAGTTTCTAGTTCGCCGATATTCGTTCGAGGCGAACGCGAGCGCTCCGTTCCCTGACCTCCCGCTGGCCTAGATCACTAAGCTTTCCGTGCTCGCGCAGCTCCTCCGTCGTTGCCGGGCACGCACGTGCAACTGCAATTGATACATTGGAGTCAATGATGAAATTGAAACCAGCATTGCTTTTGGGATCCATCCTTTGCATTCTGCCAATTCTCTTCTCCGTTCCATCCAACGCGCAGACCGCATCATCTTCCGCCGTCTTTACCATTGGAAAATTCAATCGCTCCTCGGTTGACCTCGCTGGAGGCACTCCGCAACAACCGGTGAATTTCATCGTTGGAACCAGCATCGCCTCCAAGGACTGGTACGCCACCCAGCGCGTTGAGCAACCTCCAACTCCCGCTCAATCCACCCCGTCAGCCGTGTCTCCTCAGGCCGCTCCGTGGACCATTCAATTTTCTCTGGCCAATACGCCCGTGCCGTCCTATCGATTTCATGTCGCGCTCCTGATCGAAAGCTCCAGCGTGCCCGCGCTCAGAGTCGTCATCAACGGCAAAACCGGCACCTTCTACCTGCAGCCTAAACTTGATACTGAAAACGGCGACCAGGTCAGTTCGTTCTATGCCGCGTATTCGCATGCCGATGTCGAGTTCGATTTTCCCGGCGATTATCTGCGTCGCGGCGCAAATACCATCACCCTGCAGGCGGTCGAGAAAGTCCCACCGTCGCTGCCCAATGCAGCCCTTCCCGCGGATGCCGGCTTTACCTACGACGCCATTGAGCTCGATCGCAACCCTCAGCCCTCCGCCGCGAACCACGCCTCCGCCCAGATTCTTCCCACCATTTTCTATCAGCAGCACCAAGGCCAGTTGAAAGAATCGGTCGATGTAATTCTGCGCGACCCTCGACCTGTACAAGCAGGCACTTCGGTCGACCTCACCGTCGCCGGCAAGCATTACCATCAGCCCCTTGAAACAGCCCAGGACTTCGGCGAGAACAAACTCACCTTCTCAGTTCCGGAATTTCCCGTGCATTCTGCAGCTGAAGTCACCTGGTCCAACGGCGGTCACACGCAACACGACAAAGTATTCATCGATCCCAAAAAGAAGTGGACGCTCTTTCTCGTCCCCCATATTCATCTCGACATCGGCTATTCCGACTACCAGGGGAAAGTTGCCGCCATTCACAGTCGCGTCATCGATGAGGCCATGCAACTGATCGCGCAGCATCCTGATTTCCGCTTCAGCCTCGATGGATATTGGCCGCTGCAACAATACTTCGATACACGCACGCCCGCGGAACAGCAGCGCGCCATCAACGCCATTCAAAAGCGCGAACTTTTCCTGCCGGCGCAATATGCCAACCTGCTCACCGGCTTTCCCACGGCAGAAACTCTGATCCGCTCGCTCTATGCCAGCGCCGATTTCAGCCGCAAATACGACACCCCCTTCAACTACGCCAACATCACCGACGTGCCCTCATTTACATGGTCGTACGCTTCTATCCTCGCCTCAGCCGGGATCCACGAACTGTTTTCCGGCAGCAATAACTACCGCGCGCCGGTGCTGTTGCAAGGTCACCTCAACGAAGATTCGCCCTTCTGGTGGCAGGGTCCGGATGGCCAGAAAGTGCTGCTCTGGTATTCGCGGCATTACATGCAAATGCAGTTTATGTTCGGACTGCCACCGCTCCTCTCCACCGGACACGACACGCTGCCGCTCTTCCTGCAGATGTATCAGCATCCCGGTTATCACGCCGACGCCACTATTCTCTTCGGCACTCAGGTAGAAAATACGGACCTGTTCCCGCAGCAGGCCACGCTGGCGCAGCAGTGGGATGCCGTCTACGCCTATCCGCACATTCAGTACTCCGGATTTCACGCCGCTCTCGACAACATCGCGAAACAATTCGGCAACAACATTCCCACCATCAGCGGAGACGGCGGTCCCTATTGGGAAGACGGCATCGCCTCCGACGCCTACTCCGCTGCGCTGGAGCGTCAGAATGAAGCACGCGGCCCCTCCGCGGAAAAACTCGCCACTCTCACATCGCTGGTCAACCCCAGGTACGCCGCCGACACATCACGTCTGAGCCAAATGTGGACGAACATGATTCTGACCGACGAGCACACCTGGGATTCCTACAACAGCGTCTCCGATCTCACCAGTAAAGAAGCCGTCGACCAACTCGCGTTGAAAGAGCTCTATCCGGTCAAGGCTGCTGCTCTCGCTGACTTTATTACCCGCAACAGCATGGCCACCATTACCAACTCCATCTCCGCCGGATCCGGTAACGTCATCGTCTTTAACACGCTCAACTGGACTCGCAATGGACTGGTCTCTCTCGACCTAAACAACAATCAGGAGCTGGTCGACTCCACCACCGGCCAGTTCGTTCCCGTCGAAGTCCTTGGCGGCGATAACAATTTTCACCACGTCCGCTTCGTTGCGCAGGACGTGCCAGCCGTCGGCTACAAGGTCTATCACCTGCGCGACACAAAGAAAGCGCTCGAACCTGCCGCAGCCACCGCGCAGACCACTACACTCGAAAGCCCGTATTACCGCGTGACGCTCGACCCCGCGACCGGCGCGGTGAAGAGCATCTACGACAAGCAACTCCAGCGCGAGCTGGTTAACCAGCAAAGCCCATATCGCTTCGGCCAATACCTCTACGTCACTGGTGGCGACAAAGCGCCGAACACGCTGCTGCAGTACAGCCACGTCTATCCGAAGCCGAACCTAGACGTCCATCCCGCCCAGAATGGCCATCTCATTTCAGTCACGCGCACGCCGTATGGTTTGGTTGCTCGGCTGGGGAGCAACGACACCAACACCCCCGAAATCTCGACGGAAATTCGACTGTTCGATCATCAGAAGAAAATCGAGTTCGTCGAAGATCTGACCAAGAAAGAAGTCGACACCAAAGAAGGCGTCTACTTTGCCTTCCCGTTCGCCATGGATCATCCGCAGTTTCAGTATGAAATTCAGAACGGAGTCGTCGATCCATCGAAGGACATGTATCCTGGCGCCGGTCATGAATGGTTTTCCGTGCAGCACTGGGTCTCCGCGCAACAGAATGGACTCTCCGCCACAGTCATGCCGCTCGATGCTTCTCTGGTCACACTTGGCGATATCAATCGCGGCCAGTGGCCAAGCCATTTTGGCACGCGCTCCGGAACCATCTTCTCCTACGTCATGAACAATTATTGGGATACGAATTATCGTGCCGGCCAGGGCGGCCATTTCCGCTTCCGGTACATCATCACCAGCGCGCATTCCACCGATGATGCCCAGCTGAGCCGCCTCGGGTGGGAAGAAATGACGCCGCTCGAAAAAGATGAAATCACCACCCAGGACAAAGCTCTCGACACACCCGGGCCACTCGACGGCAAACAAGCCAGCTTCCTGCACGCGAATGATCCGGACCTTGTGTTGACCACCTGGAAGCCCGCTGAAGACGGACACGGCACCATCCTGCGCTTCCTCGATCTCGGCGGCGCTACCCGCACCGTCACCGTCGAAACGCCGCTGTGGCAGTTGCAACAAGCCTGGCAAACCGACGCGGTCGAAAGAAATCAATCGCAGCTAACACTCTCTGGCGCGCACCAATTCCAGTTCACCGTTCACCCGCATGAAATTGTCACCGTGCGGCTCATCACGAGCACGGCTCCAGAAACATCCAACCACCGGTAGGGGGCTTCATATCTATATGGATCTGATCCGGACTTCACTTGTCCGCAAGCGTGCAGCCTTTGCATGCCTCGCAATTTTCTTCACAATTGCGCCATACCTCACTGCAAAAGCGCAGGACGATAAAGCAACCGCCGACGCGTCGCAGACCGACAAAAATAAAACGCCTCCGCCTGCTGACAAGTCCGCCGCCGAGAAGCAGGCTCTGCCGCCGCTGCCTGCGGACGCCCACGTCACCCAAAGCATGCAGCTCGACGGAAAGGCGCTCCACTACACCGTTACCGTCGGCAAATTTCCTGTGCGCGATGCGGAAGGAAAAGTCACCGGCGAGGTTGTCTACACCGCCTATACCGTCGATCAACCGGATCGCCCGGTTACCTTCGCGTTCAACGGCGGTCCCGGCGCATCGTCGGTCTATCTCAACTTTGGCGCGATCGGTCCCAAGCATCTCAATTTCGGCAATGAAGGCGAAAGCCCGTCCGAACCGCCCACGCTGACCGACAACCCCGGAACCTGGCTTGGTTTTACCGACCTCGTCTTCATCGATCCCATCGGCACCGGATACAGCCGCTCTCTCGTGCCCGAGGCCCAGGCCAAGAAGGATTTCTATTCCACTGAACCCGACATCCACTATCTGTCCCGAGTCATTTACGACTGGCTGGTAAAAAATAATCGCATGACCTCGCGGAAATATCTGGTCGGCGAAAGTTATGGCGGCTTCCGCGGTCCCCGCATCACGTATTATTTGCAATCGCAGCTTGGTGTCGGAATGAGCGGCGTGGTGCTGATTTCGCCGTACCTAAATCCCACCATTGAAACGCACGAGAATCTTTCTCCCATTCCCTGGATGGTGACCTTGCCGCCCATCACCGCGGCCCATCTGGAACGCGAGCACAAGCTCACTCCAGAAGCCATGGCAGATGTCATCGCCTACACCGAGGGCCCTTACGCCACCGCGTTGATTGAGGGCCGATCCAATCCCGCGGCCACACAGGCCATGATCCAACACGTCGCAGAGATGACCGGGCTCGATCCGCAATTCGTCAAGAACTCCGGCGGACGCCTCGATACCGGTGCATACCTGCGCGAGGCCTGGCGTGAGCAAGGCAAGCTCGGCTCCATTTACGACTCCAACGTCACCTCCTACGATCCATTTCCTTACGCGCCACAACAGAACGCCAACGATCCCATCCTGGCCGCCATCATCGCGCCGACAACGGAAGCCATGGTGAACTTCATCACTAACACCGTGGGCTGGAAAACGGACGCGCAGTACAACGCGCTCTCCACTCAGGTGAACGAGTGGTGGCACGGTGGAGATGCTTTGCGCGCCGGTTCCGTGACCCAACTGCGACAGGCCGTTGCCGCTGATCCGAAGCTTCGCGTACTCATCGCGCACGGCTGGGACGATCTGGCCTGTCCATTCATGGGCTCAATCCTGGCCGTCGATCAAATGCCGGTGATGGGCGATCCCACCCGTGTCGCCGTCAAGGAATATCCCGGCGGTCACATGTTCTATACGCGGCTCTCCAGCCGCATGGCGCTGCAAAAAGACGTCATGGCGATGTACGCCGAGCGCTGATGTGAAAACGTCGCGCAGTTAATCTTGACAGGCTGCCCTATATCCCTGTTTACTCGATGCATTGGGAGAGGATGGATCGGACAGGACAGCAAGCGCGATCTATTTCCTGGCGCTCTGGAGTTGATGGTGCTGCACACGCTCGTTCTGGAGCCGCTGCACGGTTACGCCCTTGCAACTCGAATCCAGCAGCGATCCCAAAACCTCCTGCGAGTGGAGGAAGGTTCTCTCTATTCTGCGCTGCAGCGTCTGCTGAAGGCTGGCTTTGTGCAGGCCAGGTGGGAAATGTCCACCACCAATCGGCGTGTCCGCACCTACTCCCTGACCCGCAAAGGAAGCCGTCATCTCGCGAAAGAATCCGCCCGGCTCGACAGCATGATGCTGGGCATTCAGCTTGTTCTCTCACCGCTTCCAGGGCGGCAATCATAACCACAGGAGGAGAGCTATCATGTCGTGGATTCGAGGCATTTTCTCTCGCAGACGTCTCCACTCCGAACTGCACGAAGAGATCGAAAGCCACATCTCGGAACGCGCCGCCTTTCTTATTTCTCAGGGCATGGAGCCACAAGAAGCCGAACACCAGGCCCGGCGCGCCTTCGGCAACTCTGATCTCGCCACAGAGCGCAGCGTCGAAATCTGGCAGTTTCACTGGCTCGAATCCCTTTGGGCGGACCTGCGCTTCGCTTTCCATCAGCTGCGCAAGTCTCCGGGTTACACGCTCACGGCCGTGCTGACGCTGGCCATCGGCATTGGCGCGAACGCCGCAATTTTCACCGTCATTTGCGACGCCATGCTGCGCTCGCTGCCGATTCAAAAGCCAGCAGAGCTGGTGAGCATCGGCTACCGCAGCCCTGAGACAGGCCATTTCGCCGCAGTACAATTCTGGCCGGTGATGACGGAACTCCAAGGCCACCTGCACGGCGTCACCAACCTGGCTGGCTGGAGCGGCAGCATGCTCACCGTGCCGGACGAGCAGAATACATTGCGTTCGATTGGCGGCAATCTTGTCACCGGCAACGCGCTCACGATGCTCGGAATCCGCCCCTACCTTGGCCGTCTTCTTACCCCCAACGACGATGTGCGCGGCGGTCCCGAAGGCGGATGGCCGGTCGTGCTCGACTACGGATTCTGGCTTTCCAATTTCCACGGCGACCCTGCCGTGATCGGCAAGCATCTCCGAATCTCCGGACAGCCGGCGGTTATTGTTGGCGTTCTGCCACAAAACTTTCACGGCATGTTCGTCGGCGAACCGCAAAAGCTGTTTCTTCCGATCCACTTTCTATCCGCACTGGCGACCACACCACAGCAGGACCCGTTTCTCCATCCGGAAGGATTCCCTGTCCTCGCGATCGCGCGCATGGCGCCGGGAACCACGCTCGCTTCGCTGAATGCGCAACTGAAGGCCATGAGCCCGGCCATGCGGACGTTTGTGCCGGCGCGCTTGCGCAACATTCCAGCCTGGCGAAACTCCTACATGTCAGCGCAGTCGGCCAGCCGCGGCTTCTCAGAAATCGCTGTGCAGTACAGCAAGCCTTTGCTGCTGATTCAGGGCATCGTGCTTGCCGTGCTGTTGCTCTGCTGCATGAACCTTGCCGGACTGCAAACCGCCAGGCTGCAATCCCGCCAGCATGAGTTCGCAATTCGTTCCGCGCTTGGAGCCGGCCGTTGGCGCATTCTCCAGCAATGTCTCGTCGAGTCGCTGATGCTCGCTTTTCTCGGTTCCATCTTCGCCGCAGGCCTCGCCTGGTCGAGCGTCAGGATGATCTCCAGTTTCCTCACGCCCGCGGGTTCCGATGCACCAACCCAGATCCAGCCGGACACGCACATTCTCATCGTTACCGCGGGGCTCGCTCTGCTGACCACGCTGCTCTTTGGGCTCGTTCCGGCGTGGCTTGCGGGACGTGTCGAGCCCAACTCTGTGCTGAAAAGCAAAGGGACGAACGCTCGACGCGACCTGCTGCGCCGCCGCCTGTTCATTCCCGCGCAATTCTCGCTGGCGCTGGCGCTTGTGTTTGCAGCCGGACTTTTTACCCATACGCTGGTTCGCCTGCGCAACAATCACGCAGGTTTCAACCCGGCCCATGTGATGATGGTGACCGCGCAGTTCCAGGCGCTCAAAAAGAATCCGGCGGAGATCATGGAATTGTACCGTTCCATGACGGATTCTCTGCGCGCTAGTCCCGGAGTCCAGTCCGCCGCTTATACCTGGGTCACCCCACTCACCGGCTTCGCTCCCAAGGTGGACGCGCATAGCGTCGCAAATCCGCAGAACCATTCCATCGCATTCAACGATGTGGGCGACGGCTACTTCGCTACCGTCGGCACGCGCGTGCTCGCGGGCCGGGAGTTCACCCAGCAGGACCGCGACCGCTCCAACTGCATCGTCAACCAGGCAGCCGCCCGGATTCTTTTCCTTGGGGCGCAGCCGCTCGACAATTCCCTTCTGGCAAATTACCCCGGAGGTAGACAAGGCAAGTTCACGGCCGACTGCCGCGTGGTTGGCATCGTGGAGAATGCGCGCTACTCGTCGTTGCGTGATCCAGCGCCTCCCACCGTATACTTTCCCGCATCGCAGTCCACCGTCGCGGCGGGCGGATACAACAACAACCTCGTCTTCTTCATCCGCAGTCGGAATGCGGGCGACGCCATCAGCGCTTATCGCGGCGCGCTGGCTCGCTTTGCGCCTTCCACGGGCTACATGGTCTTTCTGCCGCTATCGGAGCAGGTTGACCAGTCTCTCGGCAGCGAACGGCTGATCGCCCAGCTCAGCAGCGCTTTTGCCGGCGTCGCGCTTCTCCTCAGCGGCGTCGGGCTCTTCGGCGTTCTTGCGCTCAGAGTTCAGGAGCGGCGGTCCGAGATAGGCGTGCGGCTGGCGATTGGCGCTTCCCGTGCCCATATTCTCGGGCTCGTCCTGCGCGATGCGCTTTCCATGCTCGCGATCGGCTCGGTGGCCGGCATTGTGCTCATTGCGGCGACCACCGCGTTCACTCGCCGCTTCCTCTATGACACCTCACCCATCCAGATGAGCGTCGCCGTCGGTGCCTTGCTCACTCTCATTTCCGTGGCGCTGATCGCATCTCTGTTGCCAGCCTTCCGAGCGTCGCGGCTCAACCCGATCCAAGTGCTTCGCGAGGAATAGCCTGTCGTCATTGCGTCTTCACCGTGGACCGACGCGAGCCTCCGCCGTCTCTGTCCTCTAAAATAGAGACATATGGACTTTCAGCTTGTCAGTGACTACCAGCCGCGTGGCGACCAGGCCCGCGCCATTGATGAGCTGGTTCGCGGCATTGTCGGCGGCGAAAAACATCAGGTACTGCTCGGCGTCACCGGCTCCGGAAAAACCTTTACCGTCGCCAAGGTCATCGAGCAGCTCAATCGACCTGCGCTCATCCTCGCCCACAATAAAACTCTGGCCGCGCAGCTCTATCATGAGTTCAAGCAGTTCTTCCCTCACAACGCTGTTGAATATTTTGTCTCCTATTACGACTACTACCAGCCGGAAGCCTACATCCCATCGAGCGATCTCTACATTGAGAAGGAAGCGACTATCAATGAGCAGCTCGATCAGCTGCGCCTGTCCGCCACACGCAGCCTGTTTGAACGCCGCGATGTCATCATCGTTTCGTCGGTCAGCTGCATCTACGGCCTCGGCTCGCCGGAGGCCTACTACGGCATGTTGATGTTGCTCGAGCGCGGTCAGAAAATTCGCCGCGAAGACATCACCCGCCGCCTCGTCGAAATTCTCTACGAACGCAACGATGTCGATTTCCGCCGCGGCACGTTTCGCGTGCGCGGGGACGTCATCGAGGTCTTCCCCACTTACGATGAGAGCGCGTATCGCATCGAGTTATTCGGCGACGAGATTGAAGCTCTCTCGCAAATCGATCCTCTCTTCGGCACCGTCAAGCAGAAATATTCTCGCCTGCCCATCTATCCCAAAAGCCACTACGTGGTGCAGCCGGAGCGCAAGAAGACCGCTATCGACGGCATCCTCGCCGAGCTCGCCGTCTGGGAAAAAGAAATTGAAAAGCAGGGTCGTATGGTCGAGGCGCAGCGCATTCACCAGCGCACCCGCTTCGATCTGGAAATGATCAAGTCCATGGGCTACTGCCATGGCATCGAGAATTATTCGCGCCATTTTTCCGGCCGTCTTCCCGGCGAGCCGCCGCCGACCCTGCTTGATTATTTTCCGCAGGATCATCTCCTCTTCATCGACGAATCGCACGTCACCGTTCCGCAGTTGCACGGCATGTGGCACGGCGATCGCTCTCGCAAGCAAAGCCTGGTCGAATATGGCTACCGCCTGCCCTCGGCCATGGATAATCGCCCGCTGCGCTTTGAAGAGTTTGAAAGCCGCACCAACCAGGTGACCTACGTTTCCGCCACGCCCGGCCCGTATGAGCTGACGCAATCCGGCGGCGTAGTCGTCGAACAAATTATTCGCCCCACAGGTCTCGTCGATCCGCAGGTTGAAGTTCGTCCCGTCCGCGGCCAGATCGATGATCTGCTCGCCGAAATCCGCGAGCGCACAAAGAAAGGCGAGCGCGTCCTGGTCACCACACTGACCAAGCGCATGGCAGAAGATCTCGCCAGCTATTACACAGAAGTTGGCGTGCGCTGCCGCTATATGCACTCGGAAATTGAAACCCTCGAGCGCGTACGCCTGCTCCGCGACCTGCGCAAAGGCGAATACGATGTGCTGATCGGCATCAACCTGCTGCGCGAAGGCCTCGATTTACCTGAGGTTTCGCTCGTCGCCATTCTCGACGCCGACAAAGAAGGCTTCCTGCGTTCTTCCGGCTCGCTCATCCAGACCATCGGCCGGGCGGCGCGCCATATCCATGGGCGAGCCATTCTCTACGCCGATAAAATGACCGACTCCATGACGCAGGCTATTGGAGAAACCGATCGCCGCCGCACCATCCAGACCGCTTACAACGAGGAGCATGGCATCACGCCCACCTCCATCCTTCGCCCCGTCGACATGACGCTCGCCGGAATTCTGAAGGCGGAATATTCCGACGTGACGGAAGAAGAAGAAACCATGCCGGAAAGTTTCCAGACCCAGGAAGACCTCGACGCATACATTGGCAGGATGGAAACCTCCATGCGCGAAGCGGCGCAGCGATTTGAATTTGAAAAAGCTGCCAAACTCCGCGACACCATCCGCGAACTGCGCAGCAAAGAATTTCTCTTCGACGCACCCAAAGACGCCGCCCCGCCTCCGAGTCCCGCAGTCACCTAGGATAGGCCTCCTCCTAACGGTGGCGACGTGACTCCCACCGCGTCATCGTGTATGGTTTCGGAAGCGATCTGAATACAATGTATCGGCAGCACTCTCGAGCCGCGCCATCGATGACCCTGAACTCTTATCTTGTCCGCGGAACATTAGTCGGCGCGCTGGGCGGCCTGCTCTTCGGCTTTGATACCGCCGTCATCGCCGGCACAACCCACATGCTGACGCAAGTCTACGCACTCAGCAGCGGTCAGCTCGGCTTCACCGTCTCCAGCGCCTTGATCGGCACCGTCATCGGCGCCATGTTGGCCGGCATCCCTGGCCAGCGCATCGGGCGTCGCGATACTTTGCGCATTCTCGCCGTCGCGTACGTGGTTTCCGCTATCGGCTGCGCGCTCGCGTGGAACTGGTATGCACTGCTTTTCTTTCGCGTCATCGGCGGCCTTGGCATCGGAGGCAGTTCGGTCCTCGGCCCTATGTACATTGCGGAGATTGCCCCTGCAAAATGGCGCGGGCGCCTCGTCGGAACATTTCAAATCAATATCGTCATCGGCGTTCTGCTCGCCTACATGTCAAATTTCTACATCGAGACATTCCATCTCGGCATGCAGCAGTGGCGCTGGCAAATGGGAGTGGCAGCTGTTCCCGCGGCTTTGTTCCTCGTCATGCTGCTCACCATCGGTCGCAGCCCGCGATGGCTGGTCATGCAGGCGCGCATTGAAGAAGCCCGCGATGCACTCTTGCGCGCCAACACCCCCGACCTCGAAGCGGAATTGCAGGACATTGTCGCCTCCGTTCATCTCGAACGTCGGGCAAAAAGCGAGCCCCTGCTCGGCCGGAAATATCGGCTGCCGATTTTTCTCGCCGTCAGCATCGCCATCTTCAACCAGCTCACCGGCATCAACGCCATTATTTATTACATGAACGATATTTTCGCCGCCGCCGGCTTCAACAGTCTCTCCGCCGGCAAACAGGCGGTGTATGTCGGGCTCGCAAACCTGATCGCAACACTCGCCGCTATTTCAGTGATCGACAAGCTGGGTCGCAAAACTCTGCTGCTCATCGGCTCCGTCGGCATGGCCATCTGCCTGTTGCTGGTTGCCGTTATTTTTCAAATCCCTGGTCACCAGCGCGATCTGTTGCCGCTGCTCGTTCTGTATATTGTCGCCTTCGCCATCTCGCAGGGTGCGGTCATCTGGGTGTATCTGGCGGAAGTCTTCCCCACCCGCGTACGCGCCAAAGGTCAGAGCCTCGGCACGTCCGCCAACTGGATCAGCAATGCTGTCTTATCCGGCATCTTCCCCGTGATCGCTCTCCACCATGCCGCCGTTCCTTTTTACTTTTTCGCTGCTATGATGGTGCTGCAATTCTTCGTGGTTCTCTTCATCTATCCCGAAACCAAGGGCCTCAGCCTGGAACAGATGCAGCGCAAGATGGGCATCGACTAGATCTGCCACAGCCGCTTCAGAACAGTGTCTGCCGGCGGTAATCATGTGGCTCGAGCAGCGTGAAAAAGCGGACTGTTCTTGACGCGTGTATCTTGCATCCTATCCTGCATGAGACTTTATAAAATGACTGGCAGAATTCAGATCGCCGCCTTACTGCTAGCAACCTTTGCAATGGCGGGACTCACCGGCTGCGCGCATCGCCACCACTATCACGATCATCATCCGCCACCGCCACCGATGCATGACGATCACAATCCGCCCCCACCACCGCCGCATGACGGCTACGATCACTAGCCACAGCGGCCGCCAACCTTCACAGGAAACTTGTGCGATTTGCGGGGCATCTTTCGAGATGTCCCGCGTCCGCCAATATCGAATCGATGGATTCGCGTGCAACCTTCATCAACTTTGAGACAACAGGTCCCGCTGAGCAATCACTCCATTTCAAAAAAACCGGTCTACTCCTTACAATCAGTGGAGACCCATGCCCAACACTTCCGATCCGCGCACCCCGCTGCTCCACCTGATTGCGACCTTATCCTTTCGCCTGGGAGAGTTCACTCTCTCCTCCGGCGCGCACAGCGATTACTACATCGACTGCCGCACCACCACGCTGCATGCAGAAGGTGGCCGTCTCGCCGGCGTTGCTCTCTATGACCTGATCCGACAACACAAACTACATCCGCAAGCCGTCGGCGGCCTCACCATGGGGGCGGATCCGCTGGTCTCCAATATCGCCTCTGCCAGCGCATGGGATCATCTGCAGCATCCCGATGCGCCGCTCATCCACGGCTTTCTCGTCCGCAAATCGGAAAAGACCCACGGCACCGGCCGCCGCATTGAAGGCTTTAACGAGCCCGGCGCGCGCGTGGTCATTGTGGACGACGTCTGCACAACCGGCGCTTCTACCATCCAAGCTATCGAGGCTGCCCGCGACGCCGAATTTCAAG